>QZKJ01000019.1 GCA_003605035.1 Desulfurivibrio sp.
TGTATCTCTGCCCCATGGAGGACCCGGGCCTGTCCGTGCTGCCCACCCACCGGCTGGTCTATCTGCCGGGAAATAGCGGCGCGGACGAGCTGGTCGCCAGGATGGGCGCTTACTTCGACATCGAGGAAGTGGGCGGCGGCAGCCGGGAAACCCTGCTTGAGCAGGTGCTGGGCCGCATGGAAGAAAAACCGGGGCCGCAGACCGTGTTCGGCATGTATGAACCTAAGGCGGACCGCTGTTTTCTGCTGGCCCTCAAACCGGGGGTGATGGCCGAGGTGCTTGGCCGCGAGCTGCCGGCCGCCCTGCAGGAGCTTGACGTGGTGGTGCTCTCCGAACTGGTGGTCGAGCGGCTGCTGGGGCTCAGCCATGAGCGCTGCGACAGTGAAGGGCTGATCGCCTATTACAGCGATCCGGATGACGCCCTGGACCAGGCGGTGAAGGTGGCGGCCGAAAACGGCGGCCGGAGCCCGCTTCTTTTTCTGATGAACCACACCCCGGTGGCCCAGGTCAGGAAGATCGCCGATGAAAACCTCATCATGCCCCATAAATCCACCTATTTTTATCCCAAGATCCTGACCGGTCTGCTGATCAACCGGCTGGTGGCGGGCGAAATCGTGGCCTAGCCCTTGCGGCCGCCGGATGCTCATGTCCCCGCAGCTCACTGAGGACAAGCTTTTTTCCGGACGGCTTTCCTGCGCGCAGCACGCGGACGGCTACCGCTTTTCCGTGGACGCCGTGCTGCTGGCCCATTTTCCCAGGCCCCGGCCCGGGGACCGCATGCTGGATCTCGGGGCGGGCTGCGGGGTGGTCTCGCTGATTGCGAGCTACCGCCAGCCCCAGCTCACCATCACCGCCCTGGAGCTGCAGCCGCAGCTGGCCGGGCTCATCTCCCGCAATATCGAGCGCAATCACCTGCAGGACCGCATCAGCCTGGTGCAGGGTGATCTGCGGCAGATAAGCGACCTTGTCCCGCCGGAATCCTTTGACTGGGTGGTCTGCAATCCACCCTATGGCAAGCTTGCCGCCGGCAGAGTAAATCCAGTTGATGAACAGGCGGTCTGCCGCCATGAAATTGCCAGTGATCTCAGCGATATCATCCGCGCCATCTCCTTCAGTCTGAAAAACCGCGGCCGCGCCGCTCTCATCTACCCGGCCAGCCGGGCCGCCGTGCTGCTGGCCGGCCTGAAGGCAGCCGCCCTTGAACCCAAGCGGCTGCAGGTCATCCACAGCTATCCCGGCGGCGAAGGCAAACTGGTGCTGGTGGAGGCCATGAAGAACGGCGGCGTGGAACTGCTCATCCTGCCGCCGTTTTTTATCTATGACCAAGCGGCCGGGCAATACTCGGCGGCCATGGCCCGGCTCTATGAGCCGTATTACCCATAATCTCAGGAGAAATAATCATGCAAGCATCAGTGATAGCCATCTTGCTGGCACTCTTTTCTGGACTGCATACTGCTGCGCTGGCCGACGACGATGACCGGCGCTTTGGGGGAAAACGCTGGTGGAGCGAGGAGCGGAATGAAGAGTACCAGGATGGTCCCTGCAAGGTAAAAATTGAAGCAAAGGGCGGGGAGTTCAAGCGGGAGATCAAGTGCAAGGATGGCATCGGCGCCAACTGGAGCGGCGAGTGGAAAAGGGAGTTCTGGGACGGTCCCTGCAAGGTCAAGCAGGAGGCCAAGTATGATGAGTTCAAGGAAGAAGTGAAGTGTAAGTAAAAGAACAAACGGATGGGGCGGCGGAGGTTTCATGAAGAACGGTGGCGAGCCACGCAAGATCGTGCCGGACACCCCGAGGCTAATTGCGAGAAGACTTATCCCTGAGTTTGAAATTAACCGCTTGCTCCCAAAAGCAAGGCGGGCTCAGCAAAATCAGATCCTGCCGGCATGCTCGCTGGTGGAGATCTTCTGCAGTTGCTGGATGAGCATGTTCTTGAGCTGCTGTTCCGCAGCCGTTCCCCTGTTGCCCTCACCTTTGGTAATCTCCGTAAAAAAGGCATTGCAGGTGCTGAGATCAGTGGAACCCCAGCGGGCTGTATAGCCGAGGCGGGCAGCATCAGTCTTGCGCTGTTCCCGGCCGGTATCGTAGTCCCTGCGGCCATGGGCCCAGTTGATGATGTGGGAATAATAGATCAGACTGCGGTCAAGCAGGATATAGAGAAACTGGATGTTTTTCACCGGGCCGATCTGCATTTCCCGTTCGCCCAAGGGGATGCCCAGCACCTTGCTGTCTGCCAGGGCCTTGCCGCCAAGGGCCGCCCAGGTGGCGCCGGCCAGGCCGCCCAGCACGGAAAAGAGCCCGAAACTTGTGCCCAGAGTTGCCGCATCCAGGGCCACGGCGAGGCCTGCCCCGCCGAGGCCTGCCACGGCAATCTGCTGATTGCGGCTCAGGCCGAGAAATTTCCAGGTGCTGTCGCTGAACAGATCTTCATGGAGGATGGACTGGGTGGGCAGATCAACATTAAAGATGTTGTGTTTGAAAAGGCTCCTGATCTGCAGGTAGGCCCGGGACTCGATCTTCCGGATATTTTTTTCGTAGGCTTTTTGCATGTCAGCCTTGACCCGGTCTGCATCGGCTGCGTCGGCAAGATTTCTGACCAGGGTATAAGACAGGCAGTCCGCCAGCATGCTGGTGATGATTCCGGCACAGGAGAGGTTGCGCTGGTCCCAGTCCTTCCGGAAGGCTGCTATCACCGTGTCAAGGGTTGCCTGCCAGTCCTGGTCAATGTGCTTCAGACTCTCAAGCAGGGCGATACGCTCCGCATAGGTGGCCCGGTGGGCATTGAACACGCGGAACACATTGAATGTCCTTCGGAATTCCTCTTTCCACTGGTCGAGGAAATCGGTGTCAGGGTCCTTGCTGTTTAAGATGGCCATGCGGGGCAGACCGGTGAGCCGGAGGATTTCCATCTCCGCCCGGTCGACGCTGCGCACCGGCCTGGAGCCGTCCACCACGTAAATAATCCCGGCGCCCCGGGTAAGGGGGAGCAGCAGCTCGATGTCCTGTCGGAAGTCGGGATTGCCGGCATTCCTTTCCCGGAAGGCGCTGATGCTGTTGTCCGTTTCCGCCTGGAGGTTTTGCAGCTGGTGCAAAATCTCCCCGGGATGCTGGAAACCCGGGGTATCGACGAAGCGGATGATCTCCCGGCCGTCAATGATGACGGGGAAGGTCTGGCACACTACGGTCTCGCCGGGGGTGGGGCTGATGCGCACGCTGTCATCTTCGGCCAGGGTGGAGAGTACGGAGGATTTCCCCTCGTTGGGGTGACCGACGATGGCGAATTCCGGCACGGTATCAGCTTGCATGGCTCACCAGTCCTTCCGCCTGGATGGCGGGATCACCCATGGCGCTGATTTTCTGCGTCCAGATTCTTTGATTCTCCTCCTTCACCGGGGTGAAAATGGTCTCAGACCGCGGCTTGCCGATCAGCCCTATCCTGATGCAGGGGCCATGGCCCACGGCCAGGCGCAGCTGTTTGATAAAGTCGATATACTCCATGATGGGCGGCTGCCAGGCCTCCTGGATAATCAGGATGTCTGTTTGTTCCATAAGGGGACGCTTCCGCATGTCGGCCAGCATCTGCCTGTCCGCTGCATAATTCTGATTGATACGGATGATTTCCTCATCTGCATACCTCGCAGCCCTGTTCACCACGGACTGGATCTCTTCCCGCCTGCAGGCAGCATAGATTTCGTCCGGGATCATGATCAGCAGCTTCCTGCCCGTGATGCCGCATGCCGCCGGGGATTGCTCCGCTGCAAATGATGCCGCTCCGGGTTCGCCTGCCGCATCGTCCGCTGCCTCGACCGTCTTGCCGCGGGTGGTCACCAGGGGGGTGGTCATGCGCTGCAGCAGCTGTTCACAGTTCCCCTGTCGGAAATCAAGTGAGTCCAGCAATCTTCGCTGGGCGAAAGCGGCGCCCAGGAAAAGAACAAGACGGGGCAGCAGCCCGTAAAACAGCAAGGCAAAACAGAGGAAAGGCCACCAGGAAACCAGGTTCGGGGTGGACAGGTGGAAGATGCCTTCCTTGAGGATAATGCGGCTCCCTTCAATCTGGGCAAGGGTGGGGAAGGCCGCCTCAGCCGGTATGGCCCAGGCCCAGGGCGCGGCGATTTTTTGCACCAGGGCGTGCAGTGCCACGGGGCTCAATTGAACGGTGGATTGCCAGCCAAAGGCGATGTCGGCGGTGACCACCTTGAACAGGGTTGCGCTAAGCAGGCCCAGATTGCAGCCCAGGGCAAAAAGCTGGGTCAGGATAAAGATGGGCAGGGAAAAGAGCATGCCATAGCTGCGGGCCTTGGCGGTGATGATGCCAAAGGCGGATTGGGCTTGCAGGCGCTGGTCCGCCGACATTTGTTGCGCCACCCGGCTTTGCGCCGCGAGCAGCATCCTGAGCATGGATTTGCTGATGATCGTGTACAGCGGCGAGGAGGAGAGAGGCGATCTCCTGTACAGTCGGCAGGTGGAAAGAACAAAGAGAAGCAGCAGTAAAAAAAGCTGAAAAATAACGAAAACAGAGAGGTAGACCAGGACATTGACCGGCCGGTCACCGGTGTAGGTCAGAAAAGAGGCTCCTGAGGCCCCTCCGAGCAGGAGACCTGCAACCAGAAAAAGAAAGCGAAATGTTCCATGGAAACTTTCGACCATCTCGCCGGGCAGACTGGCGATCTGGGCGCTTTCCCTTTGCCGCCGCCAGTCCAGCCAGGTCTTGATGATGAACCGGCGGTCAGGAGATTCGCCTTCCTTGATGGCGGGCATGACCGCGGCGAGGAAGATATTGCGGTCCCGCTCATGCAGATCCTGCTGATTCTCGCCAGATTGGGAAACAGCATCTTTGTGCAGGAAAAATTCAAGATCGATGATGTCCCTGATGCGCCACTTCATCACATGAGCAAATCCCATCCAGGCCTGTTATCTTCTATTCCATCGTTTTGGCGGTTGGCGAACAAGAAATAACTGTCTCATCACCGTCATGCTTGCCTGCAAATATGAGTTGCAGTGTAGCAGCTCTCGCGGAGGCTGGCAAGGTGTAAGCCGGCCGGAGCTCAAGTTTGCCTGACTTCAGAGATGCATGGCGTCGATTGCAGGTGTCAGGGTGCGGCGATTGCTGGTTTTGCCGGGGCGGGCAGGGTGCTCCGGGTTTGTTGGCGGCTTGCCGTGGGGAAAAATGGCCGGCAAAAAAAGGGCGGAGCGGGCACTCCGGTTTTCTTCCCGCCGGGGGATGTATTGCCTGACCGGATTCCGGGGACCCCCATGCTTCATCCGCAGAGATAAGCATGTCGTCCCCGGAATCACGGACCACGCAGAACCCGGAGCAGGTTACGGCCGGCGAATCCTTCTGGCCCCTGCCAGGCCCGCCAGTCCGGAACCAAGCAGCAGAATCGCTCCGGGGACCGGCACCGCGGAAGGCGTTACCTGCAGGCTGACCTCATCCAGATAAAACGGCGCTTTGGTATAGCCGCCCCAGGGGCTCAGATCGCTCCACCAGAATCCATCCTGGGCCAGGATCTGGAAATCCGCCGACTGATTTGCCACCATATAGGAGAGCGCCGCAGCCGTGAGGTCGAGATGCAGCACCGTGAAATCCCCGCTGAGATGATAGTTGTCCAGTACCTGGCTGCCGGCTATGGACAGATCGATATTGGGATCGTAATACCATGAATAGCCTCTCGAATTGGTATAGGTTGTTTTGCCGCGAATGACAAAATCAAGGGAGGCGGCGTCGATGGCCGGAAAGGCATCGATAGTAAAAATCCCGGTCGCGCTGGTTCTTTCTACCGCAGCGTCAAAATCCATGGTGTACGTTGCGGCCTGGGACAGGCTCGCGTAACCGATAATTGATGCCAGTACAGCGATATAACACAATCTTTTTTTCATTTTCTCTCCTCGCTCAAGGTTTTAGGACCAGCGAAAAATTTTGAATGCCCGATCTGCGCCGGGAAAACCGCGGACCAGCAGAACCCGCAGCAATTTTGCCCATGGGTGCTCAGCGGGAATCAGATTCCCGGGTAAGGGCAATGCCTCTTGTCTTGTGACAACAGTCTCACTGAACAACAAGAAACATGCCAGTTCGATGACCCTAACAATAAATAATTACCTTTAAATTCAAATAGTTATGTGTTGCTGCATCCCTTTGTTTCCGCTATCCCGGGCTTTTGTCCATTTTTCTGGAAAAATGATTCCGTATTTCCGAAATGGGGGCCGGAGCAGCAAAAGGCTGGGCCGGTTGCCGAACAGCATCGGGTAAGCGTTTTCTTTTTCTGGTTGACTTTCCGGCCGGGGCGGATGATAAAATATGCTTTACTGCATGTGTTTGACATGTCGTTTGCGCTGCATCCGGCGGCTGACAAGATTATGCGCGGGAAAAGCCCGGTCTGCAGCGAAAAGAGGTGCGCGGGCAGGGTGCGATAGCCCCCAGCGGCAGGACAATATCCCGGCAACAGAGGCTTTCCATGAGCAATCCCGCGGGCAAAAAACGTACCCTTCTGACGATTACGGCGGTTTGCGCCGCTGTTGCCGCCGCAATCATCATGCTCGTGCTGTCAGTCATCTTCCGGGATACCTCCCTGGCCAGACACCAGCAGGAGGGGGTGATCCATATCGGCTATGCCCTGGAGGCCCCTTACGCTTTCCTCACGCCTGCCGGCGAAGTAACGGGCGAATCTCCGGAGGTGGCCAGACAGATCACGGCCCGTCTCGGCATCCGCCATGTCGTGTGGCGGCAATCGGAATTCGGCGCATTGATCACCGAACTGGAGGCTGGTCTTATTGATGTCATCGCTGCAGGCATGTTTATTACCCCGGAGCGGGCCGAACGTGTCAACTTTTCCACGCCGACCTTTCATGTGCGGCAGGGGCTGCTGGTGCCCAAAGGCAATCCGCGGCAGCTGCATTCCTACCGGCAGGCCGTGACAACAGCTGACATCAACCTGGCGGCGCTGGCAGGCTCGGTGGAGGAAGATATGCTCCGTCGACTCGGGCTCCCTGGCCGGCGATTGACGATTGTCCCTGATGCGCTGACCGGTCGGGTGGCCGTGGAAACGGGTTTTGCCGATGGTCTGGCCTTGTCAGCGCCCACGGTGCAGTGGATGGCGCTGCAGAATCTGCTGGGTAAAACGGAGATGGCGCAACCCTTTGACCACTTTCAGGGGAAAAAGTCGGGGTACGGCGCCTTTGCCTTCCGCAAAGAAGACCGGCGTCTGCTGGCAGCCTGGAATGAGGCATTGCAGTCCTACCTCGGCAGCCCGGAACACCTGGCCCTGGTTGCCAGGTTCGGTTTCACCCCGGCGGAATTGCCCCGGCCGGCCACCCCCGCGGAGGCTCCTGCCCGATGAGCAGGCCAGAATTTTTCCCCTCCCATCAGCGACCGGCCCGGTTGCTTTGTCATTCCCTGCTGTGGGTCTGGAGCACTATCCTGCTGGCCGTCCTGGTGGGGGCAATGGTCTCCTGGCTGTATGTGCAGCAGCGACAGACACTGCGGACGGCCCTGAGCGAGCTGGAGAATATCCGGCAGGCGCGGATCGATCTGTGCAAGGGTTTCCTGCACGTCAGTCTGGCAGGTTCCCCTGACTCACCCTTCGGGCAGCCTGAAGGGCTGTCCCTGCTGCAACAGGCTATTACCTCCTTTGATCAGGCCCTGGCCGGGTTCGGTGGTGTGGAAAAGGACTCTGCCAGCGCCTTTCAGCGCAGTGTCGCCGACTTTGCCGGGCGCCTGCAGGAATGGAAAGGAGGAGGAATGTCCGAGCCGGTGCAGGGGGTGGCATTGCGGATCGCTTTCCACGAACTGGAGCGCCAGGCCGATGTCATTGACACGCAAACCCAGCGTCATTTGCTGCGGCTGTCGGCCCGGCTTGATACCCAGTTCGCCCTGGCACTCTGCGGAGCCACCCTGCTTTTGACCGCCATCTGCGGTGTTGTTTTTTATGCCGGCCGGACCAGGGATGCATTCGAGGCCGCCTCGCGAAAGAGCGAGGATCGGCTCCGGCAGGCCATGGAGGCGACCAGTGACGGCTTGTGGGACTGGAACGTGCAGACCGATGAAGTCTATTTCAGCCCCGCCTACTGGCGCATGCTGGGCTATGAACCGGGCGGATTCAAGGGGACTCCGCAGTCCTGGGCCGACCTGCTGCATCCGGACGACCGCGAACAGGCGCTTGCCGTCAGCCGGGGCTGCATTGAGAATCGTTGCGGCAATTTCGAGATGGAATTCCGGCTCAGGGCCAGGAACGGCGACTGGAAGTGGATTCTGGGCAGAGGCAAGGCGATCAGTCGTGATGCCCGGGGCCGGGCGTTGCGCATGATCGGAACGCATGTTGATATCACCGAGCGCAAGCGGACCGAGGAGGCGCTGCGCGCGAGCGAGGCGCAGTTCCGGGCGATCTTCGAGGTCGCTTCCGTCGGCATTGTTCAGGTTGATCCGCGAGACGGGCAGATGATCCGCTATAACGACAAGTTCCGCGAGATCACCGGTTACCAGGACGAGGAGCTGCGCGCCATGCGGTTTCCGGAAATGACCCATCCGGAGGATCGCCAGGTGGACTGGCAGATCTTTTCCAGCGCCGCGCGGGGTGAGACGCCGGATTACCGGAATGAGAAGCGCTACATCCGTAAAGACGGTTCGATCATCTGGGTGAGGCTGAACGCCTCATTTATCCGTGACGACGCCGGCCGTCCCCTGCGCACCGTGGCCATCTGCGAGGACATCACCGAACGCCGGCAGGCCGAGGAGGAGAGGGAGAAGCTGCAGATGCAGCTGATCCAGGCCCAGAAGATGGAGTCCGTCGGCCGGCTGGCCGGCGGCATTGCCCACGATTTCAACAACATGCTGGGGGTAATCCTGGGCCACACCGAGATCGCCCTGGGGCAGCTGGACGAAAATCACCCGGTTTATTTCGATTTCAAGCAGATCCGCACAGCCGCCGAACGGGCAGCCACCCTCACCCGGCAGCTGCTGGCCTTTGCCCGCCGACAGACGGTGGCGCCCCGGATGCTCGATCTGAACGCGACCGTGGCAGGCATGCTGAAGATACTCCGGCGGCTTATCGGCGAGAATATTCAGCTGGCCTGGCTGCCCGGGCCAGACCTGTGGCCGGTCAAGCTGGATCCCTCCCAGATCGATCAGATCCTGGCCAATCTCTGCGTCAATGCCCGGGATGCCATCGCGGATGTCGGCAAGGTCACCATCGAAACGAAGAACATGGTTGTCGACGCCGCCTGCTCCGCCTATGATGCGGGGTATCAGCCGGGTGAGTATGTGCTGCTCGCCGTCAGTGACAATGGCCAGGGCATGGACAAGGAAACCGTGGACCAGATTTTCGAACCCTTTTTCACCACCAAGGGGGCGGGGCGGGGCACCGGCCTGGGACTGGCCACGGTGTACGGCATCGTCAAACAGAATAACGGCTATATTAATGTATACAGTGAACCGGGCAAGGGCACGACCTTCAAGATCTATCTGCCCCGGCATGCGGGGCCGGCCGACAGCTCCCAAACGGCAGGCGCGGCGGAAACTCCCAGGGGCCTCGGGGAGACCGTGTTGCTGGTGGAAGACGAGGAGGCGCTCCTGAAAATGACCGGCAGGATGCTGGAAATGGAGGGGTATGCCGTGCTGGCCGCCAGAACACCGGAGGAGGCCATCCGGCTGAGCGAGGAGCATCCCGGGGCGATCCACCTGCTGCTGACCGACGTCGTGATGCCGGGCATGAACGGCCGGGAACTCAGCGAACGAATTCAGCGGTTGCGGCCGGCAACGAAAAGTCTGTTCATGTCCGGCTACACGGCCAATGTCATTGCCCACCACGGGGTGCTGGACGAGGGGGTGCAGTTCGTCCAGAAACCTTTCTCAAGACAGGAACTGGCGGCCAAGGTCAGCGCGGTGCTGGCAACAAGTGTCTGAAACACAAAAAAAATCGGGTTTTTACCTTAACAGTAACAGCAACAGGATGAGAAATGAAGAACCGATGCGCATGGTGCGGCAGCGATCCGCTTTATATCGCCTATCACGACAGCGAATGGGGTGTGCCTGCCCATGACGACCGTCATCTCTTTGAAATGCTGGTCCTGGAAGGTGCCCAGGCCGGGCTGAGCTGGCTGACCATCCTGAAAAAACGCGAGAACTACCGGCGGGCCTTTCATGACTTTGATCCGGCCAGGATCGCCGCCTTCTCGCAGCAGGAGATCCAGGGCCTGCTGCAGGATAGCGGCATCGTCCGCAACCGGCTCAAGATCGAGGCGGCCGTCAGAAACGCCCGCGGGGTAATGGCTATCAGCGAGGAGTACGGGTCGCTTGCCGCCTTTCTCTGGCGCTACGTGGATAACACTCCCCGGCAGAACGGCTGGCAATCGCTGAGCGAGGTGCCGGCCAAGACCGCCGAGTCAGACCTGATGAGCAGGGACCTGAAGAAACGGGGATTCAATTTCGTCGGCTCGACCATCTGCTATGCCTTCATGCAGGCCGTGGGCATGGTGAATGACCATACGGTCGATTGTTTCCGTCACGCGGAGATCACGGCAATGGCCCATGAAAATAAAGCCGGCGTCGCTGGCCCGGGCAGGATGAAAAAAAGATGAACGACTCGGTCGAACTTGACCGTCTGGTGTTTCACGAAGTCGATCAGGACCGTTGGCCCGACTTTGAGCGCCTGTTTGAAAGCCGCGGCGCGCCGAAATTCTGCTGGTGCATGGTCTGGCGGGCCACCCCTGATGAAGCGAAACACCGGGATGGCGCCAGCCGCAAAATCGCCATGGCCAGGCGGGTTGCCGCGGACGTTCCCGTGGGCCTGCTCGGCTACCTGGACGGGGAGCCGGTGGCCTGGTGTTCGGTTGCTCCGCGGGCAACCTATTGCCGGCTGGCGGGCCATGACTCACCTGATGACGGCATCTGGTCCATTGCCTGCTTTTTTGTGGTGCGCCGCCTGCGCGGCCAGGGCATCACCCGGCGCCTCATCCGGGCGGCGGTCGAATACGCCCGGTTGAGTGTGATTCGCCAAGTTATCGCTTCATGGGCTTCGTGTCCACCTTTGTGACGGCGGGTTTTTGTGAAGTCGGGCGGGCCGGCGCGCCGACATGTCATGCAGCTGAAGCTGGCTGGTTGAAGCGGCCAGGAATCGGAGTCAAAGACCGTCTGCTTCCTCGGGCTCAGCGGTCCACAATCTTCCGTAACGCTTGCGGCTGAAGCGCAGGGCAAAGGGGTAGGCAAGGCGCTGCAGCCAGTTGAAGTTGTGGAAGGAGTGGAGGAAGGCCAGCGGATCGCGGGCCCCGCCGATGCGGTCGATGATCATGGCGTAACTGTTGTGGCCGAAGCGCTCCCACAGATAGCGGCTCACCAGGCTGGCCTTGAGGCGCCGCTCGAAAAAGCGCCGGGCCAATCGCGGATAATCCTCGCCGTTCATGATGCTGCGGGCCGCCAGATAGCCAGAGGTGATGGCGCTGCGCATGCCGAAACCCCACAGCAGATCCTGGAGGCCGGCCGCCTCGCCGACGTAGAGTGTTTTGCCGCGTTGGAAACGGCTGGGGAAGGTAAAGGAACCGACGCCGCCAGCCGGTCGTGGTTCGCGGATGTCAAGGGGCAGGAGATCGGCAAAGATCCGGCGGGTTTCGGCCAGGCACTGGCGGATATCGGCAAAGGCGTCGAAGAGTACGGTGCACATGCAGCCGTAGCCGTTGACCACCAGCAGGTAGGAGTAGCCGCGAAAGGCCGCCCTGTCGTTCACCAGACCAAAAGCGCCGTCGGCCATGGAGGTGCGGAAGACGATCCCCTTGTCGAGAGCGAAAATATGCCGGCAGCGGGGGCCGGTGGCGACGATGTCGGCCTCCGCTTCAGCCAGGGGCGTATTGTAGCGGATGGTGACGCCCTGCGCCAGGGCCTGTTCCTTGAGACCCTGATCGAGACAGCCCGGGGCACTGCCCCGTTTCACCAGAAAGAAAGCCGGCCGGGGGGTGGCGAACTGCCAGACCCGGGCGCCGTTGGTGACCGTGAGGCCGGAGAAGGGGGTACAGTCGAAGTTGATGGTCAGCCCCATCTCCCGCAGCTGGTCAGGGATGTCGCCGGCCACCGACCAGTTGTCCAGCCCCTGCAGGTCCCCGCAGAACCTGCGGCCGCTGTCCGGCCGTTTCTCGAACACCTCGACCCGGCAGCCGCCCCTGGCCAGATTGATCGCCGCAGTGAGCCCGGCCGGCCCTGAGCCGGCAATGCGGATCACCGAAGTCATGCCGCTGCCCCCTGCAGGCCGGCGAACGGGCTGCAGGTGCCTGTGACGGCACGCGGATCAAGGGGGCTGATGAGAGTGGTCGGCCAGCCACGGCCCGATATGTGTATGTAACCCATATTTCTTGATAAGATTGTGCTGCTCGGAAACCGGCATGGCAGTTTTACCGGTCAGCATCGCTTAGGGCAAGAATATCGATTTTTTCATGCCGGCGGGGTCAGCGCTCGACCATCTGCTGACGGTTGACCTGGAACCGGCACGACACGGTTGCTGGATTAACTTTACCCTGATTGATCTTCAGGCACAAAGATTTTTTTATCCCGGCAGGGAGCGTTTCCGGGTCTTTTTCCTTGCTTGACCGTCTTTGTCAGGATTGCAAAAAGAATAATAAGGTAGTATAGTTGGAACGGTTGCGGGAGCCTTGAGTGTCGCATTCCGGCGAATCTCCGAGTGTCGCACTCTGGCGATTTTTTGAAAATCTTCCGAAGGGAAATGATATGCTGAAGAAAATGGGAATTTTGGCGTTTTTCGTGATTTCGTCGCTTTCTACTCCTGTAATGGCCGGTGATGTTGATGGCAGGTCCGTGCTTGGCGGGGCGGTTGGCGGCGCAGCCGGTGCCGCCATCGGTTCCGCCATCGGCGGCAGAGACGGCGCCATGATCGGGGCCGGCCTGGGCGGGGTGGCCGGCGTGGCCGTGGCCACCCCGGACGAAAAAGAGCATGCGCACACGCATGTGCATGGGGAAACGGTGTATGTCTATGAGGATGGCCATGACAACGGCCGTCATCGCCACCGGAAGGGCCATGGGCACGATTGATCACTGACCCTGCGGTTATCCGGTTTGGAAAAGGGGCGCCCTTGCGGCGCCCTTTTTTTGTTTCAGGACTGTGCTGCCAGCAGAGACCTCCTGGCCGCCATCTCCGATAACCGCTAAGTGGCGTTGCTCCTGATGGCTTGTGTTAGAAAAGCGTTAGGCTTGTGTTTTTTTAGTGTTAGAATTTTATGAGGAAGGTAAAATGCGGAATTCAAGGGCGAACAGCGCCCCCCCCCAAATACCTTCCTTTTGCGTGGAGATGATAACGATTATGCAATTTGGATTTATAGCAAAAATTCTGCCGCCGCCGGAGAACAAGTTTTACACCTTATTTGAAGAGGGTGCTGAAGTGGTCGAACTCTCCTCCCAGCTGTTCTATCAGATTGTCAACTCCGATCTGAAGGAACGCGAGGAGTATCTTATTCATGCCAGAAGCTATAAAAGAAGAGCGGTGGAAGCCCTGGAAGGCAGCCTTGCGCTGCTCAACTCCTCCTTCATTACCCCTATCGACCGGGAGGATATTCAGCTTATATCCACCTATCTTTACAAGAGCACCAAGGTTATTCTGAAGGCCTGCGTCAACCTGAGGATATACAAGATCGATTCGTATAACGATATTGTCAAGAAACAGGCTGAAATTCTGATCAAGTTGACGGAAGAGCTCAGAAAGATCATCTCCCTGCTGAAAAAAGGCCCGCAGTTAAAGGATGTCTCCCAGATCAACTCCAGGATCAAGGACATTGAAAATCGCGGCGATGAGATCCTCTTCACTGCCACTGAGGAGATTTTTTCAGGGAAATATGATGCCCTGCAGGTGCTCAAACTGCGCGACATCTATAAGGGCATTGAAAACGCCCTGGATATGTGCACGGTGATCTCCGACCTGATCGTCAATATCGTCCTGAAACACAGTTGAACTCGTAAAATCATTTTTTCCAGCCGCATGCACCATGCCTCGCAGCGAGTGCCGGCTTATGGAAAAGGGATAAAATAAATGATTTTGACCCTGCTTGTTCTTGTTATCCTCACTGCGCTTGCCTTTGAATACATCAACGGTTTTCACGATTCGGCAAACGCCATCGCCACCGTGGTTTCGACCAAGGTGCTGAGCGCCCGGGCGGCCATACTCTATGCCGGTATTTTGAATATTGCCGGGGCCTTCCTGGGCACCCATGTGGCCACCACGGTGGGCAAGGGCATTATCGAAACCGACGGCGTGACCCAGGGGGTCATTCTCTGCGCCCTGCTGTCGGCGATCATCTGGAATCTGATCACATGGTATTACGGCATCCCGTCCAGTTCCTCCCATGCCCTGATCGGCGGACTCATAGGAGCGGGCATAGCGAAGGCGGGCTATGATGTCGTCAAGTTCGAAGGGGTCGTCCGGAAAGTGCTGCTGCCGATGATCACCTCGCCGCTCATTGGTTTTCTGATCGGGTTTTTCTTCATGGTGGCCATCATGTGGCTCTGCGCCAAGGCAAAACCAACCGTGGTCAACAGGTATTTCAAGAAGCTGCAGCTGGTCTCTTCGGGGATCATGGCCTTGAGCCATGGCACCAACGACGCCCAGAAAACCATGGGAATCATTACCCTGGCCCTGGTCAGTTTCCACGCCCTGCCCACCTTTGAGGTGCCTTTCTATGTCATCCTCGGCTGCGCCTTGACCATGGGGCTGGGCACCATGGCAGGCGGCTGGCGGATCATCCGCACCATGGGCAATAAAATGATCAAATTGAAACCGGTGCACGGCTTTGCCGCCGAAACCTCCGCCGCCGTCGTCATTCTCGGCGCTTCCCACTTCGGCATCCCCATCAGCACCACCCATATCATCTCCACCTCGATCATGGGGGTCGGCAGCGCCAAGGGCGTGCATGCGGTGAAATGGGGCATTGTCGGCAACATTGTCATCGCCTGGATTCTCACCATCCCCACCTGCATGTTCATCGCCGCGCTCCTCTATCGCCTGCTGCCGGTCTGATCGATTTCCGGCCCGGGCACCTGCCGACCGGAAGGCGTCCCTGCTCAATTTGCGCTGTGGAGCGCCCTGCAGTCGAGGATCAGCTGCTGCTGCTGCCGCCGCCGCCGCTGTTGCATATTCCGGGAGAATGATTACAAGTTAGATAAGATAATAAAGATTATTACTTGCAGGGGCGGTGGCAATGGCTGCCCGTGCTTCTCCCTGTTGCGACAGGAGGTGGATATCATGATGAAAAGCACTGATTTAGTCAGAGGACAGAGACATTTTTTACGGGGTGAGTATGGCGTCAGCATCATGGACTTCAACAGCGCCCTGGAGCATGGTGTGGACCCGGGCCTGGTTTATGTGCCGCTGGGAATCGCCCATCTGAAAAATGGTGATTTTTCCAAAGCCGTGGAGGCTTTCAGCCATGCCCTGGCGCTTGAGCCGAGAAACGACCAGGCCTTTTTCCTGCGGGGCATAGCTCATTTTAACAACGATGCGGTGGACAAGGCGGTGGATGACTTCGATGATGCCATCAGTATCAATGGCAACCGGGGCTCCGACTATGTGGCCAGAAGTCTTGCCATGCGGGTGATGCACCGGGATGCTGAAGCGGAAAGAGACATGACAACGGCCCTTTCCCTTGCCGATGTTGAGGTGGAGACCTTCGCCAGGGAGTACTGCGTTTCCCCGGCCATGTATAAACTGGCCATGTCGCTCTTTGATGTGGCAAAGGAGGCCTGGACCGAGGAATTACGGGAAAAACGGCTGCGCATGGAACACTGATGTTTTCTTCGCCATGCGCGATGGTTGATTAACCGTAATAGGCAGGATGAAAAGGCTCCCGAAAGGGGGCCTTTTTCATGTGCTGCCCTGCTGGTTGCCGGCAGGGGCGATCAGGCTAAGGTTGGCGGCAGGAGAGCCAGCTCGAACTCCATCAGGAGGAGGCCAGTTCAGCGGAGCTGACCATCCCCAAGCATGACAGGAAAGGCAGCTGAGCCACGGCAGTCCCCGGGCTGCCGCCGTCTCAGCTGAGTGATGCCTGGAGAGCTGAGCCGGCCGGCTCAGACCTGGCAGGCGGCCAGTTGCTCCCGGGCGAATTCAATGCTCGGGTCCATGGACAGGGCCAGCTCAAAGTACCTGGCCGCCTCGCTGGTCCTGCCGATTTTGCGGTAATTGACCCCGAGATTGGCGTAATCAATGGCCGAGGTGGGGGCAAGCTCCACCGCCCGGTGGAAATGGGTGATGGCCTGGTCATACCTGGCAAGTTTGAAGTAGCAGACACCGATGATGTTGTGCATGTCCGGCCGCTCTTCATCATAGGCCAGGCCCTGCTGCACGATGGTTATGGCCTCGTCGTACTTGCCGAGATTCTTCAGGCAGTCGGCGATGTAGGAGTGGATGTAGGGGATGTCCTCCTG
Source organism: Desulfurivibrio sp. (assembly GCA_003605035.1). Taxonomy (GTDB): domain Bacteria; phylum Desulfobacterota; class Desulfobulbia; order Desulfobulbales; family SURF-16; genus SURF-16. The sequence continues at coordinate 16,400 of QZKJ01000019.1, forward strand.
TTCCGGGTGCAGGGTGAGGGCCCGCTGCAAATGCGGCAGGGCGTCCTCCAGCCGGCCGCTTTCCATGAGATTCCGCCCCAGATAGAATTCAAGATAATAGGCGTCAGGCAACACCTCCTGCATGGAGAGCAGCGCCTCGCGGCAGGTGAGGGGATCGGCGGTTTTCTCAGCCACCAGCTTGGCGGCAAACAGGCCGACACTGTTGATGCGGGAGCGTTCGCGGAAATGGGCGCCCGGGATGATGGTATAGATGGCCGGGATGCCCAGCCGCGGGTGGGTGACGTTGATGATGTACACCTCAAGATTGATCTTCTCCAGCGCCGCCAGGCAGTTCTCGATTTCCACCCTGATGTTGTCATCGGACAGGTCCGGCATCTGCTCGATGCTGACGGTTCCGCCGGAGTGGGTAAGATAGCTGACCTCGTCCATGGCCAGCGGTTTGGGCAGGCCGCTCGCCACATAATTGGCCCTTGAGTTGAAGTCGCCGGCCAGCTGGGCCACTTCGGTGAGGGCCCGGATCACCGCCTTTTCCGGATTGGGGGTGGTGCCGGCGGTGTAGACGATCTCGCTGGTTTCCGGGAAGGTGGAGCGGTCAATGGCCAGGGCCGCCACCGTCGGGATGCCGGTATCCAGGGTGAAGTCGTTGAGGTAGACCTCGATGCCGTTCTGGGTGAATTTGGCCATCAGCTCCCTGGCAATGGGGTCCTGAATGGTCAGGGTGTCGATGGCCGGGGCATGGAGCCGCTCATGGCTGACCACTGCCGAAACATGGCGTTCAACCACCTCGCAGAGCCCCTGGCTGATGGCCTCTTCCAGGGTATTGCCGGCCGAGGGGCCGTTGAATTCGTTGATGGCGTAAAACCAGCTGAAGGGCACCAGCACCTCCTCCTGCCGGTTGAGATTGGTGGCCCAGGTCCACTGGATGGGGATGTTTTCAATGAGTTTTTCCAGGGTGGCGAGGTCGGTTGTCGTGTCATGCACGGACTGCAGCAGCGTGTCCAGGGGCAGCAGGGGATACTCGGATTTTTTCAGATTGGCGTAGGTGTCGTGGATGAAATTGCCGGGATTTTTCATGAAGCTGAAAAAACTGAAGCGCTCGCCCAGTTCCATGCAGGCGCTGGCCTGTGACTGTTCCGGGGTGCTGCCCTTGCCCATCTGTTTTTTGGTGCCGATGGTCGCCAGGGCGTCCTTGCCGCAGACACTGAAATAGACCGGGATGTCCAGCCGGCCGTTGTCAATGCGCCGCACCTCCTTGAGCACGTCAAGATGCAGTTCCGTCAAGCGCTGTTTGAAGCGTTTGACCGTTTCCGTGGGGGTGCACACCTTGTCCTGATCAAGGGTGTAATGTTTCAGGCAGTCGGCCAGGCGGATTGCTTTTTTTTCCATGCAGCGTCCTCATGCGGCAAATCGGTTGTTCTTTACGAAGCCAAAAAAATCCTTTTCCCCCGGAGATGCCCGGCAGACAATTTCTGCGGTTTATTGCCCCGGAGATGGCTTTTTACCTCATTTGTGGATTTTTGCAAGTCCCACATACTGCCCCTGGCGGCAAACCAGGGCTTCATGACCTACGCCGCAGCTGTTCAAAGGCCTCGGTCAGCCGGACAAACTCCTCATGTTTCCCCCCCCTGTCCGGATGGAGTTCCTTGGCCTTTTTGCGGTAGAGTTTGGTCAGTTCCTTTCTGCTCAGCCTGGTGAGTTTGTCGGCAGGCTCACCAAATATTTCGCTGGCCTTTTCCGTGCTCATGCTTTTCTTTTTGGGGAACCGGAACTGCCGGTGACTGTCCATAAACTGCCTGATATAGTCGTTGATGGCCTGGCTGGCGCTGAAATCATAATCAAAAAACATGATGAGATAGCGGATCAGATAGGGCTGCAGCCCCTCTGCCTGCTCCATGCCCTGCCAGAATACCGGGTCGCGGTTTAAGCGGCAGAGTTCATCGACAAAGAAGACGTCAAGCTGGTCCTGATTTAAGGCCTGGGGCATGATGCGGGCAAAGGATTCGCTGAAATGCTGCTGCAGGTTGAAAATGGTGAACAGGTATTCCTTCACCTGGTCCGCATAAAAAACCTGCTCGCTGGTGGCGAAATACTGCTCCTTTTCGTCCCGTGATTTGCCGAGCAGCCTGCGGCACAGCTTGTCCGGCATCCGGTACAGGCCGCTCTGGTCAATGGCGCCGTAAAAGAGGTAGTGCAGTCTGCGCCGGTCAAACGGGTGTATTTCCTGGTCGATCGCTTCCTTTTCCGCAGTACTTACCGGGGTGACCCGTTTGTAGGAGCCCCGGTTCAGGAAGGGTTCAACCTTGACGCGAATGTCCGGTCTGACAAAGGGCCACAAGAGTTTTTCCAGCATGTCCGCCGCATCCCCGTCAATATAGGGCTCGATGGCCTCGGTCACCCGCTCGTCGACGCTGTAACCGTGGTCTCCCAGGTAGACAAGAAACTTTTGCGGCTGGCTGCCCAGATCATAGATCTCCCGGTGCCGCAGCAGGCCGCTGGTTTCATCGCGGCAGGTCTGGCGCAGCGAGTAGCGCAGTCCCGATCCCAGGATGTCCCTGGCGAGATAGAGACTGCTGCTTCGCGGCCCGACAGGGGAGCCGGACATGATCTCCCGGTTTTTTTTCACGTGTCGGTTCCCTCCTTTTTTCTGACGGGCATGGAACTTTTCAGGCGGCAATAGCGTGTTAGCCTGTAACCATAATAGTGTGTTTCAGTCAAAAAGCAATAAAACGGCCCCATCTCTCCTTTTTTACCACCTAAATAACTATCATGCGACAAAATGCCACATTGGCAATTGTGCGCAGACCATATACTGATAATAGTTACGATCATTATTTTTATGTCAAAGGTTGGTTTACATTAAATTTAACAATGAAAAAGGAGTCAAAAATGAAAAAAGTTCTGGTTTCAGCCGCAGTCTTTTCTCTGGTTTGCGCAGCTGGTTCAGTTTCAGCCATCCAGCTCACCATAGAGGAACAGATGGGCAGGCATGTCTACATGGATAAGGACCTGTCCCTGAACCGGACACAGTCATGCGCCACCTGCCACCATCGTTCAGCCGGATTCGTCGATCCGACCAACAGCAGGGATCCCTATCATACGATGGTTTCCTTGGGAGACGACGGCATTTCAAAGGGCGGTCGGAATGCCCCGACCTCGGCCTATGCCGGTTTCAGTCCGAAACTGCAGCAGGATGAGAACGGCGAGTATTACGGCGGCATGTTCTGGGATGGCCGTATGACAGGGGATGTTCTGGGCGATCCGTTGGCAGAGCAGGCCCAGGGACCGCCATTGAATCCGGTGGAGATGGGTTTATCTCTGCCCGGTGACGTGGTGATCAGGGTTTCCGAAGCAAATTACGCGAATCTGTTCATCAATTATTTTGGCACGGATTTCTTTGCTGTTCTCGGGGATGACGCTACCGATGACGGCTATCTTGATGACAAGGCTGCCGCAGCTTACGCGGAGATTGCCAAGATGGTGGCTGCCTATGAGCGGTCGGCTGAGGTCACTGCCTTCAACTCTCAATTCGACACCGGCATCTTGACTGAGCAGGAACAGAGAGGTCAGGCGCTCTTTCATGAAAACTGCTCCTCCTGCCATACCGACGGGGTGGCGGGCAGCGCGCCTGCGCCGCTTTTTACCAACTATGGCTATGCCAATATCGGCGTACCGGTAAATGACAGACTGCCGACCCATGATGAAGATCCGAATTCCTATTATACCCCGCCGGATCTGGGTTTGGGA
>QZKJ01000070.1 GCA_003605035.1 Desulfurivibrio sp.
ACCATCTGGTAGGAGCGGGCCATGCCCGCGATCATTGGTGTTCTGACTCGTAATATCGCGGGCATGGCCCGCTCCTACAAGCTAACCAAAAACGGTAAATTAATAATTTCCATCTTCCTTATGCCGTCTCTGGCAACCGGACGGCGCTCTTGTTTTATTGCAACGGCTCAGTCGGTCGTTTTACTGCCGGCAGAGAAAAACCGGGGCAAGAACATGGGCCAGCAGTTCCAGGCGGGGACTTTTGCGGCTGGGAAAGGTGGAGGCCAGCAGAAAGTAGTTGCGCAGATAGTCGCCAACCCGCTCCGGAGAGCCGGAGAGCACCTGGCTTCGTCTGGCAGGCATGCCGGCCGCGGCAAGAATCTTCTCCGCTTCGGTCAGGACGCTGCCGGCCTCCTCCTTGTCCTGGAAGATGACGGTGTCCTGCTCCTGAAATTTATAATAGAGCAGATCAAGTTCCAGGCCGGTGTTCTTGAAGACTTTCAGAAAGCCGGCAATGAGTTTCCGGTGATCAACGCCGTCGCCGCACAGCAGCCCGGCACAGTTGCTGGTGATCAGATTTTTGACGATCATCACCGGGCAGGGGGATTTCCGGTAGAGATCCGAACTGATCAGTTGATTGAAATCAGCCGTCACCGAGGTGGTCAGATCCCCTTCCATGTACATGTCGTAGCCGCCGGTCACCAGTTCCTCGAGAATTTCGCCCTGGCGATTGCCGACGAACACCTTGGGCGGACCGATAAAGGGGCAGCTGACATTTTCCGTTTTCAGCAGCCGGTTGACCTCATCAGCGCCGGCTGCCGCCAGCCCTTTTTCCCAGCTGCGTCTGACCCAGCCGGAGCCGGCCGAATGCTTGCCGTTGTGGTCCGGCTCTTCCACATGGATTGCCTGCAGTTTCATGGTCGGCACGAGACTGGACTGCTGGCAGGCATAGCGCAGGGCAATGCTCGAAGCCAGATTTTCATCGAGAGAGAGGAGGGCTTTGATCATGATTGTTCACCATGCCTCAGGCGCGGCCTAGGCGGCTGCCGCCTTTTCTTTTCGCTTGATTTCCGCCTTGCGGATCACCTCAAGGATTTCCCCCAGTTTGAAGGGCTTGGCCAGAAAATCAAAGACGCCCCTGCTGAAGGACTGCTTGGCCGTTTCCATGGTGGCAAAACCGGTGATGACGATCACCTCGGTTGCCGGGGAGCGTCTCTTGGCCTCGGTCAGAAATTCCATGCCGTTGACCCCTTCCATCTTCAGGTCGGTGATGATGATGTCGAAATCTCTTTCCCGGATGCGGCTCAAGGCATCGACACTGCGGACAAAGGTTTCGACCTCGTAGCCGTTTTTATCAAGTGACGGTTTCAGCCGTTTGCTGACAATCGGCTCATCGTCTAAAATGAGGATTGATGTCTTCTGTTGTATCGTCATGGGAGCCTCCGCATATCATGGTTGGGTGTTTTTCTTGAGCAGCATCTCAAAGCCTGAAACAAACTGGTTGATGTGCTGATCGCTGAGCAGCAGGACGTCGAGCTGGCGGGTAAAGCCCACCAGCAGACCGAGAAAGCTGATCTTTGCCTCGATATCAATGGCGGGCAGCTTCTTGATTCTGGCAATAACCAGATCCTCGTGCACCTCAACCACGAAATCGTTTTCCGTTAATATTCTTTGTAAAAACCGGGCTCTGCGGGAACGGCGGGTCAGATCGCTGACCCCGCCGGCAAAGCGGAAATAGATATAATTGTCGTTCAGATTATCGGCAACATAGGCATCGATAATGGTGAAGTGATAGCCCAGCCGCAGACTGATGTTGGCATACTGCCTGGAGATCACCGCCAGGTTCTGCCCCACATATTTGGGGCTGGCCAGCTCGGTGGGCATGGTCCTGGTAAGGCTCGACATGAAACTGGCCATGTCAACCGACAGCGGCTCGTTGTTCCAGGCGCCGGGGCTGCTCAGTCCCTTGACAAAGGCGGCCATGGGAATCGAGGCGATCTGCTCGATGGCGATGTCGCCGCTCTTGGCGCGGGCGGTGATGCCGCCGCCGATATCGATGAGAATCATGTCCAGCGGCAGTTCCCACTTCAGTTTGCCGGACAGGGTCAGAGGATCGTGCTGCTGGGTGTAGTGGAGATTGATCAGTCCTTCCACCGCCTTTTCATGCACAAACCTGATGATGTCATGCAGGCTCCGGCAGCCCTCCGGGGTGAAATTGGCTTCGGTGGGATCAACCAGGTAAAGCGGTTCGATCCTGTTGAGAATGCGGCGCAGCAGCCGGTACTCGTAAGTCTCTTCCAGCCGCTCGGTGGTCAGCCCGTAAAAGCAGAGCTCGTCGATGGTGCCCGCATAGATGATGTTTTCCTCGGCATCGATGGTGATATCCTGACCGGTGGTCAACACCCGGGTGGCATTGCCCGCATTGACGATGGTGGGCACCCGGAATTCCCTGGCAATGGTGGCCATGTGGCAGGTGGCGGAGCCCACATCGGTGATGATGCCGCGCGCCCTGTTCATCACCCTGGCGAACAGGGGCGAGGCATATTTGGCCACCAGCACGGCGCCGCTGGGGAAATAGTCGAGATCGGCGCTGCTGTTCACCACAAATACCTTGCCGGCGCCAATGCCTTTCTGGGCAATGAAACCCTGGTCCTTCATGAGCACCGGGTATTTGCTGACAATGGCCGCTATATCGCAGTGCTGCTGCAGAGTCTGGGCCGGCAGGGTCAGCGGCCTGGCCTGCAGGATCACCAATTGGCCCTGCCGGTCAACGGCAAATTCGATATCCATGGGCGCGCGGAAGAACTGTTCGATCTCCAGGGCCGTGGTGGCCAGCTGGTTGACCTGCTCGTTGGTCAGGCAGGCATTGTTCTGGCGGGCCCCGGCCACCTGCTGCATCGCGGTGCCGCCCTCCGGCCGCAGGACCAGCTGTTTCTCCTTGCGCACCAGGCTGACGGCGGAAATTTTGTGGGGTTTCTTTCTGCTGACGGTATACTGATCGGCGCTGATCTGCCCGGCAACCACCGGTTCACCCAGACCCCAGGCCGCGGAAATCAGCAGATCCGTCTGGCGGGGCGAGGCGGGGGCGATGGTATGGATCACCCCGCTGATTGCCGCGTCAATCATGGCCTGGCAGGCAACGGACATGGCCATTTCCTGCTCGCCGAAACCGTTCTGCCGCCGGTATTCCATGGCCGCGGGCGAAAAGGCGCTGGCAATCACCTCCTTGTAGCATTGAAAGAGGTTCTCTTCGGCCACATTCAGCATGCTCTTGTACTGGCCGGCAAAGGAAAACTCGCTGTCCTCGCCCCAGGCGCTGCTGCGCACCGCGAGCTGCAGGGGTTTATTGCCTGTCAGCTGGCGAAGCTGCATTAGCGCAACCTGCACCGCCTTTTTCACCTCCAGGGGCACGGTGGCCTCACGGATCAGGGCCATGATGGCGGCCGAGGCCTGCTCGCAGCCAAGCCTGTTCTGCAGCCAGTCGTCCGTGATTTTCTGCACCTGGGGCCAGAGTTCGTTGAACTCCATGAAGGACTGAAAGGCCCGGGCCGTGATGGCGAACCCCTCCGGCACCCGCAGACCGAGCACCTTCTTCATTTCCGCCAGCCGGGCGTTCTTGCCGCCCACCGCATTGAGATATTCCCTGCTGATCCCTGCATAGGGCATGACCAGATCGGTGCCGGCAATCACCAGGCGGCCGGACAGCTCTTTGGCGATATCGTCATTGATCTCTCTGAATATCTTGTAAAGGTCTGCATATTTCTGCGGGACCAGCCCGTCGAGATTATAGATCAGCTGATCGACCAGCTCCCGCAGCTGTTCACAGAAGGAGCGGATATACTGCTGGTCAAAGACGTAGTGGCCGCCCAGCTTGTCGTTGGCCTCGGCAATGAGTTCCATGGACTGGTTGTTCAGTGACAGAATATGCTGGAATCTGCTGAACAGGGTGGTAAAAGGGACACGTTGAGCGGTTTTCTGTTCCGGGTAAAAGGTGCGGTTGGCCCACGAAATGATCTTTTTCATTGTTGTCAAACTTCGGTCTCTAACCAGGAACCGGCCGGCCACGGGGTGGTTTCCGTTACCCGTGGCAGCCGGTAAGTCCCGCCTGAGCGGGGCAGGTAAATATCTGTCAGTATCAAGGTGCTTGAGAAACTTGCTTGTGGAAACCATGGTCATCTCTCCTCGCCGGGGCGTCCGGCTGTTGGACCGGCGCCCCGTTCGTGGTTTCGAACCTGACAATATGCCGTTTTCACGGATAGTGCAAGAGCGCAGATGAGCCGTTATCAGTGAGCCCCGCCCTTGCTGCGGAAGACCATGCTGGTGCCCAGGCCGGCAAAAACGGCGATGACAACCGACATGACGCCGTATACCAGGGAGCGGCCGAAGGCCATGGATGACAGGAAGGCCGGAAAGCCGGTCTGGCTCAGCTTGAGCTGCTGGCTGGGGCCGGCAACGATGCTGTCACTGCTGATCGCGAGCACATCCACCTGATAGTCTCCCGCTTTCAGTTTCGGCGGGACATGAATGGTGGCGGTGTACGGTTTCATCGGGCCATTGGTTGCGGCAAACCGTACCGCGTCAGGGGTCAGTTTATACAGTTCCTCATGTTTTTTGAGTTTCATGAACTCCTTGAAGACCACTTCCTTGTCGTTGGCGGCGGGCGTCACTTTCATCTCCTGCTTGATCGCCTCAAAGCCCAGCCCCATGCTGTCCCACCTGTTGGATTCCCGGGACATGGCAACTTCCCCCAGACCCTTGGAGGTGTATAACAGGTAGACCGAGGGCACATTTTCAAAGGTCACTTCGCCCACATTCATCCACAGCAGACCGCCGACCTTGCCCTTTTTCTTCAGGGTGACGTCATGCCGGGTGCCGCTAAGCCGGATCAGCAGTTCGGCATCGGCAGGCGCTTCGCCGGTGACGATGACGTCGGTGCCGTTGTAAAAGGCGCTGATGTTGATGCTGGCCGGGTCAAGGTTAACGGTGACTGGCTGCTCCGCCCGCAGGGCGGACGGCAGACTGATGAGAGTTGCGAACAGGAAAAACAGAGTCATGATAACTTTCTGAGACATATTAGTGCCCCCCCTTGTATGATAAAAGTATGTCTGGCGGCAGCAGCAGGTCGGCCATCATTTTCACGCAGACAAGCAAGACCAGCGATGCCAGCAGGATTTTCAGCTGATCGCCTTTCAGTTTTTTGCTTACCTTGGTGCCGACCTGAGCGCCGATGGTTGATCCCAGCAGCAGCAGGAGCGCCAGCACAAAATCCACGGTGTGGTTGCTCCATGACTGCATGATGGTAACGTTTACACAGGTGAAGAGAATCTGAAACAGGCTGGTGCCTACCACTACGTGCATGGGCATTCTCAGCAGATAGACCATGACCGGCACCATGATGAAGCCGCCGCCCACGCCCATGATGGCCGCCAGGACGCCGACCAGGGTGCCGAGAAACAGCGGCAGCAGCAGGGAGATCTCAATGCCCGACTTGTCGAACCTGGTCTGCATGGGCAGTTTTTTCAGGAGCCGGGCATAGGTGGACTCCTTCTTCGGCGCTGCAGCTGCCGTGGTGGCCGGGGCCTCCTTTTTCTTGAGGGCCTGGAGGGACTCGATGAACATGTAGGAGCCCACTCCGCCCAGCATCAGCACATAGGTGACGGTGATGAGGAAATCGGCATTGCCCAGGGCCCGCAGGACCTTGATGATCTGCACGCCAAGGGTGCCGCCCAGGATGCCGCCGATGAGCAGCAGGAAGCCCATTTTGAAATCAACATTGCCCAGCCGCCAGTGGGCCAGGGTGCCGGAAGTTGAGGCGCCGACGATCTGATTGGAATCAGAGGCCGCCGCCACCGTGGGCGGGATGCCGAACATCATCAGCAGCGGCGTCATGAGAAAACCGCCGCCCACGCCAAAGATGCCGGACAGCAGGCCGACCGCCCCCCCCAGGCCGAAAATCGTTAGAATATTCACGCTGTTTCCTGCGATTGGAAGATACATGTGCCACATTAACGTACTCCTCTTTTTTGGTTAAGTGTTAAACTTGTGCTGGATAACTTCTCTGAGACGATCATGATCCGGCAGTTAATTTTCTGTTTGATGTTCATCAGTCTCTCCAGAAAGCGGCCCGCACCATCCTGCTGGCCTGAGGCGGGAAAGCCGACGACCAGCAGGGAAATATTGTTCTGCTGAACAAAATTGACGAGTTCCGATTCATACGACCCGTTGCCCACATAGAAACTCACCTGCACGCCATCCCGGCGACTGCAGTCGCTGAGCAGTGCCTGCAGTTTCTGTACGGTGAACTCATCATTGGTCGCCATTGTCATGGCATCAACCCCATCGCCGGGTTGATCGATCAGCAGAATAGAGATCTTCGCCTGGATCCGCTGCGCCAGATTGAGGGCATAGACGGCGGCCGACACACTGTGGTGTCCGGTCTCAACTGCAACCAGAATTCTGTTCATGCTTCTTCCACTGCTTTCTTGTCATCCTTCCCGTGCGCCCGGTTGCTGATCATGCCAGCCCGGGCAAGCTCCCGGTTCCTTTGACCGCAGTTATTATCAGAAACTGTGCCAGATGACGGTAAAGTGAAGGTAATGACGGAAATCTGTGGTTATGTTGTCGTAATTATTGATTTAATTTTATGAGCCGCGGGACGTGATGATTGCCGCTCCGGCCTGAGGGTCGTCTGCGGATCGCAGGGCAGGGTAGAAAACAGCTGGGGCTGACCGGCGGCCAGCCCTTGACGGGTGGGGAAACAGGGCGGGCGGAGGCGGGGGAGAGAGGTGGTATCCGGGCCGTTCGCATTTCATTTTGAAATAGCGGGGGGGTGGCGGGGCGCAAATCCAAGCCTGGCAGGGCGGCTAAGCCGACAGCCAGGCCGCCGGCATTTCAATATGAAATTTTGCTGAAGGGGTCAGGGAAGAGGGAAATTCTGTTGATACTGATTGGGTGGGTGGAGAGAGACGCCGCGGTGCGGCGTCTCGCCAGGGAGGGACGGGGGGTGAATGGCCGGCAGGTCAGCGGTTGCGGCCGCCGCCTGAGCCCATGCCCATGCCGCCGCCGGGACCCATGCCGCTGCCCCGGCCCATGCCGCCTCCCGGAGCGGGCGGTTCATCCGGCAGGGTGATGCCGTGTTCCTGGGCGCGCTCCTGCATCATCTGATGATGCTCCCGGCGGTAGGCCTCGCGTTCCGCCTCGGTCTTCAGGCTGCGCATTTTTGCCCGGTGTTCGGTAATTTCCCCGGGGGTCATTATCTGGCTGCCATAGATTTGCTCCTGCTCCTGCATCTGGGTTTGCACCTCGGTGCGCTCCTGCTCCGCCGCCATGGAGGCAACAGGGAACAGGGAGACGACGCCAGCCACAACTGCTGCAATTACAGTACGACTGATCATGGTTAACTCCTTGTCAAGTCATGGATGGATTGCTTCACCCCAATCCGATGGGTATGGGCCGGGATGGACTCACTTACCGCGTCTGTCTGCGAGACCGCCGACCCCCTGTGGTGGGATCATGGTGAATATGGTAAGGCTGGCACAGGTAATTGTCAAAGGAAAGGGCGGCAAAATTTTGGGTGTTTACCCTCATTTGCAGTCTGGGCGCGGAAAATGGCTGGAAGGGGGGCTCCTGAGCGGATCAGCCTGTCTGCCCTTTGTCATGGGGTTGGCGGGGCCGCATCCTGTTTTTCCAGCTCATCGACCACGGACTTGTAGTGTTCGTGAATCATCTGCCGGTCAAATTCCCAGAACTCAGCCAGCATGGCCTGGTCTTCTGCTTCGGTGAAGTAAGCCCGGGAGGCGGGGAAGAAGATTTTGTCTTCCTTTTCGATGTGTCTGGGGTAGAAATCAACCAGGGTGCGCAGGCAGTTGACAATGTCAGCCAGGGCAAGGGCGTCGCCGTTGCGGTAACGGCTATTTGCCGTGACCAGGGCACTGGTGGTGGTCCGTCCGAAGACATGTTCGTCTATCAGTTCCTGCATGACCCGGCGATCCGTTGCCGACAGGTTTTTGTCCCGCAGCTTTTTGAACAGGATATCCTCTTCCTTGCCATGGTGGGTGCGGTCGGCATAGGTCCGGACAAAGTCAACGGCCTTGTCCACGAATACCGGGTCAATTATGCGGGTTTTTTCCGCCCGGGTCAGGGTATGCCGGATCAAGGCGATCATCCGTTCAATGAAGCGGTGCTCTATCATCAGGGGGCCGCGGGCCTGCATAAGCTGTTCTCCTTTTTTTGGGTTATTCTGTTGGGAAACGACACTTCAAGCACCACGCAGCCCTGATCGGTCCGGAACGGTCCGTGTACCTCCCCCGGGGGCCTGCTGGCGTAATAACCGGTTTCCAGCCATCTGGCAAATGCCGCATCATACAGGCGGCCGCTGACGATGAACACCTCTTCCGGGTACTCATGGCTCCGGCCGCCGAAGGGGGTGGTGTCGGCGCCGGGATGAAAACGGGTCAGTCGGGTATATTCACCGGTCTGCTCATCAATGCTCAGGGTCAATTCCTCGGCCATCCCCTCCAGGCCTCTGACCGGCTGCCATGTATCCCTGTTTTCCTCACTGAGCGGATTCCAGTAGGTTCTCGTTGTTTTCGTCATGGTTTTCAGAATAGTTGATTTTATAACGTTAATTCTGACTCCTGCCTTCTGCCTTCGGCATACTGCATTCTCTGCCCTGTCATATTCTCCGGAAACGGAGATCCAGATGGTCCGCCTCCTGCCAGGCCATGCCAAGCGCCGGCATGAGCCGCGCAAACTCCTGCCAGTCCTCGGCCGCGATCGGCAGATCAGCGGCGCAATAGTTGCCGGCCAGCATGCCGTAACGGGTCTGCTGCAGGAGCAGCACGGCCAGCAGCATGGAGAGGGCGGTCTGCAACTGCACGGCATTGATGCCATGCTGTTGCCAGGTCTGCCGGTGATCCGTCTGCCAGCACAGGGTCCTTTGCCAGCCGGACCCGGCATCGCTCACCCTGACCGCCACCCGTTCCAGGCCGCTGACCGGCACATGGCCCGGCGGGACCTGCAGCAGCAGCTCCGCCTCCCGGGGCGTGCGGTCCAGCAGGTCCATCACCCGCGGGTGCAGGCCGTAGACAAAACAGGCATCCCTGACCCCGTCTATCATACTCATGTGCCAGATATCCTCGTGGGCGACGATGCGGGAGGCAACCGGCTCGCCGCCCCAGTAGGCCACGGCCCGGCGGGGTCCGGGACAGCGGTCCTCGCAGGGCCTGCCGTCCCTGATCTCCAGGGTGGGGAAAAGCATCATCTCTTCAATAAAGGCGGAGGGGCACCAGCCCACGGCAATCCTGCCAGGGAAAGGTTGCGCCTCCAGCTGGTCGTATTCAAACACCGTGACATCCAGACCGCTTCGGGGCCGCGGATTTGCCAGGATGAGCCGGCGGACCATGATCTCCACCATGCCGGGGTTGATTCCCCAGCAGAGCCATTGGGGACAGCGGCTGGCCACCGGGGGCAGGGCATAGGCCATGATGCTGCTGAAGCGGTGCTCGCCGGGATTGGGGCCGGACCCGGCGCAGGAGTCCACATAGGCCAGCTCAAGCGGGGCCAGCATGCGGCGGATCCGCACGTTGTCCACCTCGGCGCAGAGATTGACCAGCAGCCCTTTGCCCTCCATGATCACCGTTATTTTTTCAAGCACCTCTCTGTCTTCCAGCGAGCCCTGCACAAAACTGAAGCCGCGGTTGCGCCAGCCGGCCAGGCGGCCGGCATCGAGATCCACCAGGATCACCTTTTTAAAGGAAGGCAGCACCTCGCCGCCCAGGGTGATCATGCTGCTGCCGATGGCGCCGACTCCGGCCACGATCAGGGTGTCGAAATTGCGCTGTCCGGTGTGCAGACTCATGGCGTCACGTCGGTAAACTGGGCATAGAAGGCCGCCTGGTCGTAGAGATGCTGGGGCGTCAGGCCGTGGGCGGCCATGGCTGCCCTGATCTCGTCGAGATGGGACAGGACCACAGCCACATGCAGCCGCATGAGCTGGCAGTACTGGCCGAGGCGTTCTCCGCTGCTGATGTGGGCCTGCACCGGGCAGCGGCCGCCGCAGTAATCATGCACCCCGCACTGGTAGCAGCCCAGCGGTTTTTTGTATTCGACCAGACCCATGAGGTCAACGGGGCGGATATGGGGGTGGCCCTGGGCGTCGATGTGGCCGATGGCCATCTCCGGGGGCAGGTCGGCGCAGGAATGGATCTTGCCGTCAATCAGGTCGAAATTGTCAGCCAGTTCCACCCCGCAGCCGGAGGAGTTGCGGCGCTGGCCGGTGAGGGCGAAAATGATCAGTTCATTGAGATGAATTACCGGCAGGATCCGCCCTTCCCGCAGGCGGGCCAGGTAATGAGCCATCACCGTCTCCAGATCGGCTTCATAACGGGCGCAGTAGTCGGCGAAGCGTTCATACGGCTCCGCGGTTTCCACCCAGTGCCAGAAAAAAAGATCAATCAGCCCCTGCTCATGAAGATCAAGGAATTCGGCAAAACAGTCGGCCAGCGTCTGGTTTTCCCGCAGGGTGGACCACATCAGCGTCCTGCCGCCGGCAACCCGGCGCAGGGCAATGAGCCCCTGCCGGATTTTCACGAGATCGGCGCCGGGCCGCACCGCTTCGTGCTGCTGCCGGCGGCCGTCAATGGAGATCGAGGTGAGCCAGAGATCTGTAAAGAAACCGGGCTGAGCCGTCACCGCCTTCTCCAGCAGCGTGCCGTTGGTGTAAAGCATGTAGCTGACCGGCAGCGGGCAACAGGCATGGTCGATAATCTCCTTGATGCGGACGATTTTTTCCAGGGCCAGCAGGGGCTCGCCGCCGTAAAAGCAGACCGCCGCCTCCTTTTTGTCGGTTTCCGCCAGCAGATGGAGGATGCAGGCCGCGTCCCGGTCCGGCACGGTGTCCCGGATCGGCGCGGCGTCCCGGCGGTCATCGCTGAAGGGGTTGGAGATGGCGGAATTGATGCATCCCCTGCAGCGGGCATTGCAGCGTCCAGTGACCGAAAGATGGATATAGGCGGGATTTTTTTCGCGGACGGCCGGCAGCAGCGGCGGTCCGCAGGGCCCGGTCAGGTTGACTGCCCGGGGCTGGCCCAGATTGCCGAAGCGGGGGTGGATGATCTGTTGCAAATGGTGGTGAAGATCTTTTGCCGGTTCCATGAAGTGTCTCTTCCGAGGTGCATTATTGATTCTGTTAGGGATTTTATACACCATTTTCTGGTTATGTTCCACCCTCACAATTAAGGATAGCGCAAAAAAGAGGCAAAGGGAAATTTTCTTGCCGGCCGCTGAGGCTTGCCCGCCGCGCTTGGTTTTGTTTGGCCGGTATTGCTGTCCCGGCCGGGCCGCTTACAGGTCCAGGTCGATCCAGGCCGGATCGTGGTCGCTGCCGTCGCCGCCATGTCTGGTGCGGCGGTCGATGGTCGGGTTGGTGAAGCGCTCGGCCAGGGCGGGGCTCAGCCAGATCTGGTCGTAGAGCTGGTATTCTGGCAATGCCGGGCCGGGCGGATTGAAACGGTGGGTCCAGGCGGTGGTCTGCGGCCCCGGTCCCTGGCCGCTTGTTTCCGCCTTGGCCGGTCGGGTCTCGGCCGGGTTCTGCAGGGCATTGATCAGCTGCTGGTTATCGGCGGTAAGCATGGGCAGCAGGTACGGGGAATCAGGCGGATCATTCATGTCGCCGGTAAGCACGAATCTGCCGCCCGGCCGCTCCATGCGGCTGATGATGGTCGAAATCGCCTGCGCCTGCCGCCTGCGCCGGTTATTGGCGTCAATCGCCCCCTGCACCTGATCCTGCCAGTAGGGTACGTAGTGGCTTTTGAGATGGGTATTGTAGAGGGTGAAGAGTTTCCGGCGATGGTGGTCAAGGATCTCCACCTGCAGCAGATCCCGGCTGAAAACCCGCTGTTCCGGTTCTTCCGGATGAACAGCGGTCTGGTGCGAGACGATGGGACCAAGGGGCAGTTTGGACATGAGGCCCACATCAATGAGCCGCTGGTCGTTGCCTTCCACCAGCACGATGTGAGGGTAGAGGTTGCCCAGGTACTCCCGGTTGAACTCTTTCAGAATCTCGATGTGCTCGACCTCCTGGACCGCCAGTACATCGGCATTCATCACCTCGACGATCCGCCGGGCGATCTCCACGGTATCCTGCTGCTCCTTGGCTTTGACCAGCCGGCCCATGAAGGTGCGCACCCTGATTGCCGAGCTCTCAAAAGTCAGGCTGATGCCGCCGGCCTCTTCCCCGGGCAGGGCATTAATTCCGGCCTGGAAATTATAGCGGGAAAAGAGATTGTTCAGGTTGAAGGTGCCGACGCGGATCATGGCTGGTCTCCTTTTGGCAGGCTGGGTTGTTTTTACCGTCCCGGAGCGCACGATGCGAATGCTCTTGCTGCGGTCAGTTCGGCGCTTTCCGTGTTTTTCCGTGGTGTGTTTTTTAACAGCGCGGATTTGCGGCGCTGTCAAGGGGTCAGGCAGCCCTGCCCGGCAGGCTGGTGATCCGGAAGCGTGACAGATCCGCCATGCCTTCCCACTGCGGCAGGCGCGGGGTCGGTCCCTCAATCCGCACCAGCGGGGGTTCGCGGTCGGCCAGCTGATTAATCCTGGCCCACAGGGTGATGTCACCCCAGTATTGCGGCGGGGTGTCCGCGGCCGCCACGGCGGAAAAAATTTCGGCCGGGGTCGTGCAGCCCCCGCGGATGGCCTCAAGGGCCAGAGTCTCAAGCCGGCCCAGGCCGCTTGCCGGATCGGGCAGTTCGAGAAGCCAGCGGGCCACGGCGGCGGGAATCCAGGGCAGGGGGGCAGCGGTGCTGCCTGACAGTTCGGCAAAGAGCTGCCGGTCCTGGCTGGCAAAGGCTTTATCCGTCAGCTGGGCAAAGCGGAACTGGGCATCGGTGACCGGCCGCCGCTGGTCATAGAGTGAAGCAAACTGCGCCGGCGCCAGCTGGCCCAGCCCGTTGAAGGGCGCGATGCCGGGAAAGGCGTCCACGCAGACAAGTTCCACCTGCCGGCTGCCCTGGTGCAGCAGGCAGGCAAGAATGTGGGCCAGCATGGCCTGGTCAAACAGGCAGGCGTCAAACCACAGGATAATCCGTTCATAGGCGTCCGCGGCGGCGATCTTGCGGTACTGGTTCCGCAGGGTGCGCAGAATATGCTCGCGGTCCAGTCCGTCGCAGGTGGCCTGGGCGAGAAACCAGGCCCGGGCGCTCAGGGTGTCATCCGTTGGCCAGCCGGGATTGCGGGGGCCGTCGTAGAGGATGTCGTGCCAGACCAGCACCTCGCCGGCCAGGCCGGATTTGGCGAGATTGCCGCCGGCGATATCGCCGCTGGTGATGTGGAGGGTGCTATTCATGAATGCATCGTTCTTTGCAGAAAATCCAGGTTTTCTTTGGCTTTATGAGGGGAACAGGGCGTCAATGATTCAAACGGATAATATCACTCAGGGTATTTTTATCCAGCTTTTTTGCGTGGCTGAAAAATCATTTTGTCGAACAGGCAACCAGGTCGTCATTCCGGGCGAGCAAAGCACGACCCGGGATCCATTGTTTTTCCCGGATTCCTCCCCATTCCTCTCATCCCTTACCTCTCCCAACTTCTCCGTCAATTCCTTTACTCATCCAGGACCTGGTCAGGGGCAGGTCGTTGCGGGTGCCGGCGGAAAACAGCAGCTGGAAGACGTGCATGTTGCCATGCCAGAAGGAGGAGGAGCAGCCGGCCAGGTAGAAGCGCCACATGCGGACAAAGCGTTCGTCAAACATCTGGCGGATTTCATTTCGGTGTGCCTCGAAGCGGGTCAGCCACTGATCCAGGGTGCGGCCGTAATGGACCCGCAGGTCCTCACAGTCGATGAATTTCAGGCCGCTCTGCAGGGCACCCTTGCAGATGGAGGAGAGATCCGGGATATGGCAGCCGGGGAAGATATATTTTTTCATCCAGGTGTTGGTCGGCTCCTCCGCCACCTTGCCGATGGTATGCAGGAGCAGCAGGCCGTGAGGCTTTAAGACCTTGCTCACCGTGGCAAAGAAATCATTGATGTTTTTCTTGCCCACATGCTCGAACATGCCGATGGAAACGATCTTGTCAAAGCGTTGGCCCAGTTTTTCCAGGTCCCGGTAATCAAGGTATGCTATCTTCAGTCTGTCCTGCAGACCATGCTTCCGGATGCGGGCATTGCCGCATTTTTCCTGGTTGCGGGAAAGGGTGATACCGGTTCCTCTGATGCCGTATTTCTCTGCGGCAGCAAGCAGCAGCCCGCCCCAGCCGCAGCCGATATCCAGGAGATTTTCCCTTTCCCGCAGGCGGAGTTTGCGGCAGCACAACTGCATTTTGTTCTCCTGGGCCTGCTCCAGACTGTCGTTTTCATTCTGGAAATAGGCGCAGGAGTAAACCATTTCCCGGTCAAGCCACAGGCGGTAAAAGTCGTCGCCGATATCATAATGGCTGGCAATATGCTTCTGGTCCCGGCGCTGGGTATTGCGCTGCTTGAGATTGAGGACGGCCAGATTGCAGAGCAGCCGCATGGTGACCGCCTGCAGGGGCTGGGTCTGGTAGGCCAGGCGGGTGACATGGCGCAGGTCGCCTTCCACCTCGATGTCGCCGTTCATGTACCCTTCGCCAAAGCCCATGGAGATATCGGCAAACAGGCTTTTCAGTGCGTCTTTCGTCTTGAAGCGGATGGTGAAATCCTGGCCGCTGCCGAAGCGCAGGCTGCTGCCGTCCCAGAATACGGCCTTGAAATTGGCCTGGCTGTTGTCGGCAAAGATGCTGGCGAAAATCTCCTGGAGTTCGGACTGGCGTCCCTGCGGTCTGGGGTGGCGCGGTTTTTCAGCGGAAAAATTTCTGGATGACCGGGTGTGCAACATGGCATTCCCTCCCTGACGTTTGCGAGCCTGGTTACTGACAGGCTCTTGTCATTCCTGCATGAATGAATTTTCACCCCTTTGCAGCCGGTTGCTGCCCGTGTTTGCCTGAAGAATTCTCTGTTTGCCCCGGATGATTTTGCCGGCCCCGGAAACCATGCAGGCCTGGCGGTGAGATGGCGCCGGGCAGGTGCGGGCCCTGCCCGCGACCTTTGGCATGGCCTGAGGTTTCCTGCCAGGCAGCTTCAACCGGGCAAGGAGTGAAAAATCACATCTGTTTTAAATTGATTTCATGATGAAATTCGCCTTCCACCTCCTTGACCACCGCCTGGCCGGCAATGACGTTTTTGCCGTCAAAGGTCAGCGTGGGGTTGCCGTACAGCTCCCAGCCGTCGTTAATCTTGGCGCATACTCTTTTGCAGAATGTTTCATCATCGGGTCCGGTCAGATAGGAGTAAAGCTTCACTGATCACCTCTTGGGTTATGTCTTCCTGTGTAATGTGTCTGAAATGCTTGAAATGTTAGAAGGTTGGGGCGCTTGAGGCGCTCTTCCATTTTGGTCTGCCGGGCGGAAACGATCACGCCGGCCATCAGGGAGGGGAGCACAGATTCAGCCTCCGGCCGACTCCTGACGGGGCAGAGCAAAGTTCCATTCTTCGAACTCAGCGACCAGGCCGGGGTTGGGCAAGGGCTGGTGAGACCTGCCGGATCGGCCGCCCGGCCTGGGCGTAAAGTCACCTGTAGTGAACCTGTATCAGCTGTATTCCTAGCACGGATGCTCTGCCGTGGCAAGGGGATTTTTGGCAGAAAAGCATCTGAAAAAGTGAGGGGGGTGATATGGTGCGCGGCGGGCTCCCACCAGGCGCCCCGGGCCGCGGGAACGGGCCATGCCAGGCGCCGGCCGTGCCCCGTTTTTACTTGCCGCCGAGTCCGTATTTTTTCATGCGCCGCCACAGGGTGGTGAGGGGAATGCCGAGAATCTCACTGGTCAGTTTGCGGTTGTTGCCGGTGATATCAAGGACCTTGGTGATATGCTGCTTTTCCATGGTCTCCAGGGAGAGCAGGTCCTCGCCCTCGAAGGTGGTAAAGGCCAGTTTGCGGAGGTCGGCCGGCAGGTCGCGGACCTGGATGACCTCCCCTTCGGCCAGGGCCACCGCCCGCTGGATGATGTTTTCCAGCTCGCGGACATTGCCGGGGTAGTGATAATGGAGCAGGATATCCAGGGCCTGGGGGGAGATCTGCCTGGTCTCCTTGCTGAAGGCCAGGCTGAATTTCTCGATGAAATGGCTGATCAACAGCGGAATGTCATCCTTTCTTTCCGTCAGCTTGGGCAGGCGGATGGTGACCACGTTGAGGCGGTAAAAGAGGTCTTCCCGGAATGAGCCCAGCTCAACCTCCTTTTTCAGGTCCTTGTTGGTGGCGGCGATGATGCGGATATCCAGGTCAATGGCCCTGGTGCCGCCCACCCTGAAAATCTGTCTTTCCTGCAGCACATGCAGCAGTTTGACCTGCATGGCCAGGGGCATCTCGCCGATCTCGTCCAGGAAAACCGTGCCGCCGGCCGCGGATTCGAGCAGGCCGATCTTGGTGGCGGTGGCGCCGGTAAAGGCGCCTTTCTCATGGCCGAACAGTTCGCTGGCGATGAGTTCCTCGGCAAAGCCGCCGCAGTTGAAGGCGACAAAGGCATTATCCTTTCTGGGGCTGAGCGAGTGGATGGCCCGGGCCGCCATCTGCTTGCCGGTGCCGGTCTCCGCCTGCAGCAGCACATTGCAGTTGACCATGGCCACCTTTTTGACCATGGCGAAGACCTCCTGCATGGCCGGGCTGGAGCCGACGAAGCCGGCAATGGCGCCGCCCTGGCCCAGGGCCTGGCGGAGAGCGCGGTTTTCCGCCAGCAGTTCGATTTTCTTTCTCGCCTTGTTGGCCAGCAGCCGCACGTCATGGCGTTTGAAGGGCTTGGTGATGTAGTGGTAGGCGCCGGCCTTGATGGCATCCACCGCCGTTTCGATGGAGGCGTGGCCGGTGATGATGATCGCCTCGGTATCTTCAAATCTTTTTTTGACCTGGGTGAGGATCTCCATACCGTGCATGTCCGGCAGATGCAGGTCGATAAAGACAATGGGAAAGTTTTCCTGTCCCAGCCGCTGCAGAAAGGCATGGCCGGTCAGGAAATATTCCACGTCAAAGCCTTCCGCGTCAAGCACCCGCTTGATCAGGCGGCAGGCCATTTCCTCGTCATCAATTATGGCGACTTTCATCCTGTAATTCCTGCTGATGTTGCTGATTTCCCGCGATGGGCAGATAGATCATGAAGGTGGTGCCGACATTCACCTTGCTTTTCACCTCCACATAGCCCCCATGTTTTTTGATGATGCCGTAAACAATGGAAAGACCGAGGCCGGTGCCGGCGCCGACCTCCTTGGTGGTGTAAAAGGGATCGAAAATATGGCCGATGATCTCCGGCGGGATGCCCGGTCCGGTATCATTGACGATGATCTTCAGCATGCCGTCCGGGGCCAGCTGGGCATCGACATAGATGAGACCGCCCTGGGGCATCGCCTGGATGGAGTTGACGAACAGGTTGATGAAGACCTGCTGCAGCTTCTGCATATCGCCCATGATGAAGGGAAGATCATCGTGCATATAGTTTTCAAACCAGATGGCGTTGATCATCAGCTGGTTGGCGACCAGCCTGTGGGAGGCCTCCACCACCTCCTTGATGTGCAGGGGCGCCGAGGAGGGCGCCTTGTCCCGGGAAAAATCCAGCAGATTCTTGACCACCCCGGAAGCCCTCTCGGTCTGGCTGATGATGTCGGAGATGATCTCCTTGGCCTCGGCTGCGGACAGGGTCTCATATTCCTCCAGCAGGGTGTCAGCTGACAGGGAAATGTTGTTGAGCGGGTTGTTCAGTTCGTGGGCAATGCCGGAGGAAAAGGTGCCGATGGCGGCCAGCTTGCGGGATTGCACCAGCTGTTCCTTTCTGGCCTCAATCTCGGTCACCATCTTGTTGAAGGCAAGGATCAGCCCGGAGACCTCGTCCTGCATTTTGGCGTTATCGGCGATGGGGGTGAACTTGTCCTTGACCACGTCCCGGGTGGCCTGCTGCACAAAGGCGATGCGTTTGAGCACGTTTCTGACCTGCAGCTGAAAGATGAGGATCAGGGTAAAGAAAAAGGTGACGGTGATGACGACAAAGCGGTAAAGGAGCCGTTCGAGGCTGCGGTTGAGCAGGTCATGCTTGCGGTTGACCAGATTCTCGGCAAACTCCACCATGGCCCGGCCCGATTCCCTGATCTTCACGGCGTCGACCTTGGCGGAGTAACTGTATTGCCGGAATATTTCCTTGTAATCATAGAAGGTTCCGAGAAAATCATCATATTCCCGCCGGTCCGTGACCTCCAGGATATCCTCTTCCAGGATGGCGATATGGGATTGGATCTTGCCCAGATAAACCAGGATGGGGGAGACGTTGTCGCCCCCTATGTTGAAGAGGAAATTTTTCTCGTAGCGGCGCAGCTCCAGGGCATCATCGAGAAAATTATGAAACTGCTCCAGGGCGATGAGTTTTTTCTGCAGGGAAAATATCTGCCAGGAGTAATCAGGCACCAGCAGGCCGCCAAAGCCGCAAAACAGCATGGTGATGAAGATGAGCCTGCGTCTGATGGTAT
This sequence comes from Desulfurivibrio sp., assembly GCA_003605035.1. Taxonomy (GTDB): domain Bacteria; phylum Desulfobacterota; class Desulfobulbia; order Desulfobulbales; family SURF-16; genus SURF-16. The sequence continues at coordinate 18,497 of QZKJ01000070.1, forward strand.
ATCTTCCCACGAGACTTTCCATTGGGATCTCTCCTGTCCGCTCCGTTAACCTTTCAATTTGGAATAACAGTGATATACCATGTGACCGGGAATGCCAACAAGAAACTTTGTGTCAGGTAAATAAGCGGGTCAGCAGGGGTAAACAGGGGGATTGCCGGCTGCTGATGGCGGGCGGCGGGGGCTGGGTTCCGGCCGGTTGACCGGCTGGTCGGTGGCGCTTGCTGTTATCTGGCGAATTGCTCCAGCAGGTTGCCGTTGCCCAGAAACTGCAGGGTCCTGGTCAACTTGCCCTTATCATCGAAGAGGTTCAGGGCATTGGGGCCGGCCAGGGATACCCTGCCGCAGTTGGTGACATAATCGGTATCGTCTGCTGAACGGCGGGCCCGCCGCAGGCAGAGATTGTCATTTGCGTCAATCTGCCAGTTATCGGTGGTGCGGGTGAGGCCTGAGGGGAACAGGATGGTGTACTTGCCGTCCCCGGCAAAATAGACATGGCTGTTCTGCCCGGAGCCCCCGTAGGCGGAACTGCTCTGTCCGGATTGCTCCAGATCTGTCATGGCAAAGGTGCGGTTCGCCAGAATTTTGGTCAGATCAGCGGCGGAAAGATATGGTTGCTGGGCGGAAACGGCCGGTATAAGGGCCAGCAGGGAGAGCAGCAGAAAGAAAAAAAACAGCCTGGTTTGTTTCGTCATGACTCGCCCCCGGGCAGCTCACTGGCAGGTTTTACAAAAGGATCGGCAAAGACGGGTTGTTTTCCTGCTTCCAGGATAAACCCGTCCCTGCCTGACTGTCAAGAGGCAATGCGGCCAAACCGCGGCCTGCCGGGCTCAGGCCAGCATGGCCTTGCGCCAGCCCGCCTCTTTGAGACGATTGATGCGGTTGATGGCCCAGGCGTTGATTTCCCGCAGATACCTTTTGGGGTCCTCGTCCTTGCGGGCGATGATCCGTTCCCTTTCCCCGGCAATATCATCGGTCTCGCCGGGATACATCTCCCGCCAGGTGGCATAGCCTTGGTCAAAGATAAATTCCGGACTGATCGCCTCGGCGGCCAGGGAAAGCTTGGTGAGGCCGTACATTCTGGCCAGGGGCATGTCATACTCGATGATCCAGCCGTTATCCGTGAGCATGGTTTCCCGGTTGAGGGAGGCGCCGGCCGAGCAGGCAGGACAGAAAAGCCGGTCCAGCACCCTGGGGCTCATGATATTGTCCCGCAGATGAAACTGCACCTGCCTGCTGCCGCATTCGCATTTTTTCTTCACTTCAACACACATGGCTGTTTTCTCTCCTGTAGAATTGATGACGTCGCAAAAAGTCGCCAACTGCTTCGTTGCTGCAAATTATCTCGTCACTGCGGCGTACCCAAGTACGCCTCATTCCTCGAAATTTGCGCGCCTCGCAT
>QZKJ01000083.1 GCA_003605035.1 Desulfurivibrio sp.
CATCCTGCAGCATATCTGAAATTACATGGAAAGTCTTTCAGCTTCTTTCTGCTTGCGGATCTCGCAGGCCCTTTTAAAAGCCTTTTCCTTCCCGTGTTTTTTGATTGATACCGAGGTTTTCCCCTGCTTGCCGTTACCATTTACCCAACTGACTTCGTAACGGTGCAGTTTGTCATTGAGCCGAACGCCAACAACGCCGGTTGTGGTGTTGCTGACCGTCACAATATGCTTGTTGGTCCGGAGTTTGCCAATGCGAGATTCGATTTCATCTCTCCAGGCCAGGGCGGCAAGAAGGCTTGAATACCTTCCGCCGCATTTGCCATCAGAAAAAAACTTGGAATGGGTTTTGCCATAGTACCGAACACGAACATACCAGCCATGGGTCCGTTTGGACTCCTGATCGATACGGGCTATATCCTTGTGTTTTTCATAGACAATTTTTTTATCCTTCTTGAGTTCCATTTTTTACCTCTTTGCCTGATGGTGGAATAAAACTTGTGATATGTATGAGCATCTAATACGTATATATACCTACCGGATTTATTTTTCAAGAAATATTGTCAGGCACTGTTAAAAAAAAATGTAATGATGGGAAATTAATTTGAGCTTATCATGGCAGGAACGGTAATCCTCTTAATATCTCATGAAGACTTAATACAATATCCCATTGAAACTAACAGTAAAAAAATAAAAAGCTATTCCCGCAATTTAAGGAGCAACACAGATAAAGACATGATCAACCCAGACGAAACCGGTAGGAAATTTTGTGAACTTCTGGAAATTATCGCTCGCCTTCGCAGTCCGGGCGGCTGTCCATGGGACCAGAAACAGACGGTACAGACATTCAAACCTTATCTGATCGAGGAAACTCATGAACTCAGTGAAGCACTGGATAATGATGACCCGAACCAGATACGCGAAGAACTGGGAGATCTTTTTTTTCAACTGGGATTCATCAATCAGCTGTATGAAGAAAGGGATATTTTTTCTATTGAGGATGTTCTTCAGTCAATCATAGACAAGATGATTCGCCGTCATCCCCATGTATTTGAAGGGAAAACCTTTGAATCATATGATGAAATGAGCAGAAACTGGGCAAGGGTGAAGGAAAAGGAAAAGAGCAAGAAAGAGCATAAAATGTATGAGCTTGACGTCCCGAAATCACTGCCGGCGCTGATCAGAGGCCAGAAGGTGGCCAGCCGGGCAGCTCGAACCGGCTTCGACTGGCCGGATCTCCGAGCGTTGGTTGAGAACCTGTCCGAGGACTTCAGGATTCTGACAGACGATGCCCTGGAAGGAAACAAGGAAGAGATCGAACAAAGCCTGGGCGATCTGCTTTTTTCGCTGGTCAATCTGGCCAGAAAATGTGAAGTGAACGGCGAAGAGTGCCTTAAACGGGCTACCGACAGATTCATAACCCGCTTCAAGCTGATGGAGGAAATACTGTCAGCCAACAACCTTGCCATCGACGAACTGGACCAGGAATCACAGCGTAAATTCTGGGCACAGACAGACAACCATTCCTGAAATTATCACAATTCATGCCCTAAACCGTTCAAAACGGCAGAATATGCCGGCAGCGTTTGGCGCTGGATCGCGACTCTGCCAATTTTCATTTGACATCATCCTGCGGAGCATGTTAAAAAAATCGACTTATTTATGCTCGTTTCATGGGGAAACGGCTAATTTTTACCGTCCTTTCTTGCTCTCTGACCGAGGCATCGGCAGAGGGCCATTAATGTCCACAAGGAGGACCAAATGCGCAGATATGAAACCATATCAATCATCAGCCCCAATGTCGGGGAGGATGAAATCAAGGCAATCTGTCAAAGAACTGCCGGCATCATCGAAGGTGATGGTGGAACCATGATTAATGTTGACAACTGGGGGCTGAAAAAACTCGCCTATCCGATCAGGAAACAGCAGCAGGGTTATTACATCTATACGGAATTTGCTGCAGTTCCCGCGGCTGTCAACGAAATGGAACGTATTTTCAAGATTGACGATCACGTGCTGAAATTCATGACCGTCAAACTGCAGGAAGTCTATGATCCGAATACACCGGTGAAGAGCTCCATCTCGGCAAAATCACAGGATAGTGAAAACGATCTTGACGAAGAAGAAGAATAACACTGCACAGGAGAGGCAATCATGAGAAAAAAAAGAATATTTCATCGTCGCAAAGTCTGCCGCTTTTGTGCGGATAAGGAACTGGTCATTGATTATAAGGATGTCAAGGCATTGCGCAACTTCCTGACCGAAAGAGGAAAAATCATCCCGCGCCGCATCTATGGCAATTGCGCCAAACATCAGCGGGAACTTACCGAAGCGATAAAACGTGCCCGGCATATAGCTCTGCTGCCCTACACCGGCTCGCAGATTTAATCTATATGGCAGGAAGAACTCCCCCAGAAGCACTGCTGAAAGGAATAGCATTAACCGTCTTCCTGTTAGTCCCGGCAGTGATCGGGGAGTTGAGCTGGATGAGAATATTCGTTCCGCTTCCTGCCTTTTATATACTGGTAACAGACGGAGAATTACGTGGAAGTTCATTACTGATAAAAGCAATTCTTGCAGCGGGGCTGGGAGCTCTGCTTCTCAGCGCCCTGCAGGCCTTCTTTTATTCAGTATTATTTCTGCCTCTGGCCTATATTCTGGCCAGGGCTGTCCGGGACAAACACTCGGTTCTCCGCGCCGGCACGACCGGCACTCTTGTTTTAACAGCAATCTGGGTCACAGGTGCCCTTCTTTACGGGATGGTCGAGCAGGCTCATCCCTACAGGCAGATACTTGAGACGATTGATGCATCACTGGCGGCAACCTTTGCCATGTATCAACAGTCGACGGACATCTCCCCGGATACCCTGGCGCAGATTGAGCTTGCTTTTACCCGGATACGAACTATTATTCCGGAAATATTCCCGGCAATTTTATTGATCACCATACTCGTAACTGTCTGGGTCAATCTCTTGCTGGGTGACCTGCTCTTAAAAAGAAAGGATGCCGGCTTCAGCTCCTGGCCATCCTATGGACAATGGCGACTGCCCGATCAACTGGTCTGGTTTGTCATTGCCTCAGGTTTTATTCTGATGCTGCCATTACCGGCGTTGAACAAAATCAGCCTCAACTGCCTGCTGGTCATGGGAGCCCTTTATTTTTTCCAGGGGCTGGCGGTGCTGTCAAGTCTGTTCAATAAATGGAATGTCCCCTGGGCATTCAGATTTTTTGTTTATGCTTTAATACTTATCCAGGCCTATGGCATTATTTTTCTCTCTATTGCCGGCTTGATTGACGTTTGGTTTGATTTACGAAAATCGCAGAAAGAAACGACCTGAATGGTTTTGTTGATTGATGCGTTTCATCTCAAATAAGAAGGTAGACAAATGGAATTAATACTGAAGGAAACTATTGATACCTTAGGCGAGGAAGGTGACATTGTTAAGGTTAAGCCCGGTTACGGACGTAACTATCTTATCCCTCGCGGCAAAGCGGTTCTGGCCACCAAAGCCAACCTGGCAGGTCTTGAGCAGGAAATGACCACCATCGCCAGCCGCAAGGAAAAGGAGCGCCAGGCGGCGGAAAATCTTTCCAAAAAAATCGCCGGGGTCACGGTGGTGATTGAGCAGCGGGTGGGCGAAGAAGATAAACTGTACGGCTCCGTCACCTCCGCTGATATTGCCGATAAGCTTGCCGGTCTGGGCATTGTCATCGACAAGCGGAAAATCATGCTTGACGAACCGATCAAGACCCTTGGCGTCACCATGGTCCCATGCAAGACAGGGTATCAGATGACGACTGAAATCAAGGTTGAGATTGTACCCCTGGTCAGCGCGGAATAATCACCTGGTTTTACGGAAAACCCGGCCGTATGCCGGGTTTTCCGCTTAGCAGATTGTTCTTGTGCGCAAAAATCTCCTGCCTTTTTTCATTAATCTCAATTTCTTCCTGCAGCAAACGGGCCATACTGCGACAAGATGATACCGCAAGAATCCTTCACACCAGTTCACCGTATTCCACCCTACAACAAGGACGCTGAACAGTGTGTCTTGGGGGCTATTCTTCAGCAACAGGGAATTCTGCCGAAAACCATTGATATTCTTCAACCGGATGATTTCTATTTCCAGGCCAACAAATTAATTTTCACCGCCATGCTGGCTCTCTTTGAAAAAAACGAGCCGCAGGATCTCATTACCGTCTCCAACTACCTGAAAAACACCAACGTCCTGGCCGATGCCGGGGGACCTGCCTATCTCGCCTCCCTGACCGACCTGGTGCCGCTTGCCTCAAATATTGTTTATTATTCAAAAATCGTCCGGGAAAAATCGATTCTGCGCCGGCTGATCGCCACCACCACGGACATCGCTTCCCGCTGCTACGAAGAACAGCACGACATTGAAAAACTTCTTGACGAAGTCGAACAGACTGTTTTTGAAATTGCCCGGGACAAAAGCGGTGAAAATTTTGAGCCGTTAAGCAAGATCATCACCAGGGCCTTTGAGCGGGTCACCGCCCTGGCCGAACGTAAGGAGCATATCACCGGCGTGCCCACCGGCTTTGATCAGTTTGACAAGATGACGGCAGGCCTGCAGTCCGGTGACCTCATTATTCTGGCCGGCCGGCCGAGTATGGGAAAAACCGCTCTGGCCATGAATATGGTCCAGAATACGGCCCTGCAGCACGGCACAGCGATCGGCGTCTTCAGTCTGGAGATGTCCAAGGCGCAGCTCGGCCTCAGGCTTCTCTGTTCCCTCAGCAAGGTTGATTCCAACGATCTGCGCACCGGTTTCATCAAGGATAATGACTGGCCGAAATTGACCAGGGCAGCCGGCGAGCTGTCCCAGGCCAGAATTTTCATTGATGACACCCCTGCCCTTTCCGTGCTGGAAATGCGGGCCAAGGCGCGGCGCCTGAAGGCGGAAAACGACATCGGCCTGGTGGTGGTTGACTACCTGCAGCTGATGCGCGGCCGCTCGGATAGCAGGGAGCAGGAGATCAGCGAAATCTCCAGATCCCTGAAAGCCATGGCCAAGGAACTCGATATCCCGGTCATCGCCCTGTCCCAGTTGAACAGAAGCCTCGAAAGCCGGCCCAACAAGCGTCCCCAGCTGTCCGATCTGCGCGAGTCGGGCGCCATAGAACAGGATGCGGATGTGATCTGCTTCATCTACCGTGATGAGGTTTACAACAAGGCGGAAGACAACCCCAAACGGGGCATCGCCGAGCTGATCATCGGCAAGCAGCGCAATGGCCCCACGGGAACGGTGGAACTCGCCTTCCTTGGCAAATACACCAGTTTTGAAAATCTGGCCCCGATGATGCCCGGCTATGAAAACTGATTAGGGAGCCTGGGGAATCTTCTCGGTTCTGCAGCCACCCTCATGACGATCACCAACAGCAAACTGACGACAAATGAATACAGAGATCTATGATTTTGCTGCCATAGAAAAAAAATGGCAGGACAAATGGCGCCTGGAAAAGACCTTCAAGGTCGCGGCCGACCCTGCGGCGAAAAAATACTACCTGCTGGAGATGTTTCCGTACCCTTCCGGCCGTATTCACATGGGCCATGTACGCAATTACTCGATAGGTGATGTGGTTGCCCGGTTCAAAAGGATGCAGGGTTATAATGTCCTGCACCCCATGGGTTGGGACGCCTTCGGGCTGCCGGCGGAAAATGCCGCCATCAAGCACAACACCCACCCGGCGAAATGGACCTATGAAAATATCGATTACATGAAAAAACAGCTGCAGAGCATGGGGCTCAGTTACGACTGGGACCGGGAGATCGCCACCTGCAGACCCGAATACTATCGCTGGGAACAGCTGTTCTTCATCAAACTCTATGAACAGGGGCTGGTCTACCCGAAAGTCACCACGGTCAACTGGTGTGAAACCTGCCAGACCGTGCTGGCCAACGAACAGGTCATTGACGGCCGCTGCTGGCGCTGCGACGAAAGCGTCATGCCCCGGGAGATGAACGGCTGGTTTTTCAAAATCACCGCCTATACCGAGGAGCTGCTGGCCGGCTGTGACAAACTGCCGGGCTGGCCGGAAAAAGTGCTGACCATGCAGCGCAACTGGATCGGCAAAAGCACCGGCGCCGAGATCGATTTCTCCCTGGAGGGTTCAGACCGGAAGATAACCGTTTTCACCACCCGGCCGGACACCATCTTCGGGGCCACCTTCATGTCCATCGCTCCTGACCATAAATACATCCAGGAACTCTGCGCCGGCACCGGCCGGGAGGCCGAGCTGGCCGCCTTTGCCGAAAAGACCCGCATCGCCAGACAGCGCCAGAATCCGGAGGATGAACTGGCCAAGGAAGGCGTCTTCACCGGGCTCTTTGCCATCAATCCCTTTACCGGCGCCAAATTGCCTGTTTATGCCGCCAACTTCGTCCTGGCGGAATACGGCACCGGTGCGGTCATGGCCGTGCCGGCCCATGATCAGCGCGATTTCGAGTTCGCCCGCCAATATGGCCTGCCGGTCAAGGTGGTTATCCAGCCAGCCGGAGAACCCCTGGCTGGCGCCACCATGACCGCCGCCCATGAAGGACCGGGAATCCTGGTGGACTCCGGCCGGTTCAGCGGCCTGCCCTCCGATGAGGCAAAAGGCGGCATTACCCGCTTTGCCGCGGACAACGGCTTCGGCAGGGAACAGACCACCTACCGCCTGCGCGACTGGGGCATCTCCCGGCAGCGATACTGGGGGGCGCCGATTCCCATTATCTACTGTGAGCAGTGCGGGGTGCAGCCGGTGGCGGAACAGGACCTGCCGGTCACCCTGCCCCCGGATGTGACCATTGAAAAATCTGGCAAATCCCCCCTGCATGACCTGGAAAGTTTTTACCGGACCACCTGCCCCAGATGCGGCGGCGCCGGACGGCGGGAAACCGACACCATGGATACCTTTGTGGAGTCGTCATGGTACTTTGCCCGTTACGCCTGTCCGGACTTCACCCAGGCTCCTCTGGAAAAGGCGGCGGTGGATCACTGGCTGCCGGTGGACCAGTATATCGGCGGGGTGGAACATGCCATTCTGCATCTGCTCTATGCCCGCTTCTTCACCAAGATCATGCGGGATCTCGGCTATCTGTCCATTGACGAGCCCTTTACCAACCTGCTGACCCAGGGCATGGTGATCAAAGACGGCACCAAGATGTCCAAATCCAAGGGAAATGTGGTCGACCCGGACGTACTGATCAAAAAATATGGGGCGGATACGGTGAGACTCTTCAGCCTGTTTGCCGCGCCGCCGGAAAGGGATCTGGAATGGAGCGACCAGGGCGTTGAGGGCGCCTTCCGGTTCCTCAACCGGGTTTACCGTTTTGTCCACGAGAACATGGCCATGCTGACAAGGGCAACCAGTATTATCCCCGCTGAACTCAGCCCGGCCAGCCGTGAACTGCACCGCAAGACCCACCAGACCATCCGCAAGGTGGACAACGACATCAGCGACAAATTCCATTTCAACACCGCCATCAGCGCGGTCATGGAACTGACCAACACCCTGTACACCCTCACCGGCGAGAATAGTGCGGAAAAACCGCGGGACGAGGTGATCAAGGAGTCGGTTGAGGCCATCATCCTGCTGCTGTCCCCCATGGTGCCCCATTTCTGCGAAGAACTCTGGCAGCGCATGGGGCATGACACCGTTCTTTCCCATACTCCCTGGCCCGCCTTTGATGCCGAGGCGGCCAGGGAGGACAGCATCACCCTGGTCATTCAGGTCAACGGCAAGGTGCGCAGCAGACTGCAGGTTGAGGCTGACTGCGATGAAAAGGCCCTGGAGGAAAAAACCTTAAACGATGACAAGGTGCGGAAATGCCTAGAGGGGAAAAGCATCAGAAAAGTCATCGTGGTCAAAAACAAACTGGTAAATATTGTCGTATCATGACGAGTGGCAAAAAATGACAACAACAACACCGCTCCCTTCATCCCGGCGGGCCATCCTGCCTGCTCTGCTGCTGGCGCTGGCCATGGCCCTTTCCGCCTGCGGCTATTCCAACCCCTATGTCCAGTCAGAGGATGCTGAAGGGGTTACGCCAGACGCTATTCCCATCTTTGTGGATATGTGGGAAAATAAAACCAGCGAACTGGGGTTCCAGAGCGAAATCAAACAGTCCCTGGTCAGCTGGCTGAAGAAATCCCCCCATTTTTCCATGGCCCGCACCCCTGAACAGGCCGACTATATCTTAAGCGGCGTGATCGAATCCATCCACATCCCCGGCCTTTCCTACGGCAAATTCGACCGGGCGATTGAGCTCAGGGCTGAGGTCATCTTCAGCGTCGAGCTCAAAAAAAGGGAAACCGGTCAGATTATCCTGAAAAGAAAAGAGGCCACCTGGCATGAATCCTTCAGGACGGGAGGAGATGCGGCAGCGCTGGAGATGAATAAAAGGAAGGCCTTGCAGGAAGTTGCCGACAACATCGCGGAAAACATCTATGTCAATCTTTTCAACAGGTTTTCCGCGAAAAAAGGGGCAAAGGCCGACATCCCCGTGGAAAATACCATTGAGGACCGTTAAAACAAGCAAGCCGGACCCCCAGGTGAGAGTCCGGCTTGCAGCTGCACAACGTGTCCGGCGGCTTTTTACAAAAGCGCCTTGAAGGCCGCCACAATTCCTTTGGCATCAAGCCCCTGCGCGGCATAGAGATCAGCAGGTTTGCCCGACGAGCCGTAATGGCTCACCCCGAGCCTTCTGAAGCCGCAGCTTAATCCCGCATCAGCAAGTATGGTGGCAACGATCGCCCCGACGCCGGTATCAACATGGTGGTCCTCGACCGTGAGAAGGGGGCCGCCGCTTTTCACTGCCTCGATAACGCTCTGTTTATCAAAGGGCGCAATGGAGGCCATCAGCAGGATCGACACGGCTATGCCCTCCTCGTGCAGCAGTCTCCACGCCTCCATCACACCGGGACTGACCGCGCCATGGGAAATAATGGTGCCGGCGGTGCCCCGCCGCACCCAGTCCGCCTTGCCGGGGGTAAAGGTGTAGCTGCTGCCGAAAAACGGGGTGCCGTCCTCGGCCAGCACCATGCCCATCTTTGACCGGCCCATGCCGACAAAATGATTGCCGGGGGTGGTGGCCACGTGGCGAATGATTCTGTCCGTCTGGTTCGGATCGGCCGGAATAAAGACCTGAAAATTGAAGTAATTACGCATGAGGCCGATATAGTCAATGCCCTGATGGGTCGGCCCGTCTTCTCCGACGTCAAGGCCGAGATGGGTGGCCACCACCTTGACATTGGTATGGTTGATATCGTTGAGCCGGTTCTGGTTATAGACCTCTGACACGGCAAAGACGCCGAAGGTGCTGAAAAAGGCGGTCATCTCCTCCCGGCTGATGGCGCCGGCCATGGTGGCGGCATGATGCTCCTGAATGCCGCATTCAAGAAAGGCCTCGGGCATATGCTTGCGAAAATCGCCCATTTTCACCGACCCTTCCAGATCACAGGATATGCCGATTATTTTCGGCGCCGCACCCGGGATATTATTGGCCCTGGCCAGTTCATAAAGGGCCTTACCATAGGCAGATCGGCAGTCGGTCCTTTTATCGGCCGGGTAGACCACCGCTTCTCCTGCTGCAAGCTTTGGATAACAGGCCTTGTTTTCCAGCCGGGTTGCCGTGGAAACGGGACTGGTGCGCAGTCTGGCCCACTGCTCAAAATCATTTTCCACGCCAAGCTCGGCAAATGCCTGGTCAAGCTGCTCGACCTTCAAGGGAGAACCGTGATATTTGGCCAGGTTCTCCATGAAGGAGAAACCCTTGCCCATGATGGTGTTGGCAATGATTACCGTGGGATGTTGCGGATTGGCGGTATTGCCGTTGTAGGCCGCTGACAGCTTGGGGAAAATCTTATGATAATCATGACCGTCGTCCAGGATGTCGACATTCCAGCCGCTGGAGGCAAACAGGCCGCGGATGTTGCTCGGCATGACGTCCTCGGTGCTGCCGCAGATCTGCAGATGATTGCGGTCAACGATCACCATCAGGTTGTTCAGCTTATACTTGTGGGCAAAACGCATGGCCTCGGCCCCCTGCCCTTTCTGCAGGTCGCCGTCCCCCATGTAGACAATCACCTTCTGCCCGGCCCCCTTGAGCTTTAACGCCATGGCCATGCCGCAGGCGGCGGACAGGCCCTGGCCGAGATTGCCGGTATCCCATTCCACCCCGGGGACAATCTTTTCCACATGGCCGGGAAAACCTGAACCGGCTCGCCGGAAACCGGTCAGGAAATCCTCTTCCGTAAAATAGCCGTATTCGGCGAGCACGCTGTAAACGCCGGGGGAAATATGGCCGATGCTCATCACTACCCGATCTCGCTCCTGCCACAGGGGCTCGGCGGGTTTATGGCTCATGATGCCGTAGGTGACAAGCAGCAGATCAAGGCAGGAAAGCGAGCCGCCCGGATGACCGGAGGCGGCCAGGGATGTTGACAGCAGAATGCGCCTGGCGCACCGTTTGCGCATCTCGGCAAGCTTTTGCAACTCTTCCGTGGACAGTTGCTCATTATTCGGGTTTAATTTGAATGTCATGACATCTCCAGTTGATCAGTTGACTGGTTTCATTAGAAAGTTGAAGTTTGACCGTGCTTAACAGGATGGCCATATTACTACGTTCCAGTCGAACTCTCCAGCAGAAAATCCATGAAAATAAAGCCGCTGCAAATTGCCGATCTGACCATTGAAAACCCCTTTATTCTGGCGCCGCTGGCCGGTTACACCGACCTGCCCTTCCGCCTGCTCTGCCGTGAATATGGGGCGGGGCTGGTCTTTTCCGAGATGATCAGCAGCCACGGCCTGCTTTATGACCAGCAGAAAACCTGGGACATGACCCGGTCAACCCCGGCGGAACGGCCGGTTGCCATGCAGCTCTTCGGCAGCGAACCGGACATCATGGGCAGGGCGGCTGCCATGCTGTCCCGGCTGCCGATCGACTGCATCGACATCAACATGGGCTGCCCGGTGAAAAAGGTCACCAAAAAAGGGGCCGGCGTCGCCCTGATGAAGTCCCCTGCCCTGGCGGCGAAGATCATCCGGCAGGTCTGCGCCAACACCACCAGGCCGGTCACGGTCAAATTCAGGTCCGGCTGGACCCGCCAGAGCATCAATGCCCCGGAATTCGCCCGCATGGCCGAAGAGGCGGGTGCCGCCGCGCTGACCATCCATGCCAGGACCTGGAGCGATGGGTTTTCCGGTACGGTTGACTGGGAGGTCATTGCCAGATGCAGGGAAGCGATCAGCATCCCGCTGATCGGCAACGGGGATATCAACTCCTGCGAGCAGGGCCTGGCCATGATGAAAGAGACAGGCTGCGACGGGGTGATGATCGGCCGGGGCTGCCTGGGCAGGCCATGGATATTTGCCCCGCATCATCCGGCGGAAACGCCGCTGCTGCGCGTAACCGCCTTAAAGCGCCACCTGGAACTCATTGAGCAGTTCTGCCCGCCGCAGTGGGCCCTGGGCAAGATCCGCAACCATGCCGGCCGATATTTCAAGGCCATGCGCCATGGGGCGGAAATCCGCCACAGCATTTACCAGGCAGGCAGCTTTGCTGAACTGCGGCAGCTGGTCGACAAACTGCTGGAGGGGTTACTTGCGCAACAGCCAGAAGAGCAGGGAAAGCAGCAGGCTGATCACTATTGAGGTGGTGAGCGGGAAATAAAAACTGAAATTTTCCCGGCGGATCACGATATCGCCCGGCAGACGCCCCAGCGGCAGCTTGCTGAGCACCGGCCACAGCAGACCGATGGCAATGAGCAGCAGACCGACAATGATAAAATTTTTCGCCATAAATGATTAGCCGGCTGGACCGACTTGTAAGACACTGCAAAAACTGCTACCTTTTATTTGAGCCTCTTGCAAAATGAACATCTACTCCGATCGGCTAAAAATAACCTGTGCGGCCATCATGGTGAAATCGTCCTCAACGTAGCACTGCTACGCTTCCGGGCGATTTCACCACTCATCCTTGCCCAGAATATTTTTTTCTCGATCTCGCTACGACGTTCATTTTGCAAGAGGCTCATTTGATATCTCTCTTCATAACGTAAAATCTCTTTTTTGTAAAATATGTCCACCATACTTGTTGTCGATGATGAACTCAGCATGCGTGAGTTCCTGAAAATACTGCTGGAAAAAGAAGGTTACCAGGCGGTGACTGCTTCTGATGGGGAAAAGGCCCTGAAAGCCATTGAAATGCAGGAGTTTGATCTGGTCATTTCAGACATCAGAATGCCCGGCATGGGCGGCCTTGAGCTGCTTGATGCCGTGAAAAAGGTGACCCCGGAGCTGCCATTCATCATGATCACCGCCTTTGCCTCTCCCGAAGATGCGGTGCAGGCCATGCGACACGGGGCATATGACTACATCACCAAGCCCTTCAAGCTCAACGAGATAAAATCCATTATCACCTCCGCCATTGCCGGCCACACCGGCGAGGCGAAACCAGCCGATCCCTCTGCCCGCCATGATTACGCCAACATCATCGGCGACAGCCCGGAGATGCGCACTATCTTCGACCAGATTGAACGTATTGCCCCGACCCACGCCAATGTGCTGATTATCGGCGAGTCCGGCACCGGCAAAGAGCTGGTGGCCCAGGCCATCCATCAGAAAAGCAGGGCGGCCCATCACAATTTCGTGCCCATCACCTGCAACGCCATTCCCGAGACCCTGTTTGAAAGCGAACTCTTCGGCCACATGAAAGGGTCATTTACCGGGGCCAGCGCCAACAAGATCGGCCTCTTTGAGCTGGCCAACAACGGCAGCGCCTTCCTGGATGAAATCGGCGAACTCACCCCCCTGGTTCAGACCAAGCTGCTGCGGGTGCTGCAGGAACGGGAATTCAAACGGGTCGGCGACACCAAGACCATCAAGGTCAATGTGCGCATCATCTCCGCCACCAATCGCGACCTGGAGCAGGAGATTCTGGAAAAGCGTTTCCGGGAGGATCTCTATTACCGGCTGGCCGTGGTGCCCATCCGCATGCCTCCTCTGCGGGAGCGCAAGGGGGATGTCCCGCTGCTGGTCAATTATTTCCTGAAAAAATATTCAAAAACCTTTGAAAAGGATGCCCCGCAGCTCTCCTCCTATGCCATGGAGGTGCTGATGGACTATGACTTCCCCGGTAATGTCAGGGAACTGGAAAACATCATTGAAAGAGGCGTGGCCCTTTCCACCTCCAATATCATTCTGCCTGAAAGCCTCACCCTGTCAACCCAGCGCCGATGCGTCCCGGAGCAGGACGACCCCGGCAATGCCATTTTTACCATGACCAACGAAGAGGAGCTCTATGATCAGGGTCTGGAGAAGGTGACCAGCAGATTCGAGAAAAAGATGATCGAGCTTGCCCTGAAAAAGGCGGACAATTCAAAGATGAAGGCCGCCGAACTGCTGAAAATCAGTTTCCGCTCCATGCGCTACAAGGTGAAAAAATACGATATTTTCTGATCTCTCCCTCTCTTTCCCGCGCCATAAAAGAAGACGCCCGCGGCAATTTTATTCCAGCCGCCCCGGCAAGCTGATTACTGATAACCGGAAATATCCGCTATGATATTTGACAAGATATGTCCTGCCTCGAGAGCCGCGTCCTCGGTTGATTATTATCTGAAAAACCAGATCCTGTGGATTCTTTTTCTGCGGGTGGTGGTCCTGACCATTCTGCTCGGCATCACCATTCTCCTGCAGACCAAGGAACATGAAATCATTATTCCGCCGGTACGCTACATTGCGTACTTCACCGTCGGCACCTACCTCTTTACCATCTTCTCGGCCTTCTTTCTGCGGGTGATCACCTGCTACCGCTCTTTTGCCTATCTGCAGATCATCACTGACTGCCTGCTCACCAGCTGTCTGGTTTTTTTTACCGGCGGCAGCCAGTCCATCTTCACCATCATTTACTTTTTCCCCATCATCAGCAGCGCCATCCTGCTCTTCCGCAGAGGCGCCCTGCTGCTGGCCGCTCTGACCACCTTTTCCTATGCGGCGATTCTGGGAGCGGAATTTCTGCTGCCGGATCTCGCCCTGCTGCGTCTGGGCATCACGCCGCTGAACAGCATCCATGTGGCCATGCATTATTTTTCCATCCGCGGCCTCACCTTTTTTCTGGTGGCGGCCTTAAGCTTCATTCTCTCCGAACGGCTGCACCGGGCTGAGGCGGAACTCTCCAAAACCTCCCAGGATCTTGACCGGCTGGCCCTGCTCTACAAACAGATCTTCGATGATATTGCCACCGGCATCATCACGGTTGATTCCCAGGGCCGCATCTCCTCCTTCAACCGCTCCGCCGGCATCATTACCGGCTATGCGGCCATTGATGTGCTGGGACGGAAAATCGACCAGGCCTTCCCGGAACTCAGCATCAGCACCGACTCGATTCGTCCCATGACCTATCTGCAGAAGAAGAGGGGCGAAAAAATTCCGGTGGGCTACTCATGGACCAGGCTGAACATGCCGGGTGACTCGGAAAACGCCCGGGTTTACACCATGCAGGACCTGAGCGTTATCAAAAAAATGGAGGAAAAGGTGCGGCAGGCGGAAAAAATGGCGGCCATCGGCGAGATGGCGGCCGGCATTGCCCATGAATTCCGCAACCCGCTGGCAGCCATCTCCGGCGCGGCCCAGGTTCTGGAGAATGATTTTGAGCCGGCTACCTCCTCAAGAAGTCTGATGAATATCATTATCAGGGAATGCGATCGCCTGGAGGAAACCATCAGTCAGTTTCTGGAGTTTTCCAAACCTGCCACACCGGAGAAATCCTGGTTGTCGATTGCCGGAATTGTGCAGGAAAGCTGTGATCTGCTTACCCGGGGCCGCAACTGGGACCAGCGTTTCGCCGTAAAAACCATTATTCCTGAGAATCTCGATTGCTGGGCAGATGCCCGGCAGGTGAAACAGGTGATTCTCAACCTGATGGAAAACGCCAGAAACGCCATGGAGCAGACCGGCGGCGCCATCACCATCTCAGCCTCGGAGATCAGCGAGGACGGCCAGGAAAAAACACTGCTGCAGGTGGCGGACAACGGCCCCGGCATTGCGGAAAAGTTTATGGACCAGATATTTGAACCATTCTTCACCACCCGGGAAAACGGCACCGGCCTGGGACTGGCAATTGTCCGGCAGCTGGTGGACAGCCACGGCGGACAGGTGTGGCTGGAAAATAAAAAAGAGGGGGGCGCGGTCTTCTCTTTTACCCTGCCTCTCCCCTAACACCTTATTTTTGCTTGACAAAGCCCCTCCCATCCGCTGTAATTGTTTCAATCTCATTCCGCGCACCTCTTTAGACCCGGGAAATTTCCTTTGAAAACAAGAAAACCGCTGCTGCCATATCTTTTTCTGCTCTTATTGCTTCCCCCCCCGGCCCTCTCATCCGCTTCGGCTGATTTCAACCACCTTTTCGGCTATACCGCCCAGCCGCAGCAAAGCATGAATTATCTGCCCCAGTGGCTTTCCGTACTGGAACGCCACCTCATCCAGGACGTACCCGAGGGAAACTGTACGGACACCTTTTTCAACCGCTGCCATCTGAAAAACTGGCTGCTTTTCCTGGAAACCATCAGGGCAAAACCGCTGCTTGAACAGATCAATGCGGTCAACCTCTACGCCAATAAAAAAAGCTACATTCTGGATCCGGCAAATTACGGCCAGGAAGATTACTGGGCCATTGCCAGGGAATTTCTTTACAATGGCGGTGATTGCGAGGATTATGCCATCACCAAGTTCTTCTCGCTCCGCTGGCTCGGCATTGATACGGACGCCCTGCGCATCGTCATTCTGCAGGACACCAACCTGCGCATAGCCCATGCGGTGCTCGCTGTTTCCTATGGAAACGACATCCTCATTCTTGATAATCAGACCCAGAGGGTGGTCTCCCATCAACAGATAGCCCATTATCTTCCGCTCTACTCAGTCAATGAGAACAAATGGTGGTTGCATCTTCCCGGATTATAAAGGTGCAGAGAGATGACAGACAGCAAAATGAAAACAAAACCATTTCTGATCAGTGCCGCTATCCTGATTTGCGTCATAACCGCCGGGGTTTTCTCGGTTTTCTCCCTGACCCGTTATGAACAGCGGAGAGACCTCAACAACTGGCAGATCACCCTCGCCGTGGTGGCGGACAGCCGGGCCGCAGAGATCATGAAATGGGTGGACAGCAGATTTGCCGTTTTACAGGAGCTTGCCGCCAACGGTTCCCTGCAGCTCTATGTGGAACAGCTGCTCATCAATCCCGAAGCCGGCCGGGAAACGGAAGCGGTGCAGCTTTCCTACCTGCGCAACCTTATCCAGACCACCGGACAGCGATCAGGTTTTTATGACGATCCGAAAACAACCATGCCCGCTCCGGCCAATATTGCCTTCATTGCCAACAACGGGCTGGCCATCCTGGCCCCAGGTGCCCGGCTCATCACCTCAACGCCAGGCTTTGCCCCCCCTGATGCCAGACTCCGGGAGGCAACGGACCAGGTGATGGCTTCCGGGAAACATCTCTTTGTTGACATCCAGCTCAATAGCAACGCGCAACCGGTGGCCGGATTCCTGGTTCCTGTTTTCTCCCTGCAGAAACAGAGCGATACCCAGCGGCCCATTGCCGTGCTGTACGGTTACAACAATGCCGCGGCCTCCCTGTTTCCACTCCTTGCCGCCAAAAGCCTGGCAACCAGAACAGCTGAAACCTATCTGGTGCGCCTGGATGGCAATCTGATTACCTATCTTTCCCCTCTGGCCGACGGCACGCAACCCCTGACTCACAGCCTTGCCGCCAACACGGAAGGCCTCGTCGCCGCCTTCGCCCTGCGCAGTCCCGGTCAATTCAGCCAGGGCATCGACTACAGCGGGGCAAAAAGTCTGTTCACCAGCCGGATACTGCCGGCGGTGCAGATGACCCTTATCCAGAAAATATCCTATGACGAGGCCCTGGCGGAATCACAAAGTCATCAGCGTTTCCTGCTCATTTCGCTGCTGCTGGCCCTGCTGCTCAGTGCCGCCCTGATGATTGCGGCCTGGTGGTACGGCAGCTCCGTCAAGGAACGGGAGGTTGCCCATGATCTGCTGCAGAAATCCCGGCAGCTTGAGACGCAGACCAATCTGCTCAATGCCATCAACGACAATATGACCGAGATTATCCTGCTGCTTGACCGCGAGTCCCTGCTGATCTTTGCCAACAAGACCCTCGCCGATCAGCTGCAAACCCCGGTTGCGGATCTGCCAGGGAAAAGTCTGTCAAATCTCTTCGGCCCGGATGCAGCCGGGAAATTGCAGGAGATCATCAGCAGCGTAAACTCGCTGCCCAAAATCATCACACGAGAAATTACCTTTGATATCAAGGGGAAACAACATGTCTTCTTTGCAACCTGCCAGCCGGTTGCTTATGAATGGAAAGGGAAGGACTCGCTGCTTATCACCTTAAATGATGTCACCCAGCTGCAGGAAGCGCAAACCAGAAGAGACCGGCTCATGCAGCAGATCGTTTACTCCCTCATGCGGGCCATTGATTTCCATGACCCCTATTCGGCCAACCATTCCGCCAAAACAGCAAAAGTGGCCGCAGCGGTCGGCCGGGCTATGGATTTGTCCACGGAACAGTTAACCACCATTGAAATCGCCGCCAATCTCTGCAATCTCGGCAAGTTGTCTCTGCCCAGGGAACTCCTGCTGAAAACCGGGGAACTCACCGCGGAAGAGCAGGCTGTCTTAAAAGGCGAAACCGCCTCCGCGGCAGAAATTCTTGCCGGCCTGGACTTTGAGGGCCCTGTCCTGGAAACCATCACCCAGAAGCATGAATGCCTTGACGGCAGCGGCTATCCCAAAGGTCTGGCAGGCGAGGCAATAATACCCACCGCCCGCATTCTCGCTGCGGCCAACGCCTTTGTGGCCATGACCAGCCCGAGGGCTTATCGCGACCGCCTCACCGACAAACAAGCCATGACGCAATTACTTAATGCAGCTGACAGCAAATACGACCGCCATGTCATTGCCGCCCTCTTCCATGTGGTGGAAAACGAGATTGATCTTTCTCTATAATTTTTATTGGCGAGTTAGGATGTTCTTGCATTTTGCCCGTGACTGCTTTAATGAATAACGTATTATTAATCTGATCTTAAAAGCAGTCAAATAATCATCAATTACTATCATAATACTAAATGAAGAATTTCCTGATCAATTCATGAGGGAGGATCTGATGAGAGCAAAAACTAACAAACAAAAGAGGTATACATCCTTTATTACGGTTTTATCGCTGGCCTCTTTCCTAACATTTTCTGCTCCATCAATACTTCCTGCCCAGGAAACTCCCGCCACTTTAACTGATGAACAGTACCACCAGCAGATGGAGGAACTCTTTCGTCAAGGCATGGAAAAACGTGATGCAGGCAACATCTATTCGGCCATTGAAGATTTCCAATCCATTCTCAGCACCCAGCCCAAGCTGCACAGGGCCCGCCTGGAAATGGCTGTTGCCTATTATCAAATTTACAAATTCGACGAAGCGGTCAAAGAGGCTGAGCTTGTCTTAAATGATCCGGAGACCCCGCCCAACGTAAGGGTTTCCATTCTTGCCTTTCTGGCCCAGGTGAAACAGGACTCCGAACGCTTGAGCCAGGGTCAGAGCACCTGGAAATTCCCTTTTGAATTCGGTTATGTTTATGACACCAATGTCAATGTCGGCCCCGACAACACCGTTAACGTCGAGGATGAAAAGGCCAGCGACTCCGGCATGATTTTCTCTGTCGGCGCTGATCACACTTACCAGACGGGAAAACGCTATAACTGGGGGACGAATCCGACAAATCTTCTCTGGCAGAGCGGGGCCAACATCTATCATAAGGGGTATATCAATGAAGATAATTACGACCTCTCCGTGCTGAGCCTGCGAACCGGACCCACCCTGGTCACAACCGGCAGCTGGCGGTCCAATCTTACCCTGCAGGAGGACCTCATCCTCTGGGGCGGGGAAAAGTATGCGATTTTCAGCTACCTGCTGCCAAGTTACACCTGGCATTTTGGAGATAGCGGTTTTGAATCGACGGCTGACGCCGTGATCTCCAGGCGCGATTACTCCAAAGAAGGATACAGAGAGCGGGACAGCGTCTATCTCGCCCCCCGCCTCTCTGTAGGCTATACCTTTTACAACGGTAAACTTGCTGCCCTCACCGGCATTCAATATATCAACGAAAACGCCAGGAATGATGCCTACAGCCAGGATGCTATCTGCTTTTTCCTCACCGGCAGCTGGAAAATTGTCGAACACAACACCCTCTACGCCGGCTATATCCAGACGGAGAGCAGATATGATGCGGCACCGGTTCCCGGCCTGACGGATTGGGACCGTCCCCGGGATGAGATCAACAGGCAATACAAGCTGGGGTATGTTCACACCTTTAAGGACTTTGGCTGGTTGACTGACTGGGATTTTACCGCCGAGGTGATCCATACCAGTGCGGACTCGAATTTGCCGGCGTATGACTACAGCCGCTCGGAAACGTTCATAACCCTGTCAAGAAGATTTTGATCAAAACCGGCCATATCTCCGTAATTCCGGAAAGAAGAATCCGCAAAATTGAACTAATGCCACTCAGCAAATGGAATTTTCGGCAACAATGATAAATAACGTATTGAAATAATTGTGCTTAGAAAAGCACTGCAAAGTGGGCACAACTTTTGCTATTAGTTATGACACGAGTGCAAGAAAACAATATTCTTCAATGATCTAATTGATCAGGTGAAAAAAATGAAAATAAAAAAAAGGTATGTAATCCCGGCAGTTCTGGCATCCGCCCTGATGCTGATGCAGAATTCCCATGCTATTGCAGGTGCAAAAAATGACGTTGACGAAGAGTTATCCCCATACAAATGGGGACACTGGGACAGAATG
>QZKJ01000095.1 GCA_003605035.1 Desulfurivibrio sp.
CGATGACACGTAGTAGCCGCGAGCGGCAAGGCGTCAATTGAAAGAGCACGCGGGACTGCTGCTCAGTTTCACCAAAGGACCTGGTCTACTCGACTTTTGTTCCAACCCGAGCACGTTTCAGCTCCTCGTTGACCTTCTCTCCTACTGCCCTCGTCACATTCGCCTGCAAAGCCCCTCGACCGCCTTTAGTCCGGCTGTTTGTCTTTTTCCCCTTCCTGAAACGTCAACACCACGTGAGTCGCGGGTTCTCGTTTTCGAAATTGCCAGCCTTTCGATTATCCTGACAAGATTCTTACAAGGAGTTTGAGTGATTGCCAAGAGGTAATTTGTCGCATTATTGCGAAAACAGGAAGAAAAAGCAAAAAGCAAGGCTCTTGCCTACCGCGGCTGCAGCTTGGCGATGTCGACCTTCAGGGTCTTTTCGCCGTGCAGGTCAAACAGCACCTGCGCTAATCCCCGGTGGCGGTCCGGCACGGCGGTGACCACCCCGTTTCCGAACACGGGGTGGCTGACCAGCAGGCCCTCGGCCAGTTCGTCGATGGTCAGGATTGTGTTTTTATCGGCCTGGGGCCTGGCCGGCTTGCCGGGTCTTTCCACCGGTTTAAGCGGGGAGTTGATGGCATTGAGATAACGGTTGGCCACCTCGATGTCCCGGGCCGTGATGGTTTTGCCGGAATACGCTTCCCCCTGGCCGATCGCCTCGCCCAGCCGGCTGCAGAGTTCGATGTTCGCCTCGTAGAGAAAGCGGCTGGCCGGAAAGTCCTCGCCGGCCATGGGCCGGGGATAGCGGCAGTGGCCGGCCTTTTTCATTTTGTTGAGGCGGCTGTCCTGCGGATGGAGGAAGAAGACCTTTTCTTTGGCCCTGGTCATGGCCACGTAAAAGAGCCGGCGTTCATCCTCCAGATTGTCAAAGGTCATTTCATCCATGATCAGCGGAAAGGAGCCGTCGGCAAGTCCGGCAATGATCACCACCGGCCATTCCAGCCCCTTGGCCCGGTGGATGGAGGTGATCAGCAGGCTGTCGTCGCCGTTTAAATTCCCGGCCTGCCGCCTGAGTTCCCCGATTTTTTCCAGAAAGGGGCGTACCGGAAGATTCAGCCGTTTGGCAAAGGCGACAAAGGCCTGGCAGGTCTTGATGCGGTTTTCCGCGGTGGAGAGGGAAGAGGAGATATTGTGGTAAAAATCAAAAAGCTCGGTCTTGCTGATGACCGCTTCCAGGATCTGGCCGGCCCTGGCCGAGGAGGGCAGCCTGGCGATCTCCTGCCAGGTTTCCGCGGTGCGGGCAAAGCGTTTCTGTACGTAGGGTGGGGCGTCGTGGCCCGCCGCCCCGGCTATCAGCTCGGCGGCCCGTTCCGGCCGGCGGGCGACAGCAGCAGCCAGTTCGCTGATTTTTTCCCGTTTTACGCCGAGATGGGGGTGGGTCAGCATGGCCTCGATGAGGTCTGCCGCCGCGGCAGGACCGGCCTCGCCCAGGCTGCCCAGGCAGAGCTGCAGATAGCCGGTCAGGGCCTTGATCTCCGGGCAAGCGAAGACCTGTTCGTGGCCGACCAGCCGGTAGGGGATGCGGGCCTCGAGCAGGGCCAGTTCCACCGGCACGCTCATGGCAAAGAGCCTGACCAGCACGGCCACCGGTCTGCCCGCCGCGGCCAGTTCCGCGAGAATGGCCGGCACCGGGTGGGGCTCTTTTTCCGGCAGGCAGCTTAAAGTGGTGTCTCTGGTGCCGGGGAAGGAGAGGCAGAGTTTGCGGTCGCGCAACCGGTTGTTGTCGATCAGGTGGTTGGCGGCAAGCGACAGCCGGTGCCCGAAACGGAAGGTGTAGGAAAGGGTGTAGGTGGCGGGCTGCGGGAAGTCCAGGGCAAAGCGGCTGGTGATGTATTCCGGTCTGGCCCCGCGCCACTCGTAGATGCACTGGTCCACATCGCCCACCACCATCACCCGGGCCCGCTGGCCGGCGATGATTTTCAGCAGTTGCTGCTGCACCTCGTTGATGTCCTGGTACTCGTCGACAATGATATGGTCCACATGGTTGGCGGCCCAGTCCGCCAGCCGGGGATCGGCCAGCATGGCCATCACCGGTTCGTGGATCAGGTCGGCGTAGCAGCGGATGCCCGCTGCCTGGCGTTCCTCTTCAAAAATATCATAGGCCTCGTTGAAATAGGCGAAGCGCTCGGCCAACTGCAGGGAGGAAAAAAGTTTGTCAGCGGGCCTGGTATCGGCCTTGACCAGGTCGATGAAGGTGAGCAGTCCCTCCAGGTTTTCGGCGGACAGCCACTCCTCGCTGCCGCCCTCCTGGTCAATGAGCCGGCGCAAGGCGCTCTTGGCCAGTTTTTTCAGCTGGTAGTCCCCGGTGACGAGCTGGCGGGCGGGCAGGAATCTTTGCCGGGTGAAGCTCTCCACCAGGCGCAGGCCCAGGGAGTGGAAGGTGCGGACCTCCGGGGCCGGCAGGCCGGTCGGCCGTAGGGCGTCATCCAGGGCCGCGGCAAAGCCGTCCCGGGCCGAGCGGTTGAACATCAGCACCAGCAGCTGCCGGGCCGCGACTCCCTGCTCAAGCAGGTGCCGGACCCGGGCCACCATGGTGGTGGTCTTGCCGGAGCCGGCCACGGCGCTGACCTTGGCGTGGCCTCCCCGGTGGGCCACGATCAGCTGTTGTTCATCGGTGAGATGCATGCCGGCCGGGCAGTGGTTTCACGGCTGCACAAAGAGCGCCGCGTCGGCAAGCAGCCCGGCCAGCAGCGGCTCGGGCACGGCCGGGGCCTGGGCCAGGGTGATGCCGCGCATGAGCAGCCCCGCCTCTTCCTGGCTGAGCAGCCCCCGGGGCAGGGCCTCGCCATAGATCCATACCCCGGCTTCCCGTGACGCGACAGGCGCCTCGAGACCGGCCCGGTCGCTTGCCGCGGCCAGCAGGGAGGAGAGGAGCAGTTCCACCGCGCTGCCCGGGCAGTTCTGCTCCACCAGCACCCGGGCCGCCTGCAGTTTTTCCGCGGCCAGGGCCGCCAGCCTGGACCTGCCAGCCGCATCCTGGCCCGCCTCATAATAGGTGTGGCTGACGGCAACCGGAGAGGCGGCCCCCAGCCGGCTCAGCCCGTTTAAGGTGCAGCGGTCGATGACCGCCACCGGCACCGCGGCGGACAAGCGGGCCGCCACCTCGTCCGCCGCGTCATCCACCCGGTCGATGACCGCAAGCAAGCCGCCGCCTGCGCCGAGAATCCGCTCAATGCGGGCGCCCAGGGCCTGCTGCAGCTCTTCAATGCAGCGGGCAATGGCCTCTTCAAGCATCTTATCCGCCTCACTTTTGCCGGCCATGGCCGGTGCGGCCGCGGCTGCCTGGTCAAGCGTTTCAATGAGTTCCGCAGCCCCGCCCGCCGTCTCCGCCGGAGCGGCCTGGGGTGCGGTCAGGTCTTCCACCAGGGTTTCCAGCAATTTCTTGGAGACCCCCACCACATCCTCGGTGGCATCCTCGGAGATCACGTTGTTAAACAGGTGCTGCTTGCCCTGCATCAGGGACAGGACATGCTCTTCATAGGAATTGGCGGCCACCATGTTGATGATCTGCACCTTCCTGGTCTGGCCGAGGCGGTGCACCCGGCCGTTGCGCTGTTCCAGCACCGCCGGGTTCCAGGGCACATCCAGGTTGATCACCACCGAGCCGCTCTGCAGGTTGAGCCCCACCCCACCGGCGTCGGTGGAGATGAAGACCTGCACGCCATCGTCCTCCCGGAAGCGGTCCATCAGTTCACCCCGTTTGGCGGTGGGCACCCCGCCGTGCAGGCGGACAAAGCCGAGTTTCATCCGCCGCAGCCGCTCTTCCACCATCCGGGTCATCAGCTCCCACTGGGAAAAGACCACGGCCTTGAGCCCGGACTGCAGGCAGAGTTCATCGAGGAGGTCAACCAGCTCGTCGAGCTTGGGCGAGCCCTCGGTCTGTTTGTCCACCAGGCCGGCGGCATTGCAGGCCATGCGCGCCTGCTGCAGGAATCCCATCAGCCGGTTCTGCTCCACCGGAGTCAGGGGCCGTTTTTTGGCGATGTCGGCGATGATGCCGGCGTTATGCATGGCCGAGTCATGCAGTTCGACCTGTTTGGCGGTCATCACCACATCGAGCCGCTGGACAATACGGTCCGGCAGCTGGTCCCTCACCAGCCGGCGGTCGCGGCGCAGCATCACCGGGGCGATGCGCTGCCGCAACAGGGAAAGATTGCGGTAGCCCAGCACCTTGCCCCGCTCGTCGGTGACATGAAAATCGATCAGGTAGCGCCACAGGGGGCCAAGGATTTTCGGGTCCACCACCTGCATCAGGCTGTAGAGGTCCTCCAGCCGGTTTTCCAGGGGTGTGCCCGACAGGACAAAGGCATAGCGGCTGGAGATGAGCTTGACCGCCGAGGCGATCCTGGTGCGCCAGTTCTTGATGCGCTGGGCCTCGTCCAGGATCAGCAGGTCGGGCCGCAGGGTCTCGTTGATCACCGACAGGTCGCGCAGCAGCAGCTCGTAATTGATGATGTAAAAGCTGCAGTCCCGCCGGTACTGGGCGCACCGGGCCGGGGGCGGCCCCTGGATCACCTGGCACTCCTGTTCGGAAAATCTGCTGATCTCCCTGGCCCACTGCTGTTTCAGGGAGGCGGGGCAGACAATGAGGGTTTTCCCCGCGTTTTCGTGTTTTCCCAGCCAGACCGCGGCGCTGATGGCCTGCAGGGTCTTGCCGAGGCCCATGTCATCGGCCAGCAGGGCGCGGCCGCTGCCGGCGAGGAAAGCCGCCCCTTCAATCTGATAAGGGTAAAGCCGGGCGCGGATGCCGGGCAGCCGTCCGTTGCCTGTTTTGATCTGATCGCGGATTTCCGCGGCGCGCAGGCGGTGGGCCGCCACCGTGGCCAGGCGGCGGGCGTAATCCGCCGCGTCCTCGCCGATGAGGATGTCGTCCCGCTCGGCGACCGTTTCCTGCAGGCGGAAGAGTGCGTCCGGCAGCCGGCCCGTAAGCACCCCTTCCTCATCAAAAGAAGCGGCCAGGATGGTCTGCAGCTCCGCGGACATGGCCGGGGTGCGGTGCAGCTGCAGCCGGGGCGCATTCTCCACGTCCCAGGCCAGGTAGACATAGGGGCAGGGGGCCGGTTGGTTGCGGAACTTTTCGTATCGCCGGTGTTTCCTGATCTTGTGCAGCACCGCCTCGATATGCTTGCAGGTGCCCAGCTGGTTATTGGCAAAATCCGGACAGGTGCAGAGATTGGCCCGCTGCTGGAGGCTGCGGATGGTCACCCGGTAGCGGCGCTGGAGATTGCTCCCGGAACCTGAACCTGCCGAGGCGGCCTGCCAGTCGCCGAACCAGACGGCGCCGTTCAGCGGTTCCACCCGCACCTCGGAGCGTCCCCGCTTCATCCGCTCCTTGATGGCGCTGTCCGCGGCACTCAGCAGAACGGCGCTTGCCGAGCGCTGGTCGGCATAGGCGTAGAGCACGGCCACCATATGCCGGCAGGCCGCGCCTCCCGCCCCGGCCGGACACTGGCAGGTAAAGACGGGGCGCTCCTGGTCGGTCAGCCGCATCTCCGCGTCAAAATGGGTGTCGAAGTCCTCGTCCTCCACCCGGCCCCACAGTATTTCCGCATCATGGGCCAGGTCAATGACCCGGTTTTCCTTATGATAGGCCAGGCCCTGGCGGATGGTCTTTTCATCGGCGATGGTCTGCAGATCGTCAGTGTCAAAAAAATAGGGATCTCGGTCCATGGAAGTGCTGGAGTCGCTCATTGTTTTTTCTTCATGTCTGATGTTGATGGGAGGTGTGCCAGAGGTTTTTCAACATAATGGCAAACCTGGAAAAAGACAATCAGCAGGGGACTCCTGCCTGGTTTTTTTACCGGGTTGCCGCTCATTTCGGCTGCTGTTGACTCTGCTGCTGCAGCCGCAGCAGGAGTTCACTGGCCTGCCGCATCTCCTGGGGGGAGAGCTGGATTGCCATGAACTCCCTGGTTTTCATGGCCTTCTGGTGCCCCTGTTCGGCGGCGAGGCTGATCAGCACATAGGCCTGGACCAGGTCCTGTTCCACTCCGTCGCCCACGGCATAGAGGCGGCCGAGATCAAACTGGGCGTCGGCATAGCCCTGTTCGGCGGCCTTGCGGAACCACATGGCCGCCTTCCGGTAATCGCGGGGCAGGCCCTTGCCCAGGGCATACATCAGCCCGAGATAATACTGGCCTTCGGCCTGGCCCTGCTCGGCCCGCTGGCGATACCAGATGATCGCCTCGCTGTAATCATCACCTATATGCTGGGCCAGCAGCAGAGGAGCCGGGATGGCGGCGCTTTGCTGGGCGGCCCGCTCTGCCTGCGGCGGGCTGACGGCGGAAAATCCTGCTGCCGCGGAACTGAGCAGGGAAAGGAGCAGCAGAAGGGCAGGGCAAAAAGCTGGAATTTTTTTCATTTACGGTTGTGGTCAGGGATTTTTTTTCTTATGCTTTGCTCCGGTTGCGGCCGGATCACTTGCCGAACCAGGGGAATATACCAGAAAACAGCTAAAATGATGCGAGAAAAAAACACGGTGTCGCGGGCAGGCAGCTGCTGTCCGCCGGAATGGTGGTGCGAAGATGACGCAGATAAAAAATCCGCTTGAGCTTTACAAGCTGCTGAAAAAATCAAACTGCCGGGAATGCCTGCTGCCGTCCTGCATGGCCTTTGCCGTGGCAGTGATCCAGGGGCAGAAGCAGCTGGCTGACTGCCCCTATGTTGACCAGGAAACGCTACGCGCTCTGGGCGGTGAGGTGGCCCGCAGAGGCTCCCGGGAGGATGAGCAGCAGCAGCTGCTTGCCCGCCTCAGGCAGCAGGCCGGGCAGCTCGATTTTCCGGCAGCCGCGGCCCGGCTGGGAGCCCGGTTGCGGGATGGCAGGCTTGGGATCAACTGTCTGGGTAAGGATTTCTGGATCGACCCGGCCGGCGGGATCTGGTCGGAATGCCATAAGATCCCCTGGGTGGAGATTCCGCTGCTCAACTATGTCATTGGCAGCAAGGGCAGAAAATTGTCGGGAGAGTGGCTTTCCTTCGGCGAACTGGCCGGGGCAGGGGAGTGGAGCAGGTTCTTTGCCCACCGCTGCGAGTCGGCCATGGGGCAGCTGGCTGACGCCCATCCGGAGCTGATTTTCGAGATTCTTCATCTCTTCGGGGCACAGCCTGCCGCCGGGAAGACCGATGCGGACCAGGCGCTGGTCATCTTCCCGCTGCCGGGATTGCCCATGCTGATCAACTACTGGGCGCCGGAGGATCATTTCGCCTCAAAGCTCAATATCCTCTTTGACAGGACGGCCACGGACAATATCAATATTGAATCAATTTATCTGCTGGGCAGGGGGCTGGTGGAAATGTTTCGCGCCCTGATCGTCAGGCACAGCAGGGACGGCAAACTTTTTTAACAGAGGGGGACGGGCAAGCGCGACTGTCAGCGGCTGTTCAGGCAACCACCTCGATGCCGTTGCTTGCCTCGGCCTGGTTCTGCCTGGCCAAATGGGTGGTTTCCATATGCTGGGTGGTGAACTCAAAACGGGAACGGCTGAGGGTGGCCTCTGTTTCCAGCGCCGTGGGCGGGGTCAGGTCATGGGCGTGGCGAATTTTTTCCTGCTGGGCCAGCTGCAGCGCCTCCGCAGACAGCCGCACCTCATAGTCCCTGTTGTCACCTGCCCTGTCCGGCAGCGAGCTGAGTTCCCGCGCCTCATCCAGAGTGGCCGCCATGTTCAGTTTATACTGATTCATCATGGCAAGAGCGGCGGAATTTGTCGTATTAACAGCCATTCTTCTTCCTCCAGCAAATGATTGGTAAGGACAAAATGGTCATGACAGTTTCACCATGGGGGTGCTCTGGCAGAACATTTGCGATGAAATGCTGTGTAACTCGACAATGTCAGCAGGGGGATAACCGGCGACAATGGCAACAGCCGAATTACGAATCTGTTCGGCACAATGCGCCGCGAACTTGAAAATATTTTCCAGCCTGGGCTGATTTGCTGTTTTGGCCTGGTGAAAACAGGGAAACAGGCCCGGGCCTGCCGGGGAGATCAGGCCGAAGAGGCCTGGCGGATGAGATTGAGTTCCGCGTCAGAGGCGCGGACATAGAGGGGGATGCAGCCTGCCGGATCGAGAAATTGCTGCTCGCGCCAGGAAGACAGGGCCAGCAAGCCGATGCTCGCGGCCCTGGCAAAGTAAAGCTGTTCCGGGGCAAAGACGGCTAGTTCCCCCAGCTTTTCCCGCAGCAGAGCGCCGTGCGCCGTGATGCCGTCGCCGGTAAAGATGGTGGGTGCGCTGATCTGGGCGGCCAGATCGGCCGCCGGGATGACCAGATAGTCACTACGGCGCTGCAGGGCGCCGTTGGCCCCGGCTTGGTAAAGGGCGGTGTAGACCTCGTTTTTCCTGGCGTCAAGAATGGGGCAGACCGGCATGGCGGTAAAGGTGAACTGGCTGGCCAGGCCGTCTAAAGTGGGCACGCCGATCAGCGGGATGCCGGTGGCGAGAGCAAGGCCTTTCACCGTGCTCAGCCCGATGCGCAGGCCGGTGAAGCTGCCCGGCCCCAGGCTGATGGCAATGGCGTCGATCTGCTCCCAGCTGACCTGGCATTCGGTCATGACCCGGTCCAGGGTGGCGAGCAGCCGTCTGGAATGGGTCAGTTTCGACAGCAGACTCTGTTCGGCTATGCAGTGGGCGCCGCTCACCAGGGCGATGCTGCCGCACAGGCCGGAATTCTCCACCGCCAGAATAAGGGGTGGCTGTCTGCTCGGGTCTTTGCTGGTCAGGGCCATGGGCGGGAAGGGCTCTCAGCCTTTGCTGAAGATGCGGACAATATCGTTGTAGAAGACAAAGATCATCAGGCTGCCGAGCAGCAGCAGGCCGAGCTGCTGCAGTTTTTCCTGGGTCCGCTGTTCAAGGGGTTTGCGCCGCACCGCCTCCAGGGTATAGAGGATGAGATGGCCGCCGTCCAGGATCGGGATGGGAAAGAGGTTCAAAATGCCCAGATTGACGCTGAGCAGCCCGATGAAATAGCACAGGTTGATCCAGCCCGCCTCCATCTGCTGCCCGGCCATCTGGGCAATGAGGATGGGGCCGCCGAGTTCGGAGGCCGGCACCACCCGCTGGATGATCTTGATCACCCCCATGACGGTGAGGTAGATGAAGGTCCAGGTCTGCTCGACGCCGGCGATAAAGGCCTCGGCCAGGGAGGCCTTTTCATAGGTGACCTCGCTGCTGCGGGAGATGCCCAGCATGAACCGTTCATCCACCACCTCGCCGAAGATGTTTTTGACCTCCTGGCGTTCCGGCTGGCCGGTGGCGGTAATCTCTTTGCCCTCCCGGGAGATGACCAGGGTCAGCGGCTTGCCGCCTGATTCACGGATGAGCCGGGAGACATCCTCCCAGTCCGCGGTTTTTTCATTGTTGATGGCGACGATGATATCCCCGGCCTTGAGCCCGGCCGTTGCCGCCGGCGAGTTCTCGGTGATGGCGCCGATCTCGGTGCCGGACTTGGGCACCGGCAGGCCGGCAATGGCAAAGATGGTGAAAAACACCACCACCGCAAAAAAGAGGTTGAAGGCCGGGCCGGCCAGCACGATGAGAAAACGTTTCCACACCGGCTTGTGGGCAAAGGAATAGGGCTCCTCGGTGAAGGAGACTTTCTCTTCCCTGTTTTCACCGGTCATTTTCACATAACCGCCCAGGGGAAAGGCGCTGATCAGATATTCGGTGTCGCCGTACTGCCTGCCGTACACCTTGGGGCCGAAGCCCAGGGAGAATTTCAGCACCCGGACGCCGAAGAGCTTGGCAAAAAGAAAATGGCCGAACTCATGGACAAAGATGAGCAGTCCGAGAACGATGATAAAGGAGATGATGGAGTTCATAATTTAACGTGCTGACCAGGGGGCAAATCGGGCGTACCATATTCCTGTCCAGTCCTCTGTTTGAATTTAATCCGCAATGCCTCGATGATTGATTCGGCCTGCATGCGGGCGGCAAGATCGGCCTCTAAAACGGTTTCTATGTCAGTGATGTCCTTGCGGGTCAATCGGTTCAATGTTTCTGCCGCCACCAGCGAAATTTCCGGGAAACGGATCTTGTGGTCCAGAAAGGAGGCCACCGCCACCTCGTTGGCCGCATTGAGCACGGCGGGCATGGTGCCGCCCTGTCTGCAGGCGTGGTAGGCGAGTTTCAGGGCCGGGAATTTGCGGAAATCGGGCGGCTGGAAGCTGAGATCCATGCAGCGGGGCAGGTCGAGCCGGGCCAGCCCGGTCTTGAGCCGTTCCGGCCAGGCCAGGGCGTAGGTGATGGGCAGCCGCATGTCCGGCACCCCAAGCTGGGCAATGACCGAGCCGTCAATATATTCCACAAGGGAGTGGACGATGCTCTGGGGATGCACCAGCACCTCGATATGCTCCACCTCCATATCAAACAGCCAGCGCGCCTCGATGACCTCCAGCCCCTTGTTCATCAGGGTGGCGGAGTCGATGGAGATTTTGTTGCCCATGCTCCAGTTGGGGTGATTCAGGGCCTCTGCCGGGCTGACGTCCCAGAGCTCCCGTTCGTTGCGGTCCCGGAAGGGGCCGCCCGAGGCGGTGAGGATGATCTTGTGCACATCCTGCCGGCGGCCGGCGGCCAGGGCCTGGAAGATGGCGTTGTGCTCGCTGTCCACCGGCAGAATCTGCACCTTGTGGCGCCGGGCCTCGGCCATGACCAGATCGCCGGCCATCACCAGGGTTTCCTTGTTGGCCAGGGCGATATGCTTGCCCGCCTTGATGGCGGCCAGGGTGGGCATGAGACCGGCGGCGCCGACAATGGCCGAGACCACGGTATCGGCCTGGTCAAGGGTTGCCACCAGCTCGTTGCCCGCCCGGCCGAAAAAGATTTTATCCTGCCAGCCCACGGGCAGCAGCCGGGCCAGTTCCGCGGCCAGCTCCTCGGTGGCCACGGACACGGCCAGGGGAGAAAAGGCCTCGATCTGGTCGCGCAGCAGGGCGATATTGCGGCCGGCGGCCAGGCCGACAATGCGGAAACGGCCCGGGTACTGGCGGATAACCTTCAGTACATTACTGCCGATGGAACCGGTGGACCCTAAGAGCGAGATGTTTTTCTGCATTCCCTGTTACCCGAGAAGATGATAGGTGACCAGATAATATAATACAGGCGCGGTCAGCAGCAGGGAGTCGGCGCGGTCAAGGATGCCGCCGTGGCCGGGCAGGATGGCGCCCGAATCCTTCACCCCCATGCTTCTCTTTAAAAGCGACTCCACCAGATCTCCCACCACGCCGAGAGCGGAAAGAAACAGGGCGGCGGCGGCCAGTCGTCCTAAGTGTACCTCATCAAACAGGAAGAAAGCAACCAGCAGGGCAAAGCCGGTGCCGCACAACATGCCGCCGGCCAAGCCCTCCACGGTTTTTTTCGGGCTGATGGACGGACAGAGCTTGTGCCGGCCGAGCGACATGCCGGTAAAATAGGCCCCGGTGTCGGAGGCCGCGGTGATGGTGGTCAGAAACAGCAGCCAGCTGGCCCCGGCGGGCAGGGCCATGAAGAGGATCAGGTGGGCGGTGAACAGACCGGTATACATGGCCCCGAAACTTGCCTTGAGCAGCAGATCAAAGGGTTTTTCCAGCCGGGCGGCGGTGAAAACCGCCAGCACCGCCAGCAGCATGAGGGTGGCGATGAAGGCGGCATGGACCAGATCAATGCGCTGCAGCCAGGTAACGGCAACCGGCAGCAGGGAAATGGCCACCAGCAGCGGCCGCAGGGGTCTCTCTTCATGTTGCAGGCAGATGGCAAAGAACTCATTGGCGGCAAGCAGGCTGATGACGGTGATGACCAGCCAGAAGAGCGGATAAGAGTGGGAAGAGAGCAGGGCCAGCCAGGCGGCAACGGCAAGCAGTCCGGTGATGATTCGTTTCATATCATTCTGGTGTCACGCGCGTTGTTGCCAGCCTTTCCGGCGTTCTCTGAGCCGTTGAAAAATAACGGGAAACATCGCCATTCAGAAGCCAGAAGTCAGAAGACAGAATAAAACGTAATAAAATCAATCATTCTGAATGCTGTCTGCTGTCTTCTGAATTCCTATGACAGAGATCAGAGCAGCGACTATGTCACAAAAAAACCGTTATTTCGATAAAATAGATCAAGTCAGAAAGTTAATTTCCGTTTACCTGGTCGCCGGTTTTGCCAAAACGCCGCTGTCTTTTCTGAAATGTGGCGATTGCCGCAACAAAATCCTTGCGGGTGAAGTCAGGCCAGTGGGTTTCGGTTATAAAAATTTCGGCATAGGAGGCCTGCCAGAGGAGAAAGTTGCTCAGCCGGAATTCCCCGCCGGTGCGGATGATGAGATCCGGATCGGGCAGCCCGGCGGTGTAAAGACGGCCGGCAAAGGATTGCTCGGTAATCTCCTCGGGCCGCAGTTTGCCGGCAAGGCAGAGTTCGGCCATCTCGCGGGCCGCACCCACGATTTCGTCCCGGCTGCCGTAGCTCAGGGCGAGATTGAGCACCAGGCCGGTGCTGGCTGCGGTTCTGGCAATGGAGGTTTCCAGGGTTTCCCTGATTTCTCCGGGCAGATTCTCTTTACGGCCGATGCAGCGCAGCCGGATGTTATTATCAAGCATGGAGATGAGTTCGCTTTCAAGATAATTCTTTAAAAGCGTCATCAGCCCTGAAACCTCAGTGGCAGGCCTTTTCCAGTTCTCGGAGGAAAAGGCGTAAAGGGTGAGGACGGGAATGCCGATTTCCCTGGCGGCCTTGACGATCAGCTGAACCGTTTTAACCCCTGCCTTGTGTCCCATGAGCCGCATCAGCCCACGACTCTGGGCCCAGCGGCCGTTGCCGTCCATGATGATGGCGATATGCTGCGGGAGTTTTTTTTCGTCCAGTTCCAAGGATGTCGACACCGGCGGCCTGTTAAACCTCCATGACCTCTTTTTCTTTCTCAGCCAGGATCATATCAATCCTTTTAATGAAGGCATCGGTCTCTTTCTGGGCCTCGTCCTGGGACTTGAAGAGATCGTCTTCCGAGATTTCCTTGTCTTTCTTGAGCTTTTTCAGGTGATCAATGGCGTCCCGGCGGCAGTTGCGCACCGCCACCCGGTACTCCTCGCCGATTTTCTTGGCCTGTTTAACCATTTCCCGGCGGCGATCCTCGGTGAGCTGGGGAATGGAGATGCGCAGCACCTTGCCGTCGCTGGCCGGGGTCAGGCCGATATTGGCCGCCAGGATCGCCTTGTCAATGACCGGCAGCAGCTGCGGGTCCCAAGGCTGGATGACCAGCAGCCTGCTTTCCGGAATGGTAATGGAGGCAACCTGGTTCAGCGGCATCCTGGAGCCGTAGGAATCCACCTTGATGCCATCAACCAGAGACAGGGAGGCGCGGCCGGTACGGATGGTGGTCAGCTCCCGGCGGAAGGCCTCCAGGCTTTTTTCCATTTTGTCCTTCATTTCAAACAGAACTTTACTCATTCTCAACTCCACTGATCAAAGTACCGATTTTCGCCCCGCAGATGGCTTTTTTGATATTGCCGGGGATATTCACGTCCAGCACGAGGATGGTTTTGTTGTTGTCCATGGCCAGGGAAATGGCTGCTGCATCCATCACCTTCAGCCGTCTCCGCAGGACCTCGGCAAAACTCAGGCTGTCAAACTTCACCGCGTCATCATAGACAAGCGGGTCTTTGTCGTACACCCCGTCCACCCGGGTGGCCTTGCAGATGATGTCCGCGTTGATTTCCAGGCCCCGCAGGACTGCCGCGGTGTCGGTGGTGAAATAGGGATTGCCGGTGCCGGCCGCGAAAATGACGATAGTGCCCTTTTTCAGATGTTCGAGGGCGCGGCGATGGGAGTAAGGCTCGCAGACCGTCTCCATGGGGATGGCGGACAGCACGGCAGTCTTGACGCCGCTCTGTTCCAGGATGTCGCTTAAGGCCAGGGCGTTCATAACCGTGGCCAGCATGCCCATGTTGTCGGCCATGGCCCGGTCCATGCCGGCCGAGGAGCCGGCGACGCCGCGGAAGATATTGCCGGCGCCGATGACGATGGCGATCTCCGTGCCGAGGGCGCGCAGTTCCCGGATTTCGTCGGCCACATAGGCCAGCACATCGTTGCTGATGCCGAAAGCGGCGTCGCCCATCAGGGCTTCGCCGCTTAATTTCAGCAATACTCTTTTATACTTGTAGGTTTCCATGCCCTCATGATCCTTCTGATCAGGCGCCTACCTGAAAACGGGCAAATCTCTTGACGCTGATGTTTTCACCGAGGGTGCCGATCAGTTCGTTGAGCAGATCCTGCACCTTCAGGTCGGGGTTCTTGACATACTGCTGTTCGAGCAGGCAGGCATCCGCGTAGAACTTTTCGATCTTGCCGGCCACGATTTTTTCCACGATATTGGCGGGTTTTTTTGTGTCCTCCGCCTGATTGATGTAGATGGCCTTTTCCCGGGCCAGTAGTTCTTCCGGTACCTCTTCCCTGCGGATGGACACCGGATTGACCGCGGCGATATGCATGGCGATATTCTTGGCAAATTCGATGAAGGAATCGGTCTTGGCGACGAAATCCGTCTCGCAGCCCACCTCCACCATGACGCCGAGCTTGCCGCCCGCATGGATATAGCACTCGATGACGCCTTCACTGGTGGCGCGGGTCGCCCTTTTAGCGGCAACTGCCAGGCCTTTCTGGCGCAGGTAGTCAACCGCCTTTTCCATGTCGCCGTTGTTTTCCGCAAGAGCCTTCTTGCAGTCCATCATGCCCGCGTTGGTTTTGTCGCGGAGCTCCTTGACCATTTGACTGGTTATATTCATGGTATATTTACCCTAGCTGTTCGTCGTTAATGAAAATTTGTTGTTCTTGTGCTGCGGTGACTGCGGAGGCTTATTCGTCCTCGTCCTCCTGCATGACGGCAGAACCGGCACTGGGTACATTGGCAGCCGCCATGGCCTCGGCAATGGCGTCGTCGGTCTCGACCTCCTCGCCGCGTCTGGCCTTGCCGGCGAGAACCGCTTCAGCCATCTTGGAGGTGATCAGTTTGATGGAACGGATCGCATCGTCGTTGCCCGGAATAAGGTGATCGATGCCGTCCGGGTCGCAGTTGGTGTCCGCGATGGCGATGACCGGGATGCCCAGGCGATTCGCCTCGTCAACCGCGATGTTTTCCCGCTTGGGGTCAATGATGAAAATCATGGAGGGCAGACTCTTCATATCCTTGATGCCGCCGAGGTTGCGCTCCAGCTTGCCCAGTTCCTTTTCCATGCCCAGCGCTTCTTTTTTCTTGTAGCGATGGATGCTGCCGTCGTCCATCATGGACTGGATGGATTTCATGCGGTCAACCGATCTCTTGATGGTCTGGAAATTGGTGAGCATGCCGCCCAGCCAGCGGTGGTTGATATAAAACATGCCCGCCCGGCCGGCTTCCTCCTTGACGATATCCTGGGCCTGTCGCTTGGTGCCGACAAAGAGCACGGAGCCGCCTTTGGCCACGGCATCCACCACGGTCTCATAGGCCTTATTGAACAGGGGCAGGGTTTTGTCCAGGTTGATGATGTAGATCTTGTTGCGGGCGCCGAAAATGTACGGTTTCATTTTCGGGTTCCAGCGGCGGGTCTGGTGGCCGAAGTGCAGACCGGCAACCAGCATTTCTTTCATTGTAATGTAAGCCATTGTTGAATCTCCATTTTTTTGGTTAGGCCGCCATCCCGTTTTCCCCAACCCATTGCGGGCACCAGAGGGGTTTCTCAGGGATGTGTGATGTAAAAATCCAATCCTTTTACCACTCAATTATTCTTTTTGCAAGGGGTAGACAGGCGGACGTATAAAAAACTTGACAGTTCCCGGCAAAGTAAGCAATCATGCTTGATTGCATGCAGCTGAGAAGAAATTGTGAACAATCCTGCCCTGTGCTTTTTATTCCCGCATCCGGCCAAACAGACGGTTTCAATAGAAAATCCATGACTTCATCCCTGAAAGAGTTTCAGCCGAAAAAAATACTGGTACGCTCCACCAACTGGATCGGCGACGCCATCATGACCACCCCGGCGGTACGGACCATCCGGCACAACTTCCCTGACGCCGAGATCTCCATGCTGGCCCAGCCGTGGATGGCCGATGTCTTTGCCGCCAGCCCCCATGTCGATCACATCATTTTCTATGAAAAAAAGGGGGCGCACCGCGGCCTGGCCGGCATGCTGCGCTTGAGCAGGCTGCTGAAAGCCATGCATTTTGATATGGCCATCCTGCTGCAGAACGCCTTTGAGGCGGCGCTGCTGGCCAGGCTGGCCGACATTCCGGTCCGCGCCGGTTATCAAAGGGATGCCCGCTCGCTGCTGCTCACCCACGGCGTGCCGATTCGGCCGGAGATCCGCGCCAAGCATCAGGTTTACTATTATCAGGCCTTGCTTGCGGATCTGGGCCTGACCTGCGGCAGCAATGAACTTTTCCTGCCGCTGGCCGACCGCGATGTGGAATATGCCCGCAAATTCAAAAAAGGACTGGGGTCGGGGCCGGTGATCGGCATCAATCCCGGCGCGACCTATGGGCCGGCCAAGTGCTGGCCGGCGGAAAGATACGGACAGCTGGCCGCCACTCTCCACCGGGAAAACGGGGCGAAGTTCATGGCCTTCGGCACCGCGGCGGACAAGGAGACCATTTCTGTCATCAGCGGCTACGGCGAAGGCTATATCCGCGATCTGGCCGGCAAGACAACCCTGGGCCAGGCCATGGCCCTGATTGCAATCTGCGACGCCTTTGTTACCAATGATTCAGGGCTGATGCATGTGGGGGCGGCCACGAAAACGCCGCTGGTGGCGATTTTCGGCTCCACCGATGCGGTGGCCACCGGCCCGTTCTCGGACCGGGCGGTGGTGCTGCAGAAGGAGCTTGACTGCCGGCCCTGTCTGAAAAAAAACTGTAAAGCTGATTTCCGCTGCATGCTCGACATCTCGGTGGCCGAGGTGGCGGGGGCGGTGCGGGGATTACTGGAGAAGCAATGAAATCCGCGGTGTTTCTGGACAGGGACGGCACCATCAATGAGCAGATGGGCTACATCAACCATATCGACCGTTTTCATCTGCTGGAGGGGGTGACTGAAGCCATCCGCCGGCTCAACATCGCCGGCATTGCCGTGGTGGTGGTCACCAATCAGTCAGGCCTGGCCAGGGGCTACTTTCCGGAAAGCCTGCTGATGGAGGTGCATCACCGGATGGAGCAGCTGCTGGCTGATGATAACGCCCATATTGACGGCATTTATGTCTGCCCCCACCACCCCGAGGCCAGGGAGGCCAGGTACCGGCGGGACTGCGATTGCCGCAAACCGAAAAACGGGCTGTTTGTCAGAGCGGCTGAGGAGATGGAGCTTGATCTGTCCCGCTCCTATGTGGTGGGGGACCGCTGGTCGGACCTCAAGGCCGCGGCGGGCTGCGGGGCCAAGGGCATTCTGGTGCTCACCGGCTATGGCCGGGGTGAATATGAGTACATCGGTCCGCAGCAGAAGATCCAGCCCCATTATGTGGCCGAGAACCTGCAGGAGGCGGTGGACTGGATCCTGGCGGACCTGGCGGTGACGGGAGTGAGGAGTGAGGAGTGGTGAGAAGGGAGAAGTGAAAAGAAAAAAGTGAAAAGGCAGAAGGCAGAAGAGAGGAGACAGAAGTTTGATTCTTTAGCCTGTCTTCCGCCATTTCACTTCTTGCTTCTCACTTTCCTCAGTACCCGCTCAGGTCCTGGATGGCATCAACCACCATTCCCGTGCCCACCGCGATCATCAGGATGTCGCCCGCCACGCGGACGAAGCGGTGGTTGGGCGGCGGTGCGCCAAGCTGGACAATGATCTCGGGCGGCAGATCATAGTAGACGACATCCGGGGGCAGCGGGCGGCCCATGGCCCACTTTCTGGCCTGGCCCGGCGGCATGCAGCCGTTGTTCTTCTTGGCCAGGCCGGGCGGGCAGTGGCCGGAGCGGTACTGCTCGCTGTAGTAGCTGCGGATGACGGTCCGGTGCTGGTCGCCGAAATAGATGTGGGTGCCGCCTCCCTGATAGTCGTCATGGCCCTTATGGCTTTCCTTCTTGCCGCTTTCGTGTTTTTTACCCTGTTCATGCTTGGTGTCCTTTTTGCCGCCGCCGGCCCATGATGGCTTTTCGGCCAGGGCAGGCGCTGCGGTGGCCAGTATGCCGGCCAGGGCCAGGGCCAGAATGCGATTTTTCCGCCGCTTGTATTGCATGCTGTTTCTCCCCATGATAGGTTGTTGTACTCCCGTCCCCGGCCATGGTCCGCCGGGGCGTTTCTTCCCTTATTGGTTGCCAGAAATAATTATACCGCTCCGCTGCGGATTTAGGAAATATTTTTGCGGCCAGGTTCCGGGTGAAGCGTCTGTGTCCGGCAGGGCCTATTTCTTTTTCTTTTTCCCGGCGCCGTGCGGTGGTTGAGCGGGCGGGACAGCGGGGGACTCATCCGTTGGTTTCGCCCGTGATGACGCCACCTCGGGCAGAAAATCCTTGAAGGATTCTCCATAGATCTCCCAGATTGACACAAACAGCGCTGCCAGGATCGGCCCGATCATGATGCCGATGATGCCGAACATGGAGATGCCGCCCAGGGTGCTGAAGAGGACAAAGAGATCATGCATCTTGGTATCCTTGCCCACCAGCCGCGGCCGGATGAGATTGTCCGCAT
Organism: Desulfurivibrio sp.; assembly: GCA_003605035.1. GTDB lineage: Bacteria > Desulfobacterota > Desulfobulbia > Desulfobulbales > SURF-16 > SURF-16. The sequence continues at coordinate 18,632 of QZKJ01000095.1, forward strand.
TGCCGGCAATGAGCCCGCAGACCACGCCGAGGATGATGGCGCCGGTGATATCCTGCAGCAGCAGGAGAATGAGGAGCGCCGGAAACCAGATGATGGCCGTGCCCACGCTGGGGATAATGGAGAGAACGGCCATGAGGGTGCCCCAGAAGACCGGGCTCTGGATGCCGGCCAGTGCAAACCCCAGGCCGCAGAGGCTGCCCTGGATGATGCCGATGATCAGGGTCCCCTTGATGGTGGCCCTGGCGACCGAGGTGAAGCGCAGCAGCAGCAGCTGTTCATCCCGGTCCTCCAGGGGCAGGTAGTAGAGAATTCTGTTCAGCAGTTTGTGGCCGTCAATGAGGAAATAAAACATGGTATAGAGCATGATGATCGACATCAGGGCGGCATTGACCGTCATCTTGGTCATGGAGGAAAGGGAATCGATCAGCAGGGTCGAGGCGTTGCCGACCAGCATGCCGAGCTTCTGGATGATCACATCCCGGTAGGGCAGGAGCTGCTCGTAATAGGGGATCTTGTGCTGGTAGTCGGAGAAGGCGGCGGGTTGCTGGAGAAAGGATTGCACCCAGGGGGTGACGGATTGACTGACATTGATGGCCTGGGCGACAACCACGCCGATCAGGCCGGTGAACGGGACAAGGATGAGGCAGACGACAAACATGATGGTGAGGAGGGAGGCAATGGTTTGTCTCCCCCTGCAGCGCATGAGGAGGCGCTGGTAGAGTGGATTGGTCAGGGCGGAAAAGAGTCCGGCCATGAAGATGGCCAGGAGGAACTGGCGGGTCATGGCCAGAAAGAGCGCTGAGATGCCCAGGACGCAGAGCAGCAGGACTATTTTTTGTGCTGTTTTAGGTGACATAAAGGGTTGCGGGAGGCGCTGCCGGGACGCCCATTTGTTAAAGGGGAAAAGGTTTTGATGTTGAATTATGACCTGTTATGCGGTAGCCTTCAAGCACTAATTGGGTTTAAACTGCAAAAAGGTGGCGGCTGCATTTCTGCGGCGGTGCGCTCCGGGCCAGGCAAACGGGGAAACTTGCCGGCCTGGTTTCCCTTCTCCGGTCGCCTGTCCCCCGGATTTTCTGGAAACAAGCTGCGGATAACTGAAAATACTAGAGCCTCTTGCAAAATGAACGTCGTAGCGAGA
>QZKJ01000037.1 GCA_003605035.1 Desulfurivibrio sp.
CACCGGCAGTTCCGGGCGGCTGGCATGGAGGCGCCGCAGGAGCTCCAGCCCCCCCATTTCCGGCATGTTGATATCGGCAATCACCAGGTCCGCCGGGTTCTTTTCAAAAATATCCAGGGCCATGAACCCGTTTTCGGCCACGCTGACCGCGTGGCCCTGCCGGTTGAACGCCTCATACAGCACCATGCGCAACTCACGGTCGTCATCTGCGATGAGAATTTTCCGTAATTTTCCAGTCATTGTAGCTTATAAAATATCGTGGTTTGCAGGATTGCCCCATTGAACCATGCAACCGCTGACAAATCAACTTCCTCGACAAATTTTTACTTGTTCAGAACCGCTTCCGTCTCCACCATGGCCCTGTCAATCCCCTCCTGGGTCAAACGCTGCTGCGCCAGTTTTTTGACCAGACTGTTCTCCCCCTCCAGCGCCTTACGGAACTGCGCCAGGGCCTCAGCCTTTTCCCCCAGCTGCAGCAGGACATCCCCCAGGTTGAGCCGCAGCTTCTGCGCTGCCTCGCCTTGCTGCGGCATGTCCTCGGCCAGGGCAGCAAGGTAGGCATCCCTTGCCTTTGCCAGATTGTTATCCCTGCCGTATCGTTCCGCCAGTCTGCCGTACCAGTGCTGCAGCTCCTGGGGGGGCAGCCACTTTTCCGCGCGGAAGGTCTCCAGCATGGCCGCCTTGTCGAGGATTTCATCGAGCTCAAAGAGAAGCCTGAGATAATCCCTGGCGTATTTATCCTTGTTTTCGGCAAAGGTCGGCTTGTCAACCGCAAGCTGATAAAAACTCAGGGCATCGCCTGCCCGCTTCTGCTTCTCCCGCAACTGGCCGGAGAGCCAGCAGACCTCCCCCATCGCCGCTTCGGCGGTATAAATTTTGCGCAGGTACTTGAGCAGCCGCTGGGCGGATTTAAGATCATTTTCCGCCAGATAGGTCTGGGCCCGATGGATGTAAAGATCAAGCTGCTCCTCCGGGGTCAGCTCAAGGGCCATGGCCCGGTAATAGATGACGCTGGCCTGCCGGAAAAGACCCATCTCCTCCAGGGCGCGTCCGGTCAGAGAGAGCAGGGTCGCCCGGCCGTAAAGCTTCACGTACTCATATTCGTGCTTATAGATCCCATAGACTTCCGCATACTTCTTCTCGGCAAAAAGTTTTGTCATGCGCATGGCCAGAATCCGGCCCATGATATCCACCACCACTTTCTGTTCCGCCGGCGCCGTCTGGTAACGGAGATAGGCTTTGCCCATGTCATACGCCTGATCATACTCTTTTCTCTGCCAGTATCTCTGCACCAGCTCATAACGGGCCTCCTGACTGGCAGGGTCCTGATACTGGAGGTCAAGCACGTCCTGAAAAGGTTTGTCCGTGTCCGGCGGGGCGGCAACCTCTTCCTTGCCGGCTTCCGGCGGGGCGGCGGCCTCTTCCTTTGCGACCGCCGGCTGCTCCCCGGCCTTCTGGGCCAGACGCAGCCTGCTCAGCACCGCAGGCCTGCTGTCCTGTTCCCCTCCGGCAACCACCTGCTGGTAAAATCTTCTGGCCATCTGCGGGTAGCCGTCGGCCAGATAACTTTCCGCCAGCTCATAGAGGATCTCGGACCGTGAGGCCCTGTCCCCGGCTATATTCAGATACTGCAGCAGATCCTTGCGCCCCTCGGAGGAATTGCCCACCCGCAGGTTGGCCAGACCTTTATGACGCAGCAGTTCCGGATCCTGCTCATAAAAGGCCGGCATCTTCTTGAGGATCTGCAGGTAAACCGCCAGGGCATCATGATATTTCCCCCTGGCAAAATCAATATGGGCCTGACCTGCCTGGCCGCGTAATTTATCCACCTCATCACCGACCTGGCCGAGCTCCCGGAAAACCTCGGCGGCCTCCTCCAGGCGGCCGAGCAGAAGCAGGATGCGCGCCTTCATGTACAGGGCGCCGCTCAGCCGGGGTGAATCCCCGAAACGATTGATAAAAAGGCCGGCATAGGTAAGGGCTTCCCGGTAGTAGCGCATCTGGTAATAGGCATTGGCCACCTCATAATAGGCATCGGGCAGATGGACTGAATCGGGATACTCCATGGTAAAGGACCGGAACAGTTCCTGCACTTTCCCCCAGTCGGCATCGGCGCGGTCCAGGGACAGCTCCCGCCGCAGGGTTGCCGCCTTCCACAAGGCCTCCTCCGCCCGCGGCGAATCAGGGTACTGCCGGTAATACTGGAAAAAAGCATCAGCCGCCTCCTGCTCCCTGCCGGCCTGGAAGTCGTCGTTGGCGCCCTGCCATAAACTCTCCTCCCGCTGCTTCAGCTGCTCCTGCAGCACCTCTTCCTCGCTTTTAGCAACAGCCGGCCCCGGCTGGTGAAGGGGAGGGAAACCGCCCAGAAACACCGGAAAGGACAGGAGAATAAAAAAAGAAACCGCCGAGAACCTTCTCCGCCAGGAAGGAACCGGATGATTAGTTTTCTCTTTCAATTCCATACCGTTTCATCTTTTCCAGCAAGGTAGTCCGGTTGACATTGAGCAGTTTGGCCGCCCGGTTTTTCACCCAGTTTGTCTGCGCCATGGCCTGGAGAATCAACCCTTTTTCAAATGCAGCCACCCGCTCACTGAGACAGAAGCCCTGCCCGGGAATCTCGCCGCCGGCTTCCGGCCGTTGCCCGGGTTTGAGAATTCGCGGGGGCAGATCATCGCAGTCGATGCGCTCTCCGTGACTGAGCAGCACCATCCTTTCCACCACATTTTCCAGTTCACGCACATTGCCCGGCCAGGGATACTGCAGCAGATGGCCCATGGCCTCCCGGGAAATGCCCGAGATGGCCTTTTTCTTGGACCTGTTGAATTTCTCGATAAAGTGGTCAACCAGCAGGGGGATATCGGCGACCCTGTCGCGCAGGCAGGGCACCTTGATGGGGATTACCGTCAAGCGGTAATAGAGGTCCTCACGGAAGCGGCCTCTGGCCACCTCCTCGTCAAGCTCCTTGTTGGTGGCGGCAATGACCCGGAAATCGGAGATGATGGTTTTGGTGCCGCCGATCCGCTCAAACTGCTTTTCCTGCAGCACCCGCAGCAGTTTCACCTGCAGCATGGGGCTCATCTCCGCCACCTCATCAAGAAAAACCGTGCCGCCGTCAGCCAGCTCAAAACGGCCCAGGCGGGTGCGGATGGCATGGGTGAAAGCGCCCTTCTCATGGCCGAACAGCTCACTTTCCAGCAACTCACCGGGGATGGCCCCGCAGTTCACCGGCACGAAAGGGCCGTCTTTTCTCTCACTGCCGTAATGCAGGGCCCGGGCAATAAGTTCCTTGCCCGTCCCGCTCTCCCCCTGAATGAGTACCGTGGTATTGGTGTTGCGCACCTTTTCGATGATATCAAAAACATCGAGCAGAATCTTGCTCTGCCCGATAATACGTGGATAAAAGGAGGAGACGGGGGTCTCCTTTGAGTTGATTTCTTCGGGAAGAGGTTCGTCCAAGGGGCGCTCGCCTGTTGCTTGAGATTAAATTTGAAATAAATTTTCAATTATTACGTACTTTTGGTATACAATATACAGGAAAAAGGTGTCAATTTTTTTTAAAAACAGTTTAAAGTAATTCAACTTTCACTTTATTTACCAAGAACTCGACTATGCTGGAAACTCTGAACCAACCCCCTGCCGCTGCTTCTCCCGCCCTGGTGGAAGTCGTCAAGGTGACGAAAATTTATCCGCCCGATGTGGTGGCCCTGAAAAATGTCTCCCTCAGCGCCGCCAAAGGCGAACTGGTATTTCTCACCGGCCCCAGCGGCGCAGGCAAAACCACCTTGCTCAAACTCCTCTGCCGGCAGGAAATCCCCACCAAGGGGCTGATTGAGATTGACGGCAACGATTTAAACAACCTGTCGGACAATGATATCCAGAAACTGCGCCAGCGCATCGGCGTTGCCTACCAGGACTTCAAACTCCTGCCCCGGCTCTCGGTTTTTCAGAACATTGCCATGCCCATGGAGGTCCAATTCAAAAGCCCCGGTGAAATACGCAGCCGTGTCACGGAGCTGCTGGAAAAACTCGGCATCAGGGAAAAACAGCACAAGCCGGCCGGCAAACTTTCCCGAGGGGAGCAGCAGCGGGTCGCCATTGCCAGGGCCGCGGCCAGCTCACCGCTGCTGCTGCTGGCCGACGAACCTACGGGCAATCTCGACGCGGCAACCACCGGCCTGGTAATGGCCCTTTTTCAGGAACTCAACGATAACGGCTCAACCATCATCATCGCCACCCACGATGAATCAATCTACCAGGGAAGCAATCACCGGAAATTCGAGCTGAAGCAGGGAGAATTATTCTAAGCCGCCGCAGATAACAAGAGCGCCGGCCGGCTGGCAGAAAACGGCACACGGCGGCTCATATTTCGAGGTATACCATGCGATTTGCCCTATTCATCTTCACCCAGACCCTGCGCAACATCCGCCACTCCTGGGGCGTGCAGCTCATGACGCTGCTGACTGTCATCCTGTCCGTGCTGATCTTCTCGTTTTTTTATCTGATCTACAGCAATATGCTGCAGGCGGGTGAGAAATTCGGGGAGGAGCTGCGGCTCACGGTGTATCTCCAAGCATCCCTGAGCCCGGCCCAGCAGCAGGAGTTCACGGAAAAGGTCGCCGCCTTCGGCAAGGTGGACAGGATCAGCTTCATCACCCCGGAACAGGCCTTTCAACGGCTGGCCAGGCAACTCGGCAACGACAGCGATGTTCTTGCCGACCTCAACCCCGCCTTTCTGCCCTTTTCCGCGGAAATCTATCCCCATAAGGATATCCGCAATCTGACCAGGATCAAGGAGTTTGCCGAGTATCTGAAAAATCTGCCGGGCGCCCAGAAAGTCCAGTACGGCCAGGCCTGGGTGGAACGGTTCGGCCATTTTGTCAAGCTGCTGCGCTTCATCGTCATCATCAGCGGTACTCTGCTCATCCTCACCACCATGTTCATGGTATCCAACACCCTGCGGCTGACCCTGTTCGCCCGCCAGGATGAACTGAAGGTCCTCAGATACCTGGGCGCCACCAACAGCTACATTAAAGGGCCGGTGCTGATTGAAGGCTTTGCCCTCGGTCTCTTCGGCGCCGGCCTGGGCCTGGCCGCCCTCTTCTTTCTCTTTCAGTGGATCAGGAATCATTTCAGCAGTGCGGGCTTTCTGCAGCTCTTCGAGCTGCGTTTTCTGCCCATGACCAACAGCGCCATTATTCTGCTCGGCAGCATCATGCTCTGCACCCTGGGCAGCCTGCTTTCCATCCGCCGACTCCTGAAAAAATAGGCGGGACCAGCGCAAAGATTATGAAAATCCGCAACCGCCATCTCCCCATGATCTGTCAAGTGCTGATCCTGACGGCCGTTTTTCTGCTGCCCGGCCTGCCGGTCAGCGCCGCCGATCTGGCGGAAATCAAAAAGCTTGATGCCAAGGTGTTGCAGCACAAGAAAAGAATAGAAAAGGTACAGACCGGCATCGCTTCCCACCAGACCAAGGTTGCCGAGGCCAGGGAAAGAGAAACGGCCCTGCTGGCCGAACTTGATAAAATCGACCGGCAGCTCAGCGCCGAGAACGAGAAACTTCTTGCCCTGCAGGCGGAAATGGCCCACCAGCACGCAATGACCCTGGCCAGACAGCAGGAAATGGAACAGCTGGCCCGGGAAAAGGAAACGCTGCGGCTGCACATGGAAAACCGGCTGCGCGCCTATTACCGGCTGGGTGATGTCGGCCTCATGAATGCCCTCTTTTCCTCGTCTTCCCTGGCCGACCTGCTGACCTTCCGGGACGATTTCCTGCTCATGCTGAAGTCTGACCAGCAGCTGATCAATGATTTCAAAACGAAAATGCAGGGGCTTGAGGAGGCGAAAAAGAAGCATGAGCAGGAAAAGGTCCGACTGGCCGAGGTTGCGGCAGAGGTGATGCAGCAGCAGGAACTGCTCAGCCAGACCCAGCAGGAGCGCCAGAAAGTGCTTGAACAGGTGCAGACCGAACGGCAGCTTTACCAGCAGGCGCTCAAGGAACTGGAGGCGGCGGCCAAAGAGCTCACCGCCACCCTGACCAGACTGGAGGAAAAGGCCACCGAGGCCAAGCTTGAGAGGGAACAGCAGCTGGTCAGGGACTATCCCTTGAAACCCTTTAAAAAAAGGAAACCGGCCGCAGCCCGCGGCTTTGCCAGTGCCAAGGGAAAACTGCCGCCGCCTGTTGCCGGCGCAGTCGTCCAGCAGTTCGGCGCCCACCAGGATGAAACCTATGGGGTGAGCACCATTACCAAAGGAATTAATATTGAATCTGCGCCAGGAAGTGATATTATAGCTGTTTATGACGGCAAAGTCGTCTATGCCGGCACCTTGCGCGGTTACGGCAATCTCATTATCCTGGACCACGGCAACCACTACTATTCACTGGTCAGCGGGCTGGGAGAAATCCTCAAAAAGGTGGGCGACCCGGTGAAACAACAGGAAAAAATCGGCGTTACCAGTCTGCACACCGGCTTGCTGCAGGAAGGTCTCCATTTTGAAATCCGGCATAATACCGAGGCACTGAATCCCCTTGAATGGCTGGAAGCAGCGCAAGTGACCTTCAAAAAATGATAATTTGCTGCAATTTTAGCCCTTTGATTAACTTTTTACCATGTTTGACATTGTCTCAGAGGTGTCATCGTGCTAGACTACTATTAATGATGTCTGCTCACCGAACGCTTCACTAAAAATTTTAATTTCCCCTATCGGAAAACACATGAAAAAACAAAGCCCCATCGCCAAAAAGATCCTGGTTTCCCTGCTCATCTGCCTTCCTGTCTTCACCCTGCTTTTCTGGGAACGTAATTCCCCGGTCGAGGCAAAGACCGAGGACATTTATAAAAATCTGGAAACATTCTCCAGCGTTTTAAGTCTGCTGGAGAAAAATTACGTCGAGGAAATCGATGCCAACAAGGTGATCGAAGGAGCGATCAAAGGGATGCTTACCAGCCTTGACCCTCATTCCTCCTACATGAAACCTGATGATTTTCAGGAACTCAAGATTGAGACCAAGGGCAGTTTCTCCGGCATCGGCATCGAAATAACCATGAAGGACGGGGTGCTCACCGTGGTCTCCCCCATCGAGGGAACCCCGGCCTTTGAAAAGGGCGTGCTGTCAGGGGATAAGATTCTGAAAATCGACGGGGAATCCACCCAGGATATGACCCTGATGGAGGCGGTAAAGAGACTGCGTGGTCCCCAGGGCACGGAGGTGACCATCTCCATTTTCCGGGAAGGGCTCACTGAACTCAAAGACATCACCATGATCCGCAATGTCATCCCGCTCATCAGCGTCACCTCGAAAATGCTTGAGCCCGGCTACGGCTATATCCGCATCCGCAGCTTCCAGGCCAATACCACCAAAGAGTTCAAGGACGCCCTCACCGCCCAGCAGAAAGACAGCCCCCTGTCCGGCCTGGTCATTGATATGCGCAACAACCCCGGCGGTCTGCTCGACCAGGCCGTCAAGATTTCCGACATCTTTATTGACCAGGGCATGATAGTCTCCACCAAGGGCCGCCTCAAAGAGCAGAACATGGAGTTCAAGGCCCATGACAACGGCGAGAAGTACACCTTTCCCATCATTGCCCTGGTTAATGAAGGCAGCGCCAGCGCCTCGGAAATTGTCGCCGGCGCCCTGCAGGATCATAAACGGGCGCTGATCCTCGGCGCCCAGACCTTCGGCAAGGGATCGGTACAGACCATCATTCCCATGGACAACGGGGCAGGACTGCGGCTGACCACAGCGCGCTACTACACCCCCAATGACAGGTCAATCCAGGCCACGGGCATCACGCCGGATATTGTCGTTCCCACCGAACTGCCCGAGCAGCTGGAGGGCGACAAGGTGAAGAAAAAGATCAACTTCCTCAGGGAAAAGGATCTGAAACACCACATCAAGAACGGCAATGAGGAAAAGAGCGAAGGCGAAGAAGAAAAGCAGGAAGCCGTGCCGCAGCCGGAAGAAAACAGCGGCGTCACTCCCGACGAACCGAAAAAACCGGAGGATATCGCCAGCGACAACCAGCTCAATCAGGCCCTGATCCTGCTCAAGGGACTGGCGGTCTTCGGCAGGCTTGATATTGCCCGCTGATCTCTGTTAAGCAAGAGCAGGCACTGCAAAAAAAATCGGAGGCAACCAACTGGGTGCCTCCGATTTTTTTTTAAACGCTCAGAAGACCGGCTGAAAAAACCGGTGAACAGTCCCCGGCTAGCGGGATGCCCCGCTGCCAGCCTTGACCATCTCATAGTAGTCCCGGCCGTGCACATCATTGATCACCACGGCCGGGAACCGCAGCACAACAAACCTGTACAGCGCCTCGGGCCCGGCATCGGCAAAGGCCACCACCTCGGCGGCCACAATGCATTTCGACAATAAGGCGCCGGCGCCGCCAAAGGCAGCCAGGTAAACCGCCTGATGGCGCACCATGGCCTCACGGACCGGCAGGGAGCGGGAACCCTTGCCCATGGTGGCCTTGAGCCCCAGCTCAAAAAGCCGCGGGGTATAGACGTCCATGCGGTAACTTGTCGTAGGTCCCGCGGCGCCGATGACCTGGCCGGGCCGGGCCGGACTCGGGCCGACATAGTAGAGCAGCTGGCCGGCCAGCTTAACCGGCAGGTCGGCGCCCTCATCAAGCAAAGCCATCATCCGCCGGTGGGTCTGGTCCCGGCCGGTGAAGAGCGTGCCGGTCAGACTGATCAGATCCCCGGCCCTCAGCGACTCGATAACCCCCGGGGCAAAGGGAATTTCCACTTCCTGCAGCTGATCCATGATGGCGGGGGAAGACAGCAGAGACATCAAAGCACGATCTCCTTATGGCGATGGGCATGGCATTGAATATTGACAGCCACCGGCAGGCTGGCGATGTGGGAAGGGAACAGGTCAATATGCACGGCCAGGGCAGTGTTGTTGCCGCCCAGCCCCTGCACGCCCTGGCCCTGTTCATTGATCCGCGTGAGAATCTCCGCCTCCAGGGCGGCGACATCCGCCCGGGGATGAGGCTGCCCCAGGGGCCGGATCAGGGCTTTTTTGGCAAGCAATGCGGCCTTTTCAAAGGTGCCTCCCATGCCGACGCCGATGAGCAGGGGCGGGCAGGGATTAGGCCCGGCATTGACCGCCTGACGCACCACAAAATCCTGCATACCGCCAATTCCGGCAGAGGGCGGCAGCATGGTGAGGCCGCTCATGTTTTCACTGCCGCAGCCCTTGGGCAGCACGCTGATCTTCAGCTTATCGCCCGGCACCAGCTCGACATGCAGCACCGCCGGGGTATTGGTGCCGGTGTTCACCCGGGTGATGGGGTCACACACCGATTTGCGCAGATAACCATCCTGGTAGCCGGCCTGGACCCCCTGCTGGACAGCCTCGCCGAGTTCACCGCGAATCCGCACCTCCTGTCCCAGCTCAATAAAAACCACCGCCACCCCGGTGTCCTGACAGACGGGAATCTTCTCGCGACCGGCAATATCGGCATTGACCAGCAGCAGGTCAAGAATGTTTTTTGCCAGAGAAGAGGTCTCCCGGTCCCTGGCCTGCGCCAATCCGGCCAGGATATCCGGTTCGAGGCGGACGCCAGCCTCCATGGTCATTTTTTTTACTGCCTCTGTGACCAGCGCAGCCGCGATTTCACGCATAATGCATAATTCCTGTATCGATTTTCCTGCTGATGGGGTGACAGCGTTTGCCGGAATGCAGCCCGGATGGCGCCGTCAACTTTTCAGTCTGCGGTTGCGCAGCGCCAGACTCTGCTGTTTGAAGTTATGCTGGATCAGTTTCTCCTGGTCATCCTCCATGATGAGAATGAACTCCGCCCCCACCTTGTAGATGTTTTCTCCCTCTTTGGGCGGCAGGGGGCTGCAGGAAATAACCTTGCCGAAGCAATACACATAGGTATAGGTGGGCAGCAGGGTGATATGAAATTCAAGGATGTCATCCACGGCTACCCTGCTCGCCGCCACAAATGATACACCCCTGCCGCTCAGATTGAGATCATACAGGGAGAGCCTGTCAAAAATCGTTTTGCTGGCCGAGGTCTTCTTGAGCAGCAGATTGATTTTTGTATCAAGGTGGGCTAGAAAATCTCCCAGGTCCGCATCCCGCTCCTTGATGCGGGCCAGCGCGCTCTGGGCGCCGATGAACATCTGGATATCCGCAAGTCCCTCCTGGTTGTAAGGAGGAATGCCCGCCTCGAAGTCCCTGCGGATCATGGCAAACCTGTCCTGGGAAACAGGCTGGAAATAAAAGAGATTACGGCCGGTTACCCGCACAGCCTGCCGCCTGTCGTTATCCTCGAAATTAGTATCTGCCATGTATTTTGTTCCTAAGGTTCAGCTGTTCCCTGATTGACCTGCTCCTTATCCAGCTCGATGCCGGTCACCACAACCTGGGGATTCGCAGGCCTGATACGGAACTCCACCCGTCTGTTGGCGGCCCGCCCTTCGGGTGCATCATTCAGCGCAACCGGCCTGCCATCCGCAGCGGCAGTGGCCAGCAGTCTGTCCGGCGGGATCTTCAGCTTCGTATTCCAGTATTCAACCACCCCGACCGCCCTGGCTGCAGAGAGTCCCCAGTTGCTGAGATACGGGGTTGCCCCTTTCTTGAGCGGGACATTGTCGGTATGGCCGCTCACCTCAATGGCCAGATTCATTTCCTCGGCAAGTTTGCCGAGTTTGTCGAGAAAGGGCAGAAATTCGTGTTTAAGCTGCGCACTGCCCGATTCAAAGGCCACCGAGCCCTTCACCCTGAGAATGAGCCCCGTCTCGCTGTAGTCAGACTCCACCATCCCTCCCTCGATCTCTTCAGCAAAAGCCTTGACAACCTTGATCTGCACCTGCAGCGGCACGGTAGGAAACTCAGTGGAAATCATTCTTTCGCCCTGCTTGGACATGGGCTCGACCATCTCTTTCTGGGTGCCGAAAGCGTCCTTCATGGAACCGGCCACCTCCTGATATTTTTTGGCGTCCATGACGGAAAAGGAGAGCAGCAGGATAAAAAAGCACAAAAGCAGCGACATCATGTCGGAAAACGTGCACATCCAGGCCGGCGCTGAGGGTGGACATTCCACCTTTTTCGGTTCTTCCTTGGCCATAATTATTCGTCCTGTATCGGCAATGTTCTATTCCTTCTTCTTCTGATCACCGGCACTACGTTCTTTGGGCGGCAGGAAGGTTTCCAGAAATTCTTCCATCACCCGGGGATTAAGGCCTTTCAAGATGCCCAGCACCCCTTCGATGATCAACTTGCGGTTGCGCTCCTCCTCCCTGCTGCGCAAAGCCAGCTTCTCGGCAATGGGGATACAGAATATATTGGCAATCAGGGAGCCATAGAGGGTCGTCAACAGGGCAACCGCCATGGCAGGCCCGATTGTGCTGGGATCACCCATATTGGCCAGCATCTGCACCAGTCCCACCAGGGTGCCGATCATGCCGAAGGCCGGGCCTGAATCCCCCATGGCGGAAAATACCTTGCGTCCTAATTCGTGGCGCTCCACCGTAAGGCTCACCTCTTTGTTGAGAACCTCCTCGATAAACTCAGCCTCGTGCCCATCAACGCAGTACATGATGGCCTTTTTCAGAAAAGGGTCGGCAATCGGCTGCTGTTCAAGGACAATGAGCCCGTTTTTGCGGGCAATATTGGCCAGATTGACGATCTCCTTGATCACCTGCTCGGGCACGCTCAGCTTGGTGGCAAAGGCATTGTTGGCCACCTTGATGGAATTCATCACATCGCCCGCGCCGAAACGGATAAAAGCCGTGGCGACAATTCCACCACCAACAATGAGAACGGATGGAATGTCGAAGAAAAGAAGGATGGAACCACCATAGAGAATCGCCAACACGACGATGCCAATGCCGCCGACCAGACCAATAACTGTGGCTAAATCCATATCCTATTGCGTCCTCTTATCCCTTTTCGCCGAAGAGTTTGTCCACATCAAGCTGCATGGCAAAACTATGTTCGGCGTCAGGATAGCTGCCGGATCGCACCTCATCCCTGAAGGCGGACACGGCATCCTTGATCTGCGGGGCCAGACTGGCATAACCCTTGACAAAACGCGGCACGAATTTATCAAACATGCCGAGCAGATCGTGGGTTACCAGCACCTGACCATCGCAGGCCGGGCCGGCGCCGATGCCGATGGTGGGAACGGCGATGCTTGCCGTGATCACCTCCGCCAGCTTGTCCGGGATGCACTCCATGACCAGGGCGAACACCCCGGCCTCTGCCAGGGCTTTGGCGTCAGCCAGCAGCCTGCGGGCCGAGTCCGCATCCTTGCCCTGCACCTTGTAGCCGCCAAGATTAGCCGCGGTCTGCGGCGTCAGCCCGATGTGGCCCATCACCGCCATGCCGGCCCTGACAATGGCCCGCACGGCATCGCACACCTCAGCCCCACCCTCGAGCTTGACGGCATCGCTGCCGGCCTCCTTATAGAAACGGCCGGCATTTCTCACGGCATCCTCGACACTGATCTGATAGGAAAGAAAGGGCATGTCCGCCACCACAAAGGCAGAGGAGCCGCGGCGGACGGCCCGGGCATGATGGAGCATCTCCTCCATGGTCACCGGCACGGTGGATTCATAACCCAGCAGCACATTGCCCAGCGAATCGCCGACCAGGAGGATGTCAATGCCGGCGGCATCGAGCAGACGGGCAAAGCTGGCATCATAGGCGGTCAGCACGGTCAGTTTTTCCCCGCCCTTCCTTTTGATGATATCCGGGATGGTTAATTTTTTCATGACTGTTCAGCATCCTTACAGTAAACGAAGGGAAACACTCCGTTTTATTGTAGCGCAAGCTCAGCGGGACAACAAAGAAAAATAATAAAAAGTTTTGTAACTGCCGGCAGAGACTACTTCAAAGGACCGGTGAATTCGCTGATATCCCGTTGCCGGCAATACTCTCGGGTCCGGCCGAAATGTTCATAGGCTGCCAGGGTGGCAATCCTGCCGCGGGGGGTGCGCATCAGAAAGCCGGACTGGATCAGAAAGGGTTCGTAGACATCTTCCAGGGTGTTCTTTTCCTCGCAGACCGCGGTGGCCATGGTATCAAGACCGACCGGGCCACCCTGGTACTTGTCGATCATGGTCAGCAGAATGCGCCGGTCCATTTCATCAAGCCCCTCTTTGTCAACGGAGAGCATGGTCAAGGCGGCATCCGCCACCTCGGCGGTGATCCTGCCCTGGGCTTTCACCTGGGCAAAATCGCGCACCCTTTTCAGCAGACGGTTGGCAATGCGGGGCGTACCCCGGGAGCGCCGCCCCATTTCCAGGGCGCCGGCCTCATCAATGGGAATGCCCAGCAGGGCGGCTGATCGCTTGATAATGGTGACCAGCTCCTGGGGGGAGTAGAAATCGAGGCGAAGCACCACGCCGAAGCGATCCCGCAGCGGCGGAGTGAGCAGCCCGGTTCTGGTGGTGGCCCCGACCAGGGTGAAAGGAGGCAGATCCATTTTTACCGTTTTTGCTCCCGGCCCCTGGCCGATGAGCAGATCAAGCTGGAAATCCTCCATGGCCGGATAGAGAATCTCCTCGACCACGTGATTCAAGCGATGAATCTCATCGATAAACAGGACATCCCCCTCATGCAGGCTGGTAAGAATGGCGGCAAGATCACCCGGTTTTTCAATCACCGGCCCGGAAGTCACCTTGATGTTTGCCCCCATCTCATTGGCGATGATATAGGCCAGGGTTGTCTTGCCGAGTCCGGGAAAACCATGGAACAGAACATGATCCAGGGCCTCGCCGCGGGCAGAGGCGGCCCTGAGACAGATCTCCAGGTTGGCCTTGACCTGTTCCTGGCCGATGTACTGGGCCAATTTTTTGGGGCGGAGACTTCTCTCCTCCACTTCTTCATGGGGGGTGACGGCGGCGGTACTGACAATTCTTTCCTCGTAATTCACGCCAGCAACCTCAATGCCTGTCTGACAATTTTTTCCAGGGTGAGCGCGGCAGGATCATCTGCGTCCGCCACCACCCGGCCCACCGCCTCTTCAGCGTTGCTGCGGGGATAGCCGAGATTGATCAGCGCCGAAATCGTATCGAGCCAGAGCTGATCCTGGCGGGATTCCACCATCCCCGGCCGGGGCTGAAGCGCTTCGGGCACCCACTGCACCTTGTCCTTCAACTCCAGACAGAGGCGTTCCGCGGTTTTTTTCCCCACCCCCGGCAGCTGGACCAACCGGGCAACGGCTTCATGGCGGATGGCGGCAGCCAGTTCGGCCGGGGCGATGCCTGACAGGATGGTCAGGGCCAGCCTGGGACCGATGCCGGAAACCGTGATCAGCAGATGGAAGATCCTCTTTTCAGCTTCATCGACAAATCCATAGAGCAGCAAGGCGTCTTCGCGCACATGGGTATAGACAGGAATCAGCACCTGATGGCCGGTTTCCGGCAGGGCGTTGAGGCAGCCGGCCGTGGCAAAGACCTCGTAGCCCACCCCGCCGGCCATGACAATCAGCCTGTCATCCGACTTGGCAAAGAGTTCTCCCCTGATACAGGCAATCATGGTTTTACCCTGTCCGCCGCCCGGGATACGGCAAGATGGTTGGCGCAGCACATGGCAACCGCCAGGGCATCGGCGGCATCAGGGCTGGGCGTGGCCGACAGCTTCAACAGGGCGCGCACCGCCTGCTGCATCTGGTCCTTGCCGGCCTGGCCATAGCCGACCACCGCCTGCTTGACCACCTTTGGCGAAAATTCCTGCAGGGGCAGAGAAAACTGGCTTGTCGCGAGAAGGAGAACGCCGCGGACCTGACCGAGCTTGATGGCAGAACCGGGATTTTTTGCCACAAAGACCTCTTCAATGGCGGCATGGCGTGGCGCATGCTTGCCGATGACGGCGCAGATCCCCTGGTAAATCTCCTTGAGCCTGTCTGCCATGGGCAGGGCCGGCGTTGATTTGACCACCCCGCAGGCGACAAAGTTCAGATCAAAGCCTTGCTGTTCCACAATGCCGAAACCGGTAGCCCGCGATCCGGGATCAATACCCAGGATACGAATTGTTTCGGGCACTTAGGAAATTTTCTCCATGATTTCATCTGGAATATCAAAGTTGGCATGGACGTTTTGCACATCATCGCAGTCTTCCAGGGTTTCCATGAGTTTCAGCAGCCGCTTGGCAACCCCTTCATCATTGACCTCCACCACATTCTGGGGAACCATGGAAAGGGAGGCATCCAGAAAGACAATGCCCTGGGACTCCAGCTTTTCCCGCACCGCAGCAAATTCTTCAGGGGAGGTAAGCACCTGGAACTCGGCTTCCTCTTCCACCACGTCATCGGCGCCCGCCTCCAGGGCCAGTTCCATCAATTTCTCTTCATCAATGGTTTTCTTATCAACCAGGATCAGCCCTTTTTTATCAAACATGTAGGAGACGCAGCCGAACTCGCCGAGATTGCCGCCGCTCTTGGTAAAGGCGGGACGGACCTCGCCCACCGTGCGATTCTTGTTGTCCGTCATGCACTCGACCAGAATGGCCACCCCGCCGGGTCCATAACCTTCATAGGTGATTTCCTCGTAGACAGCTCCTTCCAGCTCGCCCGTGCCTTTTTTGATGGCCCGGTCGATATTGTCTTTCGGCATATTGACCGTCTTGGCCGTGGCAACGGCGCTGCGCAGCCTGGGATTGCCCAGGGGATCACCGCCGCCGAGCCTTGCCGCCACGGTGATCTCCTTGATCAGCCGGGTGAATATCTTGCCGCGTTTGGCATCAACCGCCCCTTTTCTTCTTTTGATATTAGCCCACTTCGAATGTCCGGACATATAAAGAAAACCTCCAATTGTTCGATACGTAATACCTGAAGCCGGAAATCACCTCAGCCATTCAGGCGACATGATCATGGTTATTTGAGCAAAAAACGTTTCACTCCCTACCTGTAAGCCGTTGTTCAACAAATAACGGTAACAGTGCAATGCTGTAAACGGCATAAGGGACCGTAACGAAATAGTCAGAAAAGCAATGGTTATTTCTTAACGGCCCCTAAACTCCAAACCCAGCACAAAAACCTCACGGCTTTCAACCCGGGAACTTTTCGGTTTGACGATTTTGGTCTTGCTGAAAGATTGCCGGACCTCATTGACAAAGTCCGGGAAATCCTCCCCCTGAAAAACCTTGCAGTAAAAATGCCCGCCCCGGCAAAGGGACCGGCAGGCTATGGCCAAAGCCCGCCTGGATAACTCGATTGATTTCAGATGATCAGTAAACTTGTTACCCGAAGTCTTCGGGGCCAGATCACTGATAACCACCTGAAAAGGCAGACTGTCTGCCAGCAGGCTGATGAAACCGGCGTCAAAGATATCCAGACGGATAAACTCGATCCTGGCCGCGCCGGCTGCGGCGGCGATGTTGCTTTTCTGCAGGTCCACCCCCACAACCACCCCGCCAGCCCCGACAATTTTCGCGGCATACAGGGACCAGCTGCCCGGATGACAGCCCAGATCAAGCACCTTGTCCCCTGGTTTCATGAAATGATGCTTTTGCTGGGCCTCCTCAAGTTTATAGATGGAGCGGGCAGGATAATTTTCCTGCTTTGCCTTTTTAAAGTAATAATCTTGAACTTTTTTCACGAATTAATAGGATTCACAAGGATGGACCGGTTGGGGGATCTCGAAAAAATTGTCGCTATCGCGGCGGCAGCCGGTGGCTTGCCGATATGTCTTCCTGCTGTGCAGCGGTTATTGTCATCCATCTGGCCGGTCTTTGCGCCATTTCTTCCGCTGAGATGCCATTCGCCTTGTCATGGGCAAAAGTAGCCCATTTTACCCGTAAAAACAAGGGAATTACTCGCTGGCGCCAACCCCCTTCCTCACTTCTTTGCCCAGACCTGCAGCGCCTCTTCATATACCAGGGATCGCGACAGATTTAAATCCCCGGCGATTTTCCTGACAGAATCCTTCAGACTCAGACCCGAGTTGTCCCGGTACCAGCCGAGCAGCTCCTGCAAATCCTCAGGCATGACAGGTTGGGACGACTGGTCCGGGAAAACCACCACCACGAACTCTCCCCTGATCTGCTCTCTTTCTGTTAAAACCGCCAGCAGCCTGGAAATGGTGCCTGTCAGCAATTCTTCATGCATTTTCGTCAGCTCACGGCCGATAAAAACCTTTCTTTCCCCGAGCACTTCCCTGCACTCGGCCAGGGTGTTACAGACTCGCCGGGGAGATTCATAAAAAACCATGGCGGTTTCATCCCGGGCATGGGCGGTTAATGTTTTCAGGCGCTGGGATTTTTTAGCGGGCAGAAAGCCAACAAAGGTAAAAGCGGGCTGGCTGAGACCGGCCACACTTAAGGCCGCGGTCAAGGCCGAAGGTCCTGGAACCGGGATGACCTCAATGGCCTGTTCATGACACTGGGCGACAAGAATGGCGCCAGGGTCGGAAATGGCAGGGGTGCCGGCGTCGGAAACCAGGGCAACATTGCGGCCGGCCAGCAGCTCTTCAATGATTTTCCCGCTGCGGGCTGTTTCCCGGTCCTTGTAATAACTGATCATCGGCTTGCTGAGCGAGAGATGGCTTAACAGCTTGCGGGTATGGCGGGTATCCTCGGCTGCGATGAGATCAACCTGACCGAGAATGCGGACAGCGCGCAGGGTAATATCTTCCAGGTTGCCGAT
Organism: Desulfurivibrio sp.; assembly: GCA_003605035.1. Classification (GTDB taxonomy): domain Bacteria; phylum Desulfobacterota; class Desulfobulbia; order Desulfobulbales; family SURF-16; genus SURF-16. Next base: position 17,610 of record QZKJ01000037.1, read on the forward strand.
GGGCGTTGCCACCACATATAATGTTCCGGTTCGTGCCTGCTTCTCCTCGTTACCTGCCACTTCGCTCACCTGTTACGTAGAGGACAATGCGTCTGCCCTGAAAAACATGACCCTATCCTTATCCTGCGGGGGAAAAAGAAGAGCAAATCATTGTCTAATGATTTTTTTAAGGGAAAAAAATTGTTATTTAATCCGATCCTAACATGATTTGCATTTAATAAAGCTGTTCATCCGGCCGGGAACCCGACAAGAGGCAGTTTTTCACCCTGATAATGGTCCCCCAGGTCTCTGCCCTTTCCCCGGCAGAGCTTTCTGTGGGGGCATCATAATGCAAATGGAGAAAAAATATGAAGAAAATACATGTCCGAGGAAAATTTACACTTACATGTCTGGCCACAGCCTTATGTTTTTGCAGCATCAGCGCCGTAACCCATGCCAACCAAGGCAAGGCGGCCATCCACCTCAAATTCAGCGAGGACAGAAACTTTAAAATCGTGCAATTTACCGATACCCAGGATGACGAGGATATTGATCCGCGAACCGTTGCCCTCATCGAATCCGTGCTCGACGCTGAATCCCCGGATCTGGTCGTCTTTACCGGCGACAATATCACCGGCGGATGCGACACCCCCGACGATGTCAGGATCGCCATCGACAACATCGCCAGACCGGTGGAGGAACGGCAAATCCCCTGGTTGATCACCTTCGGCAATCACGATGAAGACCATACCGACAAAACCGGGCTCGACGAAGAAGACATGCTGGAGATTTATATGTCCTACCCCCATAACATCAATCAAGAGGACCCGGATGAGGTGGAAGGGACGGGTAATATGCATGCGCTGATCATAAGCTCCACGGGAAACAAGCCGGTATTCAATATATGGGCCCTTGATTCGGGACGCTATGCCCCGGAATCGATCGCCGATCAGTCACTTGACGGCTATCCTCACTGGGATTGGATAAAACCGAGCCAGATATCCTGGTATAAGCAGACCTCGGAGAAACTTGAACAGAGAATGCAGGCAAAAATCCCCTCCCTCATGTTCTTTCATATCCCCCTCTGGGAGTTTGACACCATGTGGGAGATGCGGGACAGGCACGAGGTGGTCGGCGAAAAAAACGAGAGTGTCTGTCCGGGACCGTTTAACAGCGGTCTCTATACCGCCATGCTTGAACGCGGCGATGTCCGGGGAGTTTTCGTGGGACACGATCATGTCAACGATTACGTTGGCAACTATTACGGCATCTACCTCGGTTATGCGGCAAACACCGGCTTCGGCACCTATGGGCTGGATGGGGATGACACAGACAGGCTGAGGGGCGCCCGGGTTTTTGAGCTCGATGAGGCCGATCCTGCTCATTTCACTACCCGCATGGTCTATGCGCTCGACCTCGGCATCCAGTAAAACTTGCAGCAGCACCTGGAGCCGCTTCCATAAAAAAAGCCCCATCATCGCGGTGATGATGGGGCTAAAAAAAGGAATTCGGCAGCGACCTACTCTCCCACCAAGTTTCCCTGGCAGTACCATCGGCGCTGAGAAGCTTAACTTCCGTGTTCGGAATGAGAACGGGTGTATCCTTCTCGCTAAGGCCACCGAAAATTTAAATGCTATGCAGTGAGATAAACCAGTTTTGGTT
>QZKJ01000068.1 GCA_003605035.1 Desulfurivibrio sp.
AGTTCGGCGCCGAGGGCCTGGGGCTGGGACTACCCCCGCGCGGGCGGGGAAGACTGGCCGATCAGCTCCTTGTTGGCGCCGATCCAGGGACTACCCCCGCGCGGGCGGGGAAGACGACGTCAAGGACTGGCAGCCGGGCGTCGGCCTGGGACTACCCCCGCGCGGGCGGGGAAGACGAGGGTTTCCCGAGCGTGGAGAAGTTCATCGAGGGACTACCCCCGCGCGGGCGGGGAAGACGTGGAAGCCCTGGCCTGGACCGATCCGGAGCTGGGACTACCCCCGCGCGGGCGGGGAAGACGCCACGGACCTCGAGGCCGACTCGACCACCGTGGGACTACCCCCGCGCGGGCGGGGAAGACCTGCCCGGCAGCTCGATCAGTCCATGCTCCAGGGGACTACCCCCGCGCGGGCGGGGAAGACATGCCCGTTTCGGCCGAGTGGGAAAGGAACTCGGGACTACCCCCGCGCGGGCGGGGAAGACTCTTGCATGTGCGTTGTAAATGAGGGAAAAGGAAAGGTTAGGCAAGCTAGGAACGCAAGGTGCTTAGTACAAGGCCGTCGTATTCCATCAGATCATAGGGTGGAGTTCCGAACGTCACCAGGCCTTGTCCTTCCGGCCGCGTCGTGTCCGCCCAGGTCATGAGGATCGAGGCTTCCGTGCTTTCGTGACCGAACCAATTCCGCAGCACCGCCTCCACTCTCTCCCGCACGGCGCCTGACATTCGTGGCGAGGTGTAGACCCCTGGCGCGACCTGCAACATGCACGAGGCCAGGAAGCCCCGCACGCGTCCGGACACGTTAACCGTGACCACCACCGTCATCGGCACCCAGCAACTCCTTGATGCGGTCAATCATGGAGGGGATGATCTTTTTCCGCCGCATCTCTGCCCCGGCTCCCCGGTCCCATCCCCCGAAAATAGAGGTCAATATCTCGGAACTGCCGCCGGCGCCCAAGCTGATGGCAGTGGCCAAGGCAAAAATAAAAAGAAGAATCCAGAGCAACCTGGAACTTGCCGTAAATCCGGCGGTGGCCGCCCGCCTCGCCTCCTTTCTGGTCGGCAATTGCGAGGACACCAGGAAATTTGCCGAACTGATTTCCTGCGATCCCATGCTGGCCGCCAAGGCCATCCAGCAGGCCAACTCGTCATTTTACCGGCGGACCACTTCCGTCAATTCCGTTCCCCATGCCATGGTGACCATGGGCATCAAGAACCTGCAGGAAGTCATTGCCAAGGAAACCATGAAGGTATTCAAGGAGGAAGAACTTTTCGGCGGGTTTGGCCAGCTGGCCGACAATTTCTGGCAGCATTCGGTGGCGGTGGGCCGCATTGCGGAACTCCTGCGGGACACCATCCGCATCAACCTGTCCGAGGATGTCTACCTGGCCGGGCTTTTGCACGACCTGGGCAAACTGGCGCTGGACCGGCAGCAGCCGCTCTTTTATCCACAGCTGCTGCGGCCCGGTTTTATCGAAAAGGACATCTGCACCTCGGAACAGGAGTACATCGGCATCGACCATGCCCAGGCCGGCTGCTGGCTGGGGGAAAAAATGGGGTTGCCCAAGGCGTATCTTGATGTCATGCTCATGCACCACGCCCCGGAAAAGGCCAGGGAAAACGTCCTGCTCATCGGCCTGATCCATCTGGCCGACCTTTTTGCCAAGGAACGGGGCATGCTCATGGGCAAGGCGGAAGAGCCTGTCCCTCCACTCTCTGCAGCGTTTGGCTGGATCATTCTCCAGGAACAGCATCGTCCCTTCATTGAGGTCAATGTGGTCAACTTTATCCGGTCATTCAAGGTTGAGCTGGACCGGATGGGGGAAGAGATGTCTTCGCTGCCGCTGACCTGATGGGCTGACCGCTTAATCCTCGGGTTCAAAATCGCTTTTCTGGGCCCCGCACACCGGACATGTCCAGTCAGCCGGCAGATCCTCAAAGGCGGTGCCGGCAGCGATGCCGCCATCGGGATCACCCTTGGCAGGGTCATAAATATAACCGCATACGGTGCAACGATATTTTTTCATAATTTTTCTCCTGGAATCAGTTGACTACGCTTAGGCGCACGTTGACATAATTGAAAAACTTCCGTAAACAGTAGCAGGAACCAAGCTGGTCAGTCAACGCAAAAAATCCACGTATCGTACAGGAAGATCATGAAGAAAATCGTGCTTTCCCGCCAGGAAATCGCCAATAGAGTCAGAGAACTCGGGCAAATGATCACCCGCGACTTCGCCCATGACGAACTGCTGCTCATCGGCGTGCTGAACGGGGCCTTTATCTTCACCGCCGACCTGGCCCGGGCCATCGACCTGCCCCTGCAGGTTGATTTCATCCGGGTGGCCAGCTATGGCAGCGGCAGCTCCTCCTCGGGCACCATCACCTTTACCAAGGATGTGGAACGGCCGGTGGGCGGCAAAAAAATCGTGCTGGTTGAGGATATCATCGACACCGGCCGCACCATCGCCCGCCTGCAGCAGCATTTTCTCCAATCTGGCGCGGCCGGCGTGCATATCTGCGCCCTGATCGACAAAAAAGAGCGGCGCGAGGTGGCGGTCCACCCCGACTATGCCGGCTTTGCGGTGGCCGAGGGCTTCCTGGTCGGCTACGGCCTTGATTTCGCCGAGCAGTACCGGAACCTGCCGGATGTCTACCACCTGGAAAATCCGGAACATCCATGAAAAACCAGACGGGCGGGCTGCTGTTCACCCTTTGCCCTATGAGTTGCTGATCCATGTCATCCGATCTGCAGGAAATTGACAAAAAATTCCTCTGGCATCCCTACACCCAGATGCACGACTACGCCGAACGGGATCTGCTGATCATCGACCGGGCGGACGGCCTCATGCTCTATGACCTCGACGGCAGGAGTTACTTCGACACCATCTCCTCCTGGTGGTGCATCCTGCACGGCCACAATCATCCCACCATCAAAATGTTCATGCACCGCCAGCTGGACCGGCTCGACCACGTGCTGCTGGCCGGGACCAGCCACGAAGCCGCCATCAGGCTGGCGGAAAAACTGATCGCCATCACCCCGGCAGACCTGACCAGGGTCTTTTATTCGGACAACGGCTCCACCGCCTGCGAGGTGGCCCTGAAGATGAGCCTGCAGTACTGGCGGCACCGCGGCCAGCCGGGACGCAAACGCTTTATCGCCCTGGAACGGGGCTATCACGGCGACACCATCGGCACCATGAGCCTGGGCGGTGTCCCGGATTTTCACAAGGAATTCGCCGAAATCCTCTTTACCTCCTTTACCGTTCCCTCCCCTTACTGCTACCGCTGCCCCATGGAGCAGGACCAGCTGAGCTGCCAACTGGAATGTCTGCAGCCGCTGGCGGAGCTGCTGGAAATGGAAGGTGCCCATATTGCCGCCATGATTGTCGAACCGCTGATTCAGGCGGCCGGGGGCATGCGCATCTATCCGGCCCGCTATCTCGAAAGGCTGGCCGGGCTGGTCCGGCACTACGGGGTCCATCTGATTTTTGATGAGGTGGCCACGGGATTTGGCCGCACCGGCAGGATGTTCGCCCTGGAGCATGCCGGGGTGACGCCGGACTTTCTCTGCCTGTCCAAGGCGCTGACCGCCGGCATGCTGCCCATGGCCGCCACCATCACCAGCGAGGAGATCTATCAGGCCTTTTACGGCGACTATGCCGAGAACCGCACCTTTTACCACGGCCACACCTTTACCGGCAACCCGCTGGCCGCGGCCGCGGCGCTTGGTTCCCTGCAGGTCTTTGCCGAAGAAAAGCCTCTGGCGCGGCTGCCGGCTGTCATCGCCCATCTGCACCGGAAAATGGCGCGCTTTGGCGAGTTGCCCTGGGTGGGAGAGGTGCGTTGCCTGGGCATGATTGCCGCCATCGAACTGGTCAAGAATAAACGGACCAAAGAGGAATTCACCTTTGCGGAGCGGGTGGGCTGGCAGATCTATCTCAAGGGTCTGGAGCAGGGCCTGATCCTGCGGCCCCTGAGCAATATCGTCTACCTGTGGCTGCCCATCTCAACCACCACGGCCGAGATTGACGAGATCACCGAGCGCACCTGGCTGGTCCTGGCCGATGCCGACAATATCAAGGGACTGCCCGGCAGATAAGCCTTGACCAGCAGATCCTGCTGCCGTCTTTTTGCCCTGCTGCGCGCGGAGCAAACGCAACGGCCATCACCGGCAGCCCATAAAAAACCATCTTCCCGGTTGCGCCTCTCATCTCATTGCTATATATAACCATCATGGCATAAGGGTTGCTTTGCAAAATGAGACGTTTTGAGTGGTCTACGCCCGCTTTCCCACCGTGTTGCCTTGCAGCCCCAGGCAAAAGATGACAAGATGCTGATGCGGCCCGGCCCCGCTGCCCTCAGGGCGCCAGGCCAGCTGCCCGCCGGGGGATTGCCTGCTGCTCCGGGGCATTGCATACGAGGAATGAAATGACTCTGCCAATGATTTTAGTGCTTGCCGTGATCGTACTTGCCATCCTGCTCTTTGTCTTTGAGTTCGTGCGGGTTGATGTGGTCGGCATCATCATGATGACCCTGCTGCCGCTTCTTGGCCTGATTACCCCCCAGGAGGCGATCAGCGGCCTGTCCAGCAATGCGGTGGTGATCCTTGTCGCGATCATCATCTTCGGCGCCGGGCTCGAAAAGACCGGCGCCATGAATTCCCTGGCCAGGATCCTGCTGAAATTTGTCGGCCCCAGCGAGACCTGGATCATGCTGCTCATCTCGGCAACGGTGGCCTCCATCTCCAGCTTCATGCAGAATATCAGCGCCGCGGCGCTGTTCATGCCCGCCGCCAAACGCATCTGCCGCCAGGCCAGTGTGCCGGCCGCCCGGATACTGATGCCCATGGGCTTCAGCGCCATTATCGGCGGCTGCCTGACCCTGATCGGCTCAAGTCCCCTGATTCTGCTCAACGATGTGATGAAAATCACCAGCCCGGCGGCGGAGCCCTTCAGCCTGTTTGCCGTGACCCCCATCGGCCTTGCCCTGCTCGGCGCCTTTCTGCTCTACCTGCTGCTGTTCGGCCGCTTTATCCTGCCCGCCGGCCAGCAGGCAAAAGGGGTCAACGGCCCCATGTCCAAGACCCTGCAGCGGACCTACCATGATCTCGGCAATCTTTTTGAGCTGTATATCCCCCCCACCTTTGCCCCCAAAACCCTGATGGATCTGGAAATCAGGGCCTATTATTTCACCACCGTCATCGGCGTGGCCCCGCAGGGCGGCACCAAGAATTTCGCCCCGGACATCGATACCGAGCTGCGTGGCGGCGATACCATCGCCGTGGAAGGCCCCCCTGAACTGGTAAAAAAACTTGCGGCCGCCTACCGGTGGGAGATCAAGAACGACCTGGCCCTGTTTGCCGAAGACCTCTCCCCTGCCAATGCCGGCATCGTGGAGGCGGTCATCTCGCCCCGCTCGGAAATGGCGCGCAATACGCTGCGCTCCTTTTCCTTCCGCAAGAAATACGGGGTCAACCCGCTGGCGGTCCGCCGGGGCAACAAGACCTTTGTCGGCGGCATCTCCGATATCATCCTGCAGACCGGCGATACGCTCCTGCTGCAGGGCCGCTGGGATAAGTTTCATTTCCTCAAGGAACAGCTCGATCTGGTCTTCACCGAAGAGGTGCACGGCGAAATACTCAAGACCGACAAACTGAAATATGCCATCGGCTGCATGCTTGTTTCTCTTGTGCTCATCCTGGCCTTCCATGTTCAGCTCGCCATTGCCCTGCTGACCGGCGCGCTCTGCATGATCCTGACCAATGTCCTCACCATTGATGAAGCCTATGAATCGGTGGACTGGATGACCGTTTTTCTGCTGGGCGGCATCATTCCCCTGGGCATCGCCTTTGAAAAAACCGGGGCGGCCGGATTCATCGCCGAAAACATCATCAGCGTCTCAGGGACCGTTTCCCCACTCCTGCTGCTGAGCGCGCTGGCCGTTCTCACCGCCTTTTTCACCCTGGTCGTTTCCAATATCGTCACCGCGGTGCTGATGATCCCGCTGGCCATGCACCTGGCAACGCTCTGCGGAACCGACCCGCGCCTGGCTGCCCTGGTGGTGGCCATTGCCTGCTCCAACAACTTTATTCTGCCGACCCATCAGGTCAATGCCCTGGTACTGCAGCCCGGCGGCTACCAGACCATGGATTATTTCAAAGCGGGAAGCGGCATAACCATCCTCTTCCTGATGGTCATGCTGGCCACCATCTCCCTGCTCTACGGTCTCTGAAGGCTGACCCCGGCCAGCCGCCTGCCTGATCCGGCTTGACGGACTGCTGGCCCCTGAAAAAACACACCAGGAAGATTCCCTGCCCGGGAAATCCGGGCTACAGATCGGGAGATGCAGGCAACAAAGCGCCTTATCTAACAAGTTTATTGATCAATTTTTAGCTGGCCCTTCCTTGCCCGCTTCTTTTTGTTGCATTATGAAACGAATGCGAAACTGCCAGCCAATACCGCCAATCCCTTGCTTGAATGGGTTCATTTCCCCGGGCCGGCATCACCGATGCATATTGCAACATGACCGGGCAGTATCAGTATACGATTGTTGCATTGGGCAACGGAATATCATTGCACATTACAACACCAGACTTTGACGGCGCCTTCCTGTTATCGCTATCAGATTGGTCCGGCCTGACTGTTTTCCCCTGATCCCCGCCCCGCCCACCACCCTGGCAACCACCGCCAGCCACCAGACAACATCTTGATTTTACATGCTTAAGCCAGCAGCACCCCCCCGACAGCCCCGGCTTGACAGCGGTGCCGCCACTACCACCCCGGCCGCCCCGTGAAAAAAACTCGGCAAATGGCACGCTAGATGCACAAGAAGGGCTGCAAAATGGCACTATTCCCAGCACCTTGGAGAAGTCCACAGTCACCGTATCCTTATGAAGAAACTGACGGGCTGGCACTGCAACGACTTCTCACCAACAGGTCATCGGCCCGGAGATTTTTGCGAGGGCGCCGGGAAAACAGGGAGTGAAACTTCCTGCTGTACGTTCGGCTTGACTCATCGCAGTCGTACCGCCGCGGCTCAGGGACGACTTCACCAACCCGCACGGCCAGCTGGTCCTGAATGAAAAGAGACCGCTTAAGTTTGGCGGTTAGTTATTCAAATTCTAGAAGTGGGGAATTATTATCCGATGGCAACACAACACAACAAACCAAAACCGTATCTGAGCACTGTTATCTTCGGGGCGCTTTCCATCTCATTCTATGTCCTGCTGTTCAGCAATGAGACGATGGTAACCGACACCTTTACCAGGGGCGGGATCTACACCCTGTTTCCGGTGGGAACCGCCTTTCTCTTTTCCTTTATCCACGGAGCCTTTGCCAGCAATCTGCTGAGCGTGCTCGGCATTGAAGCGAAAAAGAAATAGCCAGTTGCCTGCAAGCAATTATTATCTACTACGAGGAGTTAATTCAATGAAGAGGTTTTTTATCGCCGTACTGGTTTCACTATTTTTATTGCCGCTGGCAAGCGTGGTTTTTGCCGCCGGCGGCGCCGGTCCTGATAAGTCCATGCTGAAGGGCGTGCTTGTCGAGATCAACGAGGCCGAGCATACTGCGGTGCTGCAGAAAGATGGTACCAAAGAGCTGAGGAATCTGATCATCGGGGAAAAGGTCAGACCCGAGGATCTTCGCCTGCATAAAAAGGTGCTGGTCAGCCTGGACCATGATGCCGGCGAGAATGTGATCAAGGATATATCCATCATGTTCATGGATATGACCATGAAGAAATTGCTCTCCCTGCTGACCATCGGCCTGGTGGGCGGCATCCTGAGCGGCTTCATCGGTTCAGGCGGCGCCTTTGTGCTCACCCCGGCCATGATGTCGCTCGGCGCCCCGGGCGCCGTGGCCGTGGCCAGCAACATGTGCCACAAGTTTCCCAAGGCCATGATCGGCACCTACAAACGCTGGAAATATGGCCAGGTTGACCTGAAACTGGCCGCCACCATGGCCGTCACCGCCATCATCGGCGTGCAGATCGGCGTCATGATCCAGAAGTACATCCTCAATCAATGGGGTAATGATGGTTCAAATCTCTATGTGAGCACTATGTTTGTAATCGTCCTGGTCGTGGTCGGCAGTTACGTGGCCCTGGATGCCTACAAGCTTTCCAAGGGCAACAAGGATGCCGACGCCGGCACCCCGAAACTTGCCCTGAGGATGCAGAGCATCAACCTGCCGCCGATGATGAATTTCAAGGTGGCCAAGGTGCGCATCTCCGCCTGGGTGACCATTCCGGTCGGCCTCTTCACCGGCATGCTGGCAGCCACCATCGCCGTGGGCGGCTTTATCGGCGTGCCCGGCATGATCTATGTCATCGGCGCCTCGGCCATGGTGGCCAGCGCCACCGAACTGGGCATCGCCTTTATCATGGGTCTGTGGGGTTCCATCCAGTGGGGCCTGAGCGGCCTGATCGATATCCGGCTGGCCGTGCTGCTGCTGGCCACCTCCCTGATCGGCGTCCAGCTCGGCGCGCTTGGCACCACCTATGTCAAGGACTATGTGATCAAGATAGTCATGGCAGCCACCATGCTGATCGTAGCGGTCAGCCGCGGCGCCCTGCTGCCCGGCTATCTTTCCAAGTTCGGCCTGGTTGACCAGCTTACCCCGGCCACCGCGGCATTCCTGGATGGTCTCAGCTTCTGGGCTCTGATTACCGCCCTCGGCGTTGCCGGTTTCATCAGCACCGGGGCCATGGTCAAGGGCATGATTGCCGACCGGAAAGAGAGCAAACTGCACATCGTCGCGGAAGCAGACCGCGCTTAAACCTGCGGGTTGCGCCATGGGCGCAACAGACGCGCTGACATCCCCTGCCGGCAGGCCAGCCCTGCCGGCAGGGGACTCCAACTCAACAAAAATCCAAACCAACAGAAAAAAAACGGACTGCCCGGACAGGGCCAGCAAGCAGCAAGAGGGGAACATGGGAACGACAGGCGGCAAGATATTTGCTATCGGTGATATCCACGGCTCATACCACAAGCTGCGTGATCTGCTGGACCGCCTGCCCTACACCCCGGGCCGGGACCGGCTGGTCTTCCTCGGCGATTATCTTGACCGGGGCCCGGATTCAGCCAGGGTGCTGGACCTGCTCTGCGAGCTCAAAAGCCGCGATGTGAATCTCATCACCCTGCTCGGCAATCACGAGTACCTGCTGCTTGAGTACTACCGCAGCGGCGACCCCATCCTGCTGCCCTACCTGCGGGGCATGGGCCTCGACGCCACCCTGGACAGCTACGGGCCGGACCGCAACGTCAATCTGCAGACCCTGAGTTTTCTGCCCCAGGAACACCTGGATTTTCTGCTGGCCCTGGTGCCCTACTGGGAAAGCCCGCATTATATCTTCGTCCATGCCGGACTTGAACCGAACATCCCGCTGGCCGCCAATGACCTGACCACCCTCTGCGAGGTGCGTGACACCTTCCTCACCCTGGACCATGATTTCGGCAAAAAGGTCATCTTCGGCCACACCGCTTTCGAACTCCCCTTTGTCACGGCTACCAAGATAGGCATCGATACCGGCGCCATGTACGGCAATCTGCTCACCGCCATCCAGTTGCCGGATGAGGTCTTTTTCCACGCCTGAGAGCCGGCCCCTCACCTTCCGCCGTCAAGCTCCTCCTGCAGCCCCGCCAGCTGGTAATCCCCGGCAAGAAAGGCCCGCGCCACCCGCGGCACCAGTTCGTCCCGGCGCATGATGGCATCAAGCAGCCGGGAAAAGCCCAGGATACGGCCGATCACCTTCAGCTTCTCCTCAATCACCTCGGCGGCCCCGCCCTGGATGGCCGCGGTCAGCAGGTCGTCGCGCAGGTCGCAGAAGAAACCGGCGGCGGTGAGAATCTCCGCCAGGCAGCGAACCCGGCGATTCCGCTGCTCCGGACCGGTGCCGCCGCCCTTGAAACGAAACTTGATGTAATTGAGCCGGGAGTCGACGCCGCAGATGGCATCCACCATGGTGAAATGGAAATCCATGCGGGCATTGAGATTGAGGAAATCCCTGGTCACCAGGGCATAGTTGGGCAGGCCGATGGGCCGGGCGGAACGGTGGTCGGTGAGGAAGCGGGAGACCACCGAACCCACCGCCACGCCGCCGGCCGGTCCCCAGTTGATCCCCGGGGTGGTAACCCCCTGCCAGAGGGCGGTAAACGGCCGGGACAGCACCTGCTTCGCCGGCACCCGGCGGGCGCTGCCCGGCAGCAGGCCGCCCCCCAGATCAATGAGGGAAACCATAAATGGGACCTCGCTGTCCAGATGAAAAATCACCCCCGATGCCTGTTCAACTGCCTCGTCCCCTGCCTCGAACATGGCCAGCACCGCCTTTTCATGGGCATAGCGCACCAGGTCGTGGATGGTCCGGCATTCGGCAATGGAAAAGGTGGGTCCATAGGCGTCGGTCAGATTGAGCGGGACAATGCGGTCATAGAGGGCGGCGGCCACCGGATCTTCAGGCCGGGGCACCCGGTCTTTCCAGGTGGCGATTCGCTGCAGATGGCGCTTCCGGTGGTTGGCCATCTCCTGCTCGGTGGCGGCAAAAATCAGCCCCCGCTCGCCATCAACCAGCAGCGCCTGTCCGTTCTGCAGCTGCCGGGTGGCCTGCGCCAGGCCGGTGAGCATGGGCACCCCGTATTCCCGGGCCACGCAGGAGAGATGATCAGCCGGATTGCCCAGTTCCACCAGAATGGCCGCGGTCTGGGGCAGGGCGCTCACCGCCTCCACCATGCTCTGGTGCATGACCAGCACATAGGGCGGACTGGTCAGCCCTTCCAGATCCTGGCGGCTGCCGATGACGCGCACCTGGCCGGCCACCCGGCCGGGTGAGGCGATCTGGCCGGCGGCCAGCAGGGGCGGCCGGCTGTCCCGGGCCGCAACCTCCGCCGGACCGCCGGGACTCACCTTGAGGGGCCGCGACTGCAGGAAGATGATCTGACCCTGCCGGTCCACCGCCCACTCAATATCCTGCGGCCCGCCCAGCTGCTCCTCAGCAGTCAGGCCGAGACGCGCCATGGTCATGATTTCCTTCTCATCCAGCACCGGCACATCACCGGCCTCAGCCGACAGTTCCTCCTCCACCACCCCGCCCGGACCGGCACTGACCAGCCGCCTGGTCTTGCGCACCACCTGGCTTTCCCCCGGGCCGGACCCGTCACGGGGCGGATGATAGACATCCGCCGCCGCGCTGCCACCCACCGCCAGCTCACCAAGCCCGTAGACCGCGGTGATCAGCATCCGATTGCTGGCCCCGAAATTGGGGTCCCTGGTAAACAGGATGCCGGCCGAGCGCACATCCACCATCTCCAGGCAGAGGATGGCCAGATCAAACTCGTAAGGGGGAAGCCCGGCATGCCGGCGGTAGGCGAGGTTGCGGACATTAAAGGCGCTGGTCACCACTTTTTTTACGGCATCCGCAAGCTGAGCCGGCGTTCTCACATTGAGCACCGAGATATACTGCCCGGCAAAGGAATGGGCCTTGCTGTCCTCGCTCACCGCGCTGCTGCGCACCGCGAGCCCCTGGCCCCTGGCAAAGATGGGAGCGGTCGCCGCCGCCAGGGCGCTCTCCAGTTCGGCCGGCAGCGGAGTGGCCATGATCATCTGCTGAACCGCCTCGACACTTTCCTGGTCAGGCAGGCCGTCCCCGCTCTGTTCCCCGGCCCGCAGCCGGGCGACCAGGCGCAGGTAGAGATTCTCCTGGTCCAGGAAAAGACGGCAGACCGACACCGGGATGACAAAACCGGCCGGCACGGCAAACAGGCCGACCCGGCGCAGGGCGGCGAGATTGGCGGCCTTGCCGCCCACGGCGCGGTTCATGCCCGCTTCCACCTCGTCAAGGGACAGGCAGAAGGGGAAACGCTCCTCGCGGGGCAGCCGGCCAAGATCCTTTCTGATCACTTCGGCCAGCTGGGCCTGCCTGCTGATCAGGCCTCCGTAGCCGCCGTCGGCCAGGTGATCCAGCTTCTCCACCAGGTCGGCGGTGACCGCCAGCAGTTCATGGATGGCGCCGGTCAGCACCCCGGGCCAGAAAACCGGGGAACGCAGGGAGGCGCCCAGCTCGGTGATAAGTTCCACCGCCCGGTGGTTGTCATCCAGCAGGATGCGGAACACCTGATAGCGGGCCCGCAGCCGCGCCAGCTGCTCGTTGCGCCGCTGCTGCTGCAGCCCCCGCAGGGCGGTCAGGGGATGAAAGAGCCACTCGCGCAGCATCTCACCCCCCTCCCGGCTCAGAAATTTTGGCGACGCGATTGATGAACTCGCTGAAGAAATGTTCAACCGCCGCGTCATCGACCATTTTCACATCCAGCTGCCGGGTAAAGGCCACCAGCTCGCCCAGATGCACCAGAATGCTCTCCAGATGGGCGCGTTCGAGCATCTTCACCTTGCCCAGTACCAGATCGCCCTTGACCTCCACCTTGAAATGCAGTCCGGCCAGCACCTGGGAGATCATCACTGCCCGCCGCTCCCGCTTGCCTGCCTCGGCAAAGCCGCCGACAAAACGGAAGTAGACATGGTTGTCATCCGATTCATCGGAGAGGTAGCAGTCGATGATGTTGAAATGATACCCAAGGCGCAGGCTCAGATTGCAGTAATTATCGGCGATGATCGCCAGATTCTCGCCGCTGTAGGGCGGGGCATTGGTCAGCATGGACAGCGGCCGGGTAAGGCCGGCCAGCAGATCCCTCATGCTGAAGTGGGCCGGCTCCTGGTCCCAGAAACGGGCATCCAGCACCCCCTGCAGGAGAAAACGGAAGGGCAGGCTGCGCACCTGCGCCATGGTCACCCGTTTGTCATTGGCGGGATTATCCAGGCCGCGGCCGATGTCGATGATGCGCAGCCGGAGGGGCAGCTCGGTCTGCAGCAGCGGCGCCCCGCCGCCGGACACCAGTTTGCCCGAGGTGTGGAAGCTGATCAGTTCCGCCACCGCCCGTTCGTGGCAGAAACGGAGAAAATCATGAACCGTCCGGCAGTTCTCCATGCGAAAGGCGGAAGAGGCCGGATTGGTGAGGTTGAGCGGGGAAATGAGCCGCAGCATGCGGCGCAGCAGTGATTCCTCCCGGTTGTTGATCAGGGGCAGCAGGCCTGCGGCCCGGGGCAGATCGACCGGCAGTTCCACCTTTCCTTCGTATACAGTCTGCTCCTCCACATCCACCATGACGAACTTCCCGTCCGGCAGCAGGGTAGTGGCCTTTCCCGCGCCGAACAGGGCCGGGGTGCGGTACTCCCTGGCAATGGTGGCCAGATGGCTGGTCGGACTGCCGACATCAGTGATGATCGCCGCGGCCCGCCGGACAATCTCGGCCAGCCGGGGGCTGGCAAAATGGCTGACCGCCACCCCGCCCACCGGGAAACTCTCCACCGGGGTGTCCTCATTGACCAGCACCACCTTGCCGCCCGCCAGACCAAGCTGGCAGATATGGCCACGATTGGCCATGAGCACGGGTAGCTTGGCCAGCTCCGCTGCCAGCTGGTCCGGGGTACGGGTCTCCTTGGCCGCCGGCAGCCGCAACGGCCGGGACTGCAGAATCCACATATTGCCTGCATCATCGAGACACCACTCGATATCCTGGGGTGACTCAAAGCGTTTTTCCAGCAGAATCCCGTATTCGGCCAGCTGCCTGAGCTGGGCAAGGCCCACCACCCCAGAGCCCCGGCGCAGGCCGCTGGACATTCTGGCCATCGGGTCCGGGGCGGTTTGCCTGCCGTCGGCGCCGAGGATGCCGATATTGCTGGCCCGCAGGGAAAAGGGGTGAGTGCGCTCGATGACAAAGCGATCGCCGCTGTCGCGGCCGGACACCAGATTGTCGCCGCGGCCCGTGACCGCCGAAAGCACCATGGTCTCCGCCCCGGGATTATTCGGATCACGGGTATAGAGGACGCCGCTGGCCCGGGCCGTGGCCATGGGCTGCACCAGCACCGCCATGGGCGCGGCCTCGGCCGGGGTGCCATGCTCCAGATAGCGGCAGACCCGCTCGGAAAAACGGGAGGCCATGACCCGCAGGCAGGCGGTCGCCACCTCGCTGGCCGGCACATCGAGGAAGGATTGAAACTGGCCGGCAAAACTGCGCTCGCCATCCTCATCCAACCCGCTGCTGCGCACGGCAAAGCGCTCCGGGTGCAGGGGCCCGGAGCGCACCTTTTTCAGGGCCTGGCTGATGGCGGAATTCAGCTCATTGGGCAGCCTGGCCTTGGCAAACAGTTCACTGATGCGGTCGGCCTGTACGGAGGGATCGGCGAACTGCTCGAGAATTCGGTTGATGCGGGGAAAAAGGTCATTGGCCTCCATGAAGCGCCGGTAGGCGGTGGTGCTCACCACAAAGCCCACCGGCGACGGCAGCTCGAGGCTGTTCACCACCTCGCCCAGGCTGGCGCCCTTGCCGCCGGCCAGATGCCTCAGGTCGCGATGGAGGACTTCCCACTCCAGCACCAGCATCGGCCCATAAGGACCTGGCCCGCCGGCCAGGATATCGGCCAGCTGATCGCCGGTGGCGGTATAGCGTTCGTACAGCAGATGGTAGCGGTCATCGGACATGGCGTTGAGGTGGTAGATGACATGCCGGCCCTTTTCCACGATATCGGTTACCGCATTCTGCAGGAAGGTGAGGTCGTAGATGTATTCGCCGCCCAGGACCCGTTCCAGATCAGCGATCTTTTCCAGGATCTGGTTGTTGATGGTCACCACCCGGCGGAAATGGTTGAACAGGGCGCCAAAGGCATCCGCCGGCGTCCGTCGCCGGACAATACCTCTGCGCCGCCACAGGGGACTCATCGCAGCTCCTCACGGCAGGCGACGGCAGCAAACAGCAGGAACCGGCAAGGCGGGAAACATGGGCGGCCAGGCCGTTGCGGCCCGGCTACCGGCCATGGGCAACAGCCGCGCGCCAGGCTGTTTTCTCGAAGCTTTACAATCATCAGGGGTAACGGAAGGTATTCACTCTCAGCGTCAGGGAAAAGTCATTTCAGAATAGGGATGGGTAGCGGCAAGCCAAAGCCGGATGTGCCCTGCCTTCTGCCGGCAGCCAGGGTCCAGCGGGCCGGGGTGCGAAAACTGAGCATGGCCCGCGGCCTGTCCTCTCTTCAGCGTTCAGTCATAACACAAAAAAGTGGGCCGCGGAAGCAAAAATCCGAGCAGCCGTTCACCCTGCAGGCGGCTGCTGCCAGGACTTCAGCGCACCCCGGAAAACCAGCAACCGCCTGATGCAAACTCCCGGACCGGCGCCGTGGGGGTTGCCACGGCAAGACAGAATTACCTTGCCAAAACCCGCTGATTTGGCTATGTAACGGTGATTCCGTCTTTCCTGCCCAGGGTCAGCTGCCGTCCGACAAAATCCGGCGGAATGACGGGAACATTCTCCCGTTTTGACCCAAATGCGCCCGTAGCTCAGCTGGATAGAGTACCGGACTTCGAATCCGTGGGTCGGGGGTTCGAATCCCTCCGGGCGCGCCAGACCAAAAAAAGGGTACGGGAGTTCCTCTAAACCCTTTTCGTCCCCGGTCTTTCTCCGGTCCTGACTGGCGGCAGCATATTTGCCGGATATTTCCGAGAATGGCTGGATGTCGCCGGCAATCACTCGCGATTGGGGATTGTGGTCCCCATGTCATTGGAATTCAGGAGCAGTAGTCAGAATTCAGCATTTTGATTTTATACCGTTTTATTCTGGCTCCTGCATTCTGCCTTCTGAATTCTCTGGAATACGCCTCGGCAACTGAAAAACATTATTTAATTTCAAGAGGCTTTTTTCGGTTGCTTATCCTTCGCTTGCTTGACCTTTTGGTCATGTTTCTTAGCACTTTGTTTCTTGCTCTTGTCCTTATCTTTCTTGCCGCCCTTGTCTCCCATTGCTCGCTCCTTATGAGATGCTATTTAAAATCTGATTCATATAATAAACAGTTACCCTCCATTCCTAGAAAATCCAAACTTTTTTTATCTGCTCCATTAAAATGTAACAGAGCAAAAGCACTATTGATAAGAGCTGCAACCTGAAAACAAAAAAGGGGCGCTCAGCAGAGAACGCCCCTTTTGCTTTGTACCGCATAACCGCAGTTATGCGGTTGATTGACGATTATTTGGTCGGATTAACCTTCACCGTCTTCTCCACCATGTCCACCACCGGCAGATCCGGCATGGCGGTCAGGCCGTAGGTGGCGGCCAGATCGATGTCACTGGGCACCGCGGCCAGCAGGGCATGGGCGATCTTCTGCTCCGCCTGGCGGTAGCGCAGCTTCACCTCAACGGAAAGCGGGCCTGCGGCCTGGGGGGCGCTCATGCCGTAATAGACATCCTTGTAGCCCTTGGGCGGAATCGTCTCATGCCGGGAGAAGGAAATGACCTTCCACGGGTCCACCTGGAAATGGAACGCATCGCCCATACCGTCCGAATTAAACAGCCGGGCCTCGGCCGGCAGCTCGCCGTCCTTGCCCACCGTGCCCGTGGTCATGATCACCTTGCCGCTCTGGTCCTTGACCGTCATTTCCAGCCAGATCTGGCGGATATTGGTCAGTGAGGTGGGCAGATTGTGGCCGGCCCGCTTGTTATGCACCCGCACCTTGATCTCGGCCAGTTTGCCGTCCCGGTAAATAGGCATGACCTCCACCTCGGCTGCGGCCTTGAGACGATTTACCGCCATCTCAAACTTATTGTGGGCATTGGCGGCCAGGGCCTCGTCCCCTCCTTTTTTGGCGGCTTGTTCCAGCAGATAGTAGACCAGGAAATTGGCGCCGTTGAAATAGTGGCGGAATTCACCCCGCTCAGGCTTTTTGAACTCATCGGCTGAGCGGACAAAGGTGTCGTAATCAACCATATGGCAGTCCTGGCAGGCGATGTTTTTCACCGAATAGGGTCCGTCCTTCCATTCCCGGTAGGTTGACTCAAGGGGCGTATGGGTTTCGTAATGATGCACCTGGTGGCAGTTGGCACAGAGTTCCGTGGTTTTGTGCAGCGGCTGTTCCACGCACTCGTGGAAGTCCTCGCCGCACCCCTCTTCAGGCTTGTAGGGACCGTATTTGGTCAGCACCACGCCGTCCGGTGTCTCCTTGCCCGGGGACATGACGAATGAGCCGTTTTCCGGCTGGTGATAGGGGGTCTGCCAGCCGGTGTGACTCTTCACTGAGTGACAGATGTCACAGGATACGCCATTGAGCGCCTGGGCGCTCAGCCCGGTGAGACCAGGGCCTTTCACCTCGCCGGTTACCACCCCCACCGGGGAATGGCACCCTTCGCACTGCCTGGCGATATCATGACCAACCGCCTTGACCGCCTTGTTCAGCTCGCCCTGGTAAACCGGGTCCTTGAAAGCCAGAGCGTGCATCGAGCCGGTCCATTCCTCGAACTGCTGCGGATGGCACTCGGCGCAGGTTTCCGGCGGGGTGAAGCCCGCCTTGCTTTTTTCCCAGTTCACCAGGGACGGCTCATACGGATAAAGCTTTTTGTCAACCTGATCGATGGCGCCGGCCATGCCGGGCAGGAGCATGGGTACAGTAAGCAGGCCCATCGCCAGAAACTTTTTAATACTAGATTTTTTCTTCATGTCTCTCCTTTTTCACTTTACAATTTAGTTAATTAGGATATATTTAGTAAAAATTACTTATTCTAATATCAATTTTTTTGGGCTTTGTACAGATGGAAAAAATTTTTTCCAATTATTTTTTCAACCAGCCTGCTGTTTTGACGGTAGAGCAAAAAATCCACTGGGGAACCCGGCGAGCCCGGCAGAAAACCACACAATATAATCCCTGTTACGACCCGATAAAAAAACCAAACCTGAAAACAACGTAAAAAAGGAGTTGCACAATGGAGGAAAAACAAATGAGCATGCCGCTGTTAGGAGATCTGTTCCCGTCAATCACCGTCCAGACCACCCATGGCCCCATGAGTATTCCCGGGGATCTTGAGGGCAAATGGTTTGTTCTTTTCAGCCACCCCGCCGACTTCACCCCGGTCTGCACCACGGAATTTGTCGGCTTCCAGAAAAGATACGAAAAATTCAAGGAGATGAACTGTGATTTGATCGGCCTGTCCATTGATCAGGTTTTCTCCCACATCAAATGGGTGGAATGGATCAAGGAAAAACTGGGCGTGGAAATCCAGTTTCCGATTATTGCCGCCAACGACCACGTTGCCAGCAAACTGGGCCTCCTGCATCCGGGCAAGGGCACCAACACCGTGCGCGCCGTATTTATCGTCGATCCGTTCGGCAAAGTACGCCTGGTCATCTACTATCCCCAGGAAATCGGCCGCAACATGGATGAGATCGTGCGCGCCGTCAAGGCGCTGCAGACCTCGGACAAGCAGGGCGCCATGCCTGCCGACTGGCCCAACAATGAAATGCTGGGCGACCGGGTCATCGTGCCGCCGGCCGGCGATGTCTTCCTGGCCAGGGACCGGGTCAAACAGTACGAGTGCTATGACTGGTGGTTCTGCCACAAGCCCTTGGAAAAATAAGCTTCCCGCTTGCCTCGAGCACGGGTGTCCCGCAGGACACCCGTGCTTTTGCTGAAATCAGCTCGTCCAGCTTTGTCAAGCTTCCTGAAGAGAAGTTAACTTAGGATATTGCCCGCAGAGCAGCTGGTTGCGGCCGTGAAACCAAGCCGCCCTCTCCTGCTGATTCGCGGCTCAAGGCCCCCTGCAACAACACAATAACAACGTATCGTTTTTTCGTTATTTTTCACACCCAAAACCTCATTACCCTGCCCTGCTGCGACAACTTGCCGCAGCATCCTCGTTTCACAGCCAGCTGACCACTCTTTGCTGATTCTCCCTTTTTTCGCGCTGTTATCTTTTCCCCCCTTGCGTTTGGGCAGGCACAAGGCACTATCCCCACCGTGCACGCCACAACAGTGTTGCAAGGGCCTGCCACACAATGTGTTGCACCACACCTTCTGCCACACCCCAGCTGCTGCTAAACTCTTGTCGCACAATAATACTTTATATATTATTTCAA
>QZKJ01000018.1 GCA_003605035.1 Desulfurivibrio sp.
TACGGAAAACCCCATTAACAAAGGGACATTTTTACCCCCATCGCGCCTTCCCACCCTTGGCCTTCCTCGACAATAAATATCATAATTTCAAGAAATTATACCGAATAATGCCATGGCATACTTTTTGAAATTTATTTTTATCTGGAGCAGGAACGACAATCATTTTTTTTGGTGAAGGGGGTAATCATGGCTGCAGTTTTCCGACAAACAGAAACCCTGGCTGGCTTGCCGGCCAGACAGTTGAAAGCACTGATCATCGATGATGATGAGCAGATCCAGCGCATGCTGCGCCGGATTTTCGGCCAATGCCGCTACGCCGTGGACATCGCCGGGACATGCAGGGAGGCCCTGGACAGGGCAGCGGGCAGCTCTTACGACCTTGCCCTGGTCGATGTCAATCTCGCTGACGGCAACGGCCTGGATCTTATCGAGCCGATCAGAAAATTCTCGCCGGACATTGCCATCATTTCCATGACCGGCGATAATCCGCTCTCGCTGAAGGCGGAGGCGAGAAAACACCAGGTCACCTACCATCTGAGCAAACCCTTCGATTTCCAGGAACTTATTTCCGTACTGACGCACCTCGCGAGAAGTGCGCAGGCGCTTAGTTGCTGATCATGCCGGAAGGGCTGCCGGAGCCGGCAGGGCAATAAGAGTTCAGTGGCCTCCGCGCCGCTCAGGTTGCGACACCGCCACCATTGTCAGCGCCAGGCCCCGGGTTTTTCTTCTCATTCTTGCACTGATACATCGCCCTGTCACCCTGGGCGAGAAACTCCTCCACCGAACAGGGATGCTCCGGATCATAGCGGACAATGCCCACGCTCATCGACAGCTCATAACGCCGGCCGGGCTGCCGGTTTCTTTCCGCAATATGCTGGGTAAGCCGCTTCAACACCGGGTGGTTGCAGCTCGGCGCAAAACTGCTGAACATGAGAACGGCGAACTCGTCGCCGCCCAGTCGGCCGATCCCCAGCACATCGGATTTGCGAAAGGTGCTTTTCAGCACATCCGCCGCTTCCACCAGGGCCTGATCGCCAATATCATGGCCAAGCGTATCATTAATCCCTTTCATATTATCCAGGTCGGCGTAAAGAAGGTGGAGCGACGCCTCCACCCTGTCGCCCAGCAGCAGATGCTTTTCCGCCACGGCCAGGAAGCCCCGCCGGTTGAGCAGGCCGGTGAGTTCATCGGTAATGGACATCTCCTTGAGCATGTTCTCCATTTTCTTGCGCTGGGAGATATCGCGGAAACCCTCGACAATGCCGATCAGCTCACCCTGCTTATCGTAATAGGGAAAGGCGGTGACCAGGCAGAGAAGCACCTTGCCATCCTTTCTGGTTAACGACTTTTCCACCTCAACGTACCTGGCCCCCTGCAGGATCCTTTCCAGAGAACAGTCCGAGGTTCGGCAGGCAGCATTGGCAAAGGCCTCATGACAGGGCATGCCGATCAGCTCCTCCTCCGCAATCCCGCTCATCCGGGCAAAGGTCCGGTTGACCCGCTGGGTGATAAAATTCCGGTCCACCACCCGGATGCCCTCGGCGCCGCAATTCAACACCTGCAGCAGTTCGGCATTGGTATTTTCCAGGGCAACCGCCGACTTGCGGTGTTCCCCGATCTCTTTTTCCAGCTCCGCCAGGGCCTGCTGCAGCTGCCCGGTCCGCTCCGCCACCCGGATTTCCAGCTGATTCCGGGCGCTGCGCAGCTGCCGTTCCCCTTCCCTGATGGTGGTGATGGTATTTTCAGTAAGATTGATGATCAGGAAAACAAAGAGAGCGCCGCCGAAAAAGACCGGGCCGGTGATCAGTTCGGCGGATAAATCAATCTGCTTGAACTGGCCCACGATAAAGACCAGATAACCGCCCAGGAAAAACAGCATCAGAGCGATCAGCACCCGCCATTTTGCCAGAAAGGCAGCCGGCACATCCTTGAGCAGCCGCAGGCTGAAATAAATCGAGGCCAGCAGAAAACCCGCGCCAACAAATACAAGAATGACTGACAGGATCTGCGAGGTATTCATAGGCGGAGATGTGTTCCCTGATGAGGCCCATAATTTTTGTGATAGCGGGGTATTCTGGTTGGGTTGCGCTGCCGGCGAGATGGCCTCAGTTACTTCATGATCCGCCGGGATAAGCGTGTCAGCATTTGCTGCTGCTACAAAAAAATAGTAACTATACCCACAAGGCAAGTAAAGTATTTTCCAGCAGCAAGGCGATATTAACAAACGGAACCCGTTGAATTGCGCTTCCGCACATGGGAAGATACAAGCCTGTGGCAGGAACTCAGTAGAGACGATGAAAGGCGGAGGCCTTGATTACGGCGACCACCTCCGCGCCCTGGCGGATGTCCAGCTCGCGGACCGAGTCGGGCACGATCTGGCAGATCAGGCGGCCGCCGTTGCAGGCCAGCTCGACGCCGATGCGGTTGCCGACGCCGAAGATCCCTTCCACCCGGCAGGGCAGGATGTTACGGGCGCTGCTCGCCTCGGGATGGCGCTTGAACAGGGTGATATCCTTGGCGGCCAGCTCAAAGACATTATCGCCCGCTGCGCCGGGCTCGGTGAGCACCAGGTCGATGCCGCCCCAGCGGTAGAGCCAGAGATCGCCGCGGGGCCGCGGATCGCTCAGGGTGAGCAGGTTGGCGTAGCCGCGGCTGCCGGTCACCAGGCTGCGGCGGGCCAGTTCCTCGGCCGGCAGCCGCTGCTGCATGCGGCCGGCCTCGAACACCAGCACCTCCTCAGCCATCAGCCGCATCTCATGCAGGGAATGGCTGATAAAGAGCAGCGGCACGGCAAATTCGCTGAAAACCTTGTTCAGATAAGGGATGATCTGAAATTTCAGCTCCTCATCCAGACCCGAGAGCGGCTCATCCATGAGAATCAGGCGGGGACAGGCGAGGATGGTGCGGCCCAGGGCCACCCGCTGCCGCTCGCCGCCGGAAAGCGAGTTGACTCCCCGCTCCAGCAGGTGGTCGATCTGCAGCACCCGGGCCAGGGCCTCCGGATCAATGCGGCGCTGCGGCTCAGGGGTACGGCGCCAGCCATAGAGCAGATTGCGGCGCACGTTCATATGGGGGAAGAGGTGGGAGTGCTGAAAAACCACGCCGATGCGCCGCTTTTCCGGTGGCACATTGATGCGGCGGGTCGAATCAAACAGGGTCTCGCCGGCCAGTTCGATTACGCCCTCATCCGGTTCCAGCAGACCGGCCAGCAGATGCATGAGGGTGGATTTGCCGCTGCCCGAAGGTCCGAAGATGCCGCAGCGGTTTTCCGTCACCCTGAAGGAAACATCGAGCTGAAAGCCGCCGTAATGCTTGCGTACCGCCACATCCAGGTTCATCGGGTCGCCCTCTGTCTGAATTTACGGGATACCGCTTCATTGGCCAGCAGCACCGCAAAGGAGATGATGATGGAGACCAGACACAGGGACAGGGCCATGCGGTCGCCGCCCGGGGTGTTGGTGTACTCGTAGATGGCGAGCGGAATGGTCTGGGTGACGCCGGGGATGTTGCCGGCCAGGATGATGGTGGCGCCGAATTCCCCCAGGCTTCTGGCAAACATCAGGGTCATGCCGGCCAGCACGGCCCGGCCGGACAGGGGCAGGATGATGGTGAGCAGGGTATCCCACCAGCGCGCTCCCAGGGTGCGGGAGGCCAGGAGCAGCCGCTCATCGATCTCCTCCATGCCGGTGCGGATGGAACGTACCAGCAGCGGAAAGCCCACCACCGCCGAGGCAACCACCGCGCCCTTGAGGGTAAAGATGATGCGGATGTCAAGGGCCTGTAACAGCGGCCCCAGCACGCCGGACTGGCCGAAGAGCAGCAGCAGCAGATAGCCCACCACCACCGGCGGCAGCACCAGGGGGAGATTCACCACCCCCTCGACCAGGGCCTTGCCCGGCAGCCGCACAAATACCAGGAGATAGGCCACCATAAAGCCGAAGGGCACGGAAAGCAGCGTCGCCGCGGCAGCCACCTGGGCGGACAGCCAGATGGCCTGCATATCCTGGGGGGCAAGGTTCAGCATGCTTTACTCTCCTGCGGACATCCTTTGGCTGGCGTCCATCAGCGGCCGGGCGCCGCCGCAGCCGCGGCCGGGGTGTCGAAACCGTATTTTTCCAGAATGCTCACAGCCGCGGGGCTGGCGAGAAAATCGTAAAAGGCGCGGGCCGCCCCGTTTTTCTCGCCGGCAACGGTCAGCCCCACCGGGTAAGTAATGGGGTCGTGCAGTCCAGCCGGCACCGCATAGAGAATCACCGCCTTTTCAGCCAGCAGCGCATCAGTGCGGTAGACAAAGGCAGCGTCCACCTCACCCCGCTCGGCATAGAGCAGGGCCTGGCGCACATCCTGGGCCATCACCAGCTTTTTGTCCGCAGCCAGGCGCTCATATACCCCGGCGGCGCGCATGGCCTGCTCCGCATACTGGCCGGCCGGCACGCTCCCGGGGCTGCCGATGGCCACCCGCGTCATGGCCGCCAGATCAGCCAGGGAATTGACCACCACCCCCGGCCGGCCCACCACCACCAGGGTATTAACGGCCAGATCGCGCACTGTCTGCTTGGTGATTTTGCCCTCCTTTTCCAGATAGCTCAGCCATTTGGGGTTGGCCGAGATAAAGATATCGGCGGCGGCGCCCTGGAGCAGCTGTTTGGCCAGCGCACCGGAGGAACCGAAATTGGGCAGCATGGTCACGCCCGGCTGCTCGGCCGTAAAAGCGGCGTCAAGCTCCCTGATCGCCTCGGTCATGCTGGCCGCCACCGACAGGTGCACCTCCGCGGCCTGCACCGGCAACACTGTCATGACCAGCGACTGCAACACAAACAGCAACATTCCGATTCCTTTTTTCATAGTCCTTTCCCCCTTCTCTTCCGGCAAATAGGGCTGCGGGAAAACCTGCGTCAGCGGACCTTTTTGTCCAACTTATTTTTACTCGACCCCTTAGTCAAGCAGCTGAGCAAGGGCCGTGCCATCAGCGCCTCAGCGCAGCGGCAGCCAAGGGGCGCGGATTTGTTTGCCGCCCCCCTTTTCTCAGCCGAGGCGCGCACTCCTGCCGGAAAAAGCGGCAGAAACATTTATAACAGAACAGACGAGGCAATCATACAAAAACGTCACAAATGCCACCCTGTTGTCACTCATGCGACAAAATTGGCAGAAACTCCAGGGCTGAGGGCGCTTCGTGAACCATCCTGTCAGGAATCCATAATCTTTGACAGGGGTTACGCGATTTTTTTCTCGCACCTGGCAGATATTATCCTTGCCGAATGAACAGGAAATGGGGTAGAAAAAATAACAGAGGGAATCAACCCGCCGTTCATGACGTCAGGCGCCGAAAGGCTGGCCCCGGCCGCCCGGGCAGCGCGAAACCAGGCAGGCCTTGCCGGCCATTGTGCCGGGGAAAACCCCTATTCATTTGCCCGGAACATCACAGCAACAGGAAGCAAGCCCATGCCGATCACCTATGAATTTGATCCTGGCAGCAACATTTTGTACTCATACCATTCCGGCACCCAGACCGTTGCCGAGATATGCAACTATTTTAAAGAAGTTGCCGATGATCCCGCCATCAACCACGGGTATATCGAGGTCGTGCATTTCGCCGATGATATCGAGTTCGCCTTTACCAGCCAGACGGCCCGCAAAATTCCCATTCATTTCGCGGAACTGAAAACCAAAAAGGACATCAAGGCCACGATCTTCATCGGCGCAACGCAACTGCAATACGGCATCGCCCGGATGATGAAGAATCTTCATGAGATTTTCAATCCCGCGGATGATGTCCGGGTGGTCCGCACACCGGAAGAGGCGCAAAAAGAAATCAACGGCATCCAACTGGTCAAAAACGGTCTGGCCGGCATGTTCTACGGTTAAGCCACCCTGCCATCAGCCCACCCCATCATGCTTTGTAAAATTAATAATTCAACTTTCTGATTTGTGGTAACATGCTGAAATTAAATTGATATCCTCATGGTCCCTGCAGCTTGTTTCCAGAGAATTCAGCAGCCAGAAATCAGGAGCCAGAATAAAACGTAACAAAATCAACCATTCTGAATCCTGTCTCCTGTCTCCTGAATTCCCATAACGGAAATCAGAGCAGCAATTATGTCAAAAAATATCGTTATCTCGGCAAAATAGATCAAGTCAGAAAGTTGAGTTAATAAGCTGCAGCAGACCAGACAGGTCTTGCCCTGTCTCCAGCCAGGGGAGGCGATCAGCGTCTGCCTGCATATTTTTGCTGTTTTTAAGTTGCCGACACGCGCCGCATCAACTATTTTCTCTGTGACATGCACAATGCCGCCGGTCAGACAGAAATCCGATATCCACGCAGGCAGGCTTGCCCCGGCGGAGCTCCGCAACCGGGCATCAGACCATGAGGCAGGCAAATAGATTTGACTGATCAGTTTATTTCTAGAAAAATGGATAAATAGACAGGGAAGTCCATGACTAATCCTGGCCCAGGTCAGGAATCCGTCATGTTTCCCGGCGCCGCTGCCGGTTGAGCGGTTATTTCCGCAGCCCGCGGCTGAAAAGTGTGAAACAGCATGCAGAGCAAAAAAAATTTCCCGCAGAAGCTCACCGCCCTTCTGATTTACGGCAGACCGCCCCTGGTGCTCGGCGGCATGGTGTGCGCCATCGCCGTCATGTGGAACCGCAGTCTCCCCCTGTATGTAACCGGCGTCTTTCTGCTGCTGATCTCCATGTGCTTTGACGTGGTGGACGGCTGGTTCGCGGCCCGCTACCCTCCCCATGCCACCATGGCCAGCCTGGCTGACCGGGTCATGGATAAAATCGTCTACTCGATCATCTTTCCGCTGGTATCCGTCGGCATGATGTGGCGTCTCATCTTCATTGCCCCGGATCACAGCAGGCCGGAAGTCCTGCACGCCATCCTGGTGCTGGTGCTGTGCATCACGGTGCTGATCCGGGACAACTTTGCCCACTTCGTGCGCAGCTGCGCCATCCAGCAGGGCATTGAATCCGAGACCATAGAATTCACCCGGCTGCGCACCATGGTGGCGGCCCCGGTGGGCGCCCTGCTGTACATCCATGCCTTTTTCCTGCCCGGCCAAGGGGATTCGGCCATCTATCTCTTCATTTCCTGGCTGGCCGACCTGCCGCTGCGCAAATACTTTATTATCGAAATCATTTTTCTGATTATCAATTTCGGCTCCATCGCCGGTCTCTGCCGGAAATACGGCACCCTGCTGCTCAATGAGGTATGCCATGAAGACGATCTGCTGCGCCGGCGCATTCTGGCCTTTTTCCCCAATGCCCTGACCGTGCTCAATGCCCTGATGGGCGTGATGGCCATCCTTTTCACCCACCAGGGCCTGATTCGCCAGGCCTATCTGTTTCTGGTCGGCGCCGCCATCTTTGACAAGCTTGATGGCGCCGTGGCCCGCAAACTTGGGCTGACCGAGCCCTCGCCCCTGCAGAAAACCGGGTCGCGCTTCACCTTGGGAGGCCTGCTGGATGACATTGCCGATGCCATCAGTTTCTGCCTGGCCCCGGCCCTGATCTTCCATCTGACCCTGGCCGACTACCCGACCGGCCTGGATAAACCCTGGCCCACCGTGGTGGCCGGGGCCTATTTTCTGCTGGGCGTGATCCGTCTGATCTACTTCACCTTCGACCGCTCCCCCATCCCCGGCTTTTTCAAGGGCATGCCCACCCCGGCGGCGGCGCTGCTGGTGGTCGCCCCCCTGCTGATGTTCAGCCAGGCGGCGGAAAGCTCCACGGCCACGGCCCCCTTCTGGGGGATCTTCTGTATTTCCCTCATGATCATCTCCTCCCTGGCCATGAATCTCTATCCGGTGCATTATCTGCACATCGGCCGCTTCATGGACAGCAACCCTTGGTTCGGCCGCTTCAACATGGTGCTGCTGCTGGTCACCCTCTTCACCCCTTACTTCGGCTATGTCGCCCTCATCTATCTGCTGCTCTATCTGCTGTCCCCGCCCTTTACCCGACGCCTGGAGCCAGGGCGTAATGGGCAGAGATAAACAGAATGAGAAAAAATATATTTCAGCACGGAGATTTATAGCAGTAAGGGAACTGGTCGTGACTTGCGGTGTGGCGTCAACGCGATAATGGTGCCGACATCATTACGACAAATGGGTTTCAGGTTGAATTTGGCCATATTGACGAAGCCGCTTTATGGTCGCTTGTCCCATTGAAGATTTGGGGAATACTGACTGTGGCTCAATCTAATTTCCGGCAACTCATCAGTTTACTTTTGCCGGTGCGGGAATGGCTTAACCTGACACGGGGAAATATTTTTTCCAAATGCTCGCCTCCCCCCTTGATAAATTCTCGAGCGTCTTTTGACCCCATGGAAAGCATCCTGATGTAAAAAAGGAATTTAATGAGCGGTTGCCTGGGAATTTCGTGCTCCATGAGCAGCACCCAGCCATCGGGGTGCGCCACCCGTTTCATTTCGCGCAAGGCCTTTTGCCGTGTTTCTCCCTTCAATTCATAGAGGGCATGTGAACAGGTCACCACGTCAAAACTGTCATCGGCAAAAGGAAGCTCCGCCGCATCCCCCTCGACGAAGACTACCCGGCCGGTGATGTTTTTCTCCTGAGCTTTGCGCAGCATGCCGTGGGAAAAATCGTAGCCTATTGCCACGGATTCCGGATAGCGATCCTTAAAGGTTAAAATCACCGAGCCCGTCCCGCAGCAAATATCCAGAATAGAGGGGACCGGTTTGTTCTCCAGGTGAGCCGCATCAACCAGGAAACCCCGCGTATCGTCTTCATCCTGCCGGGAATGTATCCGGATGAAGGCATCGTAAAAATGGGAAAAAATATCGTAATACCTGCGTCGTCCTGTTCTTAGTTGCGTCATGCAAATCCTCTCATTGCCGGGGAGAAGCCAAATCTCTTCCGGCTGACTCCGCCTTGGAGATCGGCAACCATTTTATTCATTTTATTCATTGCTTTTCAGGCATTGTTTAAATTCAGCCCATTATTCACCACCCCAGCCAGGCAGCCGCACCTGAATTTCATTTCTGCCCCACTTGTTTGACCATGTAGGCATTGACAGCCTCTTGCATAGTTTTCACGGCAAGATAGGCACAATGCATCTCTTCCTCGGGAAAGGTGCCGATCGCTTTCAGCACGTCTTCTCCGGTCAGGTTAAACAGTTCTTCGGGATTCTTGCCGATAGCCAGCTCGGCGGCAAAGGAGCCGCATATTCTGCTGGAAAAACAACCATCGGTCAGAGAAGAAGCCTTGCAAACCCGATTATTATCAAAGCAGAGGAATATCTCCATGGTGTCGCCGCATTTTCCGGTAATGCTCCCATACGCATCGGCATTGTCCAGCCTGCCGCTGAATTGAGGATTACGCCAGCGGTTCAATCCCTTCTCCCCATAGATTTGTTGCGTTTCGCTAAAAATCTTCTCCTGAATCCCGTCCAGCACTGCATTCAATTGTTTGTCATTCATTGTTTTCTCAAAGTTTTAAACTCTCTTTTTCAACCTGAACCCGCCTGCACGGAGGCACCCGAACAGATGCCAGGCCGCATTACCGGCCTGGCTTCCAACCATCCTTTGCTGTGGTCCTCAACAAGCTTGAGATTACCAGTGACCATCCTTATTGGGTGTCGCTGAATAGCTTACCCTGCCTTCCTTGACCGCTGTTACCGCATCCCGGACCTTGCCGGAGATATCACTGACCACCTTGACCCCCGCAGCTTCCAGGGTGGCAAAGGCCTTGGGTCCGCAATATCCGGTCATAAGGACTTCGGCGCCCTTGTCGCTGATCATGGTCGCCGCCTGAATACCCGCACCTTTGAAGGCGTTGACATTGTCGCTGTTGTCCATCGCTTCAAAGGAAAACGAATCGGTGTCGACAATCAGAATGTACGATGCCCGGCCAAAGCGAGGGTCGACTTCACTTTCCAGCAGGGTTCCTTTCGATGTTACCGCGACTTTCATATTGCCTCCCATGTTATTGCACATGTCCGATTAATGACCACCACCGCCACAAACCTGTTCATTGCTGATTATCGGCAATTTGCCGGCAAGGAAATCGTCCACCACCGGCCGGATGTCCAGCCGCTCACCATCGTGATATACCTCGATGCCAACCTGTTTGAACCCCATCAGCGGCCGCATGCCGATGCCGCCGACCACCAGAGCATTGACCCCGGCCTCTGCCAGCAGATTGACCGGAACCATGCAACCTCCCTGCACATGCTCCTGGTTGGCCAGAATTGAAATCTCCTTGATCTGCCCGTCTTCGACATCAATGCAGGTGAAGACATCGCAATGTCCGAAATGCCCTGCTCTTTTGCCGTCCAACCCGCCATTTCCCTCGGAAGGGATCGCTACGCGTACCATTGTCATACCTTTTCTTTCTCCATCATTATTGAATCGTTGATTTGAAATCCATGATCCCCAAAGGATTCATGGAAGGTGAACTGATAATTTTTGCCCAGATATCCCGAACCTGCTGCTGGGTTGCCGTGGGTTCACCGTATTCGAACAGGGTCTTGCCTTCCACCATGGATCGTGTAAACGCCGGATCAAAGGAGACCCGACCCAGAACCGCGACATGGTGCTTGATTGCCAACTGCTCAATGGCCTCGGTCATCTCCGGATTGAGATCCCATTTATTGACGCACACCATGCCCGGAACCCGGAAATGGGCGGCCAACTCCACCACCCGTTCCATATCATGTATGCCGGAAACCGTGGGCTCGACCACAATCACCAGGGCCGTGGCCCCGCCGATGGAGGCGATGACCGGGCAACCAATACCCGGAGGACCGTCGGTGATGACAAGGTCCGCGCCCCGCTCTTCGGCCAGCCGCCGCACTTCCTTGCGTATCAGGCTGACCAGTTTCCCCGAATTCTCCTCGGCAATGCCCAGACGGGCATGCACCATGGGTCCGAAGCGCGTATCCGAGATATACCACTCGCCACAGCGTTTGGTCGGAAAGTCGATGGCCTTCTCCGGGCAGAAATCGACGCAGACACCGCACCCCTCACACCGGATGACATCGACCACAAATCGGTCGTTTATGGCCCCGAACCGGCACATTTCCATACAGGTGCCGCATCCGGCGCACAGGTCGGGATTGATCACGGCTACACCGCCGCCCATAAAATCGGTCTGTTGCCTGATTTCCGGCTGCATCAGCAGATGGAGGTCGGCCGCGTCGACATCGGCGTCGCAGAGTACACTATTTTTTGCCAGAGCGGCAAAAGCTGCGGTCAGGCTGGTTTTGCCGGTTCCGCCCTTGCCGCTGATGATGACTATTTCCCGCATTAGGCCGTTGTGCTCCTCTCGTGGATGATTGTCTCGATTTTATGGAACAGTTCGCAAAACCGCTCTTTCCATTCCGGAAACTCCTCAACGATGGATCGACCCTGGGAGTAAACCTCGGCGATGCGGCGCTCAAAAGGGATAGTCAGCAGCACCGGCAATTGCTCACGCTCAGCGTAGGCAAACACCTCCCGATCGCCGATATCCGACCGGTTGACCACCAGTCCGCTGGGAATGCCCAGCAGTTTCACCGTCTCCACTGCCAGTTTGAGATCGTGCAGCCCAAAGGGGGTGGGCTCGGTCACCATAAGAACGAAATCCGCCCCGTTCATGGCGGCAATCACCGGACAGGACGTGCCCGGCGGGGCGTCGATAATCGTCACCTTTGCCGGATCAGCCAAGGACCGCACCCGCTTGATCAAGGGCGGCGACATGGCCTCACCGATCCGCATCCGGCCGTTGATAAAACGGATACCATTGCGCGCACCGAAATTGATCTCGCCCAGTTCCCGACCGGTTTCCGTGATCGCCCCTTCGGGACAGACCGCCATGCAGCCGCCGCAACTATGGCAGAGCTCAGGGAAAATAAGCACTTTGCGACCAACCACCGTAATGGCATTAAATCGACAGATGGCTGAACATTTGCGGCAATAGGTGCATTTTTCCAAATCCACCAGCGGTATAGGCGTCGTCACCTGTTCGGTTCGCTCGATCACCGGTTTGAGAAAAAGATGCGCATTGGGTTCTTCAACATCGCAATCCAGAAACTCTACCTCGCTGCCCAGGGCAAGCGCCATATTGGTCGAGATAGTCGTCTTGCCGGTGCCGCCTTTGCCGCTGGCTACGCTGATAATCATGGGGAAACCTGTTGTTTTTTAGGTTGGAGTAATCCCGATATCTTCTCAAGAATGGCGAGAAGTGCCTCGGCATCACGTTCCTGCGGGTGACGAGGCAGCTGCATCAGCACGCCCAGCCCCTCGGTTGCCTCGTGAAAATCCTTTTTCGACAGGTCGCCGACAATCGCTGTATTGACCAGCGGATTAACCATAACGAGCTGCTTGACGAAATCGATGCCGCTCATATCGTCGAGCTGTTCATCGACAATCACCACATCCATGGGCTTGCCCTCGCGCTTTTCAAGTCCGGCGACACCGGGTGCAGCTGGCACCAGTTGGACTTCATGCTCGCGCCGCAACCTGGACATTAGTGCGGAAAATCGTTCAAAATCCTTTGCAACAAATAAGATGGTCAAGAGTTCCTCTTCATTAGTAGGATAATATTCAGCATTCTTATCACCAGGCATACTCAGGCTATTCTCAGCGGTTACCGCCGCCGCCCACCCTGGCCCCGTCCGCACCATGGCCCTTACCGCTCTGACAGCGATTTCCCTTACCCCGGCCCTGTCCAGTTGGACCGCCTTGACCCGCTCCGCCACCCTGCCCGAGTCCACGGCCCTGCCCAGCTCCCTGACCTTGACCACGTCCGCGTCCCTGACCGGCATTTTTACTCTGGGCGGACTGACTTTGACCGGCAGTGTCCGTAGCCGTTTGCCGGCAGCCACCCTGTTGGCTGCCACTGGCCGGACCATTCCCTGAAGGACCTTTTCCATTCATTCCAGGCATCTTAATACCTCCATTCGCATCTATTCACTGGTACCGCGCGGTGTTCAGGATTTCCCTAACCGCTCTGCGCGGACAATTCCGCCACGGTTGCACTGCGTTAGTTTTCTGAGGTGGTCCGGGTTTGGGAGACAGCCGGAGAGGCAAAATAAGCAAGGCGCGGCAATAGCTTCTGAGCGCAAACGACCTTGTGCAGAGATCTGGAAATCGCGCCACAGAGCAGCGCCTCAACGGCCAGTTCCGCCTGCCGGAGCGCCTTCTGAACCACTGATCATCGGGCAGCACCTCCAGATCCTTTGGCTTAGGAACAACGCATTTGTCGTGCCAGCATCGCTCGATGGGAAAAATCACTCTAATTACCTGTAAATATAGCGAAAATTAACAAGATATAAAGCGGGGCTGGTGAAGAGATGGTTGCGGATCGGCTACTGCAGGCGAGAGTAGCAGTGCGTATTCGCTACTGTACGAGGGGGGGGGGGTACTTGATAATCTTAAATAAAGAGGACTTCGACGAGTATCATTCCTCAGGCACTTCTGTCCCGTTCTCCTTTTTCTTTTTCCAGACGCGGAGCCCTTCGGGTAGCCGCACCTGGGGCATCCTCATATCCGGAAACTTGATTTCCGGCAACTTCATATTGGGCATCTTCACATCCGAGAGCTTCTGATCCAGCAGCTCTTTGAGCCGGGCCACGTGGCCGCCGCCGTCCCCGCTGTCCGGCCCGATTCCGGCAGCCATCCGGTCGAGCTTTTCCTCCCGGTTGCGCTCCACCCGGTGGACAAAGGCCTCCACCCTGTTCCGCATGTGGGTGCGACCCATGGCATCAAAGACCAGCGGCATGATCGGCACCCCGGCAACACGCTCGGTCAGCCGCTTGAAAACCGAGGTGGTGGTAGTGCCGACCAGACAGTTCAGGCAGTAGACGTTCAGGATGCCGTCCACTCCCTTGTTGGCAAAATCCACATGTTTGGCCACATTCAGCGAAACGAGCAGTTCCGGCTCACCGGGCAAAATCCCCTCCGTATACCTGAGCACCTCCTCGGCATGGGGCTCGGAAAAATTGACCAGACGGCCCTGGAAATTCCTGCTCACGTAACCGGCCCCCAGGTTATTGACCAGCACCCGGCCCCAGGATGACATCATGTTCAGTGTTTTGCCGGCCTCCCAGAACTGGCGGGCGCGAACCTCCTGACCGGTCATGATCACGTCAATCAGGGTCGGGGACGGCCAGACCTCGCAGCCCAGCTCCTCCAGCAGGTCAAACAGTCCGCCGTTGGCCACCGGATTGACCCGGGTGTAGACGTCCCCGGTCACGGCGATTACCGGCCTGCCGCCCCTTGGCCGGGTGGGGACGGCGGCCAGCAGCTGGGCCGCCCGCATGATGCCCCGGTTGACCTTGCCCTCAAGCTGGCTCTGCAGGATAATGTCGAGGGCGGCGAAATAGGCCCGGTCCACCGCCCCCTTTTCCAATTCATAGGGTCGCATCTCAAAGCGCATTCTGCTCAGATACTCAATGCCCAGGATGGCTTTGCCGAGCTTGAAGACAAACATGGCGCCGAAGCGGTCAAACAGCTCCAGGGAATTGACGTTGATCACCCGGACATCGTTTCTGCCCAGCCTGTCCATGTAAAGCTGCATGGTGGGCACATACTGGGTGATCATGCAGTTGCTTTCCAGGGTGGGAAGCAGAAAAGCGGCGCCCTCGGGCAGGTCTCCTGAGCGGGCCAGCTTGATCAGGTCGCCGGCAATAAGCTGGAAGGGGTGGCACTGTTTGCCGCCGGAAAACTCCACGGCGGCCTCATAGGAAGAGTGATCGGGCAGAGGCAGCACCCGGGCCCTGACGCCCTCGGCCCTGATCGCCCCGGCAAAGGCATGGGCATGGTCGGAGAAATAAGGAATAATGTATTCAGTGGCCTTTTCCGGCGGTTGCCGCCGGCCGGCTCTCTTTTTGCGGGCGCTGGTGATTTTTTCACCCTTGCCTTGCGACCGGCCGCGTCCCGCCTTCCCCCGCCAGCTTGCCACCCGGTGGGCAAAGGCCTCGACCCTGGTCGACAGTCCGGCATCGGCCCGGTGTTCGTCAAATTCCAGGAACAGGCTGGGCCGCCCGGCAAAAATCTCCTGCAGCAGCGGAAAGGTGAAGGAGTCGGGGCCGCAACCGAAATTGCCCACCACCACCGGATAGATGTCAGCGGCACTGCTTATCCAGATGCCGATTTTGAGCATGCGCCGGCTGAAGGCCCAGGTTATGCTGTTATAGCGGCTGGGCAGGGGCAGTTCCAGGGCAGTGCTCAGCTGCTCATAGGAGATCACATCAAAACCGGCCCTGGCCAGCTTGGCGGCCAGGGACATATTGGCAAAACGGTCGCCGATATTGTAAGGCTTGCCGAGCAGCACCGCCAGCGGCTTCTCCCGCGCTCCGGCAACGCGCGGATCATACTCGATGCTCTTGCGGAAAGATGCCAGTTCCCGGGCCGCCGCCTCATAGGCCAGCTCCGCGGCGGCCCGATCCACCCCGAACAGCTCCGCCACCCGCAGCGAGAGCTTTTCCCTTTCCCTTATCGGCAGATCGGGAATCAGCGGCAGGGTCACCACCGTGATGGCGTCGAAGTTGGCGGAAACCATGGAGGCTCCGTGCTGGATATAGGGGCAGCTCACCCCATCCAGCAGCCGGGTCATGGAAGGGAGAAAAACCACGTCAACCCCTTCCTTTTCCAGGGAGGCCACCTGGCCGAAAAGAAGCTTGACCGGCAGGCAGGTTTCCGCCGGCAGCCTGGTCAGGGCAAGGGACAGGCAGCCGTTGCTCGACGGCGCCGACACCTTTATCCGGATGCCGAGCTGCTGGAAATATTTCCGCCAGAATGGATAGAACTCACGAAACAGCAGGGCCCTGGGAATCCCCACCGTGGTGGCAATGAAATTTTCCGGTTGCCCGGCGTCACCCGCCACCTGGGTCATGTCCGGCGTCAGATCACGGCCCGGCGTCAGCCCGCTGATGGCCTCGGAATACCTGCCGCACAGATCGCCGAAATGAAATCTCCCCTCCTGGAATTGGAAGGAGCTGACCTGGCAGCGATTCTCGCAGCCCGAACATTCAAAGGTGCTTTCCCGGTGGGTGGTGGAAAAACGAAAGCCCTTGAAGGAGGTCGTAAAGCCTGGCGCTGACGCGCTTTTATCCCGGAACATCCCGATGGTCAGGGCGGCCATGCCTATGGCCCCGGAAATGCCGGGATGCCCATGGACCACCACCTCCATCCCTTTGAGCCGGTTCCTGAAGGCCTGCACCACGGCCCGGTTCCTGGCAACCCCGCCCTGCAGTACCACCTGCCGGCCAAAGCTTCTGCCCTGCACCACCCGGTCGATATAGTTTTCCACCACGGCCTGGGAAACCCCCATCAGCAGGTCCGGCAGGGGCACGCCCTGCTGGATGTGATGGACCAGATCGGACTCCATGAAAACCGTACACCGGCTGGTGAACGGCAGCGGCCGGAGGGAGCTGAGGGCCAGCTCCGCATAATCCTCCTTGAGATCCACCCCCAGCCGCACCGCCTGTTCCTGAATAAACGATCCCGTCCCGGCTGAACAGGCCCGATTCATCTCGAAGTCAAGCACCGTGCCGTCCCGCCCCAGCCGGATGAACTTGGCATCCTGACCGCCTATTTCAATAACCGTGTCCGCCTCAGGCGAGCCGAGCCAGGCCCCTTTGGCCTGGGCGGTGATCTCGTCCACCACCAGGTCGGCGCCCACGGCATGGCCAACCAGCTTCCGGCCGGACCCGGTAACCCCCACCGCAGCAATAGCCGCCTCGGGGATGCTCTCCCCCAGGCAGGCCAGAGCGCTGCTGGCCGCCTCAAGGGGCTTGCCGCCGGTAAAAATATAAACCTCCGCCAGCAGCACCCCTGCCGCGGTCAGCGCCACGGCCTTGGTGCTGATGGAACCGATATCAAGGCCGATGAACACCTGTTCGCCGGCTGCAGGCGGGCGTACCACCCGAACGGATTCCAGTCCTTTCAGCATGCGGGTCGCCGCCTCATCCAGCTGCCAGCCCCGGGTGGAAAACCCCTCGTCCCGCCCATTGCCGGCAGGGGCCGCGGCTGCGACCCGTTCCACCACCGCGGCGTCAAGGCCGGTTGAGAGCCCGGCCGACAGCAGGGCGGCGCCCAGAGCCCCTGCCATGTGCGGCATCTC
This sequence comes from Desulfurivibrio sp., assembly GCA_003605035.1. Classification (GTDB taxonomy): domain Bacteria; phylum Desulfobacterota; class Desulfobulbia; order Desulfobulbales; family SURF-16; genus SURF-16. The sequence continues at coordinate 17,070 of QZKJ01000018.1, forward strand.
CGGCCGGATGATGTCGGCCTCGTCCAGGGCCAGAATGTCTTTAAAGGCGCGGATCACTCCCTCGTTCAGCGCCACCCCGCCCTGAAAAACCACGGGTCTGACCACCTCGCGCCCCCTGATCAGATTGGCCACGTAATTGCGGGCCAGGGCATGGCAGAGCCCGGCCACGATCTGGTCCACCGGCACCCCCCGCTGCTGCAGATGAATGATATCCGACTTGGCGAACACGCTGCAGCGGCCGGCCATGGCCGGCACCGTCTCAGCTCCGGCCGCCATGGCCGACAAGTCCTCGATGGTGAGCCCGAGCCGCTCCGCCTGCACATCGAGAAAGGCGCCGGTGCCGGCGGCGCACAACTCGTTCATGGCGTAATCGTAAGGCCCTTTTTCATCGACGAGAATGAATTTGGAATCCTGGCCGCCGATCTCGATCACCGAGGCCCTGCCCCCGGCAAAGCCGGCGGCCGCCGTGCCATGGGCGACGATCTCGTTGACCGCAGGCACTCCCAGCATCTCCTGCACGATCTCCTTGCCGCTGCCGGTGGCCATGGCGCCGGCAAACGAGCTCACCTTGCTGGGTTGCAGCCATTCTTCCAGCAGCTGCCGGCATAACCTGGCCACCGCATCCCGGGAACGGCCCTGCACCTTGCGGTAGCTGTGCCACAGCAGCCGGCCGGAACCGTCGACCACCATGCCGTCCAGACTCACGGAACCGAGATCCACCCCGAGGTAATAGCCGCCGGCTTTCAAGAATGCACCTCCATTACAAAACAAAAAAACACCAGGAACAAAAAGGGAAAAGGAGAGAGAAGACAGCAGCGGCAACCGCCACCTGCAACAGAGTGCCATAAGCTGCCGGCTTACGCAACAAGGATGATTGGCAGTGAACGTGGGGGGAGGGGGGATTTCGCCAGAAAATCGGAGTCGGCCGCCAAGGGCTGGTCAACCTGCCGTATTGTCTGGCATATTCACCAAGAGGCGTTCAGATTCTTATCCGGGAAAAGAAGCGAATGCAGTTTGAGACGCTGGTTTGCCTTCAGTGGCTTGAACTGCACCCCGCAACGCTTCATTCGCATGGGGCCGCAGTTGATCACCTCATCGTAGACGACGCTTTTTGCCACGATGATGCCGGAAACATTGGGAAAGAAAAGGTCCTTGTCCATGATCAGGATATCCATTTCAACCGGGCTGTTGACCGGCAGATCGCATTCCCGGCAGACAAAGGAAAACCCGTCGACGCTGATGTCAATGATCTTGCCGACTTGCGGGATGTCAGGCGTCAGCAGGCCGGTAATGCCTTTTTTCACCTTCAGTCTATTATTTTTCCTGCGCTCGCTTTGTACCATGGAAAATCCTCCACTGACGTTTTCCCGCGGGGACCAGGCCAGCTGCGAAATCATCTGATTTGCCGGGGATGGCCAATTCGCTGGTTATTTTCGGCGCTGGCATGCTGCTTGATGAAGATGTCCAGCAGAGCCTGCTGCGTATAGGTCAGGTTGTTGAATTTTAGTATCCGTTCACCGCGTTTTTTTACCCTGAAAAAATCCGTGCGTTCGCATGAGGTTTCGGTTATGTAATACTGCATGACCGCAACCCTGACTTAT
>QZKJ01000026.1 GCA_003605035.1 Desulfurivibrio sp.
AAAAATATTTATCTTTAATTCAAGAACTTATGCTGAAAGTCGGCCGGGTTCGCCTCCGGTTGTCTCATCTGCAAAAGCGTTCGCGAAAATCGGTGATTATGGGAAATTCGTCCTTGTGCAGCGGCCTGCCGACTGCCGGCAGGCCGCTGATTATCAGGCGGGAGGATTCGTTTAAACCACAGTCGCACGCGGCGTAACAATGACCCCGCTTTGCTGCCATGCATTCTCGCCGGGCAGGAGCGGGCCATGCCCGCGATAACGGTGTTTTCCGCGATGCCAAAGGCCGCGGGCATGGCCCGCTCCGGCCGCGACAATGACTGCTTCCCCTTAGTTCTGCTGCTCCGTGGCCACGGTCACGGTGATGGTGGTCTCGCCCTCCACCGGCATGACGGCAATATTGGCGACCCGCCCTTCCCCCTTGCCATAGACCAGCACGTTCTGGCCGCCCATGTTCATGGATGCCTGTTCGGCCCAGCCCTGGGCGGTCATCTGCTCCTTGTAGTTTGCCGCCACCTTGTCAACTGCGTCAGGGGTGGTCAGCGTAACGGAATAGCCGCCGGCAACCTCAACCGCGCTCACCGCCCTGGACGGCTGGTAGAGAGGCACATCCTCAGGAAAATCCTTGGGAATTTCCGTGGCCTCGCCGGTGGTGACCGAAAATTTCTCCCCCTCGCTGGCCCCGGTTATCTTCATGCCCTGATCGGAAAGGTCCACCGTCGCCTTGGCGCCGGTTTCCTTTTCAATCTTTTTTTCAACAGCCTTTTCCTCCACGGAATTGCCGCAGCCGTTCAGCAGCAGCAGGAAACAGCACAGGCACAGGTACACTCTTTTCATGTTTTCTCTCCTCGAATAAAGGTTGCGGGCGGCTTGTCTATAAACGCTGACCACCGAAAATGCTTGATGATTTCCTATATTAGCAACCGGGAAGCGTGACGCCAAGTTTTATTACCCCGCAGCCTTAGCGAAAATGTTGCCGGGATAAAAAATTTCCTGCCACAACCCGCTTTATTCCCGCGGGCCCGGCGCTGCGGCAGCATCCTTGATCAGGCCGAAAAAATCCCTGGTGTAATCCATGGCGGCGAGCACCTGCGCCCCGTGCATCCGCAGGGCCGTCGGCGGTACGAAAAAGATATAGGCGGCAAGCAGGGTGAGAACCGCGCTGAGAGCCAAAGATCCGATCATTTTAACCATCCGCACACCCCCTTTCCCTCTGACCACAATTTTCAGGCAAGGCCAACAGGCTGTGGTAATCTTCCTTCTTGCCGCAATAATTGCGGATCATGACCCCGTCAATGTCAGCTTGCGGCACGAAGCTCGCCAAGAGCTGCGGAAATAACGCGCATAGCGGAACGCATCAGGAGCCACACCAGGCCCAGGGCAACCGCGACATCGGGCCAATCCGAGCCAGTGAACCAAACAGCGCCAGCCGCCACGAAAACCGAAAGATTTGATGCGATGTCATTTCGTGAACATTCCCACACAGAACTCATATTCACGTCTTCCTGGCGGTGCCGCCGCAGAAGAAAAAGACAAAGGGCGTTTGCCGCAAGACCAAGAAGACTGAACACCCCCATAACCTCGAAGAGCGGGATGCTTGGGACAAAAAACCTGTAGATGATTTGAGCTGCAACCATTAAGGCCGCGACAAAAATGAGCCCGCCCTTAAACAGCGCGACTCTGGCCTTGACCGCGGCGCTGCGCGAAACCGCGTAAAGGCTGAGGCCGTATGTCAATGCGTCGCCAAGGTTATCGAGGCTGTCTGCCAGCAGGGCAGTTGACTTGCCATAGAGCGCAGCGGCAACGATGACCAGGAACATACCGGCGTTGATGCCGAGAACAATCTGTAATGTCCCGCGCTGCCGCGCATGCAGCCGATCCAAAGAACCATCATGATTGCAGCATCCACTCATGGTGAAACCTGAGGCGAGGGTGAGCAGCGGCAGACTTTTCCGCCGTCCGCCTGACCGTGGAGCCATCTCTGTGAATCGAGATTACCCCAGTTCAAAGCTTGTCATGCCGAATAGTCGACTGAAGGCCAGATCAAGGCTGCCCTGCATACATGCGAGCCGTCTCGAACGCGGCGCAGGCGCCTGGGCTTCTGGAAGGCCTGGGAATCATGTGTACCCCCGGCAATTTTTCATGGAAGTCAAGCGGGCCTGCTCCCTTGGTGTGTTGTAAGACTACAATAAATCAGCCGGAAATGCCCGTGTTTTATCAAGCGGGAATGGCAGGGAAGGCCGATTTCTGGCATGCTAAAAGGCCATGCCGATGCTGAAATGCACGGTGAAGCTGTCCTCCTCCCGGTCCCTGTCCTGATCAGGATTCCAGGCAAAATCAAGGCGGGCCGGGCCCACCGGCAGCAGGTACTGCAGGCCCGCGCCCAGCCCGGGCCGGAAATCGCTGAAGTAATCACGCAGGGTCCTGTCGATCACATCCTGGCGGTCGCTGAAGGGGCCGTCGCTGTCCTCTTCCGGGGAGAGATTGGGCGAGACATTGCCGTAATCGAGGAAGAGCGAGGCGGCCAGCCGGTCGGTCAGCAGGCGGCGCAGCTCCACGTTCAGCACGTTATAGGCCATGCCGCCCAGGGGATCGCCCGAGGCATCCTTGGGGCCAAGCTCGGACTCGCTGAAACTGCGCACCGTGTTTTCGCCGCCGTTAAAAAAGCGCTCGCCGATGGGGATGGTGATCTGGTTGCGGCCGGGAAAGATGACGCCGGTGGTATAGCGCAGGGCCAGGGTATTTTTTTTGCTCACCGGATAAAACTGCCGGGCCCCGAAATTAAAACGGTAAAAGGACAGCCCGCTGCCCAAGGCGGGTTCGGCCACCTCCGCCGCCGTGTTAATCCGTCTGCCGCTGGTGGGGAAAAAGATGTCGTTTCTGGTATCCAGGTTGGCCTGCAGCTTGATGCTGGCTTTGGTGTAATCGTTTTCCGGCTCGTCAATCTCCGTGGCGGTAATATCCTTGGTGTTGGTGCTGCTGTAGAGATAGGCAAGGGAGACGGTCAGGTCCTTGCGCAGATCCCTGGTAAAGAGCAGGGACAGGCCGGTCTCCTGCGTGGTGAAGGAAGGTTCCTCCCGGTAGCGGTAAAACACCGGCAGGTCGGCGCTGATGTCGGTGCCGAAGATCCACGGGTCCCGCAACGCCGCCTCCGCATTGGCGCTCTTGACCGAGCCGCCCAGCTCGGCCCGGAAGACCCGGCCGCTGCCGAAGATGTTCCTGTCCTGGAAACCGGCGCTGCCCCGCAGCAGCTCATAGGATCCCCAGCCGACCTGGGCAAAGACCTCCCGGGCCAGGGACTCTTCAAGATGCACGGCGAGAATCCGTTCATCGTCCCTGGCCCCTGGCGACAGATCAAGGCTGACCCTGCTGAACAGACCGGTCTGGAACAGGCGCTGAAAGCTTTCCCGTTTTTTCCGGCTGTTGAAGCTATCACCCGGGCCGAGCGCCAGCCGGTTCAGGATGAACTCCCTGTCGGTCCGGCTGTTGCCGAGCACCTCGATGCCGGCGATGATCACCGGCGGCCCGCTGGTGATGGTGCAGGTGAGATTGACCTCCGACGAGGCCGGGGTCCTGTCTTCCTCGATGGCGGTCTGCACATCCGGGTAGCCAAAATTGCCGTATATTTCCTGCACCCCACTGCGCAGCAGGAGCTTGCGCCGGGCCAGGAAAGGTTTGCCGGCCAGCTCAGCGGCCAGCTTATCCAGGTCGCCGCGGGCCTCGGCCAGCAGGTCGCCCTGGAAGCGCACCGCGCCGACGGTGATGCGCGGCCCCTCATCAAGAGTGAACCGCACCTCGACCCGGCTGCGGTCTTCGCTGAACTGCAGGGCCGGCCCGTCAATCTTCACTTTCAGGAAACCGTCGCCGGTATAGAGATCGCGGATGGCAGCCGCCGCCTCCCGGATCTGCGATTCGACAAAGATCAGGCTGCCCATGCCCAGCAGCCCGCTGCTGTTCTCTTCAAAAAAGGAGAGCAGCTGCTTGTCGCTGAAGGTGCTGTTGCCGGCCATGACAATGCTGCTCACCAGCACCTGCGGGCCTTCATCAATGGTGAAGGTGAGCAGCGGGCCGTCCTGGTCAGCCGCAATGGCATAGGCCGCCTTGACAAAGGCGTAGCCCGTCTTCTTGTACGTGCTTTCAATCAGAAAGGCCGCATCATCAGCCTTGGCCTCCGGATATTCCGACCCGGCAAAGCCGGCCAGTTCTTCAGCCACTGCCTCCTGCAGATCACTGTCAGACAGGTGGTCATTGCCCTGGAAAACCACCCGGAACTCGGCGGTCTCTGCTGCGCCGGCATCTTCCGCCAGGGCCGCCCCCCGCAGCGGGGAGAGCAGCAGCATAAGCGCCAGCAGCCCGAGCAGCAGTATCGTGGCGCCCGCAGGCGCTGCCTTTTCCATGGTTAAACCTTATCTGAAACGGAAGACGACCTTGAGGCCGACGTTGAAGTTATCATAAATATCTTTTTCACTGGTCAGATAGAGCCGGTCGCCTGGCAGAAACACACCCTCCATCATGCGGAACTGCGCCTCAACCGTCTCATCCCCGCTCTTGCTGAGCTGCCGGCCGAAGTCAAGCTGAAAGCGGTCCAGCACCGATTCCTCGCTTTCGTTAAATTCACTGCCGAACCATTTGCTCAGCAGGCCTTTACCCAGATAGACCGCGGTATTCATGTTGGCCATGGCCCGGTTGGGCTTATCCTCCGAGGACTGCGGCGGCTGGCCGGTGAGAACCAGCAGCAGGAGTTCCTCCTCAGCCAGCGGCGGGTCCGAGGAAAGGGTGACCACCGGCTCCTCCGGGGTCCCCTGGAAAATAAGGGTGATATCATAGCCGGCCAGCCTGGATTCGGCATTCAGGTTAAAGGTAGGCCGGTCCGGATCATTTTCCGGGAAGGTGATCACCCCGGACTCGATGACAATCTTACCGGCCGGCACACTGATCCGGGTCGGGTCGACAAATATGCGGCCGGTCAGCACCGGAATCTCACCGGTGCCGGACAGCTGCAGATTCGGCCGGACCTCCCCTCTGGCCATGTTGTTGAACAGGACAAACGGCTTGTCTGCGGTAATCCGCACATCAAAAACCATGTCGCGCCAGGGGGGTTCGCCAAAAGAGAAGAGCTGCATGCCGAGATCGCTTTTCGGCCTGTTCGAGCCGCGGAACATGGTCAGAAAATCGACGTTTTTGGTATAGCGGCCGTCGACAATCACCACCTTGCCCGCCAGTTGCAGCTTGCGCAAGGGGCCTTTGGCGGTCAGATCCGCATCGGCGCGGATTTTCATTGACTCGTCACGGTAGAAGAGCAGGTTTTTCCCCTGCAGCCGGCAGTCGACCAGCGGGGCGTCCGTGCCGGTCATCGCTACGCGGCCTTCCGCCTGCAAGGGGGAGCCGCCGAAAACCCCGGTGAGCTTCTCCAGCGTGACCGCTGCACGGTCAAAGCCCGCCGTAAGCTCCAGCTGCTCAATGGCGGGCAGGTTGGGATCCGCCAGCCGGACGCTGCCCCTGGTAAGGGTGGCGACGCCGGAAAATTCCGGTCTGGCGGCAGGACCGCGGATATGAGCGGTCGCGGCCGCATGGCCGGACAGCCTGCGCAGGCCGCCGGCATAGGCCGCCAGCCAGCCGACCTCCGGCAGATCCAGTTTGCCGTCAAAGGCCAGGGTGCCGGGCAGTCCTTCCGGCGGCTGGCGGATAAGCCCGGCCAGGGAGGGGATATCCGACCAGGTGCCGCTCACATTAAAAGACAAGGGCTGGCCCTGCACGGTCAGCTGCTGCAGACGCAGCACGCCCGGCAGAAAACGGATCTGGCCGCTGGCGCTCAACGGCGCTGCGGGGGCGTGCTTGAAAAACCGGTGCAGGGAAAGATTGCTGCCCCGGAGATTGAGCTCACCGGTGGGCTCTTCCCAGGAACCGGCAAGTTGAAAATCGCTGAAAAAGCCGCCTTCCTGCAGGGCGTTGACCGCCGTATTCTCAGCCAGGCCCTGCAGGTCGGGCAGCACCACTTTACCCCGGAGATCCAGGGTGGCGGCCAGAAAGGGGTTGTCCGCCAGCGGGTCATAGGGCAGCTGGCCAGCCAGGGTGATCCGCTGGCCATGGGAGGTGGCCAGCAGAAATTTCCGGATGGTTAATCCAGCGCCGCTGCCATAGGCAAGTTCCATATCCCCTGACATGGGCACGGACAGCTGCGGACAATGAATGGCGTCAATCCGGGCGGAAAGGGCGGCCCGGGGCGCGGCAAGGGGTCCATGCAGGGTGAGCCGCAGATCCCCGCCGCTGAACCAGTACTCCTGGCCGAGCAGGCCGTCGAGCCACTCCCTGCTGGTCAGCCCACTGGCCTCAACCTGGAAGGCGCTCTCCTCCTGCCAGGCCAGAAAGCCCTGCAGGCTGATCTCAGCCGCCCCGCTGGTGAGCAGCGTCTCGCCCACCTCAAGGCCGGCTCCTTTGGCGCCATAGGACAGCACCAGCAGGGCCGGCGCCTGCAGAACAAAGGCGGCGCCGCCGTACGCTGCGCTCAGCCCGGTGAGTTCGGCCCGCACCAGCTCCTCCTTTGGCTGCGGCACGATCTGCCCGGCCAAACGCAGCCTGGCCCCGGCGCTGGCAAGTTCCGCCTCGGCAATGTCGTAGCTGCGCCAGTCGGTGCTCACCACCGCCCGCAGATCCGCGTCATGCAAACCGGCATAGGCTGCCTCACTCATGGTGAGTTCAAGCCGCTGCAGGCCTTCCTCCGTGCTTGACACCGCAGCCTCAAGCCGGCCGGCGGTTTTTCCCTCCAGGGCCAGACAGGAACCGGCGTAACGGCCGACATCCTCGAGCCGGACCGTGCCGCTGAGGCCGGCAAAGCGGCCGGTGGCGAACGTATAGCTGCCGGCCGCCTCGAGGGTGTCGGCGCCATTGCGCAGGGAAAGCGCGCTGACCAGCAACTCGCGGCTGTCCGCCCGGCCCTCGACCGTGGCCTCCCCCAGCGGGCAGCCGTCATAAACCAGCCCTTCCCCGGCCAGACTGACCACGCCCGCCGGACTTCCCAGGCTGCCGCTGATGTCCGCCTGCCCCCGCACCTTCCCCGCCATGGGCGGCAGGGCAAAGAGCGAGGAGATCTCCTGCAGGTCGCCAATATCGAGCTGCAGGACGCCACTGGCCGCCGAGGCGGAAAAGGATTGACCGGCAGCCGGGAACTGCAGCCGAGCCGCCCGCAGCACGGCGGAGTTCTGCGCCGTGGTGAAATCCGCCCGCTCGATGGCGAGCACCCTGTCCGCCATGCTGCCCCGGGCCTCCAGCACATGGCCGGGAACCGCCGGCAGGTCAACCTCCACCCCGAAAAGGGCCAGGAAGGCCGGCAGGTCCCGCAGATGCAGCTTGATGGCACTGGCCTTCGCCCCGGCCAGCCGGGCCACGCTCCAATCGGTGAACAGGGCAAGCGGGGCGGTCCCCTCGGTCAGTTCCGCCTGGTTTTCCCCATGCTCCGCCGCAAATTCGTTCACCTTGACCAGGCCGTCTTTCATGGCGGCCACCAGCCGGGCCTGACTTTTTTTACCGAACAGGCTGCCCTGCACCAGCCTGAGATCGACATCCGCCGCCAGCCTTGCGGTGTCCTCAGGAGCAAACTGCGTGGTGGCACTGCCGGAGAGCCTGCCGCCGACGGCAAAATCCTCGAACTGCAGGAGATCGGCCAGTTCGGCGAGATCGATGTTTTCCACTTGCAAGGCAAGACTGGTCTGCTCAGCGGCAAAGGCGCCCGAGCCCTGCAGCTGCCCGCCGCTGATGGCGGCCTGCAGGGCAAAGCTGAGGGGCTGGCCGGCAGCGCCCCAGACCAGCGCCCCCTGCAGGGAGGCGCGCTGGTCCGGCAGGGTCAGCTCCTCGATGCGGAGCTGCCCGGCGCTGTACACCAGAGTTGCCTGGCAGGAGGTTGCCATTTTTTTGCGGCCCGCGACCAGGAGCCGCAGCGCCGGCAGCTCCAGCCGCACCGGCTGGCCGGGGGTCAGGCCCTTGGCCGGGTCGATCCGCAGCAAGGCATCGACAATGGTGGCTTCATAATCCGGGCCGCGAATGACCAACTCGATGTTGCCCGCCGACACCGCCGGCAAAACCGGGGGCAGCACGATTTCCCCGCTGCTGTCCGCCGGCGCGGACGGGGAGTCCTGCTCCTCGCTCAGATCAAGGAGCACCCTGGCCTGGCCGGCCTCAATCCGCAGGCTGGCCAGAAAGGCATCAACGCCGCCCAGCAGACTTGCCAAAGAATAGTCCAGGCGCAGCTCAGCCGCGGCAAACTCGGCCAGCGGCTGCGACCTGTCACTGCGCACCCCTTTTATGCTGGCAACGGTGAGATGGCTGACGAGGTTGCCGCCCAGCCCGGCAATCTCCAGCTCCAGGCCGAGTGCCGCGCTGAGCCGGGTCAACACCGCCGGCCCGGTGATGGGCAGGGTGCCGAGCAGCAGGACCAGCGCCAGCAGCGCAGCCAGCAGGAAGGCAAGGCGTTTTCTGGCGAAAAGAGATTTCATGTACCGTCTGGCAAAGGAGGAAGAATCGGCATGGAGGTTTCATCATTATACTTCGCAAAGGAAGCGGCCTGTGCCAAAGTATAGCCGGGCCGCGGCCGGGAGACAACAGAGATATTGACGGGATGAGGGTGACAGAGATTTTTTTGCCGGGAGAGCGCGGCTGCCCATGGGGCAGGAACAGGTTGGGCCGGCCGCCGGGTCGGCTGTTTTCAGGCCTTCTCCGCCTGCTCTCCGGGCAGGACCGCAAGAGGAGGCGCCGGGTCAAGGCTCAGGGGCACGACAATTTCCAGCAGCGTCCCCTGGCCGGGCGCGGATTGGATGCGGAAAGCGCCTTTCAGCGACTGGGCCCTTTCGGCAATGCCCACCAGGCCCCAGCCGGTGCCGGCCTGGCGGCTGGCATCAAACCCTCTGCCCTGGTCCTCCACCCGGACGACAACCTGGTGCGGCTCATACCTGAGCGAGACCGAGGCCTGGTCAGTCCCGGCATGGCGGGTGACGTTGGTGAGCCCCTCCTGGACGAAACGGTAGATGATGGTTTCCACAAACGGTTCGAGTTTCTGCGGGGCGCCGCTGATGGTGAGCGTGACCGCCAGCCCGCTGCTTTTCTGTCCTTCATCAACCAGATAGCGCAGGGCCGGCACCAGCCCCAGATCATCAAGCTGGGCCGGACGCAGATCATGCACCAGCCGGTAGAGATCCTGGTGCATCTGCTTGCAGAGCCCCTGCAGGCGGCCGACCACCCCGGCCATCTCGGGATTGGCGACCAGCAGATTCTGCAGGGCGGCGAAATTGAGCGAGGCGGCGGTCAGGGTCTGGGCCGTCTCATCATGGAGTTCCCGGGCAATGCGCGCCCGCTCCTCCTCCTGGGCCTTGACCATGTGGCGCAGCAGATCAATCCGCATCTTTTCCCGCTTGACCATCTCCTGCTGCACCTGCTCCTGGGCCTGCTGCCTGGCCTGCTGCTCCTCTTCCAGCCGGCGCTGGCGCTCCCGGCAGACCTCAATGAGTTCCGTCAGCTCCTCGTTTTTCTCCCGGAGTTCTTCCCGCTGCTGCCGCAGTTTCTCTTCAGCCTCGATCCGGCGGGCCAGGTTGCTGTTAGCCCGGCGGCAGCTGAAGATGACCGCGGCAAAGAGGATAAAAACGATGGGGAACAGGGTGAAATAGAGAATGCGCAGCAGCCGGTTCAGGGCCTCCTTGCGGGCGGTGATGTCGTAATAGATTTCAAAGACGCCGATGGTTCTGCCGTCCCGCAGGATGGGCACATAGGTTTCCACCACATCACCGGGCATCACCAGGCCTTCCAGGGATTTCTCCCCCTTTTTGCGCAGCTGGGCGTAGGGGACACCTGAGGTCACCGTGCGCTTGAACTCCTCGAAGGCGATAATCCGCCCCAGTTCCAGGGCGTCGGTTGAATAGAAAATCTCGCCGTCCGGAAACATGATGCGCACCTTCATCAGATGGAAATCGGTGGCGGTGCTGGCGATTCTGCCCAGGACATCAGGGGTGAGAATATCCCTGGTCAGACGCTGGCTTTTGTCCGGGATGAGCTTTGATTCCATGTGGACAGCCACTTCCGCGGCCAGTTCTTCCTGGGATTTGATGATGAAATCGACAAAGGAGGGGGAAAGAATGAAAATCGTGTAGAGCGGCAGGATGAGGACGGCAAGCAGCGAGATAAAGACCAGTCCGCCGAAAAAGGTGGAGGGCAGCAGACTGCACTTCGCTGTTTCCTTACTCGGCATGCAGCGCTCCTGTCTGCCGGCAGAAGATGCGCCATCCGCCGGGGCGCGCCCCGCGGGGCCGCCGGTCATGGCGCCGATCAGCGTACATCGATCAGTCCGGTGCGGATGGCAAACTTGACCAGTTCGGTGGCCGAGTGCATGTTCAGTTTGTTCATGATGCGTTCCCGGTGCCGGGAAACCGTTTTGGGACTGATATCAAGTTTTTTGCCGATTTCCGGGGTGGTGAGCCCCTGCGCCACCAGTTCCAGGATCTCCAGCTCCCTTTTGCTGAGGCTGTCGAGATCGGCGGAGGCCGGGTCCTGCTCACCGCCGCCCAGGCCAGCCTTATTGATCCGCTGATAATCCTCCAGCAGCCATCTGGCCAGGGCCGGCTGCAGATAGACATGGCCCGACGCCACCGCCTTGATGGCGGAAACCAGTTCCTCGGCCGCCGCCTGCTTGGTGATATACCCCTTGGCCCCGGCGGCCAGCATCTCAAAAAAATACTGTTTGTCCTCGTGCACGGTAAGGGCCAGGACCAGACAATGCGGAAAGCCGGCACTGATCCGTCTGGTCGCCTCCAGACCATCCATGGTCGGCATGGAAATGTCCATCACCACCACTTCCGGGTCGAATGCCGGGATGCGCGCCAGGGCCTCGGCGCCGTTGGCCGCCTCGCCGACAATCTCGATCTGCGGGTCCATGTCCAGCAATGATTTCAAACCGGAGCGAACCACGTCATGATCATCAACCAGCATGACTCTGATTTTTTTCATCGCTAATGCTTCCTCTGCTGCTGTCTGCTGGAAATCCTGCGACGGGCTGGGGAAAAGGAGGTGTCTGCGCGAGACGGACCAAGACCGGAGCAGTCACACGCTGGAGGAACCGGTTACAACAGGGCGTCAGGCCTGGCAGCCGCCCGTCTCCCCGGTCCCTGGCTGAGAGAGGTTTCTGTATGGCTCGGGAATCAGGAGTTCTGCACCGGCAGCATCCGTTTGATATCAGCCTGCTCACGCAATCCCTTCAGATAGGCATCAAACTGGGTGTCGATCTTCTGCTGGCCCAGATAGGTGCTGATCTTCTCCTTCACCTCATCGAAGCCCAACTGTTTTTCCTGCTGCTTATCCGTAACCTTGATCAGATGATAACCGAACTCGGTGGTGACGATATCGCTGGTCTGGCCGACCGGGATAGTGAAGGCCACATCGGCGAAAGGTTTGACCATCTGCTGCCTGACAAAGAAATCCAGGTCGCCGCCATTAGCCTTGCTCGGGCAATCGGAACTCTCCTGGGCCAGTTTGGCAAAGTCGCCGCCATCCTGCAATTTCTTCTGGATGCCCTTGATTTTTTCCATGGCCGTTTTCTTGGCGGCCTCATCGGCATCAGCGGCCACGGCAACCAGGATGTGGCTTGCCCTCACCTTTTCCGGCTGTTTGATGTTTTCCTTGTTGGCATCGTAAAATTTGTGCATTTCATCGTCCGATACCTTGGACTCGGTGCTGAACCGGTCATACAGTTTCTTCTGCAGGCCCTCGATAGCCATTTTACGGCGCAGCTGGGTCTGCATGATATCTTCGCTCAACTGGTTGGTGCTCATGAAAGTCTGGAATTCCGCATCAGAGGGGAACTGTTTTTTAAAGCCGGCCATTTTTTCCTTGATGGCAGCCTCATCAACCGTGATTTTCTCCTTCTGGCTGGCCTGATAGAGCAGCTCGAAATCAATCAGCCGGTCCAGGGTGAGATCCTGCATTTTCTTCAGCTGTTCCTTGTCACCTTCCTGCCAGCCCACGCCGGCAAACTGCTGTTTAGCCACCTCCATGGCGGAATCGAAATCCCGGCTCAGGATAGGTTGGCCATTGACCTGGGCCACGACACCGTCTTCCTTTTTCTCTTCAGCTGCCATCGCCGTTGCGGCAATGCACAGGAAAAGAAAAACCACTGCAAGCCTGCACAGATTATTTAGAGAAATTTTCATGAATTGCCCTCTCCTTAAAATGAATAAAACAGCTGCCGGTCCTGGTTCAGCAAGAACAAACCTGGCAGCTTATTATGAGTTTCCAACTAACCTATACGCAAGTCGATTTAATTTCATCCAGTTTTTTCAAAATATCTGAAATAAAATAAAGAGAAAAGTTAGCGGCTGAGCGCGACATTGAGTGTTAGGACATTCTGCTGCGAAAAGGGTTCAAAAAAAACGCGCATCCCGTTCATTTTGAGCAGGACACCCTGAAAAACGCCGATTGGGTACTTTGCCCTATGAAAATGGGGGATAACCCCCACCGCCTCCCGGCGCCAGCGGTACCACGATGTATCTCTTCGAAAATTCGATGAAATAATCGCATCTGCTAACTGGTTGATCTGCAATTCATATTTCCGCGGCCCTTGCTTTCCCGGGGTAAAAATACCCACTGCTTTGCCCGGCGGGCACAGTGCTTGCTCAAGCACCCCGACAAAGTTCCCCAACTTTTATGAAGCGTGTTGCAGGCATGGAATCTTTGACAGGCGTTCCCCGGAAATCACGGTCCCCCCAAACCGTGGGGCTTCGCCTGGCAAAAGAACAGTGAAGCAGTTAACCAAGTCAGTCAAGGAGTGGAAAATGAAAAAAAGCTACAAAAGCGGGATCGTGATCAGTGCCGTAACCGCTGCTGCCATGATGATGAGCGGCAGCCAGGCCTGGTCACACCCCTCCGTCTATATCAAGGACGGAAATAATCAATACCTGCAACCGGTATTTGTCGATGCCGGCATCGACGGGACTCCCGGCAACGCCGATGACACTTATGAACTTCCCGCCGGCCCGCTGCCTGCTTACAGCAGCAAGAACAGCTGCGGCGAATGCCACGACTACCAAGCCATCGAGCGGCATTCCTACCATGCCCAGCTCGGCGCCAACCAGATCCTCGGCTGGAACGCCTGGGCCATGGGCAACTGGAACTCCGAGGCCACCCAGGGCAAACCCTGGGTGCAGTCGCCCGGCCACGTCGGCAAATGGTGACCCCCTTCCTCTCGCCAGTTGGCGAAACTCTTCCCCAATGATATGGCAGGTTTCAACCCGGCCCTGAAAGGCCAGTATTACGAGGATGTGGATAATGACAGCGTCTATACCGCCGGCACCGACATCCTCGTCGATTCTTCCGGCAACAGACTTGACGCCAACGGCGTGGCCACCTACATCAAGGCCACCGGGACCGTCAGACCCCGCACCCAGGCCCCGGTCAACTTCGCCGCGCCTTTTGATTTCGGCTCGGAAGCCGCCTTCAAGCAGCAGGTGGATCTGTCCGTGGCCGGCCAGATGCGCGACTGCGGCGAATGCCATATCGGCGGCGGCGCCATGGAGTACCTGCCTGTTGCCCCCGGCACCAATCTCGCCGCCACCCCCCGCCAGGAACTGCGCACCGCCACCCTGACCGGCATCAATGCCTTCAACTCCTTCATCGACCAGTACGACGAGGACAACGACGGCGAACTCGGCGAAGTCCTGCACCAGGACTACAGCCAGACCGGCGTGCTGGAAATGGACTGCCTGATGTGCCACCTGGAGGGTTATTCCTGGGAGGCCAGGAAAGACGCCATCCGCACCGGCAAATTCGACGCCTCCAGGGTAGTGGGCGCCGGCCTCGGCGAGGCGGTCAGCGGCACCACCGTCACTTACTTTCCGGATGCCATCGAGCCCTATTACTCCTCCACCAGGGGCTGGACCATCAGGATGACCAGCATGGTCAGAGACCGCATCCTGCCCACGGTGAGCGACAACTGCTCCGCCTGCCACTCCGACATGCACGCCGTGGACTGGAAGAAACGCGGCGACAGCTGGAACGTGCCCTACGAGGCCGACGTGCACGGCGCCCTCGGCTGCATGGGCTGCCATGAACGTACCGACGGGGCGGATATGCTGTCCACCTCGACCCATCCGGCCCCGGCCAACTGGACGGGCCAGGCCAACACCGCCCTGGGCCACGACCCGGCCAAGGGCAATGCCCCCTACAGCTCCCTGTGGAACAACAATGACAACACAGCGGCCAAGGGTTGCGCCGGCTGCCACAGCAGCGCGCCGGTTACCAGCAATTACGGCGCTGTTGACCCGACCGCCCGGCACGCGGCCCTCGGCCTCACCTCCCTCATTCTGCAGACCGGCCGCGACGGGGTGGCCAACGCCAGCCACATCGACATCATCGACTGCTCCGGCTGCCATGTCCGTAAACTCGGCCACGGCCCGGAGGGCGCGGAAAGTCTCTACGAGTGGGGCACCGGCGGCGCCATGGTGGACGGCACCGGCGTTGACGCGGACGGCCGGCTCACCGATCACGAGAACCTCTATGTCGAACGTACCATGGAGAACAACCTGGCTCTGGCCTGGCAGGGCAACAAGCTGATCCGCACCAATGCCCTGACCACCATGTTCTGGCGCGACAAGGACGAGGATTTCGTCAACGGCGGCGCCGCAGGCTTTGTGGATATCAATGCCGACGGCCAGACTGGCGGCATGGATGCGGTCAACCCCTCCCATATCCGTGACGCCATGGCTCTGGCGAATCTTGGTCCCCTCACCGCTGACGGCATTGTCGACGCAACCGAAGTCAATGCCCAGCGCGCGGCGTTGAAGGCCTACCTGCCCACCGTGGGCATCAACCTCGATCCCAACGGCACCGGGGCCCAGGACAAGCTCAAACTCACCTTCATGGGCGTCATGTTCAAGGTCAATCACAACGTCAACCCGGCCAGATACGCCTGGGGCGCCGGCGGCTGCACCGACTGCCACGGACCGGACAAGGGCTTTTACAACGGCGCTTACGAGCTGAAGGGCCGTGATTTGACCATTAATTTCGCGGCATCCGATGCTGTGCCCCTTACCAAGGTCAACATGGATGACTACAATGCCGACGGCACCTTCGGCAACCTTCCGACTGACTGGCAGATGACCGATTTCCATCCGTCGCTCTACGCCAAGGCGGCCCAGGGCAACGCCCGTACCATCGCCCTGTCGGTGCGGAACGCCGCCAACACCTCCCTGCGGCCCATCGACCGCTCCGAGGCCCTGTGGGAGACGGATTTCACCCCGGCCAACTCCAGCTATGACGGCACCATCATCACCACCCAGGACGGCCCCAAGGCCAGCCGGGCCGAGTACGTGGACTACCTCAACACCCGAGTCACCGGCTCCCATAACCGCCACGTGGCCGCGGGTTTCGGCAAGTGCACCACCTGCCATGACAACGGCGCCGGCAACATCGATTTTGCCTCCATCTCGGACACGGGCAGTCCCTTTGCCTTCACCTACACCCCGGATCCGCTGGGCAATCCGGGCACCTGTTCCGCCAACGCCTGCCATGGCGACAACGGCTTCTCCACCAGCAACTACTGGGTGCTGCCCCAGGTTGTTCCCCAGCTCAGCGCCCTGTCCAGCCCGGATACCGATCTGACGGTTGAACTGAACGCCAGCCGCTCCTTCTGTCCCAACGGCTGCGACTACGATTTCGACTTCAGCGACGGCAACGGCGTTCTCATTGGCGGCAACGGCACGGATACGGCAGTTGTTGAGTATCCGGCAGCCGGCAGCTTTGCGGCAGTGGTCTACGCCACTGATACCGTAACCGGTGAGAAGAGGGCTGACAGCGTAACCGTCACGGCGGAAATCGTCGAACCGGAGCAGGCGGCCATGGATTTCGCCACCGCGGTTAACGGCAATGTGGCCACCCTGACCGCTCCGACCCTTGATAGCGGCGTGGTCCGCGCCTACATCTACTGGGGCGACCGCACCCGCACCGTTGTCACCAACCCGCAGGTCCAGCTGGCAGGCGGCATCAGCCATACCTATGCCCGCGGCGGCCGCAGCTACAACATCATCGTCGAGACCATTGACGCTGCGCATGTCAAGACCAGCTTCACCACTACCCAGGATAGTGATTTAACGGTAACTATCCCTTAAGTAAACAATCTGCTTCGCACAGCAGATCCACAAGGCAGGCGGATTATTCCGCCTGCTTTTTTGTTGCCCTGGCTGCCGAGCAAAAATTGCCCAATGACCGCCCCCTTGGCAGCCACCGCAAACTATGGCGGACTGCAACGCCCTGCTGTTTCATTCTGCAGCAATCAACCCGACAAATATGCAACAAAAGCGGAATTGCTCGACAATTTTGTCACCTGTCACCTGACCTTGTTACAGCTGAAAAACAGGGCAAAACCTGGACAGCAGGGTCATTGCACCTTGTCGAGAGAGCGCCCCCATGGCAGTATAACCCTGACAAAATTGTAACTACACCAGCCGGAGAAGCAGCCCGGATACGTTTGGGGGATTAAAAGAGGGGAAGGGGAAAAAGGACGGAAACCCGGCAAAGCCGGGCAGTCTTTCTACAGGCAGGAGGCGGCAACTGCGGCAGGCACCCGCGGCCCGCAAGACGAAGGGCGAAGGTGACGGACAAAATAACCCGTCAGCGCCACCGAGCAGGCCGCCCGCGGCCTACCTTCTCGCAGATCCCCGGTGGCTTGATCAGCGCAACATTGCCCGCAAGCGAAAAACCGCGTCCGCATCTGCCGGCCCAAGACGAATTTTCTCAGCCCTGACTCGCTCATTTTACAGGCTGCCGCACATCATCACGAAATTTTCACATTCCTTGCGGTTGACAAAAGGACAGACCTCCTTTCTGAACCACATGGCCTTCGGGCACCAGTAGCGCCCCTTGTAAGGCTCATTGCAGCCTTTGCGCGTGAGTTTTGTTCTCTGACGATCACCGTATTTCACCGTATCTTCCTGAATCGTAAATCTCCATACTGACATGTCGATTCCTCCTTCGCGTTTCAGGTTTATTGCTTCAGCACGGCCTGCCGTTTCCCTGAGAAAAATCATCAAGGCAGCCCAGCGGGCACCGTTACAAAACGAAACAAAACAGAGAGAAAATCGTTCAACAACTTATGAAAAAAACCGCTCCAGGAATTTCCCTGGCGGCATTCTTCGCCAGCATATCGAGCAAGACCAAAAGAAAGCCAATGAGTCTGCCGGGATAGCCAACTCTTTCTTCCTGAAGCAGGAGACCGGCCTTTCTTTTAATTGTATCAATTGCAAATCATGTGCCACAAATAATATAATTCAAAGATTTATTTCTCATTCCAATGGGATATGGTGTTGGAATCAGTCCCGGCATGCTGCGTATCCGTGACCCGGGGTAAAAATTGGGTTATTTGCCCAACTCCCGTCAACTATCTGATAAAACCACCAAAAAAAGCTTCCCGCCCAACCCCCTCACCGCGACTCCCGACTGGCCGCGCCCTCCCCGTGCGGGGCGGGCATCACCCTAATGATATTTAAACATTTAATTAATTATCTAAAAACAAAATCCTAACAAAACTGTCTTACAAGTAAATGTAGCGAGTCGAGTAGACCAGGTCCTTTGGTGAAACTGAGCAGCAGTCCCGCGTGCTCTTTCAATTGACGCCTTGCCGCTCGCGGCTACTACGTGTCATCGGGA
>QZKJ01000072.1 GCA_003605035.1 Desulfurivibrio sp.
CTTCCGGTCCTATGATCTGCTGAAAATCGCCTTGTATCATGCCCTTGGTGACCTACCTACACCCGAGTTTACCCACAGATTCTGCTGAGGAACCGAAAATCGATAAGGAAAAAAGCCAAACTCACTTGCGAGTTGCTTATATTTCATATCTACACCGTCCGCGATTCTTCGGACATATGTCCGATCAAACCACGGACCTTCAGAGGGAAATTTTTCTTTATAAATTATTATCTTCCCATGATTTTTATGAATTATTTCCGCCTTGGCTGGCAGAATTGATGAAATAACAGAATACGGGCCACAAACACGATGATCTATTTTTGTTTTCTTGAAATATGGGGCGTCTTCCAAATATATTTCCGTTCCTACATCATATGAATGGAAACCATGTCCATCCGTTGTAACCAAAGGAAGATGTTTTTCTGTAAGTCCAAATTTCCCATACTTTTCACACTCTTCCAAAAACCAGGTGCGCCAATAATCGCACCCACCTCTCGTTACAACTGACGCCTCATAGCTCCATGTCATATCATTTACCTCACAGACAGATTGCCACGCTGATGATGGCTGCTTCTAACTTTTCAATAAGACCTTTGCTTTCAGCCATTCAAACCAGTATCCTTCCCTGTCTTTTCGCTAAACAGCTTCATAGCTAAACAGCTTAACACCTTCCCTACTCCTCAAAGGTAATACTTGGGTCCTGCCCATGGACATGCCCCGGGCTCTTGCTCCAGGTCGTCCAGCCGAGCCGGGGTGCGGCCGGGGTTTTGGAGCCGAGGATGCAGGGCGGCACCTCTTCGCGCCGCAGGATGATGCGGACCTCGAATTCGTATTCAATGCCGACCATGTAGCGCACCAGCGAAAAAATGGGGCGCAGCAGGTCACCGTCGGGCAGAAAGCGCAGGAACTCGTTGAGATGCATGGGGCCCAGGCTGACCCGGAACTTGGTCCGGCAGTCCCAGATAAAGCTGCCGCATACCGTATCCAGGCCGAGGCTGGCGTTGGCCGCGCCGATTCTGGTCCGGTCCTCCGGGGCCAGGGGAATCATCCGCTCAATAAACTGATCAACCTGCACCGTGGTGCCGGCGTAATAGGAAACCGCCGATTCGATGGAGACGGCCGCCGGGATCTGCCGGGACAGAAGACCGCTGTAAAACGACAATGACTCCTCGGCCAGACCGATGCGGCCCCGCAGGCCCCGGGTGCCCAGTCCGGCCAGGGAGAGCAGATAACCGGACAGTTTGTCTGTCGCCCCGGGCAGATAGGTGACCGGGAACTGATGCTTTTTCCAGGCCAGATAGAAGAGAGAGATGAGGCGGTGATGGAAGATGTCCAGAAAGGCGGTGAAGCTGAAATCCCTGGCCCGCCAGCGCTCGATGGCCAGCTCGTTATACCAGTGCGGCAGCACGCCGGAAGGCCCGACCAGGCCCAGGAAGGCGACCGCCATGGACACCGGTTCCTCTCCCTCGCCGAAGGCAAGTCCGGCGATGTCGCTCGGCGCAAATTCCAGACCAGGCCTGACCGTGAAACGCACCGCTTCCCGGCGGGGATCCAGGGTCTGGCCCAGGGGTTTGCTGTCCGGGCACAGCTTCTCCAGCAGATCCACGGCCTTGAAAAAGGAAAAGGTATAAAATTCCTCAAAAAGACCTTCCGCTAGAGAAGAATTCGGTTGCCGCTTCTCGGAGCCCACTCCTTCAACACCTCTTTTTTCTGAATGGTCCGTGCCACCATCTGCAGGAAGGAATTGACCGATACATACTGGCCGAGAAACCTTTCCAGCACACTGGCAAAGAGAAAGATGCCCGTACCGACATACTTGTCTTCGTCGAACTCAATGACCACCTGTACCCCCCGCCCCATTGACCTGCCCAGCCGTTTGGTGATGTAGCGGGAGCTCAAGCGGGTGATGCCGTTGATCTGCTGCCTGGTGGCAGGCGAGTTATCAAAATCATAGAGCCGGAGGATTTCCCGCAGCGCCTCTTCTCCCCCTTCAACAAGGGAGAGATAATTAAGCGACAGATGCGAAAGCAGCCGCCAGTGCAGTCCCCCGCCCGGTGAGGGCCGGCGGCTTGGGGTTGGTTTCAGGATACCTGCGACCCTGGCGAGCGGCGCGGCGATCTCCAGATCGAAATCTCCATCCGGGGCGCCGAAGGGCAGCCGGGAGGGCAGATCCCGGTTGGTGCAGGTGGCATGGATGGTCAGGATCTCCACCCCGGGGTCGGTGGGCTGGAAATCCAGATCAGTAAAGGAGAGATAGACATCGGTGCCGTTGTCCCCTTTTCTTTCCGACTGCCGGCGCTGGATGTGCCAGAAGGCCTGCCGGCTGTTCTCCTCGTCCTCCCGCAGGTGGTGGCGCATGGAGTAGAACGGCCGGTATTCATACTGCGCCCCCCCTTTTGCCCCGGTGGAGGCGGTTACCCGGTCAATGCTGTAGACCTCCATGGCATCCTGGCGCCGGATATCCGGCACCACCTGGTATTCAGTCCTGCGCTGCTCTACCCGGACCGGTTCAGCGGTCTTGGTGAAGAGATTGACCGCCGGCGCCGCATTGAGACAGAAGGTCTCCCGGTTGATGACCAGATTTGATTTGGCGGTCCGGTTCAGATAGATCCAGATGTCGAGGGTGTCATCAATTTTTATCCCTTTTAAGCTGTCCAGCCCCAGCAGGTCAAAGAAGAGAAATTTCTCGGCAAAGGAGAAATACTCGAAGAGCAGCCGATAACCGGGGAAGGAGCGCTGGGAAAACGGCAGCACACTCTCGTACTCGTCAAAACCCACCTGGCCGATGGCGGACCCACCCAGAGAGATGCTGCGCCCTGGCCCATGACCGCCGGGGGCTTCGCATTCCACATGGCAGACATTGTTGAACAGGAGTTCGTAGAGACTGAAGACATGCTCATGCTGGCCATGCAGAAAGAAGCGCAGACTCTGCCAGGCCAGGGCGGGGAAAGGGATCTTGTTGTTGGCTTTAAGCTGCAGATGAATGGCCTGCTGGGCCCCCTTTTTCAGCACCTTGGGGTCCTTGAAGCCGGCCGCGACCACCTCGACCGGCCAGATGTGCACCGGCTGGCAGGTCCGGAACTGACAGGGGGTGCCGTTCACCGGCCGGGAATAGAGCTTGGTGCCCCGGTCGATCAGGTAGCCCGCCTCGGTGATGTTCTGCATGATCGGTTCAAAGCGGACAATGGTCAGCGACGGAATCGGATTATTGTAGTGGGGGTAGATGATATTGAATAATGATTCCGTGATCTCCGGGAAATCATCATCAATCTTTTTGTGGATGCGGCCGCTGATAAAGGCAAAGGCCTCAATCAGCCTTTCGGTGTGGGGATCCGCCGACCTGTCGCGCTCCAGGAGAAGCCGCCCGGCGATCTTGGGGTATTTCCTGGCGAACTCCGCCCCCATCTGCCGGACATAGCTCAGTTCCCGTTCGTAATAGCTCAGCAGTGCGTCATCCATGGCTGTCCCGAAAAATCAGGAGGCAGAAGACAGAAGTCAGAAGTCAGAAGAAACGGTTTCCGTTCTTTTCTTCTCACTGCTTCCTCCTCACTCCTTACTCCTTACTTTTTTCTCCTCACTACTGAGCCTTTTGCAAAATGAACATCTACTCCGATCGGTTAAAAATATCCTGTGCGGCGTCTTCCCGGTGAAATCGTCCTCAACGTAGCACTGCTACGCTTCCGGGCGATTTCACCTCTCATCCTTGCCCAGAATATTTTTCTCTCGATCTCGCTACGACGTTCATTTTGCAAGAGGCTCTACTTCAAAATGGAGTATCTGCTTCTGTTCAAATCAAAACTGGTGTCGAAAACCACCTGTTCGGTTATGGGGTCCACCACCAGCACCCCGGTGATGCGGAAGTGCAGATTTCTGCTGCTGGCCCCGGGGGAATCAATCTGCACGGCAACATTTTTCAGCCGCGGCTCAAAGCGGGCGATGGTCTTTTCAATCTCCAGCCGCAGCTGGGACCGCACCGCGATGTGGGCCGGATTCCGGCTGGTGAAATCAGGCAGGCCATAGACAAACAGGGAATTATTGACCTCACCGAAGGAAGCGGGCGGGGTAATAATATTTCTCCGGGTATTCAGGAGGTTTTCCAGGTCCCGGGCCAGGTCGTCCTTGATCTGCCCGACGGAGAAAAGCTGCTGATCAGGCTCATGGGAGACAGCGGGATTCTCATCCATGAGCCTGCTCAGGATTGACGGCTGGGCCGCCTGGTTTCCTTTCATCAGTACGGCGGAACCGGCTTAGAAGTCCTTGTTGATCTGCAGATCCCAGCCGGCCGGCACGTTGCCCGCGGCGCCGCCGCCCTTGCGGGCCTGCTTGATGTAATTCAACTTGATCTTGCCGTAATTGAAGGTGACCGATTCGGTGGGTTCGCCGCCGCCACCGCCTCCGACGCTGACC
This sequence comes from Desulfurivibrio sp., assembly GCA_003605035.1. Lineage (GTDB taxonomy): Bacteria > Desulfobacterota > Desulfobulbia > Desulfobulbales > SURF-16 > SURF-16. The sequence continues at coordinate 4,408 of QZKJ01000072.1, forward strand.
GAACTGATGACGACATTGTTCAAGGTATACTCCATGTAGATCATCTTATCGCCGCCGGCCCGGCAGAGCTCCAGTTTCACCTCATCGAGATGGTCGCCCTTGGCGCAGGCCTTGAACAGCAGCGGCGTGGCGCTGTCCATCAGCTTGACGATGCTCAGATCCTGAAAATCGGCCCGCTGGCTGGTGCCGCCGCCGGCCGTGCTCTGGGAGGCCGAGGCCATCTGGGAAACGCCCCAGTTGAAGGAAAGAACCTCGATCCAATCCTTATGCTTGTCATCCGTACTTTCGCCCTTGATACCGGTAATCTGCAGATAATTATCAGCTGGCATAATCTTCTCCTCCTTTTATTTTTTTGTCTGATAGCTCATGGCGCATGTCTGATGGCTCATGGCGTAACAACTTATCAACTCAACCAACCCAACAAACTCAAGTAACCCAACCAACCCAACCAACCCAACCAACTCAACCAACCCAACCAACCCAACCCAACCAACCCCATCACCCCTTGGCCGGCGGCGGCAGATCAGCCACCAGGCGCAGGGAAACGGTCAGCTCATCGAGCTGGAAGTGGGGCTTGAGAAAACTCACCGCCCGGTAAACCCCGGGCTTGCCCGGCACCTCGCTGACATCGATGCGGGCCTCCCGCAGGGGGTACTTGGCCTTCATCTCCTGGCTGGCGTTGTCATCGAGCAGCACATAGTTTCTGATCCAGCGGTTCAAAAAATCCTCGGCGTTCTTGCGGGTCATGAAACTGCCGATCTTGTCGCGCATCATGGATTTCAGGTAATGGGCAAACCGTGATACGGCGAGAATGTACTGAATCTGCGAGGAGAGCCGGGCGTTGGCATTGGCGGCGTCCGTATCATAGACCTTGGGCTTGTTGACCGACTGGGTGCTGAAAAAGGCGGCATAATCGGTGCCCTTGCAGTGCAGCAGCGGCACAAAGCCCAGATCGGCCAGCTCTTTTTCCCGCCGGTCGGTGATGGCGATCTCGGTGGGACATTTGAGCGCCACATCACCCTCGTCCGTCTTGAAGGTATGCACGGGCAACCCCTGCACCAGGCCGCCGCCCTCCACGCCCCGGATGGCCGCGCACCAGTGATACTTGGCAAAGGCCTCGGTCAGCCGGGTGCCCAGGGCATAGGCGGCATTGCCCCACAGGTACTTCTTGTGATCGGTGCCGTCCACCTGCTCCTCGAAATCAAAGGCCTCCACCGGCACATTGGCCTTGCCGTAAGGCAGACGCATGAGAATATGGGGCATGGCCAGGGCCACGTAGCGGGAATCCTCCGATTCCCGGAACGACTTCCACTTGGCGTACTCCACGCTCTGGAAGATCTTGGCCATGTCCCGCGGTTCGCCCAGTTCGGTAAAGCTGTCCATATTAAAGAGCTGGGGCGCGGCCGCGGAGAGGAAAGGCGCATGGGCCGCCGCCGCCACCTGGGAGATTTTTTCGAGCAGGGCAAGGTCCTGGGGATGACTGCTGAACTCATAATCGCCGATCAGGGCGCCATAGGCAGCGCCGCCGAACATGCCGAACTCCTCTTCATAGATCTTCTTGAACAGGGCGGACTGGTCAAACTCGGAGGCCTTTTCCATGTCCTTGAGAAGATCCTTCTTGGAAACGTTCATCACCCTGAGTTTCAGCTTTTCCCCGGTTTCCGACTGGGAAACCAGGTATGACAGGCCGCGCCAGGAGCCTTCCAGTTTCTGGAAGTCCTCGTGATGCATGACCTCGTTGAGCTGGGCGGAAATCAGCTTGTCAATCTCGCTGATTCTGGCATTGATCATGGCCTCGGTATTCTTGGAAACGGTGATGGTCCCCTCCATGATCTGGGAGACAAACTCGCCGATGATATCCTTGGCCCATGGTTTCTGGCTCTCCTCCCGGGCAAGACGCCCGTCCTCGATTATCCGGTCCAGGAGGCTTTTTTCTTCCTGCACTGCGGTGGCCTGGGCGGCCTCCGGCTGTACCTGCTGTTCATTTCCGGCCATCTTTGCTACCTCCTTTACGCTTTATCCTTTTCATCTTCCTTCTTGTCCACCCCGGCCTCCTTGCCCAGCTCCTGCAGGGAATCGGTGTTGGAAATCACATCCTGGAGCAGTTCATCGAGTTTGTCGTTGCCGTCCAGTTTGTTGAGCAGTTCGGACAGCCTGCGCCGGGCCTCCACCAGCTTGCGCACCGGGGTGATCTGTTCGGCGACCCGTTCAGGATGGAAATCATCCATTGATTTGAAACGGAGCTCAACCGCGATCTGGGAATTGTCATTGGTCAGCTTGTTGTCGACCCGGAAGGCGAGACGCGGCTTCATGCCCTCCATGACATTGTTGAAGTTGTCGCGGTCGATCTCGATGAATTTTCGCTCCTTCAGCTTGGGCAAAGGCTTGTCCGGCTTGCCCGACAGGTCGGCCAGCACCCCGACCACAAACGGTATTTCCTTCATCTCGATGGCATCCCCCACCTCCACGTCATAGGTGATCTGGACCCGCGGGGCGCGCACCCTGTCCAGGGTATGCTGCAGACTTTCTTTTGCCATGTTACTCCTCCTTTTTCATTTTCCACATGATCCTCAGGTCATGCAAAACCTTCCGCATCCCTGTATCTTCCGTTGTTAGGAGCCGTTACGAAATAACCTCTTCATTTTGAGCAGTTCGTTACGGCTCCTTATGCCGTATCTGACAACCGGACGGCGAGGTTATTTTATTGCAACGGTTTAGCGTTTTTCCCTGGCCGGCCGTCACTCGAGGGAATATTCCATTGCCCTGGTCACGTCCAGGGTGCAGAGCCTGGTCAGCAGATCCCTGGCCCGGTAGCGATCATCATCCGAGGCCCCTTCGGCGGTGAGGCACATGTACAGCGTCTCCAGCACCTCGGCGATCCAGATGGGCGACTCCCAGCGCTCAAGCTGCAGCTCGCCGATCAGGGCCTGCAGCTCCTCGGCAATGGGCCGGGCCAGGTCGGGCCGCTCGGCCTTCAGGCAGAGCCGGGCCATGAGCAGACGAAAATTGGTTTTTTCCCGCACCGACTGGGCGCTGCAGGAGGCGCCGAGCAGGTGTTCCAGGGCCAGCTTGATGCCGCCGGACTTGAGCTTGGCCAGGGCGTCCTGCCATACCGCCTCTTCAATGCCAGCCGAGCCGAGCAGGCGGTTGACCCGGTACTGGCCCGGCGGCAGCACGGCGACGGTGCGGCCCGCCGCGGCCCGGGCAGGTCCGGCCTGTCCGGCCTGCGGGGCGGCAACCTCGCGGTCAGGGACGGCCGCGGCCTCCGCCTCCATCTCAGGGACGGCTGCGGCCGGCGCTGGCTCCGCATCAGGCTCCTTTTCCCTTTTTTCCTTGAGTATTCTGGCCACCAGCTGCTCACAATCGGCCAGCGAGCCCTTCAACTCCGCCAGCCGCGGCGCCTCCCGGCCGAATTTCTCGTCCACGATCCGGTCAAGCTCGGCAAAGCGGGCAACACAGTCGCTGACCTCAGCGGCCAGGGCGACATAAAAGGCCTTGGAGGAGGCGGCAACCGCGGCGTCAAACTCCTCGGCGGTCAGCTTGCCTTCCGCGACCAGTTCCTGGCGCTGGCGTTTTTTCTCATCATCCACATCGCCATACTGGTTGAGGGTGTCCTTTTCCGAGCCCACCTGGCGGGATTCCTGCCACTTCATCCACGAATAGCCGGGGGTGGCCGCGCCGTCCGTCAGCGGGATCTGCTTGATCGGCAGCCACAGCCGGTCATTGATGAATTCCAGCGGACCGACCCGGAATTCCAGATCATCATCTTCAATGGCCGGGTAGAGCTGCTCCCAGAAATCCCGCAGATAGGCGGTGATGATGGTCAGCCCCGCGTTGACCCCGGCAAAACCCTCGGTCCAGGTCAGGGCCTCAAGCAGCCAGGCGGCGATCTGCAGATCCTTGGTCTTTTCGGTCAGGGCCTGCACGCTAAGCGTCAGCACCCGCTCCCAGTCCGAGCTCTTGATTTCATGCTGCCAGTCACCCCGGTCAAGGATGTCGTCCGCCCTTCTCGCCTCCTGGATCTCGTCATAAACCGGGTTGTAGCGCAGATATTCGCCGGCCGGGTTGTCGCCGGGCAGCGGGGTCAGTACCTTTTCAATATCAATGTTTCTCTTCATCGTCGCTTGTCATTTGCGGAAAGTTGAAGGTGACCTCACCAAGCTCCAGGATGGCCATATCCCGGCCGCCCACCTCAAAGACGTGCTGCCCGACCCCGCGGACCAGCCCGTTGCCGAGGGAAAGCCAGTCGGTCAGCCGGCCCAGTCTGATCCGCTCATCCTGCTGGCTGCAGGAATCCGGATACAGCACCGGCAGATAGCAGTTCATGGCATAGCCCTCCCAGGTGGTGAGCTGGGCTGAAACCCAGAGCAGATCAAGCAGGGTTTTGGGCGGGGTGATGGAGAGCTCCCGCAGGGATGCAAAGGGCACCCACAGGTAGCGTTCATGGGCCATCACCTCGAGAAACGGGGCAAGCAGGCTGTCGGTGTCGCGGAAACCGGTAAAGGGGCTGCCATTGACCGTCCCGGCGAGGGCAGGTATCTGCCTCTCAAGCTCGGTAAGGAGCGCTGCCGCCTCATCCACCTTTTTTTCGGCCAGTTTCGCCCGGGCCGCGGTGTACAGGCCAAGATAGGCCGGCGGTTCGGTGAGAAAGGAGGCGCAGCCTCCCGCCTCCAGCACGGCCAGACGTTCCTTTTCCGCCCGGATCAGGTTGCGGAAGCCCAGCACCCCTGCCTCCCGGCCGGGGTCGGCGGCGGCGATGGCTTCCAGATGGCGGTCCGCCTTGTCCCACTCGCCGCAGTAGCAGAGCACCTGAAACAGCAGGGTACGGGCCGCCGGGTCACCCGGCCGGTCACGCACCGCCTCCACCAGCTGCTGCCTGGCCTCACTGAGATGGCCTGCTTTGATCAGTTCTTTTACGTTCACAAGAAGATTTCCTTTTATGCAACCTGCTGATCTGGTCTATTGTATCGAAATAGTGGTATTTTTGTGATTTAGTTGCCCCATGATCCCTTCATTGGATCAGGAGACAGAAGAGGCAATTCAGAATAGTTGATTTTATTACGTTTTATTCTGACTGGCTCCCGACTTCTGTCTTCTTTCCTTGTATCACCTGCAAATCTCCCATTTCAATCAAAAAGATCATATAGTTGTCAGCGGTTGCCACATCCGGGCAAAATCAGCGATACTCAGCGGCCTGGTAAAGAGGGCAAAGCCAGGCTGCTCAAGGGGTCCGCCGACAAACAGGGTGTTGGGCACCACCCTGATTTTTTCTTTCAGCACCCGGTGCAGCCGGATGATCAGGGCAAGGGGATCGCAGTGATCCGCACAGCGCAGGGGCAGAAACAGGGCGTCCTGTGCAGCGGCGGCCGGCGCCGGCAGGTCGCCGGGCAAGGCGGCCAGCAGCTCGGCGCTTTGCCGCTGCAGTTCCTGCCAACGGGCCTGGGGCGGCCGCAGCATGCGCAGATCCTCCTTAAGCCGGTCAAGCCCCTGGTAATTCTTGGTGGCCAGCTGCTCCATCTGGTTCCACAGACCTTCGCAGGCCAGGGGCAGCAGCTCCCAGTTCTCCTCCCAGCTGTCCAGCGCCCCCGACCCCATGACCAGCAGCGGATAGGGCCGGCCCATAAAATCACAGCTGTTGCGCATCACCCCGCAGACCAGGGTCTGCCTGCTGCCGGTTTTGGCCCAGAAGCGCCACGAACAGTTGGCGGTGAGCATCGCGCGGCCGCCGGCGTTCTGTTCGGTGCCGAGCCGGATCCACTGGGCAAAGGCCTCTGCCACCGGGTTTTTGTCGCCGATGGCAAAAAAATCCTTGGCCACCGGATGCTTGCCGGAAAGATGCCATTGCCAGCTGCCGGCTGCCCGGCCTAATCCCAGCACTGCACCACCCGCTGCGGCACCTGGCCAGGTGAGGCCTGCTGCAGCTGGAGAATGGGACCGTGGCCGGTAAACTGATAGTTGACCTTGATATATTTTATGCCCAGCCGCCCCAGCTCTTCCTTCTGCTCGGGGAAATCGGCGGGATAAAAGGACTTCTGGCCGGTCTTGAAGTCCGCCAGAAAACTGACAAAGGCCCGGCTGCCTTTGTAAACCCTGGTCAACACCAGGTGGCTCACCTCGATTTCAAAGATCACGTCCCCGCAGGTCTCCGGCGACCACTTGAAGGTTTTCTGCTCCGGGAACTGGAAGTTGTCGAGTTTCACGCTGCCGCTGGCGCACTGCAGCTCAACATGGGTGGCATGGGGTTTGAGCAGGGCATCCTGATTGGCATCGGTGGGCAGGCCCTTGATGGCCACATCATAACTGGCCTGGACCGTGCGCTTGACGCTTACCCCCTTGGTGAGGAAGGAGAAGAAGGCCGGCTCAAAGGCCAGCTGACCCTCCAGAGCCCGCTCGGCGTAATATCCTTTAGCGGGGTTTCTGCTGACAAAGGGTGCGGCCGGCCCCTTGACGAACTTCAGGGCAAAGCCGTCCTCATCAAGCAGCAGCTGCATCACCTTCTGCTGATCGCTGACGCCCTGCACCTCCACCAGTACATCCTTTTCCCAGCGGTCCTGCAGATAACAGGCCGCCTCGGTCCGTTCAAAATCCCAGAGAAAATCCACGGAACCGTTGATCAGGCTCCAGAAGACCTCTTCCTCCTTTTTGCCGGCGGTCATATAGGTTTTCATCCTGGCAACCGCCTGCCGGGCCGTGGCGATGGGATTCTTCTCATCTTTAAACACCGCCGCCGCGTTGTCATAGGCGGCCTTGCGCGGCGACAGCGTCGGCATGACCTCCTGCAGGGAGTTCTGGTAGTCCTTGAGAGCCCTGGCGGCCTGCAGCTGGTTTTCGAGATTCTCGACCCGGCCCTCGCTGTCCAGCTTCTGGCCCACCTTGTCGATCAGGGACTTGGACTTCTCCCCGGCCTTGGCCAGCAGGCCGCCGCCTTCGGACCTGCCCAGCACCTCGGCCTGGGCGCGCAGGTTGCGGTAGTCGGCGGTCAGCGCCACCCAGGCCGGCACGGACTTACCCTCCCCGGCCACGGCCGGGCATTCCTCCGCCATCTTGTCAAGCAGGGCTAAATAGGGACCTGAGAGCGAGGTGATCTTCTGGGCCATGGGCAGCCATTCTTCAAAACCGGCCAGCCGCTTTGCCCCCTGATTGAAGCCGGCGGCAAAGGCGCGCCACTCCTCCAGATAGCCCTGGCGGTACCTTTCGGCAAATTCCAGTTTCTGGCGGGCGATCAGCGACGGGCCGGGCTCGGGCAGCGCGGCCTCGATCTCCTGCAGGAAGGCGTCAATCATCTCCTTGCCCTTGCGGCTGAAGGCCGGGGCCACCCGGACATCCTCATGCAGGTTTCTGCTGCCGCCCCAGAAGTCGGCCAGAGTCACCCAGGCGAGTTCCTCCTGTTCGTTAGCCCAGGGAATCAGCCAGTCCAGCCTGCCTCCCTTGGCGGCCAAGGCATGTTTCAGCCAATTCTGCAGCTCGGTCATCTCCAGGTTGATCTGGCTGTCATCCTGATTCCAGTGCAGATAATGGAGATAGACGCTGCCCATCTTCTTTCTGACCTCCGGGATCAGTTCCTGCTGTTCCTGGCTGAGCAGGATGAGGAAAGGCACCTGGGGCATGCCGGCCAGGGTCTCCAGCTCATTCGTCTCCAGCCGCTTTTTCAGCAGATTGATGCGGCGCACCAGGTGGCTGATATGGCGGTTGAGCAGCTGATCCGGGGTGGCGAGGTTGAAGCCCGCCATCCTGTCCGCCATCCGCTTGTCCAGCGGCACGAGAAAGGTCTTTTTAAACTGCTGGCTGAATTTTTCCTTCAGCTGCCTCTCCACCTCAATGCTGTGGGTCAGGCCGAAGCGCGGCATCCACCAGTTCCTGTTGCGCTCCTCGATGCGGACAATGGCCTCCTTGTACTGATCCAGGTTGACCACATCCATCAGCACATCGCCCTGCATGAGCGGCCCGGACTGCTGCAAAAATTCCTTGGGCACCTCCCGCATGGTCTGCAGGTTCTTGACAAAGGAAAAGCTCATCAGCCCGCAGAGGGCAATGATCAGGGCCACCCAGGAGGTCAGCCCCAGATTGCGGCTCAGCCGCTGCCACTCCAGGGAGCGCCGGGTGGGGGCGAAAATGCCCCGGTCCATGGGCAGAATCCTGGCAAAGAAATCATGGAGGAAGAGACCCTTGCTGGTGCCGGGCAGCACCTCCTTTTCCCCCAGAAGTCCCAGTTTCTGGAGAAAATGGGAGTAGGGGGTGCCCTCCTGCCTGCCGCTGGTAAAGAACAGGCCTCTGAGAATCGGGGTTTCCTGATAGGGATTTTCCTGAAAGGCCTTGGCCATGAAGCTGTGCAGCCCATTGCGCAACCGCTCGAATTCACTGGGAAACAGGATCAGGGCCGGGTCCACTTTTCTGGACCGGGTGTCATGCAGCACCCGCAGGAGCAGATTGCCGACCCGTTCGCAGACCGTATCCACCGCATTGGCCCAGAAGGCCGGGGTGACCTTCAGGTGCTGGGGATTGACCACCCCCATGGCCTGATCCACCACCTTTTCCGGCAGCCTGTCGCAGAAATGGGTCATGCCCTTGATCAGGTCGCATTTGGTCACCATGACGTAGACCGGGAATTTGCTGCCGATGGCCAGCATGATCTCGTCGATGCGGGAACGGATCTGCAGCCCCTCCCGTTCAAGCTCCTCCTGGCTTGCCTCCAGCAGCTTGTTGGCGGAGACGGTGACGATCAGGCCGTTTAACGGTTCCTTTTTTCTGAACCTGGCCAGCAGGTTCAGAAAACTGTGCCACTCATCCTTGTCGCGGCTCTCATGGACCGGAATGGCATAACGGCCGGCCGTATCGAGGATGACCGCCTGCTCAAAGAACCACCAGTCGCAGTTCCTGGTGCCGGAGATGCCCGACACCTGGGAGGCCTCGGCAAAGGGGGAAGAGAGCCGGGCGCTTTTGATGGCCGTGGTCTTGCCCGAACCGCTCTCGCCGATCACCAGATACCAGGGCAGCACGTAGAGGGGATTGCCGAACTTGCGCAGATGGGAGCGCTTCAGGGTGTCGATGGCCTCCTTCCAGCGGGTCTGCAGGAGCTGCGCCTCATCCCTTTCCTGGGCCGCCATGGCTTTGAGCTTCAGATCATCCTGGGAGATGATCTGCTCAACGAACTGCTGCTCCCGGCGGCGGCGCAGCATCTTGCGCACCAGAATAACGCCGATGGCCGCGCCGAACAGCAGCAGCAGGAAAAAGAAACCGGTCCACCAGGGCCAGTCGAGAATGAGGACCAGACCTGCCACCAGCAGGATGATCAGGCTGAGGCCGGTGACAGCCAGGAAGGACTTTATCAGTATTTGCCAGAATTGTTTCATCAGGGCACCGCCTGCAGGAAATTCTCGCCGATATTATTGAGGATGAAGGTGTAGATGAAAAACAGCACGCCAAACAGCACCAGAGGTGAGACAAACACCGCAATGGACGCCGGGGTGAAGATGCTCTGTTTGGCCGCGGTGCCCGAACCGGCGCTTTCCAGGGGATAGGCCTCGGGGAAAAGTTCGGTGCGGTCCAGGGCCGGCAGCCCCACCGAGCTGCCCAGCAGGTATTTGAGATTGGAGGTCTTGAGCTGGTCGAGCAGCAGTTCGTCGCCGTCCTGGTGATATCTGCCCTTGAAACCCATGGCCAGACAGAGATAGTAGATTTCCCTGGCGCCCCGCTGCTGCTGGTCAAGCCGGTTCAAGCGCTCAAAGAACTCCTCGCCGGCATCGGTGGTCTGGTAATACCTGCGCTGCAGAAGCTCCTTCTGCCATTGCGACCGGCCCTGCCAGTTTGAATTGAGCAGCGACTCATCGATCCAGGCGCAGATGGCAAAGCGCGCCTCATCGTATTCCTCGGCGCTGATCTGCCCATGGCGGACCATGCTGTCACTTTCCGACAGCAGCCGCTGCACATCGGTCTGCACCTGGCCAAAGGAGAGACTGTTCTGGATGTCACTTTTTAAAAAATAGGCCACATAGGCCACCAGTTCGGCAAAGCAATCCCGCAAACGCATGGTTAAGACCTCCCTACCACCATCAGTTCCGCCTTGAAATCATCCGGCGCATTGTCCCAGTATAATGCCATGTTGTTGCCTTTCACCACATTGCCCCACTGATCGCCGTGATGATTGATCTGGAAATAGAGGCAATGCGCCCGCCGGGGCAGTTCCTGGGGCGGGATGGGCAGATGCTCCAGGGCCACGCCGGGCAGGGCCCGGGCAATGAGCAGCGGCAGCGACTCCCGCGAGCCCAGTTTGGCGATGCCCTGCAGGGCGTCCAGCACCTGCTGGGGCTCCTCCTCGGTCTCCACCACCAGATAATAGCGGTTGCCTTCGGTGAAATGGGCCGGCAGCAGATCGGCAATGTAGTAGGTGCCGTCAAAGACCAGTCTGATGATGTAGTCGGGACCGGCGGTGATCTCGTCAAGCAGCCTGGAAATCAGAGACTGGGCGGCCAGGAAGCAGCGGCCCGGCTCATGGTGGTTGTACGCCCCGAGCAGGGCCTGGCCGTCGTCGAGCTCGCCCAGCACATTCACCGTACTGGAAAAGGAGGAAAGCTCGCCGATCAGCTGGCGCAGCAGGCCGAAGGCTGGCCAGGGATGGGTGCAGGCCGGCTCGGTGAGGTGAAACAGCAGCGGCACATACCTGTTCAAGGTGCGCAGGGCCAGCATGAAGACCATGTCCCGGGCGCCGAAATCGCTGGTGTGGATGCCGCGCTGGGCCTTGTACTCATTGAGCTGGCGGCTGCGGCTGCCGATCTGGTCCCGGATGTTCTTGACGGTCTGGATCAGCACCTCGGAACCCTGAATGGTGAGGGCGGGCGGCGCAAAGCCCGGGGCGAAGCGGATCACCTCCCCGTCTCTTTCCAGCTGGGCCAGGGGCAGCAGCAGATAATCGCCCACCATCTCCCTTTCGCTGTCCCAGAACAGCTTCAGCACCAGGTGCAGCTTTTTCACCTCGCCGGGCGGGCCCTGTTCATAGAGGTCACTGATCTGCTCCGGCTCAGCCAGGGTGACAAAGCGGGTCGACACCTCGCCGACCTTGTCAAGACTGGCCAGCTCGGTCACGTTGCTGCCCGCCTCATCCAGCTTTTTCAGCCCGAGATAAATGGTGAAGGGCCTGTCTTCCTCGAGCCAGGCGTTTTTGAAGGAGCGCTTGGCCAGCATGGCATTGCCCGGGAAGACCGCATGGGTGCCGTCCTGAAAGACGAACTCGCCCTTCAGCAGGTCAAAGGAGAAGTTATCCAGCGCCCCCCGGGAGGCCTCCATGGCCGCCACCCCCCAGAAGTAGGGATTGAGGAATTTCCGCAACGGCTGCTGCAGATCCTGGATAAAGAGGTCATGCTGCTGAAAATGATGGGGCTGCAGAAAAAGCCCCTGGTGCCAAAAGATCGATCTGTTGATATCCACCATAGTCCCCTTCCATATATCGGCTGTTATAACGGGATCGCTGCAGCAGTCGCCGCCCCGGCCGGCAGGGCAAGGCCCGGCGCCCGGTCAGGCCGCTTACTTGCCGGCAATGCTGTTGATCCTGGTTGAACCCAGCTCAAGCTCCACCGTGAGGACATCCGGTTCCAGCGTGGCGGGCGCCCCGGCTGCTGCCGGCGCCTTTTCCACCACGGGAATCTCAAAGAGCCGCACCACATCCTCTTTGCGGACATTGTAATAGCCGGCGCCGACAGCCACGTACCTGGTGCCTTCGGCCCGGTCCAGGGTATAGGTGACCTTCTGATCAGGCTGGACAATGAAGCGCTTGGAATGGGTGACGCTCGGGTCGAACTGGTTGCAGGCGAGCAGCTGGTAAATGCCGTTGACGTCTCCGGTCAGGCGGTAGAAGGCGTTGGGATCACTGAGCTGGTAAACACAGATCAGCAGGGTATGGGGGCTGGATTGATAGAGATTGAGCTGGGCATCGGAATCGATCTGGATATTGACCGCATCCTTGCTGTAGGAATACTGCGGCGGCGTTGGCGCCGGCGGGGGCGGAGGCGGAGGCGGCGGTTCCTTGGCGCAGGATGCAAGAAAAACAAGACAGACAATTCCCCAGGACAGTTTCCAGTAATTTTTCATTTACTCCCTCTTCAGATATAACTTTTGGCAATTTTTTTCAAATTCCTTCATGAATGCCTCCAGAAGCAGTCCGGATCGCTGCCAGTTCTGCAGGGTCTTATACTTATCCTGGTAGCAGTCAAACTGATGCGCCTTGCGCAGCGGTCCGAATTTCAGACTGTTCTCACTCTCTTCAGCAATCCGTTCAGGATCCAGCTCATGTAAGATTTCAGCGATTTTGGTCCGGGCCGCTTCCCGGTAGGCCCGCAGGGCAATGGCGAAAAACTGGCCTATCTGATCCAGATATTTCTCCAGGGAGGCGATTCCCTTTTTTTCATCAATGCTGGAACTGATCACCACCCGGATGGTTTCCTCACCCGAGGCGCTGCCCATCAGGGTGGCATTGATGCCGCCGACCAGCTTGTTGACCGAATCAAAAACGGTATTCAAGGCGGCTGCCAGGTGCCTGATCATCTCCTCGGTAGACAGCCCTCGCTCCAGTATCTCTTTGCCGAGCAGCATTGTCAACAGCTTGTTGAACGCCTCGGAACTGAGCTCGGCCGGGGCAGGCTGGGCAGCCGGGGCAGCCGGGGCCTCCTCCTGGGCCAATCCAGGACCGAAGCCGGCCAGGCAGCGTTCCAGCACGGCCAGCCGCTCGACCGGGCTGCAGCCGGCCAGGGCCTGGTTGAGATGCTCCTCGATGCGGCCTGCGGCATTGACCCGGTCCGCCTGATGGATCTGCCGGATTTCAGCGGCTAGCTGCTCCGGCCGGACACTATTTGTCATCCTTTTTCATTTTCCTCAGCGCTGCCAGTTGTTGCGGACTGATCATCACCGTTTCCGAAAGTCCGGCCTGCGCGGCATCAGGCAGCTGCGGTTTGGCCGGGACCGGCTTTTCCCCGGGCGGGGCCGGGGCGGCCGCTCTGCCGTTGCGGCCGGCCAGCAGGGAGGCCAGCGCATCAGGGCTCATGACCACAGTCTTCTCCAGGTCAGCCTCGGCCTCGGCCTGGCTGCCGCCGCGTTTTTCCCCGGCTGGCGCCGCTGCCCCCGGCCTGATGGTGGGCGGCACTTCCGGGGCAGCGGTCTTGGGGCCAGCTGCCTAATCAAAAAGAGCAAACTCATTGTGCAAATCAAAATTGCCATCAAAAATAAATGACCGCAAATAAGAATAATAACCAAAACCATCACCACCAATTTGCC
>QZKJ01000112.1 GCA_003605035.1 Desulfurivibrio sp.
AGCCCGAGACGCGCTGCCGCCTGCAGGTCGACGTTGTTGAAGCCGGTGCAGCGCAGGGCGACAAGGCGCGTGCCCCCGCGCGCGAGTGCTTCCAGCACCCCGGCGTCGGCCTTGTCATTGACGAAGATGCATACGGCCTCATAGGTGTTCGCCAGCGCCGCGGTTTCCCGTCCCAGCGGCTGATCGAAATAGGTGATCCGGTGACCGGCGGAGACATTGGCCGCGTCCAGGAAGTCACGGTCGTAACGCTTGGTGCTGAATACGGCGACATTCATGGTAAATCCTCCTGATGATGGAGCTTCTTGCAAAATGCGTGATTTATTTTCTTTCGTCATGCCGGAGGTTTTTTATCCGGCATCCAGTCTCTTGTTGTCACGCCGGGAAACTGGATTCCGGCTCAACACACTGCCGGAATGAGTCGTTCAGGTCATGCTGCTGATTCTAGAATGAACGGTTGATTCATTTTGCAAGAGACTCGATGGTGTTTGATTTCCGCTCCCAATGAGACAATTCCGCCCCTCCTCCGGATTTTTTATGCCGTTACGGACAGCATGTGGCTGAGGAGGTCGACCACCCGGTTCGAATACCCCCATTCATTGTCATACCAGGCAATGACTTTGAACGCGTTCGTTTCGTCTTTGAAATTGTTCCGCCTGGTGGTGAGCGAGTCATAGATGGAAGAGCTGCTGGAATGAATGAAGTCGGTGGAAACGACTTCTTCGTCGGTGTATTCGAGAATACCCTGCAGATAAGACTCCGAGGCCTTCTTCATCGCGGCGTCGATCTCTTCGATGGAACTCTCCCTTATGGTACGGAACGTAAAATCGATGACGGAAACATCCGGGGTCGGAACGCGGAAGGCCATGCCGATCAACTTGCCCTTCATGGAGGGAATCACCTCGTGCAGCGCCTTGGCCGCTCCCGTACTGGAAGGAATGATGTTCATCGCCGCGGCCCGCCCTTCCCTCCAGGTCTTGCGTGAAGGGCCATCGACGATCTTCTGCGTTGCCGTGTACGAATGGATCGTCGTCATTGCTCCCTTGTCAATGCCGATCCCTTCTTTCAGCATCACATGGACCAGAGGAGCAAGGCCATTGGTGGTGCAGGAGGCATTGGAGACGATGTGGTGCGTCTTCGGGTCGTATTCTCCTTCATTCACCCCCATGACAAAGGTCTTCACCCCCCCCTTGGCGGGAGCCGTGATGAGGACCTTCTTTGCCCCGGCTTGCAGATGGAGCTTCGCCTTTTCGTAATCGGTGAACAGGCCGGTCGACTCGACCACATATTCCACCCCCAGGCTTTTCCAGGGGAGGAGGTCCGGGGTCCTGGCAGAAGCAACACACAGGATTTCCTGACCATTGACCACAATGACATCGTCTTCCGCCAGGGAGGGATTGCTCTTCTTGGTGGCCAGCGTCCCCTTGAATCGGCCGTGGACAGTATCATACTTCAACTGATAGGCAAAATGCCTGGCGTCGGTGCTTACATCCACCACCGCCACCACCTCGAAATCTTTGCCGGCGACCCCCTTTTCCATCATCGCCTGTAACACAAGTCTCCCGATCCTGCCAAAACCGTTAATCGCCACTTTTGTCGCCATAATTTTCTTCCTCACATCAGTTTACACGTTCATCTCATTCATCATCCGTCCCACCAGCACGGCCAGGGAACGGGGCTGCACGGCATAGTCGGCCTCCCGGACCGCTTCCGCCTCATCCCAGGAGCAGATATCCGCCGGCGATTCCAGGGAGGTATCGATCCAGCGCAGCCAGCTTCCGCCCGACAGTTCAGGAACGGCAAATTGCAGTTGCTCCCAGTAGGCATTGAACATCATATGGATCATGAAACCGCCCCGCCTGCTTTGCACGGTCAGCGCCAGAGCGTGGGAGTCGGCTCCCCAGTCAGGCTGGTGGCCCGCGACTCCATGCCAGGCAATGTTCGCCAGCTGGAGAAGTCTGTTCAACGTCAGTCCGGGGTCCTGCCGGGACACGTCCCGCTGCAGACGTCCGGCAATGAGCCGCCTGACGAACCGATACACATCGGCATGTTTTGCCGGCAGGCTCCAGTCGAACCAGCTGGTTTCATTGTCCTGCCCGTAGGCGTTATTGTTGCCGTGCTGCGTCCGGCGGACCTCGTCGCCCATCAGCAGCATCGGCGTTCCGGCGGCGAGCAGGTTGACCGCGAGACAGTTCTTCACCTGCCGGTTGCGCAGGCGCTCCACCGCCGGATCACTCGTCGGGCCTTCCACGCCGCAGTTCCAGCTCAGGTTGTCATTGCTGCCGTCGCGGTTGTCTTCGCCATTGGCCTCGTTGTGCTTGGTGTTGTATGTGACCAGGTCGTTCAGGGTGAAGCCGTCATGGCAGGTAACGAAATTGATGCTCTGCTCCGGCTCCCGCTCCTCATGGCCATAGATGTCCGGGCTGGCGAGCAGACGGGAGGCGAACGCTGAAACGGTATGGCGGTCGCCCTTGAGAAAGCTGCGCACATCGTCCCGGAATCTGCCGTTCCATTCCTTCCAGCTGTCGCCGATGAAACTGCCCACCTGGTAGAGCCCGGCCGCATCCCACGCTTCGGCAATGAGCTTGACCCCGGCCAGGACCGGATCGGTCTCGATGTCCCAGAGGACAGGGGGGTTGCCAAGGGGCCTGCCCTGTTCGTCGCGGGTGAGGATCGAGGCCAGGTCGAAGCGGAACCCGTCCACATGCATCTCCCTGACCCAGTAGTGCAGGCTGTCGATGATCAGGCGGCGGACAAAGGGATTGCTCGCATCCAAGGTGTTGCCGCATCCCGTGAAGTTACTGTAATAGCGTTTATCAGGCTCAAGGATATAATAGGTGTCATTTTCGAACCCCCGGAAGGAGAGGGTCGGCCCCTCATGGTTGCCCTCCGCCGTATGATTGTAGACAACATCAAGGATCACCTCAATCCCGGCCCGGTGCAGGGCCTTGACTCTGGCGGCGCATCCTGTTCGTCGAAATGATAGACCGGCAGCAGTTCGACCGCGGTGATGCCGAGATCCTGCAGATAGGGAATCTTGTCTATCTGGTTGTATCATTTGCCAGGCAAACGCGTCAACAGGAAAATTTTCGCGTAACCCGCGGCTCCCAACCTGTTGCCGTTCGCCCTTGCCCTATCAAGGACGACATTTCATTCCTGAGAATGATATGCCGTCCTTTTTCGCCCCTCTCCCCTTCCCCTTTCCATCCCCGAAAAGAAATATCTCCGTTATCCCAGCCAGTTGACATCTGCTTAAAGGAGACTTCCTGCTGGCACATTTCCTGCGATTAGTACCAGTTATGCTTTCCCCCTGTTCAACATCTGTCACTTATTGGGCCGTGAACACAGCATTATCGAAGTGCGCGCTGCTGAGAAAATTTTGCGCCGCGCGCTGCCGGCCTCATTTCCCTCCATTGCGCGGCCAGCCGGGCGGAGAACGGAGAGATCGAAGCGCGGGAAGAGTCCGCGCAGGGCCAGTGAGCGTGCGGGGAGGCCGGAAACCGGTTATGCCGCTATCCTTGCTGGTACGCGGAAATGCAGACGATTTGCGCAGAATTTCCTTGGCAGGAAAAAAATAATTGAGTATTCAAAAGATAACATCCAGTTGCAGTCAAAGAGCTGCTGTTCCGGCCATGGATAAACGGGCAAACGCCCCGTCAATCGGGGAAAAAATCGGGGGGGGGGGCATCCATAAATTCAGACAACCTGATCTCGGCAGATTTTACTTTGATACCAGGGTTGCGAGTAGAGAAAAGTGCCTAAAGTACTTAAAATGCCCTTGTGCCCCTTGTGGGTACTTGTTCCCCTTGTGGGTACTTGTGCCCCTTGTGGGTATCTTGTGCCCCTTGCGGGTATCTTGTGCCCCTTGCGGGTATCTTGTGCCCCTTGCGGGTATAAAGTACTTGAAGTTGCGGTACTTTCTGATTAGAAACAACCTTTAATTTTAGGCACTTTAAGTACTTTAGCGCACTTTAGGCACTCTGCCGGTAACAGGACAGAATTCCTGATGGGTGGCATAACCTATTGAAATTGCGTCACGACATCAGGAGTTCTGAAATTATCAATTTCTGCCGCGGCCGAGTGACCGCTGTTGCCTTCCCGGACGGGTCGTCAGCAGACAGCCGTCCCCTGGACAGCATCACCTCCCAGCGCGATCTGATGCTTGCCAATGAGCATGACGGCCACGGCTGGCTCGCGAAGGTCCTGACGGACCAGCGTGCGTGCATCTCACCCTTGCTTGTTCCTAACCAACCCAGGGTGACATTTCATCCCGCAGGACGACATGCCGTCTTTTTTTATTCCGCTGGCCCTGCCCATTTCCCCGGCCGATAAAAAAATATTCTTCTTATCAAGCAGTTGACCACCAGCGCCTGGAGCACAACGCGACTGGCGCACTTCATGCAAATTGTGCCCGTCATGTTTTCTGCCTGACCAGAATGTATCTCCTGCCGGGTCGGGAGCACAGCGTTATTGAAGGCCCGCTTGATCCGGCTTCACTATTCCTGAAAAGGGTCAGATGGCTATTGCCAAACAGCAGGAAATGTGATGCAATGAATGAATTTCTCAGAACAAAGCGGCAGGCAAAATAAGCCGGAAAGGCAGGCTGTCCTGGCGGGCCGCCGCGCCCTGGATACCTTTCCCCCGGCCGGCGTCCGTGCCCACGGGTAAATCTTGTCTTGACCGAGAGTACGCCCCGCCCGGCAACACCCGGCCTTCTCGACGCGGCAAGCAACCCGGCCCAGGCGATCCGGCAATAATAAGGAACAAGACATGAAAAAGATGCTGCCCTGTGATTTCGTCATTTTCGGCTCCCGCGGCGATCTCGCCCATCGCAAGCTGATCCCCTCCCTCTACCAGCTTGACAAGTCCGAACTTCTCGCACCCGACATGCAGATCATCGGCGTGGCCCGCGCGGAGATGGACCAGGAGGCTTACATCGCCACGGCCAGGGACAACCTGGTCACCTTCATGAAGGAGCCGATTGACGAGCAGGTGTGGCAGCGCTTCGCGGCCCGCCTGCGCTATGTAAAAATCGATCTGACCAGCCATGAGCAGTACCAGCGGCTCTCCCCCCTGGTCGATCCGGGGCAGCGGGTGATGGCCAATTATTTTGCCGTGCCGCCCGCGGTGTATGGCGACATCTGCGCAGGACTGGCCCGCGCCGGCCTGGTGACCGACAAGGCCAGGGTGGTGCTGGAAAAACCCATCGGCACCGATCTCGCCTCCTCCCGGGAGATCAACGATGCGGTGGCCAGGCATTTCAGCGAGGAGCAGATCTTCCGGATCGACCATTACCTCGGCAAGGAGACGGTCCTGAATCTGCTGGCCCTGCGCTTTGCCAACTCCATCTTCACCACCAACTGGGACCACAACACCATCGACCATGTGCAGATCACCGTGGCCGAGGAGGTGGGCATCGAGGGACGCTGGGGCTACTTCGACAAGTCCGGCCAGCTGCGTGACATGGTGCAGAACCATCTTCTGCAGATTCTCACCCTGGTGGCCATGGAACCGCCGGTCACCCTGGGCAGCGAAAACATCCGCAATGAAAAACTCAAGGTTCTCAAAGCATTGCGCCCGATCACCCGGGACAATGCAGAGGAAAAGACGGTGCGCGGCCAGTATGCAGCCGGCTTTCTCGGGGGCCAGCAGGCGCCCGGCTACCTTGAGGAGGAAGGCGGCAACCCGCGAAGCGGCACGGAAACCTTTGTGGCGCTCAGGGCGGACATCGACAACTGGCGCTGGGCCGAGGTGCCTTTCTATCTGCGCACCGGCAAACGCATGGCCAGAAAACTCACAGAGGTGGTGATCCACTTCAAGAGGCTGCCCCACAATATCTTCCGCGAAAGCTACAAAAAACTGCCCGGCAACCGACTGATCATCCGCCTGCAGCCCAATGAAGGGGTGGAGATCGAGATGCTCAACAAGGTTCCCGGCCTGGCCAAGGGGGTCAAGCTGCAGCGCACCATGCTCGACCTCAGCTTTTCCGAGGCCTTCAAGGCCGAGCATGTCGCCGACGCCTATGAACGGCTGATTCTGGAATTCCTCCACGGCAACCAGTCCCTCTTCGTCCGGCGCGACGAGGTGGAACAGGCCTGGCTGTGGATCGACTCCATCCAGGACGCCTGGCAGGCAGGCAATGAAGAACCCAGGCCCTATGCCGCGGGCTCCTGGGGGCCGATCGCCTCTGTCGCCCTCATGGCCCGGGATGGCCGCGAATGGGATGAATAGGAGGAGGGCACACCCATGAACCGCACCGTACAGCAAGTCACCGAGAGAATCATCAGCCGCAGCGCCAAACACCGCGGCCGCTACCTGGAAAACATGGCGGCGGCCAGGGTGAGCGGGCCCTTCCGGCACCGGCTCGCCTGCAGCAACCTGGCGCACGGGCTCGCCGTCTGCGCCGGGGCGGAGTGCCGGACCCTGCACGCCCCGGACACCCCCAATATCGCCATCATCACCGCCTACAACGACATGCTCTCCGCCCACCACACCTATGAGCACTATCCGCCGCTGATCAAGGAGGCGGTGGCGGCGGCCGGCGGCACCGCCCAGGTGGCGGCCGGCGTGCCGGCCATGTGCGACGGCGTCACCCAGGGCGAACCGGGCATGGATCTGAGCCTGATCAGCCGCGACGTCATCGCCATGTCCACGGTCATCGGCCTGTCCCACAACGTTTTTGACGGGGCGCTGCTGCTGGGCATCTGCGACAAGATCATGCCGGGCATGCTGATGGGCGCTTTGCAGTTCGGCTATCTGCCCGTCATCCTGGTGCCGGGCGGCCCCATGCGCACCGGCCTGGGCAACAAGGAAAAAGCCAGGGCCAGGGAGCTTTTCGCTGAAGGCAGGCTCAGCCGCGAGGAGCTGCTCGCCGTGGAATGCCAGTCCTACAGCGGCACCGGCACCTGCACCTTCTACGGCACGGCGAACAGCAACCAGCTCATTGCCGAGCTGCTGGGCCTGCACCTGCCGGGCGCCTCCTTTGTCAACCCCGATGATCCCCTGCGCCGGCCCCTGACCACGGCCGCGGCAAGCCGGGTCACCGGGCTTACCCATCTCGGCGGCAACTACACCCCCATCTGCCAGGTGGTCAGCGAAAAGGCGGTGGTCAACGCCATGGTCGGCGTGCTGGCCACCGGCGGCTCCACCAACCAGACCCTGCATCTGGTCGCCGTCGCCCGCGCCGCCGGCATCCGCATCAGCTGGGACGACTTTTCCGATCTTTCCGATGCGGTGCCGCTGCTGGTGCGCATCTACCCCAACGGCCCCGGGGACATCAACGATTTCCAGCAGGCCGGCGGCATGGCGGTGCTGATCAGGGAACTGCTGGCCGGCGGTCTGCTGCATGAAGAGGTGCAGACCGTGGCTGGCCCGGGCCTTACCCGCTACACCCAGGCTCCGCGGCTGACCAACGGCACGCTGTCCTGGCAGGAAGGCCCGCCCGGCTCCCTGGCCCCGGCAGTGATCACCACCCACAGCGAACCCTTTGCCGCCAGCGGCGGCCTGAAGGTTTTGAGCGGCAATCTCGGCCGGGCGGTGATCAAGGTGTCCGCCCTGCCGGACGGCGCGCAAACCCGCATCGAGGCGCCTGCCGTGGTTTTTCATACCCAGACCGAGCTGGAGGAGGCCTTCCGGGCCGACAGACTGAACCGGGACCTCATCGCCGTGATCCGCTTCCAGGGGCCGCAGGCCAACGGCATGCCGGAGCTGCACAAACTGGTCACCCCCCTTGCCGTGCTCATCGACCGCGGCTTCACGGTGGGCATGGTGACGGACGGCCGCCTTTCCGGGGCCTCGGGCCGGGTGCCCGCCGCCATCCATGTCACGCCGGAAGCGCTGTGCGGCGGCCTGCTTGCCAAGGTGCAAGACGGGGACCTGATCCGCATCGACGCCGGGGCAGGCTCCCTGGAGCTGCTGGTGAGCGCGGATGAACTCGACAAGCGGGAGTACGTGGAGGCCACCCATCTGCAGGAGCAGCGCTACGGGGTGGGCCGGCAGATATTCGCCCCCCTGCGCCGGGATCTGCTGGGGGCCGAAGAGGGGGCAAGCTCGCTCTTCACCTATGTTCTGGAAAAATGCAATGTCAACTTTCCCCGGGATGATGACTGATTGTCCCGCCAGCGAGGTCCAACTATGACGACGCGCACATGGAATCTGCAACCGGCCGAGGTCCTGCACAGGGGACCGGTCATCCCGGTCATGGTCATCGAGCGGGAGCAGGATGCGGTGCCCCTGGCCAGGGCTCTGGCGGCCGGCGGCGTCCGGGTGCTGGAGATCACCCTGCGCACCGAGGCCGCCCTGGCCGCCATCCGCCTGATCAGCGCCGAGGTGGAGGATGCCCTGGTGGGCGCCGGCACGGTCCTCAATCCGGCCGAGCTTGCCGCGGTCACCGAGGCCGGGGCCCGCTTTGCCATCAGCCCGGGGCTGACTCCGGAGCTGCTGGCCGCGGCCAACCGCGGCCCCATCCCACTCATTCCGGGGATTGCCACGGTTTCCGAGCTGATGACGGGCCTGTCTTTCGGCTACAACCACTTCAAGTTCTTCCCGGCCGAGGCGGCGGGCGGCGTCAGGATGCTTAAAGCCATGGCCGGCCCCTTTCCCAGGGCGGTTTTCTGCCCCACCGGCGGCATCACTCCCCAGAATTACCGGGACTACCTGGCCCTGGCCAATGTCGCCTGCATCGGCGGCTCCTGGCTGGCCCCCCCTGAAGCGGTGTCCCGGGGAGACTGGCCGCGCATCACCGCCCTGGCCAGGGCCGCGGGGCAGCAAGAGGAATAGGGCACAGGGGCGGGACAGGGATTTTCCGTGGTTTCCCGTGCATCCGAAATTTTCCAGCAACCGGAGATGGCAATGAAAAAAAATCAAAACAGCATCACCCCGCAAGACCTTTCGGCGGCCGTTTGTGAAAATAATCGCGCCAGCCTGACTCCAGCCGCCCTGAAACAGGCCATTCTCGACCATCTGCTTTACAGCCTGGGCCAGCCGCAGCAGCTCGTCGCCAGACACGCCTGCTACAAGGCCCTGGCCCTGTCTGTGCGGGACAGGCTGCAGCATCGCTGGATCAATACGGCCCTGTCCTATATGGACAGTGCCGGGGCAAAGCAGGATGTCAAGATGGTCTGCTACCTGTCGGCCGAATTTCTCATGGGTCCCCAGCTCGGCAGCAGCCTGGTGAACCTGGGCATCGAAAAAGAGGTGCGCCAGGCCCTAACGGAACTGGGGCTGAATCTCGAGGAGCTGCTGGCCCAGGAAGAGGAACCCGGCCTGGGCAACGGCGGTCTCGGCCGGCTGGCCGCCTGTTACATCGACTCTCTCGCGACCCTGGAATGTCCGGCCATTGGCTACGGCGTCCGCTACGAATTCGGCATATTTGACCAGGAAATCCGCGACGGCTGGCAGGTGGAGATCACCGACAAATGGCTGCTCAACGGCAATCCCTGGGAGATCGAGAGACCCGATGTGACCTATTACGTCAATTTCGGCGGCTTTACCGAGAGCTATCATGACGAGCAGGGCTCTTTTCGCATGCGCTGGGTCCCGCACCGGGTTGTCAAGGGCATTGCCTATGACACCCCGATTCCGGGATACCGGGTCAATACCTGCAACACCCTCCGGCTCTGGAGCGCGCAGGCCTGCGAGTCTTTCGACTTTCAGGCCTTCAATACCGGTGATTATTACGAGGCGGTGGGGGATAAGGTCATTTCCGAGACCCTCACCAAGGTCCTCTACCCCAACGACGAACCCGAGGTCGGCAAGAAACTGCGCCTGGCGCAACAATTCTTTTTTGTTTCCTGCTCCCTGCAGGACATGCTGCGCATCTTCACCCTGACCGGCGAGCCGCTGGCATCCCTGCCCAAGAGATTTGCCGCCCAGCTCAATGACACCCACCCCTCCATCGCGGTGGCTGAGCTGATGCGGCTGCTGGTCGATGAACATAAGCTCGCCTGGGACCCGGCCTGGGACATCACCTGCCAGACCTTTGCCTACACCAACCACACCCTGCTTCCCGAGGCCCTGGAAACCTGGTCACTGCCGCTCTTTCAGGAGCTCCTGCCAAGGCATCTCGAAATCATCTATGAAATCAATGCCCGCTTCCTTGATCTGGTCCGCTCCCGTTACCCCGGCGACAGCCAGCGGGTGGCGCGCCTGTCGCTCATTGATGAAGCCGGCGCCAAACGGGTGCGCATGGCCCATCTCGCCTGCGTGGGCAGTCACGCGGTCAACGGCGTGGCGGCCCTGCACAGCGAGCTGCTCAAAACCAGTGTGCTCAAGGACTTCTACGAGCTCTGGCCGGAGCGCTTCAACAACAAGACCAACGGGGTGACCCCGCGCCGCTTCATGGTGCTGGCCAACCCGCAATTGAGCGGGTTGATCACGCGCGCCATCGGGGGCGAATGGGTTACCCGCACCGAAGAGCTGCGCAGGCTCGAACCCCTGGCCGCCGATGCGGGATTCCGCCGGGAGTGGCGCGCCGTCAAGCAGGCGAACAAGGAGAGACTGGCGGCCTTCATCCACCGGCAGACGGGGATAACCCTCGAGCCGACCTGGCTGTTTGATGTGCAGGTCAAGCGCATCCATGAATACAAGCGCCAGCACCTCAATGCCCTGCACATTATCAGCCTGTACTGCCGGCTGAAGGCGGAACCGGCCTTCCGCATGCCGCCCCGCGCGTTTATTTTCGGCGGCAAGGCGGCCCCCGGCTACTTCATGGCCAAGCGCATGATCAAACTCATTAATGCCGTGGCCGAGGTGGTCAATAACGACCCGGATGTCAACCGTTTTCTGCGGGTCGCCTTTGTTCCCAACTTCAACGTCCAGAACGGGGAGATCATCTACCCGGCCGCAGATCTCTCCGAGCAGATATCAACGGCGGGCAAGGAGGCCTCGGGGACCGGCAATATGAAGTTCACGCTGAACGGCGCCCTGACCATCGGCACGCTGGATGGCGCCAACGTCGAGATCCGCGAGGAGGTCGGCGAGGAAAATTTCTTTCTCTTCGGGCTGACCGCCGAGGAAGTCTTCCGGCTGCAGCATGAGGGCTATCGCCCCGCCTCCTTTATCGAAGCAAACCCGCAACTGGCCGAGGCCATGCACCTGCTCGCCACGGGGCACTTCTCGCACGGCGACCAGGAGATCTTCCGGCCCCTGGTGGACAATCTCCGCTACCACGACCACTTTCTCGTCCTGGCGGACTACGCGGCCTACGCGGCCTGCCAGAACCGGGTTTCCGCGGCCTGGGAAGACCAGGAAAGCTGGACCGTGATGTCTATTTTAAATACCGCCAGGGCCGGCAAATTTTCCTCTGACCGCGCGATCCGCCAGTACTGTGAAGAGATCTGGAATGTCAGGCCGATACCCGTCAGCATGTCCAGGTAACTGAGATTTTTGCCGCGTCGGGCTGGAGCGGACGTATGCCGCTGGGTAATTCACATTGTTTGATGAGGAAATGCGATGGACGACAGACAGGACAAAAAGCTGAAGGGAAGAAGGTATGTGAAGGTATTTTTCACGGACGCCACCAATGTGGCATTTGCCTTCGACAAGCAGGGCGGCGAGGATCAGGCGACCCTGGCCGCCAACGTGAAAAAAGCGATCGAGGCGAACAAACTCGCCATCGAGGCGGAGGGCATTCTTTTTATCATCCCCTTTGAAAACGTCAAGTATATCCAGGTCAGCCCCGCTCCCGAGGCCCTGCCTACCGGTGTCATCCGCAATGCGGTGATCGTCGACTGAGGCCGCGTCAGGAGCTATGAGCGAGAGCGGCAGGCAGGGCTGGTGCAGCCGGGGGACTTCCATGATCAGGCAAGACAGGAAAGCGGCAGCGCCTGGGTTACGCCAGCGGCGCAGACGGGGTTGTCCTGCCCGCCGTGTCATCGCCTGCGCCGGGGTCCTGCCGGCCCTCGTTTTACTGGTGTTCGCGGCCGGCCGGGCGGACGCCGGCGAGATCGAACCGCGCGCCTATGTCAATACGCCGGTTGGCATCAATTTCCTGCTCACCGGCTACACCTATACCGATGGCGGCCTGGCAACCGAGGCTTCCTCACCGATCAGCGATGCCCAGCTCACCATGCATACCGGCATCGTGGCCTATGCCCGGTCACTTGATGTGGGGGGCAAATCAGGGAAATTCGATATCATCCTGCCATATTCAAACCTGTCGGGCACCGCGATGGTGGCTGGCGAACCCCGGGAACGCAATGTTTCCGGCTGCAACGACCCGCGCCTGCGCTACTCGGTGAATTTCTACGGCTCCCCTGCCCTGTCCGTGCGGGAATTTGCCGGCTACCGCCAGGATTTACTCATCGGGGCCAGCGTGCAGATATCCCCGCCCCTTGGCCAGTATGATGAGGAAAAACTGGTGAACCTGGGCAACAACCGCTGGTTTGTCAAACCCGACCTCGGCATCTCCAAGGCCTGGGGGCCGGTGACCCTGGAGCTTTCCTCCGGGGCGTTTTTCTTCAGCAGCAATGATGACTTCTTCGGCGGCAGAAAGCTTGAACAGGACCCCGTTTCCACCACGCAGCTGCACGCCACATATAATATCGGCGGGGGCTTCTGGGCTGCGGTGAGCGGGACGTACGATTATGGCGGCCGCACCACCATAGACGGGGTGCGCAACGATAACCTGCAGCGGAATGCACGGATGGGCGCCACCCTTGCCCTGCCCGTGAACCGGCACAACTCGCTCAAGCTGTACGCCAGCACCAGCATATCCACCAGCACGGGCAGTGATTTCGACCTGTTTGGCATTATCTGGCAGTACCGCTGGGGCCAGGGTTTGTAACTCCGGCGGAGCCCCCGGGGTACTTCCCGGCACGGGAGCAGCTTTTCCAAAGGTCTCTTCTGAAACGTCTGCTGCAATCATGAAGAGCCGGTTTACAGCCTACGGTTGAAGCATTTCAGCATTTCAAAAAAACATCCTGGACCATAAACCGTGATCACAGCGTGAAAAGGAGTGGTGATCACACAGCAGTTTACCTTGCAGAAAAGGATATCACTCCAGCCAGATCCGGGCGGCGGCAAGCTGCTTGCGGGTGAAGTACTTCACCGGGGCCTGGCGGAATCCCGCTCCGGCAAACATCAGCATCCTGTCCTGCCATTTGGCATCGCCGACAATGGCGATTTTGCCGACCCGGTTGCCATGGGTCGTAAAAAAGCTCATGTCCCCCCAGACTTCACCGCCAACCCAGCCTGCGAAATCCTCCGCAACCATCACCAGGATTTTCCCCTCGTCATCCGGCGCCATCGCCTTGAGCCAGTGGGCCTGGACGGCGTCCAGCTCTTCCTTGCGCAGAGCCCCGGTAATTTGCAGGACCCAGACACCGTTAGTCTCCCGATGAAATTTTGCTCCCATGCAATGCTCCTTTTTCCCCTACTGGTTCGTTCCGCTTGCTCATCCCTGATTAGTCGACTCTGTTCCAGCCCGCATCGGGATTGAAGATTTCCATGGCTGCCGCGAGGCCGGCGCTGTTCTCGCCCAGGTCCTTCTGAAAGACGATGCCGTTATGGTTGACAATGAAGGTCATGATGCCTGAGGCGCCGTATTGGACGGGATAGGCGACCAAGGCAAAGCCGAGGATCATTTTGCCGTTCACCAGATAGTCGAAGTCCCCGCCGGCGGCGTCTTGGCCCTGGGCCTTCAGTATCCTGTAGCGATAGCCGTACAGCGCGGTATTCTCCTTTGCATAGCCCTCCTGGGCAGCCTCGGCGGCAAGAGGACCCAGGGGGCTCTCCTGCTCGCCTTCCTTCGCTGACCAGTAGAGCCCATCCTTTTTCCCCGGCGTGCTCCTGATCTGCTGGGCGAACTCCACGGCACCGTCCCCGTCCCAATCAGTGGCGGCGTATTCGCGCTGGGCATCCACATAGGCCCGCAGGACGTCGATCACCTCCAGCTCATTCCTGCCGATGCGCCGGTTCAGCAGCTCTTCCCTGCCGGCCTCGGTATCAAAGCGCCAGACATCGCCGTCTTTTACCACCGGAATCGGGAATGGGTAGTCCTCATTGCCGAGGGAGAGCACGGCCCAGCCGGTCTCAGCCCCTTCGATGACGATTTTCTCGTCATAAAGGCTGACGAAGCGCTCCCGGCCGGACTTGTCGGCAACCGGGTCCCCCGAGGAGAGGATATCCTGAGAACCGGGGCCGAGGATGGCGGCGAGTTCCGTGGTGTCGTTGCTTCGGGCCGCCTGGACAAGGCTTTTGACCGCCTCCTCCGGGGACGCGAAAGATTTCTGGGCACTGGTGTCGGTTGCCGCCAGGCCGGGTGCCACGCTGAGCAGAACGGCGAACAGCGCCGGCAGCAGAAGCTGCGAGAGGGAAAACTTCCTGAATGTCATGAACATGATATGGTATCCTCGCTGTATGATGAAGTAATAAGGAAGGCCATGCCGTTACCTGCGACCGCCGCCGCCGCGACCGCCACCGCCGCCGCGACTGCCGCCGCCGAATCCGCCGCCGCGCATGCTGCTGCCCCCCCGGGAACTGCTGCGGCTGGAGAATCCCCTGTCGCTGGCCATGCGCTCCTTCTTGCCGCTGCTGCCGCTCATCGAGCTGAAGGCGCTGTCCCGGCCGCCGCCGGTAGATCTGCTGCGGTCAGCGACGCCTGCGCCGCCGGCGGATCTGCTGCGGTCAGCAACGCCGGCCCCCCCGGAACCGCTGCGCTGCCCGGCCCCCCGGTCCATGGTGCCGGCCGAGGCACGGCTCCTGTCGCCCCCGCCATCCCCGAAGCCCCGGGATTCACGGCTCGCCGCAGCGGAACGGGACGGCGTCTGGCCGAATTTCTGTGCCGTGGCGCCGTCCTTGTAAGCGACATTCTTGCGATGGCCCGGATCATGTTTCCAGGTGCCCTGGCCCTTGGCGTTCACCTGGTTCTGGTATTTGCTCCGGTCGATGTTATTGTTGACGTTGACATTCCGGTTGTAGTCGATGTCCACATCGCCGCCGTGCCAGTTGCAGTTTCCCCAGGCATAGCCCCAGGCGGCGCCCACGGCGACGCCCGCGGCAAAGTGGTAGGCCGGATAGGAGGGGGGCGGGGGCGGATAATAGTAGTAGGGAGGATAGGATGGATACATCCAGCTGCCATAGACCACCGTCGTACTGTAGCTCGGCACGTAAACGACCTGGGGATCCGCGGGCTGGATGATGATGGTCTCCTTCTCCACGATCACCTGCTGCTGCTCCGTCGTCTTCAGATTCCCGGCATCATGGGCCTTCTTCCGCAGGAGCTGGATCGTATCCAGCACCTCCTTCTGCTGGGCCAGGAAGGCATCGCCGACCTTTATCGTCAGATCGAGCTTCTGGCTCATCATGGCCAGCACGGAGGGGAAATTGACCAGCGATTTGACGCTGGGATCCCAGTTTTCCTTTTCGAGTTCCTTGGCCAGGGCGTCTCCCTTGAGGTCTTTCTTTTCCTTCACCCAGCGGTCGGCCTGGACGATTTCCAGCGGATAGGTCGAGGCCATCAGGATCTGCGAAACCAGCTCATCAGGGTAGAGGGCAATCGGCGCCAGCAGTTGCGCCAGCTCTTCCTGGGACAGCTTGACCGGGGCTTCCTCGCCCCCCTCCTGCTGGGCCATTGCGTGAACGGGCAGGGCAAGCAGCATGGCAAGCAGGAGATACCCCACATTGATCCATAACGTTTTTCGTTTCATACAGGCTCCTTCATGGGCATGATGGAATGAGGCGCTCGGGATGATACCGGCAGCCCCTTGTCACGATGGTTGCAATCAACATAGCACATGGCCGTCATCTTCCGGCCAGTGGATCTTCACTCCCGGCTCAGCGCTTAGGAGCCGTTACGAAATAATCTCTTCATTGAGTCTCTTGCAAAATAAATCAACCGTTCATTCTGAAATCAACAGCTTGACCTGAACGACGTCATTCCGGCAGTGTGTTGAGCCGGAATCCAGTTTCCCGGCGCGGCAATAAGAGACTGGATGCCGGATAAAAAAATCCGGCATGACGAAAAAAAATAAATCGCGCATTTTGCAAGAGGCGCAATTGTTACGCATTTGGTTACGGTTCCTTATGCCGTCTCTAACCTTACGGCTGTTTTTCCGGGGCTGACTCCGCCAGGGCCGCCACCCTGCGGCTATACCAGGCGATGCCGGGCAGGGCACTGACGCCGTGGGCAAAAATGCTCAGCATGACCGTGACAATGACGGCCAGCTTGATCGTTTCCTCCCCCGGCAGGCGAGCCTCCTCCTCCAGAAAGATGAGGCCGAGCACGATGGAGGCGAGCCCGCGGGGGCCGAACCAGCCCATGAAGACAACGGTGGCGGCACTCAGGCGGGAGCCGAGCAGGGCGACCGCCACCGGCAGCATCCGGATCAACGTCAGACTGAGGATGGCATACAGCAGGTGGACAGGGCTGAAGTGCCTCCAGGAAAACACCACGATCAGACCAAAAAAGAAAAAGACGAAGTAATTAAACAGCTGACCCCATCCCTCGGTGAATGCCTCGCAGTGGGATCCCGCATTTTTGAAGCCGGGCCGGGTCGCCATGCCGGCGACATAGGCGGCGATGAACATGCTCCCGCCAACGGGCTTGCAGGCCAGCACGCAGAGGATGGGCAAGGTCACCAGGCCGAGTTGCGCCACCGACTCGGCCATCCACCCCTTTCGGTGCGCCAGGCCGAGCAGCGTGCCGCCGGCCAGGCCGATGGCGCCTCCCACCAGTGCCCCCATGCCCAGTTGCTCACCGATGTAGCGGAGAAAAACCGCGCCGCTGCCCGCGGTCCCCATCTGGGAAACGGCGATGAAAAACATGAGGAACGGCACGGAAAGTCCGTCATTGAGGCCGGCTTCGACATCAAGTGACTGGCGGATGTGCAGCGGCACGCGCGGGCTCTGGACGATGACCTGGCCCAGACCGGCATCGGTGGGGGCCAGGATGGCGCCGAGTATCCCCGCTTCCCACAGTGACAGCTGCGGGAAGACCAGCCGGGCGAGCAGGGCCCCCAGCAGGATGGTCAGCAGCATGCCGGCGCTAAGCAACCGCAGCGGCAGCCTCTCCCTGGTCCGCAGCTTTTGGAAATCCACGTGGCCGGCGTCGGTGAACAGCAGCATCACCAGCCCCAATTCGGCAAATTTCAGCAGACTTTCCCGCTTGATGTCCACCTCGCGAAGGCCGGGCATGAAGAGAACGAGCACCATTGCCCCGATGGTAAAGAGAATCGGCGGGGTCAGAATGGTGCTTTTCAGCCGCTCGGATATCAGGCTGTACAGGAAAAGCAGTATGACAAAGGCGGTGAGT
>QZKJ01000034.1 GCA_003605035.1 Desulfurivibrio sp.
CAATATACCAGGAAGCGAAGAGCATTTCATTTTAAATATTAAATATTTCGGCAAGTTATGCTGAAATATTAGCTAAAAATAGCAACTCCGAAAGTTGAGGTCTTGATCTGTGGTTTACCCGAAGTTTTGCCAGGACGTGCGATGGTCGTGCACGGCTTATTCGATACGCTGATGATTTTGTAGCCTGCTTTCGGCGAGAGTCGGACGCAACGAGATTCAGGGCGGAACTGGACGAACGGCTGGGAAAATTCGGACTGGAAGTGGCGCCCGAGAAGACCAAGATTATAGAGTTCGGGCCGCTGGCGGAGCTGAAGGCGAGAAGGCAGGGCGGTAAGCCTGAGACCTTCGACTTTCTAGGGCTGACACATTTTTGTAGCCGGACGCAAGACAGAAAGCGTTTCCGTATGAAGCGCGTCACCTCGCGAAAGAAGTTCAGGGCCAAACTGAGGGGGCTCAAGGAGTGGCTGAAGGCGAGCCGGACGCTGCCTACCCCGGTACTGATGAAGTTTGTCGTGGCGAAACTTCGGGGGCACTATGCCTACTATGGGGTGACCGACAACTCGGCGGGAATCGCCAGATTCGCTCACGAAGCCCGGAAGCTGCTTTTCAAATGGCTTAACCGACGGGGAAAGAGAGGATGCATGAGCTGGGAGAAATTTAAGCTGCTCCTTGCGAAATATCCTCTGCCGGCGCCGCGTATAAAGGTGAACCTGTTCACTTCGAAATGAAGGTACTGATGAGGAGCCGTGTGCGTAAATAGCGCAAGCACGGTTCTGTGAGGGGCCGGAGACGACGAGGGAAATGTGACTAATGCGGGTTGACACGTAGTAGCCGCGAGCGGCGGGGCGTTTATGAAAGTTCATCTGTCTTGTCTTATATTCTTGGTCTAACCGGTCTACTCGACTTCCAACTCAGAAAGTTGAATAAAAAAGAAACCCACCCGGCGATGCCAGTTATCGCAAAAATGGCTTTTTCTTGTAAACTACTTCAATAGTAAGTACATTATATTATGGATAAAGTTGATATTTCAAATAGTACTATTAAATACAGGAGATTAATTATGCATAACTTTCTGCCACGTTATTTTATATTTTTTCTGGCCCTTTGTATATCTGGATGTGGAACGAGGCTTTCTGAAAAAGAGGCTGAAGAAGTTATAGCAAAAGTATTAAAATATCCCCAAAAAATATCAGCACATGTATCAGTTTCAAACCGCTTTTCGTCCTCATTAGAATTTAAAAAAATGAAAAACCTTTTTAACGATGGAGGGTATTTTGTTCAATTAAGGACTGAAAGTAAGGGAGGGTATTTTACAAGAATTCTTTATAAACCAACAGAAAAATGGCAAGGTACGGTTAGTGAACCGGAGTATACGAAAAACACCTATTTTGGTGATGATCAGAATTATAAATTTTGGGCAGTTGTTGCGGAAGAAAAAATAAGAGGAATTGATGAAATACTAATTGATGAAACAAATAAAACAGCTAAAATTTCTTATAGCACATATTTGGAAAAAGTTGAACCTGCATTTTCGATGTTATGTTCCGACAGTAAAATTTGCAAGGATGCTTTAAGTGGGAAAAATTTGAATTCATTAAATAAACGTCAAATAGTATTAAAGAAATATGATAAAGGATGGAGAAGAAATTAAAATCTAAGTTTAAATTGGGTAGCCGGTTTTTTTCACCCCCTCACCCACACAAACCCCCCAAGCGGATCCTCATAGGGTGTTTCCTCAAGGTTGTTACTGGGCCGTGCCGTAGCTGGGTTGAATCTTTACTTACTGTTCTTTGACAGGCAAAAGCCTTGGTTATGAGCAATTAGTTGGTCATGCCGCTTTAAGATTGCCAAATTCAAGCTGCTGAAATCCTATCAACCCTCAACCTTGAACTTTCTACTGTGAAGTCAACCATCTCTCTGACATCTTGCCCACACCATGACTCTTCTCGAACCGCACTTCTGGTATCAAAGCATAACCTGCCGAGATCAGGTTGTCTGAAGTTAATGGCAATTCCTTACTTTGCCCCCCCGTCTTTTCCGGCCTGTTTCTGCGCATTTGCCACGATCTCGGCCAGGGATACCATTTTCGGCTTTGGCGGTTGAAAAATCCGCTGCCGTTCCTCTTCGGAATAATTTTCCTCGATAAATTCCCTGATGGGCATTCGCCTGAACCAGCAGTCGAGAATTCTGCCGCAGGGCAGACCTTCATTCATGGTCCGGCAATAATGAAAGGGGAGAACATGCCCGAGCATGCGGCAATAGGCATCGTTTTTGTCGAATTGATCAATCATGTATCCTCCTTTCGCCCAGAACCAGGCGATTGTCTGTCTATCAATTATTCATGAAGAGTTTGCTGCCGCTGGGGCGGATGGCGTGCGCCTGGATTGCCGCCTGTCACCCCCCCTGACAAAATACCGTGCCCCGCTGGCGTCTGATAATCTGTTTACAGGACGCGGCAGCAGGGCGCCGGAAAACTGAGGGTAGCGGCGGCGGAATCCATCACCGCCTCACTGCCCAGGGGCACAATCATATTCCGGTTGCCATGGCCGCTGGGGAAATTGCCCCAGATAGGCAGGTCTTCCTCATTGAACAGCTCCAGCACCCTGGCCCAGATCATTTCCCGCTCCCCGCAGTTGGTAAAGGAGCCGAGGATGAGCCCGCGGATGCCGGCAAACCGGCCGGCCATCTTGAGCTGGGTCAGCATGCGGTCGATGCGGTAGGGCGCCTCGCCCACATCCTCCAGCAGGACGATCCTGTCCCGCCAGGACACCTCAAAAGGGGTGGCCAGCAGATGGACCAGCGTGGTCAGGTTGCCGCCGCTGAGCCGGCCCGCGGCCCGGCCTGGTTTGAGGATCTCCAGGGCCTGGTCGGTTATCGGCCGGCAGCTGCCGCTGGTGATGGTATCAAAGAAAGAGAGCAGGGATTCCCGGTCGCTTTTGGCCAGGGTGGTGACCATGGGGCCATGGAAGGTGACCAGGCCGGTCTGCTGGAAGATGGCGCAGTGCAGGGCGGTAATATCGCTGAAGCCGATGAGGATCTTCGGCTGAAGGCGGAGCAGTTGGTAATCTATGGCCGGGAGAATGCGCAGGGAGCCATAGCCGCCGCGCACGGCCAGCACCGCCTTGACCTCGGGGTCGCGCCATATCTCGTGGAAGATGGCGGCGCGGTGCCGGTCCTGGCCGGCCAGATAATTGTGCCTTGTTGCCAGCTCCCGGGGGATTCTGAGCTTGAAGCCGTACTGGTCGAGGATCTGCACGCCCCGGGCAAACTCCTCCTCGTCAAAGGGGCCGGCGGGCGCCACCAGGCCGATGGTGTCGCCTTTCTGTAATGAGAGGGGCAGCAGAGTCGGCGTCTGCTCAGCTGTTTCTTGCATGGATGATCTGTAATCCTTCCAGGGTGAGCATGGGCTCCACTGCTTCGATGGACGGGGCCAGGGGGGCAATGATGCCGGCCATGCCGCCGGTGGCGATAACCTTGGGAACGGCAGGGAGGAACTGCCGGGCGATGCGGCTGATCAGCCCTTCCACCAGGCCGCCGAAACCGTACAGCAGCCCTGATTTCAGGGCGGTTTCCGTATTGGTGCCGATGGGCGGGCCTGGCGGTGAACGGAAATCGATCCTGGGCAGTTTGGCCGTCTGGCTGATCAGGGCGTCAAAGGAGATGCCGAGTCCGGGGGCAATGGCGCCGCCGAGGTATTCACCCCTGGCGGACACACAGTCCAGGGTGATCGCCGTGCCGAAATCGACGATGATCAGCTCTTGCCGGTAGCGGCTGTAAGCGGCCACCGAATTGATAATCCTGTCCGCCCCCACTTCAGCGGGATGATCGGTGACAATAGTGATGCCGGTATCGATTTTGCCGCCGGTGACCAGCAGGGGCTCACAGTGCAGGTACTTGCCGGCCAGGTTGCTCCAGACGGATTCCAGGGGAGGCACCACGGAGCCGATGATCACCGCGCCGACTTCAGCAAGCCGCCGGTTCTTGAGCTGAAAAAGCCCGTAGAGAGCGGCGGCCAGTTCATCGGAGGTGGCGCCGCGGTTGGTTGGCATGCGCCAGTCGCAGACCAGGGTTTTGTCCTCAAACAGGCCAAGCACCATATGGGTGTTGCCGATATCCACTGCCAGTAACATTGTCGCACCCGGTTAAAATTGTTTTTACAATGGGTCAATTGTGATACTATAACCGAAAATAGATTGATTCCGTTCAAAAAAATGCAGGCCGGCCGGCCGGTTTTCCCGGTTTGTTTGTTTTTCCAGGGCAGCGCGAGAGAGAGCTTTGAAGGTTCAGTATAAAATTTTAATCGTCGATGACGAGCCGAT
Source organism: Desulfurivibrio sp. (assembly GCA_003605035.1). Taxonomy (GTDB): domain Bacteria; phylum Desulfobacterota; class Desulfobulbia; order Desulfobulbales; family SURF-16; genus SURF-16. The sequence continues at coordinate 4,320 of QZKJ01000034.1, forward strand.
CATCCTGCTGTACATTCAGGATCTGCTGGCCTCTGCCGGCGATTATCTCGTGGAAACCGCCGAGTCTGGCGAACAGGCCCTGGAAATCCTGCCCGTCTTCAAGCCTGACCTCATTCTCCTCGATATTCAGCTGCCTGCCATGAACGGCTATGAGGTCTGCCGGAAGATCAGGGCGGACAACCAGTACCGTTTCACCAAGATCATCATGGTGTCCGGCCATGCCCGGGTCAACGAGCGTCTGATGGGCTATGAGGCCGGGGCTGATGATTATATCGGCAAACCCTTTGATAAGGAGGAACTGCTGGCCAAGGTGCGGGTCTTCACCCAGCTGAAAAACAGGGAGGAGGTGGATCAGGTCAAGGGTGACCTGCTTACCCTGATCACCCATGAAACCAGGACCCCGGTCAGCGGCATCATCGGTTGCGCCGAGCTGCTGGCCAACGACCCGACCTTGTCGGAGGAGGGCAAGGAACTCGCCGGCCTCATTGCCAAATCCGGCCAGCAGCTTTTCCAGTTCATGAAAAATGCGGTCCTGCTCTGTAAGCTGAAGGCCGGCATGGAGCTGCATTTCAATCCCGAACCGGTCAGCGGCATGCTGGCCAATGTCATCAACAACCTGGTTGAAGAAAATCTTGAACGCCATATCCGCGTTAGCACCAATCTTGATGATGCCATCATTCTGCAGGCCGACTGGCCGTTGCTCATCAACGTCTTCCGGTTTGTCATCGACAATGCCTTCAAGTTCTCGCCGGAGTCAGGCCTGATCACCATCAGGAGCTGGCAGGCGGACGGCATCCTGTTTGTCACCGTGCAGGATGAGGGTGCGGGGGTTGATCCCGCCATGCGGGAGCAGATATTTGATGAGTTTGCCATCAAGGATGTGGCCCATCACCAGAAAGGCCAGGGCATCAGCCTGGCCATCTGCCGCTATATCCTGCATTATCACCATGGCGCCATCCATGTGGAGGGCAACCCGGGCAGCGGGGCGACCTTTGTCATCAAGCTGCCGCTGCAGCCGATCGAGGGCATCGGCGAAGACGAGTCCTGATGATGGAAGAGCAGAAAAAGAGCGGCCGCCACCGCCGCAAAAAGGAGTATGTCTGCCATTGCTGCAAAAAGAAGCTGCCCTATTGCCTCAATTGTCCCTGCGGTTTCCAGATCTGCGAAGAGTGTTTCAAGGAAAATCTCTGGGGCATCAGCAATGGTCCCACCTGGGTCTGCCCTGACTGCGGCCGGATCCGCATGACCTTCTGAGAAAAGTTCCTGAAGTGCCTAAAGTGCCTAAAGTTAAAGGAGTTATCCGACCAGAAAGTACCATAAACTTTAGGAACTTTAGCGCACTTCAGGGGTACCCATGATGTCCTTTGGGTGCCTGTCCGGGATTAGGGCGCCCACAAGAGGCGCCCCTACGCATCGCCCAAGCTTTTCTCACCCCCCTCAATCCGTTACGGAAGAGTACGGTCCGTCTCGTCTTTGGCTCGGATAAAATCATGGTGCAGCAGCGGGCCGATGCCGTGGCCGATAACATATGCGGTGCTTCCGGCAAGCAGGCTGTCCATGAAGGCGCAGGTGGAGCGGAAGGCCTGGTTGAGGTCGCCGGTCTTCATGAGATACGCGGTGAGGGCTGAGGCAAAGGTGCAGCCCGTGCCATGGGTGTTGCGGCTGAAGATCCTGGGATGGTCGATGCGGGAGATCTGCAAGTCCGGCTCTTCCCCCTCTGGCGCGGCGGGTGTCTTCTGCACCAGAAAGTCGGTAATGGTCTTAGCCTGCACATTCATGTGGCCCCCCTTGACGCAAACCGCCTTGAGGCGGGCAGAGAGGGCAAACAGGTCGCGGGCGGCGGCCAGGGCGCTGTCTTCAGTGCCGCAGGTCCGGCCGCTGATGATTTCCAGTTCCGCGATGTTCGGGGTAAGCACGGTTGTCCGGCTGATGACGTGCTCGGTTATCGCAGTGCTGCCGGCGGCAAAAAGGGAAACCCCGCCCGAGGATTTGATGACCGGGTCATAAATGACCTCCCCGGCAAAGCCTTCCAGCGCCTCACCGATGGCCCTGGCAATTTCCTGGTTGCCCACCATGCCGATTTTGATGTGGGTGACATTCAGATCATCAAGCACGTCCTGGATCTGTTTTTTGACAAAGGGAGCGGGCAACGGCAGATAGGATGACACACCCAGGGTGTTCTGCGAGGTGAGGGCGGTGATGGCCGCTCCGCAATAGACGCCGATGACGGTGAAGGTCTTGATGTCCGCCTGAATGCCGGCCCCTCCTGATGGATCGGATCCGGCAATGGACAGCGCCACCGGTCTGTTATGCTGGGGATGCGTGTCAGTCATGCTGATAAACCTTGTCGGGATAGGCGGCAGCTGCCGGCTGCGGATCAGTTTTGGGCAGTGGAGGTCGCTTGCAATGGTTCGATGTTGTGCACGGTTATCTTGTAAATGACCAGCTTGCCGGCCAGGGGGTGATTGAAATCAATGGTCACCTGATCACCGGCCACCGCGGTGACCGTGGCCGGCAACTGGTGCTGCTCGCCATCCTTTTCCATGGTCATGCCCACTACCACCCCGGGTCTGATGTCGGCCTTTTTCTCCCAGGATGACCGGTCTACGGTGTGGATCAGTTCCTCCTTGGGCAGGCCATAAGCCTCTTCCGGCTGCAGGCGGATTTCCCTGCTTTCGCCTGCTGCCATGCCGATAACGGCTTTTTCAAAGGCGATCATCACGCTGCCTGTTCCTATGCGGAACTGCAGCGGCCCGGTATCCTTGGATGATTCAAAAATTTCCCCGTTTTCAAGCATGCCATCATAAGTGACGGTGACAAGATCACCTGGTTTTGCCTTGAGCATGTGATGTTACTCCTCCTGTAAATGTTGCTGTCCCTGCCAGCTGCTTGCTGAAAAATATCTGTCAGGGCGGCGTATTGTTTTCCCAATGGTGGTAGGCCATTCAGCCCCGGCTCTGCAGGGACCTGAGGTGGGCGGCGCCAGCCTCGATTTTGTCCAGCAGACGGCCCAGCAGGACTTCCGGCGCTTGCTGCGGAGAAGCAGTATCGCCATCTGCAGCCGGGTCCGGTCTTCGTTCCGCCTTGAATTGCGCAAAATCCTTTTCTATGAGCGAACCATAGGTGGCGATGGCCTCTTTAATGAGGCGATGCAGTTCCTCATAGGGGTAGGGTTTGCTGAATGTGCTGATAAGACCGTCAATAAAGGCGGTTATCCGCACAGCATATTCGTTGGCCCCGCAATAATAGTAAGGGCAGGAAGATAGGGCAATGAATATTTTCTTGCTGAGGGCCGCCGCATCAAGCTGGCCCCTGTTGTCCATGGCGGTCAGGGCCAGCTTGATGCGGCGGATAAGTCCCCGCAGGCCCCTGAAATAACTCCTGCCGGTCTCAGCGGCAATAACCTGGGGGTTGAGCCGGAATCCTGCCGTATTCATTGTTGCGGCGAGATGGGGAAAGTACGAGTAGCGCAGGGATTCATAGAAGGTCTGCAGACTGTCAAGCAGCAGGTCGATATTTTCAATTTCTTTGATGAAATTTGCTTTATACTGGAATTCATTGATGTTTCTGCCTAATTTTTCCCCTTCCCCGGCCAGCGATTCAAGAATAAGCGAAAACGGTTTTGCTTTGAAGGCGTTGATGTCTTCGTTGATGATGTCAATCCGGGTAATCTCGTCTTTGAGGGAATGGTTAATGAAAGCCAGAAAGCGATGGATTTCCTGCAGGGACTCATAACAGGTGTCGATCTGGCAGGTCAGGATGACCTTGGCCAGCTCGGGGATGGCCGGCAGTTCAAGTTTGCGGAACTTGGCTTCAATCCGGTCCGCCTTGGCTGAAACATCGTGAATGTTGAGAAAATCCTCTTTGAAATTATTATCCGGGGTTACCAGTTTGAAAACCAGGTACCCCTTCTCAAACATCTCCCGTTCCCTGATGGATCTGGCGGCAGCGACTCTGGCAATCTGCAGAAGATTTTTCAGGGAAAGTGTTTCCTGGATAGCTTTGGCCGCGGCAACCAGTATTGCTCTGTGCTGCCTGATCCTGGCCAGCGGGGTCTGCAGTTCCTGCGCAGCATGCTGCAGTTTGCCGGTAAGCCGGCCGGCTTCATCAGCGGAAAGGCTGTTTAAGCGCAGATCCGCCTCCAGGTTGCTCAGCTCATTTTCCAGCCTGATTACCTGCTGCCGCATCTCGTCCACCGTTTTCTGGTACCCGGTGACAGTGGCCAGCAGCTCACGGGGGTTGAGGTCGAGATCGACCAGAAGGGCCGCATGCTGTTCAATATCAATACTGTTCCATTGTCTGACCACCGGGTCGTTGACCATGCCCTGTGATTCTGCCCGGCACAGGCTGAGGATATTTTTGATGCCGGCAATGGTTTCTTCAGTATTTTCCATTGGATAAATTTTTTGCTCAATGGGGAAAAAGTAGTCTCAGGGTTTGGCAAACTGTTGGTATCCAATATATAACATAGCAAATTGTAAGAAAATTATAAATAATTGATAACCATTCAGCCCTGGCACCGGGCAGGGTATGCAGAAGACAGGGGCCAGGGGCCAGGAGACAGGAGACAGGAGACAGGAGACAGAAGACAGGAGTTATTTATGGTCGGCGCACTGCTCTTTGATGCGCAGGATGGTCGGCATGTTCTGCAGGAAGATATCCAGCAGGTCCGGATCAAAATGGCTGCCTCTGCCCTGTTTCAGGATTTCCACCGCCTTGTCGACCTCGATTGCCGATTTGTAAACGCGATTGGTGGTCAGGGCGTCAAACACATCGCTGATGGCGGCAATCCTGCCTTCGACAGGAATGGCGTATCCCTGCAATTTGCGCGGATAGCCGCTGCCGTCGAACTTTTCATGATGGGTATAGGCTATGGAGGCGCCGAGGCGGAGCGATTCGGACTTTGCATCGGCCAGGATGCGATAGCCTATTTCCGGGTGCTGCTGGATGATGGCAAATTCCTCATCGGTGAGCTTGCCCGGTTTCAACAGAATGGTGTCGGAAATGCCGATCTTGCCGATGTCGTGCAGGGGGCTGGCCAGCCGGATCAGCTCACACTGGCTTTCCGGCAGGCCGTATTGCCGCGCCAGCATCTGGCAGTAATGGCTCATCCTGATGGTGTGCTGGGCTGTTTCATTGTCCCGGAACTCCGCCGCCTTGCCGAGGGTCATGATCGTTTCTTCCCTGGCCAGGTTGAGTTCCTGCGTCCGGGCCTCGACCAGTTCCTTTAACTGCTGATTGTATCTCCTGTTGATTATTTCCAGTTCCCGGCGGTGCAGGGCGTTGGCAACATTGATGACCAGCTCGTTCATCTGCACGGGTTTGATAATGTAGCCGAAGGCGCCGATTTCCAGACAGTTGATGGCGACATCCCGGTCATCGACCCCGCTGATCATCAACACGGCCAGATCGTTGTGTTTTTCCACTACCGTGCGCAGCAGATCCAGGCCGCTCATCACCGGCATATTGATATCGGACAGCAGCAGCGAAAAGTGCTGCTGCTCGAGCATCCTCAAGGCCTCTTTGCCATTCTGGGCGGTCTGGCAGGTGTAGCCGGCATAGTCGAGAAGGCGGGAGAAGGTATCGCAGATGACTTCTTCATCATCAACGATGAGGACCTTGTGCAGCGATTGCATGTTTTTCATGATTGAGAAATATTATCACGCGGCCGGTGGATTATTCAACAAAAAATGAGGAGCCGCGCCGGGCCGGATAAGTATCCGCAAAAGCGGATTGGCTCGATCAGGCGCCAGGGGCGGCATGCTGCCAGGGGGGAAGCCGCTGAGATTTTTCCTTTTTTTACGGGAGGATGCCGGTCGGGTCAATTTGTATCTGCGGTAAAACTTGACAAAATCTGATGATGAGCATAAGCTGGCAGCTTTGGTTTCGGTTTGGCAATCCGCGCGCAGGTCAGGTTTGCTTAAACACACTTTTTCGAGATGATACGGCGGGTTGACCGCCAGGTCAGGTAGAGTTTTGGAGCTGGTTTGCGAGAAATATAAGGAAAAGGTCGATTCCGGCCAGGCCGTCTGTTCCCATCCGGGTGAATACTGCCGTTTCAGGACGTCATGCATGATTCATTTCATTGAAAAGGAAAACAACAGGGAGCAGCGGACAAAAAAGCAGGGAAAAAACACGATGCAGAAACTGAGATTTGACAAGGGGGGCGGGCTGCTGCCGGTGATCGCCCAAGACCACCTCAGCGGCGAGATTCTCATGCTCGCCTATATCAACCAGGAAGCCTGGGAGAAAACCCTGTCCACCGGCAAGGCCCATTACTGGAGCCGCTCCCGCAACAAGCTGTGGCTCAAGGGCGAATCATCCAACCATGTGCAGTTGATCAAGGAAATTCTGGTTGATTGCGATGAAGATACGGTTGTTTACAAAGTCGAGCAGCTGGGCGGCGCGGCGTGCCATACCGGCTATCGCAGCTGCTTTTTCCGCCGCGTGCAGGGTGAGGAACTGGTTATCAAAGACAAACCTGTGTTTGATCCGCAGGAGGTGTATAAGAAATGAAGCAATTGAAACTTGGCATTCCCAAGGGCAGCCTGGAAAAGGCGACCATTGAGCTTTTTGCCAAATCCGGCTGGCAGATCAAGCTTTCTTCCAGGAACTATTTTCCGGAGATAGACGACCCGGAGCTGTCCTGCTCCATCTGCCGCCCCCAGGAGATGTCCCGCTATATTGAGGAAGGCATCCTTGATGCCGGCATCACCGGCAAGGACTGGATTCTGGAAAATGAATCGGACGTGGTGGTGGTTGAAGATCTGGTCTATTCCAAGGTGAGCCGGAAACCGACCCGCTGGGTCATTGCCGTGCCGGGCGATTCCGCCATCAACACCATCGAGGATCTGCAGGGCAAGAAGATCGCCACCGAACTGGTGGGCTATACCAGGCGGTTCTTTGCGGAACGAAATATCTCGGTGGATATCGAGTTCTCCTGGGGCGCCACCGAGGCCAAGGTGGTCTCCGGCCTGGCCGATGCCATTGTCGAGGTGACGGAAACCGAGTCCACCATCCGGGCCCATGGCCTGAAAATCATCTATGAACTGATGTCCTCCAATACCCAGCTGATCGCCAACCGGGCGGCCTGGAATGATCCATGGAAACGGGAAAAGGTTGAAAATATCGCCATGCTGCTGCAGGGCGCGCTCCGGGCGGACAAGATCGTCGGCCTGAAGATGAATGTGCCGGAGGAAAAACTGACAGTGGTGATCGGCATGCTGCCCAGCATGAATGGCCCGACCATTGCGCCGCTCTATAACAAAAAGTGGTTTTCGGTGGAGACCGTTATCTCCGAGCATCAGGTGCGCGACCTGATTCCCCGGCTGCTCAAGGCAGGGGCGGAAGGCATCATCGAATACGCCCTGAATAAGGTTATTTAATCTATGGGATTATGGCAGGATGGTGAAGCGCGGTTTGTCAAAAGTGTTTTTAACACCTCCCAGCTGCCTGAGCCCGAGCATCCGGAAATAGCCTTTGCCGGTCGCTCCAATGTGGGCAAGTCGAGCCTGATCAACCGGCTGCTGAACCGCCGCGATCTCGTCAAGGTGAGTTCCGTGCCCGGCAAGACCCAGAGTCTGAATTTTTTTCAGCTCGGGCAGGGACTCTATCTGGTTGATCTGCCAGGTTATGGCTTTGCCAAGGTGCCGCGCCGGATAAAAAATGACTGGAAGGGTTTGATCTCTTCCTATATTCTTAACCGACAGACATTGCTGTGCGTGGTGGTGATCATCGATATCCGCCACGAGGTGAAAAGCCAGGACCTTGAACTGGTAACCTGGCTGAAAAACGAACATATTCCACTGCTGCTGGTATATACCAAGCAGGATAAGTTGACTGCCAATAAACGACTGCACCACGCTGCCGTGCTTGATGCCGGGTTCGGCATTGCCAGGGAGGAGCGGGTGCTGTTTTCGGCGAAAACCGGGGAGGGTAGAGAGGAGCTCATTTCTAAAATCGAACAATTTGCCGTATAAGTGTTAAGCGCATGGGTCTCAGCGGGAGAGGGCGCCTGGGGCTCGATTAATCATCTCTGAAAAAGAGGAAACTCTTGGGTGAGAGGGTGGAAATGCTTAGAGAGACAGCATTGAACGAGGTGGAAGTACCATTAAGTGAAGTGAAAGTGGTGTCTGTAAGTTCCCAATATGCCTGCTGGGAAATCATGCAATGCGGCAATCAGCGGTGCGCTGCCCGGGTTCAGCGCAATACGCCATGCTGGGAGATAGCCAGCAAGCTGGATGATTATCGTACCGCCTTGAATGTCTGTTCCGACTGTATCGTTTATCTGAGCCGACAAAACAATTCCATACTCTCCGCCAAGGAGATTGATGAGATTCTCAAACAGAAGGGGATCTGCATTCTGCGTGACAGATGCCAGCAGCAGGCGGATTGAGTGACCCCGGAAGGCGGGGATAACCAGCGGCGGTGAAGGGGGTTTTGCCTCTCTGCTGAGGGAGAGGTGCGGCCCTGGGTGTCGAGGCCTTGTCCAGGCCTACCCCGGGCTGCCCCAGCCTCCGCCGCCGGGTGTCTTGATAATCAATCTGTCCCCCGGCTGGGCCACAAGGTTGATTTTGCCGGCCAGTTTTCTTGATTTTCCCTGGCGCACCAGGAGATTTTCTCCCAGGCGGCCGGCTGTGCCGCCCTGCAGTCCGTAGGGCGGCATTTCTCTTCGTTCGGTCAGCAGCGACACCTGTCCTGTTGACAGAAATCGATAGGAGCGGATAATGCCGTCTCCACCCCGCTGTTTTCCCTTCCCCCCTGATCCGTAACGGATGGCGTATTTTTCAATCTGCAGCGGATAGCTGCGTTCCAGGGCCTCCACCGGGGTATTCATGGTGTTGGTCATGTGGGTATGGACGGCCGAGAGGCCCGGACGGTCCGGCCGCGCTCCCATGCCTCCGCCGATGGTTTCGTAGTAGGTGTATTGTCTGCCGGTCCGCTGGTCCCTGCCGCCGATGGCGATATTGTTCATGGAGCCGCAGCTGGCGGCCGGGATCCTTTCCGGGCAGGCCTGGGCCAGGGCGCCGAACAGGGCATCAACGATGCGCTGGGAGGTCTCCACATTGCCGGCGGCAACCGGGGCCGGCGGCAGGGCATGGAGCAGGGAGCCGGGCCGGGTGATGATGCTGATGGGCCGGTAGCTGCCCTGGTTGATGGGAAATCCCTCGCCCATCAGACACTGGAACACATAGACGGTGGCGGCAATCACCACCGACTCCACCGTATTGAGCGGCGAGCGGACCTGATCGGCCGACCCGCTGAAATCGGCCACCGCCCTGTCCTGGGCAATGGTCAGCGCAACACTGATGGGCAGCTTTTCGCGGGTCACCCCGTCATTATCCAGAAAATCGCAGAAGCGGTAAGTGCCGTCCGGCAGGGCGGCAATGGTGGCCCGCATGAGACGCTCGGCATAGTCCTGCAGCTGGCCGATGATGGCCTCCATATGTCTGGCGCCGTATTTGGTGTGCAGCTCAAGCAGTCTGGCGCGGCCCCGCGTAAGGGCGGCGAGCTGGGCCCTGAGGTCACCCTGGCGCTCCTCGGGATTTCGGACCCTGGCCAGGAATCCGCCAAGAAACCCCTCACTGATTTTGCCCCCCTCGACCAGCAGGGTAGGGGCAATCAGCACCCCTTCCTCGGCAATATCGGTGACAAAGCCCATGGAGCCGGGGTTGCTGCCGCCCACATCCGCATGGTGGGCCCGGTTCACCGCGTAAAAAAGAGGCTTGTCGCCGCCGTTGGCGAATACCCCCTCGATCAGGGTGATATCCGGCAGATGGCTGCCGCCGTGGAATGGGTCGTTGGCAATCACCACATCGCCGGGGGCAAAGCTGTGGGAGGCCAGCACATGCTGCAGGGTTTTCGGCATGGCGCCGAGATGCACCGGGATATGGGCCGCCTGGGCGATCAGCTCTCCGTGAGCGTCAAAGATGGCGCAGGAAAAATCCCGCCTTTCCTTGATATTGGAGGAAAAGGAGGAGCGGGTGAGAATGATGCCCATTTCCTCGGCAATGGAGGCAAAGAGCTTGTTGAATACCTCAACTTCGATGATGTCCATGGCTGATCTTCCGGTTCTCCTGGCGCGGGGGCATGGCGGTTAACAACAGCTGCTCTGAGCCTGCTGCTCGCAGCGGCAGACGCTCTTGCATACCACGCCGGTCACTGATTTTCAAGATGGCCTGTTCCGGCTTCCGGACACGGGAAGAACAGGGTGAAGGTGGCGCCTGCCCCGAGCCTGCTTTCCACCCTGATTTTCCCGCCGTATTCCTCCAGGATCTTTCTGCTGATCGACAGGCCCAGGCCGATGCCATGCTCAGGACCGACCGGTTTGGTGGTAAAAAAAGGCTCAAAGATCCTGCTGAGGTTCTCTTCGGCAATGCCTGGCCCGCTGTCGGTGACCTTCACGGTTACCTGGCTTTTTCCCCCGGCATCTTCTTTGCCAGTGGCAATGGAGATGACGCCGCCCTGCGGCGTCACATAAAGAGCGTTGGCCAGCACGTTGACGAGCGCCTCCCTCGCATCTTCCCTGGCCATCAGGATGCTCGGCAGCTCGGCAAACGATTTATGGACCGTGATCAATTTTTTGTTCATAGCGGCAGCAACGTTTTGCAGCGCCTCTTCGATGATGGCGTGGATGTCGTTTGCCTGCCTGTGGGGGCTTGGCTCTCTGGTCAAGGTGAGCACGCTGTTTAATATCCTCTCCAGCCGGGTGCTTTCCGAGATGATTACCCGGGTGTAGTCCTTTTCCCTGGCGTCGTCGGCCAGCTTTTTGTGCAGCCGGCGGGTAAGACCGCCCAGGGCGGTCAGCGGATTGCGGATCTCGTGGGCCACGCCTGCCATCATCCGGCCCAGGGCGGACAGTTTTTCCGCTTCAATGAGCTGCTGCTGCAGTCTGTCCTTCTCCTGCTCCGTCTCCTTGCGGACAATGATGCCGGCCAGGGTGGCGGCTATTGACGAGAGAAATTCCTCCTCCTGTTTGTCCCGTCTGTGTCCTTCCTTGAGCACCAGATTCAGGACGCCGAGCACCCTGGCGCCGGAGAGAATCGGCACGCTGTAATGGCCGTGAGGAAAGATTCCCTGATAGCATTTATGGCAGGTGGCCAGACAATCGGCAAAGACGGTGAGGGAGGTTTCCGCCGCCTTGCCGCAGAGGCAGGTCCCGAAAGGAACCCGGGAACACTCCGTGAGCACCGTCTCAGCATAGCCCCGCTGGGCCTTGAGAACCAGCAGTTGGGCCTCCTCTTCGACCAGATAGATGCTGCCCATCTTCTGCAGACTCAGCAGGGGAATGGCCAGCAGCGCCTCCAGAATGCGCTCCAGCTGCTCTTCCAGGGAAAGAGGCTCCAGCGAGATAGTCAGCACCGCATTCATGGTGCTTTCAAAATAAAAGCTTTTCAGGATCTTCTGTTCGGCCTGCTTGCGTTCCGAGATGTTCCTGATGTCGGCCAGCACGGCTATGCCTTCCGTCGTCTCCAGGGGGCTCAGACTGATGTCGGCCGGGAACTCCCGCCCGTCTTTCGCCAGGGCATGGATATCGAGCCCGGCCCCCATCGCCCGCGGCCGGGGTGAGGCAAAAAATGCCGCCACGTTTTCCTGGTGTCTGGCCCGGTAGCGCTCCGGAATCAGGATCTCGATCTGCCGGCCGAGCAGTTCCTCGCGGCTGTAGCCGAACAGGTTTTCCATCTGCCTGTTCACCAGGACAATCCTCGCCTGGCCGTCGACCAGGGCCATGGCATCCGGTGCGCTTTCCAGCAGGTCGCGGAACTTTTTTTCCGCCCCCTGCCTTTCCACTATTTCCTGCTCCAGGGACCGGGTGCGCTCCTTTACCAGCTCCTCGAGCTGGGTGCGGTATTGCAGCAGCGCCTCCTCTGCCTGCTTTTCCGCAGTGATGTCGGTGATAAAACCTTCCAGGGCCAGAAGCTCAGCCTCTGCGGAGAAGATGCCGATGCCCTGTTCCCGGACCCATTTCTCCTGGCCGCCTGCGGTGGTAAGGCGATAGGTCAGCTGATAACCCTGCCTGCGGGCCAGGGCCTGCTGCATGCTTTCCCGCACTGCCTGCCGGTCATCGGCATGGATGAGGTTGTTGAAGGCAAAGGTGCGGTTGTCGATCAGCTCAGGGGGTTGGTAGCCGGTCAGAGCAAGACTGCCATTGCTGACGAAGACCATGGTCCACTGCGGGTCGTTGCTGCGGCGGTAGGCCATGCCGGGAAGATTGGTCATCAGGGTAGAGAGCTGCCGTTCACTCTCCCGGGCCCTGTCTTCCGACTGCTTGACCCTGCTGATCTCTCTCTGCAGGAGAAAATAGATAATGAGCGCGGTGAAGGTGATGAAAAACCAGCCCTTGACGATCTGGATTCTGGTCAGCATGGCCGGGTGCTTGAAGTAGAAGAAGAGAATCTGATCGGAAAAGAGGATCCAGAGAGCGGAAAAGCCGGCATACATGGCGGCGATTCTGAGCGCCGCGTTGCTGAGAAAGATGGCGTGCAGTTTTGTAAAATATGCCTTCATGGGGATACTTTTTCCATAGACGGTAACAGTAGTTACGCTGGTAATGAAATGATGCATGAATTTGTTGAGATTATCAAGCAGAGTCTTGCCGGGGGAAGTGCCGGTGGGGCGCCATTGAGCGAAACCGGCCGCTCCGGCCCCTTCAGCAGCAGGGGTTTGGCTTTAACAAATTCATGACGGTGACTTCCCCTTGTTTTGCCGGGAAAGTTTTCGTAAGATGATAGTAGTCCCGCTTGCTGATCGGCCTTGGCTGATGCAGGGGCAGGATCTCGGTTGCCGGGTTCATCCGGCAATTTTTATCAAGTGAGCCTCTTGCAAAATGAACGTCGTAGCGAGATCGAGAGAAAAATATTCTGGGCAAGGATGAGTGGTGAAATCGCCCGGAAGCGTAGCAGTGCTACGT
>QZKJ01000056.1 GCA_003605035.1 Desulfurivibrio sp.
TACCCCATACCCCAGACCCTTACTTCAGCAGGACGAGTTTCTGCGTCTGGGTGAAGTCCCCGGCGGTCAGCCGGGCGAAGTATATACCAGGTTCATGATCCCTTCAGTAGGCTGGGCCTACCTGGTGGTGGTCCTGGACTGGTACACCCGCAAGATCGTGGGCTGTACCGTGGATCTGCAGAGCAAATCGGGCCCATGGCTGGGGGCCCTGGACCAAGCGGCCAACCAGCCATTCCCCGTCGGGGTTCGGGACCAGGGGCTGCACCGGATGAGTGATAACGGCGCCCAGCCCACCAGCGTGGTCTTCCTGAAGGCCTGCGCCGCCTGTGGCTGACGGGATGGGAAAACCTGGATCAGGAAGTACAATCACCCTTACCCGCATTCGGCCCTGGGTACTTAAGCCCAGTCGAATTCGAGCAACAAATATTTACACCAAAAGCCGCGTAAATTGGTCCGCTTTTAAGGGTGCAATACAAAGCAAGCACGTGTCAACACTCTGATGCCGTTAAGAATTACATGAAAGTACGCAGTGGTCTGCCCACTTTTATACGGCTGACCATCGCCAAGGTCCATGACGTCCACATTCCGGATGCCCTGAACCTGGAAGCCGGCGCTTTCTACCAGGTGAATTGCGGTATCTGGACTTCACCCGGCAGAAACGCCACAGGCCGGTCCCACCCAGAGATCCGGCCTGTGCGCTTGTGCGCGGGAGGGACTAATACCCCCGCGCCGGGCGCCTGAAAGGAAGAACAGGCGCTGGTTATGTTGGTCTATTCAGTCGCTGTCAGAACCATCCCGTCCTTGTAGACGAAGCTGTCGCCGCGGTGCTGCGGGGTCAGGACTTTCAAGTCCGGCAAATCGGCCGCCAGAGAATCGGCGTATTCCTGGTATACCCACTCGCGATCCAGGCCATGGGTGGGGATCAACACCTTGGGATTAAGCCGGTCAATAGTATAACGGTTGCCGGCATTCAGCGCCACCTTGTCCTGCACGTGGCAACCGGTGACGTTGACGAAAGCCACATCCACCTCCTTGATTTTCCCGCCCAGGAAGTCTATCTCCCGCTTAAAGCCTTCCTCCTGCCCTTCACGCCAGCCGGCGTGATCTCCGGCATGGTACATGGTCACACCGTCCACCGTCACCAGGAAGCCCTGCCCCGCGTCATTCGCCTGGATGGGGGTGATCGTCACACCGTCAACAGTTTGGGTCTCGTGGACGGGGATATAGGTGTACGGCTGGTCGTGATAGCCCCGGTTGCGGAGGCGGGCCATGCGCTCCGGGGAGATGCCGAAGACGTACCGCAAGTCCAGCAGCGGCGCCTTCCAGGAAAAGATCGTGGAATCGAAATGATCCTGGTGTTCGTGGGTCACCAGCACCATCACTTTTTGTCCGGCCACCTCGGATGGCATGATGTGGCCATTAGCCAGGCCGGGCTGGTCGGGGAGACGTCCGGGCTGCCAGTAATCGAAGACTAGAAAATGATTCCGGGTCTTTACCGCCCATCCGCAATGTCCCGTATACCAGAGGCACGCCTGCCCCTCTTCCAGAGGGGCATTTAGACGCTTGCGAAGATCATTGATTTCTATGGCCTCATCATTGCGCCCGCCGTGATCCCGCAACAAAGCCGCGATCGCCGGGAAGTTGTATTTCACGGCATAAAACAGGGGGGTGTGACCATCCTTGTCCTTGGAGTTCGGGTAGGCTCCGGCCGCCAGCAGCAGGTCCACCAGGTCGCCGTAGCCCTTGATGGCCGCCAGGTGAAGCGGCGTCAGTAGATAACGCTTTCCCCGGACGGTCAGATCGGCGCCGTTCTTGATCAGGACCTGGGCGTTACCGGTACTCCCCATCATGGCGGCCCGGAAGAGAGGCGACACTCCCTGCTCATCCTGGTCGTTCACAGCGCACCCCAGGCTGACCAGGTACGCCGTAGCCTCCGGGGTGGGGCTGTAGACCGAGGACAGCAAGGGTGTTTCCCCCGAAGTGGAGCGGGCATGGATGTCGGCGCCCAACGCCACCAGCCGCTTCACCATTTCCACGTTGCCGGCCCGGGCGGCGACATGCAGAGGCGAATATTGTCCGGGCGGGACGTGGACTGAGGCGCCCTTGTCCAGCAACAGGTTGGCAGCCTCCAGGTTGTCGTCCATGAGCGCTGTAACCAGCGGCGCCTCGCCGTCGTCTCCGACGCAGTTGGGATTGGCTCCCTGGGCGAGCAGGTACTCCACGATCGCCTGGCATTTGCCCCAGATGGCCCAGTTCAGGGGTGTGCGCCGGTCCTCGTCCACGATATTTGGATCCGCTCCATGTTCAAGGTACAGCCTCACCCAATCCAGCTTGCCCCAGGCGCAGGCATTGGACAGCGGTGAAAAACCCCGGGCGGTCTGGTGGTTAACCTCCGCGCCGTGGTCGATCAACAGCTTCACCATGTCCACCGTTCCGCGCGGCATCATCCAGTTCAGAGCGGCCATGCCGTTAGCGTCCTGGGCTTTGATATCGGCTCCCTGGGTGAGCAGGAATGCGGCCATCTCCAGTTGGTTCTGATAGATGGCGATGTGCAAGGGGGTGGTATTCTCGTTGTCGCCGATATCGATCGGTACCCCCTGCTGCAGCAGATACCGGGCGGTCTCGATCTGGCCGTACTGGGCGGCCAAGTGCAGCGGGGTGGACCCGGTTGCATCCTTCAGCGTCAGGAGGCTGGGATCGTCCGCAATCAGGATCTTGATGCTATCCAGCTTTCCCTCCTGCACCAGTTGGTGAATGGGAGCCGCCCACAACGGCCCGGACAGCGCCAGGGCGAGGGCGATACAGGTTAGAGTCTTACGCATGCTTATCTCCTTGTGAAGGATCGGAACCACGGCCAAAGTGAGTGATTCGATGCGATTCTGCCATTGAGCGGCGCCGGCGCCACCGTAGAACGCCGGGAATCATCACGGCCATGAGCATGACCGCGACGGCGGAAGATTCAATTCCGAAGTTGCCGCCGGTGAGCAACGAAGGTCCTGTCAGGTCCACATGCAGCAGGCCGGAACTGCCGCTCCGCCCGCTTAAGGTGACTCCAAAGAGGCCGGAAAGGGCGAAATTCCAGGCAGCATGAAAGCCGATCGGCAGCCACAGGGATCCACTCCGGAGGTAGAGCGCGGTAAAGAGGGTGTGAGCCACGATCCCGGCCATGAGAATGCCGAGCATCGCACCCAGGGTCAGTAGCGGCAGGAGGGCCATCAAGTGGGCGGCGGAGAAGTAGATCCCGCCGGTTATCGTGGCAACAGGCCAACCCCAGCGCACCGCCAGTTCCCGCGCCGCCATGCCGCGAAACACATATTCTTCCGCTACACCCGTGAAAAGCGCCCAACCCGCCAGTCCGAATTGAATGGCCAGAAGCTCTTTCAGGCCGGTTTCATAAGCCGGTAGGGAAAGCCGCGCAACCCCGACCACCGCCAGAATGACCACGATGAGAATGACGGCCGCCAATCCCAGCGCAAGTCCTCGGAGGAAGAGACCGATACTGAGACGAGAGCCCATCCATTCGGGCCGGCGGCGCCAGAGAAACCGGGTCACCAGGAGGGTGGCGGGAATCCCCACCAGGAGACCGACCAGCCCCCGCAGGAGCAGGGTTTCAGAAGTCTGGAGCTTGCCGGAGGCGATTTCGTCAAAGGTGGCCCCGGTGGCGGCCGAGGCCAACCCCATGTACACATACTGGGTTGTGTGGATCAGAATAAACAACCCAAAGCTCCAGATGATGACCAGAAGAGGGTGGCGTGAAACCGGCGCCGGGCTGGCTTCTGGTTCCAGGAAAGCGAGGCGGAGGGTGTGAGACATTTGCGAGCCTGTAAGCGATCTACTTGAGCAGGACCAGTTTTCGCGTCGATGAATGCTTTCCAGCCGTCAACCGGCAGAGGTACACGCCGGAGGAAAGCCCCGACCCATCCAGGATCAATTCCTGTCGGCCGGGTGCCTGCCAGCCGTCCACCAGAGTCGTGACCAATTTCCCAGCCGTATCCCAGATCGTCAGCCGCACCCGGCCCGCCAAGGGCAATTCGTAAATGATCGTGGATACGGGGTTGAAGGGATTGGGGAAGGCTTTCAAAGCCAAACGTGAAGGAGTCATGGCGGGCGGCCCGGGTTGGACCGAGGACGGCTCTGCGTGCAAACGATGATGCTGGGGCACCAGCGGTGTAGAGGGAATCAGACCCACAGGGACGCGATGATACATCGTGGGATTAAGGGTCCAGTCGCCCTCGGTCTGAAAAACGCAGCCGGCGTCCAGGTCGAGCAAGTAGGCTATGTGGCAGACCCCGTTCACTCGCTTGGCCAGGCAGGGATCCACTTCGGATTTGCATTCTCCGGCCATGGCATTATGGGGTGAATTGGTTGAGGTAAGGTTTGTCCCCACCGACCAGTTCATGCCGCCATCGGTGGATTTGGAGATATACACCTCCCCTGAAGGCAGCCCCTGATCGGATAGGTGCAGCGTATCGGTGTCATAGAACTGGTAGGCGCAGTACAGGTCGCCGGTGGCGGAATCCAAGCCCAGGCTGGGATGCTGGATCTTGACATTCCAGCTCCCGCACGATACCAAGTCATCCGGATTGAATTCGTCGGCGATCATGCGGAAACTGTCCGGCCATTGCTCGGACCAGTGCCAGATGATGGAAGCATTCGGGTAGCCGGTGCCGGCGGTATCAAAGTACGACCTCGTGGTGAATGCCACGTGGCAGTAGCCGGACTGGTCAAACAGCAGGCTGGCGTCAAGATGCGCCCGTAGCGTGTCCTGATCCGTGAATTGGGTGAGATTGAACCTCTGGGTGAAATCGGGATCCAGGCCGTCATCGTCCGTGAACAGCCAGACGTCGCCGTCGAAAGGTATCTCCGGATGCCGGGATTTGACCCAGGCAATCCCCAGCCGGCCGCTGGACGAGATTCCGACTTCCTGGGTCCCGTATGCGGCGCTGTCTATCACCGTCCAGGCAGGCTGATAGACCAGTTGGAACGTCCCTGGGTTGAAAATGCCGGTCATGTAGTACAGGTGGGGGTCGGAATCCACCGCCGAAGAGAGCAGGTGCACGCGGCAGCCGGGTCCCACCTGCATCCTGGGGATGCCCAAGCCAACGGGTGACGGCGGAGTGATGAATTCCAGCATCATCCCGGCATAGGGAATCTGACCCACGGAAATGGCGGGGTGCAGATAGTCAGGATAGGGCGGGATATGGGCGTAGTAGGATATGAACGTTCGCCCCGAACTGTCGGCATCCAAGGTGGATCCACCGGCGTTATAGTTCATCTCGACCTGAATGCCGCCGGGGAAAGCCCACCCGGTTCCCGCAGTATAGTGATTCCAGTAAATGTGCCGTTCGGCAGTGGCGGGCACCGAGCATTTTACCCAGGCCACCTGCAGCACGTCTTGCAGATCGCACAAGGCATACCGACCACAGCCGCCGGCCGACATGATATCAATCCAGGTGGTGCCGAATTGAGTGGTGTCACCCAACAAGTCGGCCTCGCCGCCGGGTGTTGGAGCGGCATAGGGGGGCATGCCTCGGGGTACAGGGACGAAACCACGCGGCGCGGCGGTGATCGAAGCCAGATCGCTGACCGGCCGGATGGCCGATCCTGTCCGGACAGTAGACAGAAAGACCGGCAAGAGCAAGAGAACAGCTAAAGAACCATTCATAACGCCTCCCATGAGGAAATTTGATTTATAGCGGATGGTTGTGGCCGGGTTGATTGACCTCGTGCATACCCCGCTGCAGGATATTCAGATAGATTGTCATCTCATGACCCAACACCCACATCTGCTTCAGCCAGGGATCGTGTTCGGCGTTCGCGAGCATCATCCTGCGGCCAGCGGGATCCTGTACAATGATGCACGCCTGATCTGGGCAGTTGGGGGCGGATTCGCAGCTTACCACCAGACTGGAGCCGTCGGCTCTCTGCTGCACATACTGCTTCTGAACAACCTCATCCCGCCGGCTGTTTTTAATGCAGACCTGGTTGCCGCGGTGGTCTGACTTCACCATGTAAACCTGGTAGTTTTCGGATTGGGTGGAAGTGCGGCAGCCCGCTATAAGGCTGCCCTGATCCGTCCGCAGCACCAGCTCGGCGCTGCGGTCGCCATTGGCACTCACCTCATAGGTGACGAGCTTCTGCGTTCTGGCCGCGGCAGGCAGCACCATCAGCAGCACCAGAATTACCAGGATCGGGTAACGCATAGTACTCTCCTTCGCGGAAAACACTCCGACTCGTTATTCGTAGCGCAGCGATTTAACCGGATTGGCGGTCGCGGTCCTAAGGACATGGGCGCAGACCGTCGCCAGGGTGATCAATAACACGATAGCCAGGGGCGCCAGGAATAAGCCGCTGCTCAGCTCCATCCGCTGGGCGAAGGTCCCCAACCAATGTTCGAGGGTCCACAGGGTCAGCGGCAGCGCCAGCAGGAAAGCGATGAGGATCAGGATGACGAAGTCTTTGACCAGCAGTCCGGCGAGGCGCGCCGAGCTGGCTCCCAGGACCTTGCGGATACCGATTTCCTTGGTGCGCTGCACCGTCATGAAGGAGGTCAACCCCAGGAGGCCCAGGCAGGTGATGAAGATGGCGAGGCCGGAGAACAGCCCAAAGACCCGTCCGAACTGTAAATCCGCCTGGTATTGCTGGTTGAAATAATCGTCCAGGAAGAAATAATCGAAGGGGTTGCCGGGGAAGAGTTTCTCATAGATCCGGCGCACCCGGGAAACTGTATCCTGCAAATTGGGAGAAGCGACCTTTAAAACGAGCTGGCCGCGCAGGCCCCGGCCGGTCGGCAGGAACCGGAACAAGGTCGGCTCGACCGCCTGCTTGGGCGACTGCTGGTGATGATTCCTGATCACGCCGATGATGGTGAAGATTTCGCCCCAGTAGATCACCTGCTTTCCGACAACCGGTTCGCCCGGCCCAAATCCCATCCAACGCACGGCCGTCTCGTTCAGGAGCAGCGCCTTATCGTCGGAGGGAAATTCCCGGGAAAAGCCTCGCCCCTGCAACAGTTGGAAACCGAGCACGTCGATGAAGTCGCAATCCACCCCCAGGATCTGGTAGTTTTTGCTGGCGCTCTCATCCGCGCCGGCCGGATAGATGCCTCCGGCGTCCCAGATGATCTGCCGCCCCGGCACCTCTGTGACCACGCAGCTCTTCTCGATGTCGGTATGTTCCCGCGCCACTTTCTTGAAGGTCTCCACTTTCTGCGCGAAGGAGTCGTCTCGCACCCGGGGCAGGTTGACAACCAGTACCTGCTCGGGATTAAAGCCCAGATCACGGTGCTGCAGGTAGGAGATCTGGCGGAACACCGCAATAGTCCCGGTGATCAGGACCAGGGCCATGATGAACTGGAACGACACCAGCGCCTTGCGGAGGCGAATTCCCCGGGGGGAGCGGCTGAATTTCCCGAACAGCGCCTGGGCCGGCCGGATGGACGACAAGGCCAGGACGGGATAGAGTCCGGAGAGCAACACCCCGGCAAGAAAGATCACCGCGATCGCCGCCCAGAACCAGCCCTGCGTCAACAACTGCGGCCCCTCCGGCAAACCGGTCAGTTGCCGAAAGAGGGGCAGGGATATTTCCACCAGGAAGATAGTGACAGCCACGGCCCCCAGGTTGAGCAGAGCGGTCTCCACAAAGAACTGCGCGATCAGTTGACCGCGGGAGGCGCCCACCACCTTGCGCAAGCCGACTTCCCTGGCGCGAAGCAGGGACCGCGCCGTGGACAGGTTGATGTAGTTGACCCAGGCCATGATCAGGATGAACAGGGCGACGAGCAGCAGAAAATTGACCGCCTCCCGGTCGCCGTTGGGTTCGTATTCCTGCATATAGTGGGAGGTTAAGTGGATGTCCAGCAACGGTTGCGGCACCAGTTCGCAGGTCAATTTGAATTGCTGCAGGTCCGCGCCCCACTCGGTTTCCACCAGTTGTGCCAGCTTCTGTCGGAAAGCTCCCAGGTCGGCATGGGGCCGGAGGCGGAGATAGGTGAAGAAGCCGGTATCGCCCCAGTTCGCAATGGTCTCCTTCCCCACCAGCGGCACTATGCTTTCGAAGGAGACCAGAATATCTGCCTTCAGATGGGAATTGGCGGGCATATCCTGGAAGATCCCAACCACCTGGAAATCGGTCATCCCATTCATGATCAGGGTCCGGCCGACCGGGTTCTCGGATCCGAAATACTTGCGTGCCGTGGTCTGCGACAGGAAGGCCTTGCCGGGATCCTTCAATTGGGCCGGATGGCCGTGGGTGAAATTGAATTTGAGAATTTCGAACGCCTGCGGTTCGGCGTAGAAAAGCCGCTCCTCGTGGAATTTGGCCTCATCATGGGCGAAAACCGCACGGTAGCGGAACAGCCGCCCGATGGCTTCGACTTCCGGGAAACGCTCGCGGATCAAGGGCGCCGCCGGCGGGCAGCAGGAAGCGAAGCGCACGGCTTGTCCCTGGAAATCGGTGCGCTCGTAGCGCAGCCGGTAAATACGGTCGGAGTCCGGGTGGAAACGGTCGTAGCTCTTCTCGAACCGGACATAGAGCAGGATCAACAGGCAGGCCGCCATACCGATGGCCAGGCCCAAGCCGTTCAAGCCTGAGAAGAGCTTGGTTTTGGTCAGGTTTCGCAGCGCCGATTTCAGGTAATTAGGAAACATCGTGCCAACCTATTCGTAGCGCAGGGAATTCACGGGATTTGCCACTGCCGCTTTAAAGGCTTGAAAGCTGACGATGGCCAGCGCCAGGGCCAAGGCCAAAAGCCCGGCCAGGAAGAAGGAGCTGATATTCAGACTGATGCGCACCGCAAAATCCTGCAGCATCCCATTCATCACGGACCAGGCCAGCGGCCAGGCTATCAGGTTGGCGATGGCGATCAGGATGACATATTCTTTGGACAGCAGCCAGATAATACCCGGTATGCTGCTGCCCAGCACTTTGCGAATGCCGATTTCCTTGGTGCGCTGCTGGGCGGTAAAAGACACCAGGCCGAGGATGCCCAGGGCGGCAATGGCAATCGACAGGAGTGCCAGAACGGTAAATATCTTCATGGAATCCTGGTATTTTTTATAATTGGCCCTTATAGTATCGTCCAGGAAACTATACTTGAAATCCTGCGAGGGAAAGTGCTCTTTCCAGGTTCGTTCGATTGACTTCAGAGCCGCAGATACTTCCCCCGGGGCCAGCTTGATCACGAGCTTGTCGAACTTCTCCGGGTCGTACAGGATGAAGGAGGGCGGAGATAGAGAACTCACAAGATAGCCGTGGTAATCCTCCACGACACCGATGATTTCCAAGAATCCATTTTCCGTGTACAATTTCTGCCCAAGGGGATGGTCCAGGCCCAGGTGTTGAAGCGTCGAATTCGTGACGATGATCGCATGCTTGGCATCGCTGGGAATTTCCGGCGAGAAATCACGCCCGGCAATGACTTTCAGCCGGAAAGTGGAAAGGAAATCGTAATCCCCACACAAGATTTGGGCGTATTGCACGTGCTCCTTGCGGAAATTCTCACTGGTATCGAACAGGCAATAGGAATTCTCTCTTCGACCCAAAGGATTATCCGCCATGGTGGCGGCCAGGACATGCCTGTTTTTCGCGAGCTCATTTCGCATCAATTGACAATCTTTGGCTCGGTCCTCACCTTCAAAATTAAGAACCAGCATGTCTTTTTGGTCAAACCCGAGATCATAGGTGGTGACATATTGGATCTGGCGGAAGATAATGGAAGAGCTGACGATAAAAAAGATGGCCACCACGAATTGGAAGACCACCAACCCTCTTCGCAGCCAGGATTTGGTTGATTTTATGTTGCTCCTGTGCTGCAGAACTGCAATCGGATGGAAGCGGGATAGGTAGAGGGCGGGGTAATAGCCTGAGATGAGCCCTACGGCCACAATCAGGGCGGCGACGGAAATCATCATATTGGGGCTTCGGGTGAGATCCACCAGCATTTCCCGGGGATACAACCCCTGGAACGGCGGTTTCAGCCATTCATACAGAGCAATCCCGATCAACATGGCCAGCAGGGCAAAGACGACGGATTCGCAAAGAAATTGTATCATAAGGTGCCCCCGGTGAGCGCCGAAGACCTTGCGAACGCCGACCTCCCGTCTTCGGTCCGTTGACCGGGCGATGGAAAGATTGACGAAATTGGCGATGGCCTGCATGAGGATAAAAGCCGCGATAAAGGCGAAGATGATGATGACCTCCCATTCGCCGATGGGGCTTAATTCGTGGCGACGGCCGGAGCCGATGGCGCTGAAATAAATGTCCTTCAAGGGCTGCAGGCTGAAAGTATGTCTGTCCGCCTCGGCGGCCCCAAGATGGCTTTTGATCAGGCTCGATAATTTCCCTTCAACCTCTTGCCGGTCTGCTCCTTTATGCAGCAACAGGTAGACATAGTCGGTGCGGTATTTATTCCATGAGTTGACCTCCCGGCCGAGCTTTTCAAGGGTTGAATAGGAGATCAAGAAGTCGCAGTAAAGTTGCGTGTTTTGGGGAATGTCCTTTAATATCCCCGCCACCTGGCACTCAAAGGCATCATTGATCTTGATGACTTTGCCGATGGGGTTGGGATCATCGAAGTATGCGACTGCCGCTCTTTGGGTAACCATCATGGAAAATGGTTCACGGAGTGCGGTCGAAGGGTCGCCTTGAATGACCGGGAGGTTGAATACCTCGAGGAATTCAGGCGAAGCAAAGATTATATTGGCGTGATGGGTCCAGAGGGCATTGCGATATAAATCAACAACCTTGAACCGTTCAGGGCCTTGTTTTAGAGTTTCAATCCTTTGGACCCGGAACGTTGCCACCTTCTCAACTTCGCTGATTTCCGCAGCAATCGCCGGTCCCAGCGGCGCCATGACGCGAGCTGAGGAGATATCATCATCCCCCCCAACATACTTCCCGTTCACACGGTAGATGCGATTTTTATGCTCATGGAAATCCTCGAAGCTCAGCTCGTGGAAAAGGTAACTCAGCACCAGCAGGCTGATGGCCAATCCCATGGCCAAACCCATGACGTTGACGGTCGAATAGAGTTTGTGCCGGGCCACGTTCCGGGAGAAGATTTTCAGGTAACTCGGTATCATCTTGATGCCTCCGCGATGATCATCGGTCTGTAAGCACCGGGATTTACACGTGGAATTTGCCGTTATAATTTTCCGTGACGATATGGCCGTCGAACAGGTGTACGGTGCGGTGGGCGAATTCCGCGTAGGCCGGCGAATGGGTCACCATGATCACCGTGGTGCCGCCTTCATTCAAAGCCGTGAGCAGCTTCATGACTTCGTCACCGTGGGAAGAGTCCAGGTTGCCCGTGGGTTCGTCCGCCAGGATCAACTGCGGCCGAGCCACGACAGCCCGGGCCACGGCGACGCGCTGTTGCTGGCCGCCGGAGAGCTGCTGGGGGAAATGGTTGCGGCGGCTCATGATCTCCATCCGCTCCAGGACCGATTCGACCGTTTTCCGGCGTTCGGCGGAAGCGATCCCCAGGTAGAGCAGCGGCAGTTCGACGTTCTCGAAGACAGTCAATTCATCAATCAGGTTGAAGCTTTGGAACACGAAGCCGATGCTGCGCTTGCGGAGATTGGCCCGCTGCCGCTCGGAGTACCGGGAGACCTCCTGATCCAGGAATTGATATTCCCCTTCGCTGGGATTGTCCAGCAATCCCAGGAGATTCAGCAGGGTGGATTTACCGCAACCGGAAGGCCCCATGATGGCCACGAATTCGCCGCTCTGGATGTCCAGATTGACATTGTTCAGCGCGGTGGTTTCGACCTCTTCGGTCAGGTAAATCTTCTTCAGGTTCTTGGTCTTGATCATGACTGCACCCTTGGTGAAATTTGACGATGGCATCGGAGCGCTATTGGTTCAGCACCAGTTTATCCATATCCCCGAAGTTCTCATACGATGAAATGACCACCTGCTCCTCTGCCTGCAGGCCTTCCAGAATTTCGAAGACTTCCGGATTCTGGCGGCCGATCTTGATGGACCGTTTGACTGCGGTCTTGCCGGACTGGTCCAGCACATACACCCACTGGCCGCCGGTGGCCTGGTAAAATCCACCCCGCTCCAGCAGCAGGGCGGTGGACAGGTCCCCCAGTTCCAGCCGGATGTGCAGGGATTGGCCGCGGCGGATGCCCTCCGGGGGAGCCTCCGCGAACTCCATGTCCACTTCGAAACGCCCCTCCCTGACTTCCGGGTACACCTTGGTAATGACGAGGCCATAATCCTGCTTGGCGAGAGTGAACCATCCACGCTGCCCGGGATTGATCCGGGAGATGTAGTACTCATCCACCTGCACCCGCACTTTAAAGCCGTCCAGGATATCGATCTGACCCAGGCGCTGGCCGCGGGACTTGGATTCGCCGATTTCGGCGTTCAGCGAGGTCAGCAGGCCGCTCACCGGCGCCTTGACGACCAGGTTTTCCAGGTTTTCCTTGACCAGGGCCAGGTTGTTCTCCATGCGCTGCAAGGAAACCTCCAATTGCTCGATCTGCGCTTCCCGGAAGATAGAATCCTGGAACTGGGATTGCCTGGTCAGTTCGAGTTTGCCTTGAAGGTACTCGTATTCATGCCTGACCTGATCGAATTCCCGCTCTGAAATCAGCTTTTTATCGAACAGTTGCCGGGCATCGTGGTAGGTGCGCTCCTTCAGGTCCAGTTGGTAATCCAATTCCAGCAGTTGCGCTTTCAGGTTCAGCTTGTTCTGCTCCATGGCCAGGCGGGTGTTGCGCAGGTTGTTGCTTTGCTGGAACAGTTCGGCTTCGCGGTACATGACGTCCAGCAGCATATCGGCATTATTCAGCTTCAGGAGGCTATCGCCGGCCTTGACCAGGCTGCCCGCTTCCATATAGAGGGCTTCCACCCGGCCGCCTTCCACGGCATCGAGGTAGACGGTCTTCAGGGGAATGACGGTCCCGGTTACAGGGATATATTCCTGGAATGGTCCGCGGCGCACGGTGGAAATGGTGATGTGCTCGGCGTCAACTTTCAGCCTGGAGCTGTGGTCGCCGAAGAGGAGCTTCCCCACCACCACTACTCCAAACAGCGCCGCCACCGCATACCACGCGACCTTGGGCGCTGGCCATTTCTGCTTTTCTATTTTCCGATCCATGAGGCTTTCAGGATGAAAGTCGAAATGCTCGAGTCCGTCATTACTAAGGCAAGTTGAATGCCAGACTTTTCTCGCATCTGTTCTTATATAAGGAGCCCAGAGACTGTCCGCGGGTGTTACATTGACTGTTCGCCAGCGAACACTCAGTATGGTTATTTGGCGAGAATTTTCTTGATTTATCGCCACAATCCAAGTTAAATTTTTGGAACGAAAGTTGTTACTGATAATTTGATAGCTCTCCCCTGTTGGGGTCATGCCAGGCGGTTAATTGGAAGGCACCAAGCGATGGGCAAGACGGAAGGTAAAATCCTGATTATTGACGATAATGAGGATATCCTGTTGGCCGCCGGGATGCTGCTCAAACAGCATTTCACCCGGGTACGCACGGAGAAAGACCCCCGCGCCCTCCTCGACCTGTTGCGCCGTGAAAGCTACGACGTCATCCTGCTGGACATGAACTTCACGCAGGACGTCACCAGCGGCTCGGAGGGGTTTTACTGGCTGAAACAGATCCTGACCCTCGACCCGGCCATGGTGGTCATCCTGATCACGGCCTACGGCGACATGGAGATGGCCGTCCGCGCCATCAGGGAGGGAGCCATGGATTTCGTCCTGAAGCCCTGGCAGAACGAGAAGCTGCTGGCCACCATCTCCGCCGCAATGAGTCTGCGCCAGTCGCTGCAGGAGGTGGACCGGCTCCGCTCCCGGCAGCAGCAATTAAGCGCCACCATCGACCAGCCGTTTCACGACATGATCGGGGTGTCGCCCTGCATGCGGGAGGTGTTCGAGTCCATCCGCAAGGTCGCGCCAACCGAAGCCAACCTTCTGATCGTCGGCGAGAACGGCACCGGCAAGGAACTGGTGGCCCGGGCGCTGCACCGCGGCTCGTCGCGCCGCGATGAGGTATTCATCACCGTGGACATGGGAGCTATCCCTGAGAACCTGTTCGAAAGCGAACTGTTCGGGTACGTGAAGGGGGCGTTTACCGACGCCCGGGAGAACCGCCCGGGGCGCTTCGAAGTGGCTTCCGGCGGCACGCTGTTTCTGGATGAGATCAGCAACATTCCCATGTATCTGCAGTCCAAGCTGCTGCGGGTGCTTGAAACCCGCCAGGTCACGCGCCTGGGTTCGAACCGGCCCCTGGACATTGACATCCGCCTGATCTGCGCCACCAACATGCCCATTGCCGACCTGGTGGCGCGCCAGGAATTCCGCCAGGATCTGCTGTACCGCATCAACACCGTGGAGATCAATCTGCCCCCCTTGAGGTCGCGGCAGGAGGATATCCCCTTGCTGGTGGACCATTTCACCGCCCTGTACGCCAGAAAATACAAAAAAGCGATCGCCGGGATCTCCGCAGCCGCCCTGAAGAAATTGCAGAAGTACCACTGGCCGGGCAACATCCGCGAGCTGCAGCACGCCATGGAACGAGCGGTAATTCTGACGAATGCCACCATCCTGGAGCCGGGCGATTTTGTTTGCCCTGAACCCGGGCAAGCTGCCGATGAAGGCTTGCTGGCCGATAACAACCTGGAGCACGTCGAGAAGATGGTGATCCAGCGCACCCTGGCCAAGCATGGCGGCAACGTGACCCACACGGCCGAAGAGCTGGGACTTTCCCGTATGGCCCTGTACCGGCGCATGGCGCGATATGGACTATAAACATTTCCGGACCAACTGCACCATCCGACTGGTGCTGATCAGCGGGACGATCGTGCTGCTGGTCTATCTCCTGTCGCGGACCGATCTGGTCGTCACGCCGCTGATCGTGGGACTGACGGCCGCGGCACAGGCGGCCTCGCTGTACCGCTACGTCGAGAAGAGCAACCGGGAGCTGGCGCGCTTCCTGGAATCCATCAAGTACTCGGATTTTTCGCAGTCTTTCACCAGCCCGGTCAAGGGCGCGGCGTTCCAGGAGTTGGGCGAGGCATTCAGCGGAGTCATCAAGGAGTTCCAGCGGGCGCGTTCAGAAAAGGAAGAGCAGTACCGTTACCTGCAGACCGTGGTCCAGCATGTGGGCATCGGCTTGCTGGCCTACCGGGACAACGGCGACATCGAGCTGATCAACGGGGCTGCCAAACGTTTGCTGGGGGAAGCGCAGCTCACCAACCTCCGGCAGCTGGGCGGCCTCAGCGCGGACCTGGAACAAAAGCTTCGCGAGATCCAAACCGGCGAGAAAGCGCAGATCAAGCTGATCCGGAACGACAGCCTGCAGCAACTGTCCATCTACGCGACGAAGTTTCGCCTGCGCCAGGAAAGCTACACGTTGGTATCTCTGCAGAACATCCAACCGGAACTGGAAGAAAAGGAGATGGAGGCGTGGCAGAATCTGATCCGGGTGCTGACGCATGAAATCATGAATTCCATCACCCCCATCGCCTCGCTGGCTTCCACCGCCAATTCGCTGCTGGTCGAGAAGCTGGCCCGGGAGCCCGTCCCGGACGGCACGCTTTGTGATGTAGGCGAGGCCGTCAAGACCATCGAGCGCCGCAGCCGGAACCTCATGAATTTCGTGGATGATTACCGCAGGCTGACGCGCATCCCCAAGCCGAATTTTGAAATCGTCCCGGTGCGGGAACTGCTGGAACGGATCATGAACCTGATGAAGGAGCCGCTGGACAGCCGGAAAATCCATTGCTCCCTGCAGGTCGATCCATCCACTCTGGAGCTCACCGCCGATCCCGCGCTCATCGAACAGGTGCTGATCAATCTCAGCAAGAATGCCGTCGAAGCGCTGGCCGAGACCGAGCTCCCCAGGATCACGCTGCGGGCGGTCACCGACGAGCACGGTAATCCTGTCATTCAGGTGACCGACAACGGGCCGGGCTTAAACGCCGAAGTGCTCGAGAAGATCTTCATCCCGTTCTTCACCACCAAGCCGGATGGATCGGGGATTGGCCTATCCCTGTCCCGGCAGATCATGCGGTTGCACGGCGGCACCTTGAGTGTGGTGTCCCGCCCGCATGAAGAAACCATCTTTACATTGCGTTTTTAGTCGCCGCATTACTGCATGAACAGAGCAGGCCGGATCCCGATTGGCGGAATCCGGCCTGTGTATTTTACGGCAACAGGACGGCAGGACGGCAAATCGTTATTCGCCGATGCCAAGGTCACCTCCCCGGCTGTGGGGCGGTGGCTGAAGTCCCGGTTTTCGGCATTTTGGAACGGGCCGGCCAAGTGTGCGCCAGGATGGCCCGGAGGATGGCGGTGATGGCTTTATAGACGGTGGGATCGGTCAGACCCAACTGTCCCGCCATATTGCACCCCGACACTTCCAACTAGAACAATTTGATTCGGCGCAGCCATTGCCCCGGAGTCAGCCGTCCCTGATTGATCCAACGACCGCTGAAGTCGTGGAAGGGGTGCAGAACTCTCGCTGGAAATCATGCGATCACAGGTGCTTAAGTCCGTATTTCAGGTACGAGTCCTGGGCTAAAACGTTTACCATCACCTCAATCTTTCGATATTCAATTCTCCCTCTTCCCTCTTCCATAAACAAAGAGGCGACCCCACCAGGCCACCCCTTCCATGCCCCGTGCCCCATACCCTTACTTTAGCAGGACGAGTTTCTGCGTCTGGGTGAAGTCCCCGGCGGTCAGCCGGGCGAAGTATATCCCGCTGGGCAGCCCCGACCCATCGAACATCACCTCGTGACTGCCCGCGTTC
>QZKJ01000074.1 GCA_003605035.1 Desulfurivibrio sp.
CGTCCTCAACGTAGCATTGCTACGCTTCCGGGCGATTTCACCACTCATCCTTGCCCAGAATATTTTTCTCTCGATCTCGCTACGACGTTCATTTTGCAAGAGGCTCCTCCGATAGATGTTTAAGCCGGATCTCTTCAAATTCCGGCTGAACTTTTTCAAAGGCATCCAGGATCTGGGGTGAAAAGTGCTTCCCTCTTTCACTGCGCATTATTCCCATAACCTTATCAACATCAAATGATGGCTTGTAAGGTCGGGTTGAACGTAGGGCGTCATACACGTCGGCAACAGCCGCTATTTGCCCTTCCAGGGGAATCGCCTCGCCCCGCAGTCCCTTCGGGTAACCCGAGCCGTCCCATTTTTCGTGATGGCTGATGGCAATATTGGCGGCGGTCTGCTTCAAGGGTTCGTTGGCAAAAGTCTGAATGAGATCGTCCTGTTCGTCCAGAAGATAATGCATGCCCTGCGGCGCCTCGGTGAGGATGGCCGCACCGATCTCCGTATGGGTTTCCATGATTTTTCTTTCCTCAGGGGTCAGCTTGCCGGGCTTGAGCAGAATGACATCCGATATGCCGATTTTTCCCACATCGTGCAGCGGACTGGCCAGAAAGATCCGCTCGACCGTTTCCGAGTCAAGTCCCAGCTGAATGGCAAGATTAAGGCAGTAAACAGCGACGCGGGTGATGTGACCGCCGGTCTCCTCGTCCCGGTACTCGGCGGCTTTGGCCAGCCGCCACATGAGATCCTGCCGGGAAAGCTCCAGTTCTCGCGTCCTCTCCTTTACCTTATCGGCCAGCTGCTCATTGAATTCAGCCAGCTGATCCTGAAAATGCTTCAGCCTGAGAATGCTCTGCAGCCGTGCGACCAGGTCTTCCCGCATGATCGGCTTGTTCAGGAGATCCGCGGCCCCCAGGCTGAGGGCCTCCCGCTTGAGGGCGGCCTCCGCATTGCCGGTTAGAATGATCACCGGCACATAACTTGTTTTCTCGGTCTGCTGCAGCATGCGCAGAAAATCAAAGCCGCTCTTCCGGGGCATGGTGATATCGCTGACAATGGCGTCATAATTCTTGTTGAGTACCATGGTATAGGCTTCATCGACATTTGTTGCGTAATCGAGATCCCATTTTGCCTTGTAGCCATGCAGCATTCTGGCGATCGAGCTTAAGAAATGGGGCTCATCATCAACGAAGAGGATCTTTTGTTTTGGACTTTCACGTACCATATTCTTCAGGTCCTGGTTATTTGTTCCGCCTCGGCAGGCAAAAAAGGCAAGCGGATAATAAATGTCGTTCCCTGTTCGGGAGAAGTCTCAAAGGTGATGGTCCCCTGATGCTTCTCAACAATAACCGAATGGGCGATGGCGAGCCCCTGGCCCGTCCCCTTGCCCGCTTCCTTGGTGGTGAAAAAGTGGTCAAACACCCTTGCCTGGATGGCCGGGGGAATACCCTGCCCGTTATCACTGATGCGAATTTCAACGTTATCGTCATTATGCAGGGTCTGGATGATGATTTTTCCTTTCTGCTCGGGGCTGGAGGCGAATTTTTCCTCAATGGCGTGGGCCGCATTGACAATGATATTGAGAATGACCTGATTGATCTCGCCGGGCAGACAGTTCACCGGAGGAAGATGCGGGTCAAGCTGCGTGACCAGTTCCGCAACATACTTCCATTCATTACGGGAAAGGGTGATGGTGCTCATGATGCCCTGATTGAGATTGGTCGGCACCATTTCATCCTGGCCGGGATGGCAGAACAACTTCATGGCGCGGACAATGTCAGCCACCCGCTGGTTGCCTTCAAGGGACTGCTTGAGAGCAGCCGGGATTTCTTCACGCAGATAGCTGATCTCGATCTCCTCATTGAAATCATCCAGCTCCGCCACCAGGGCGGCAAGCGGTTCCCCATCCCGGGCAACCGCATTCTTCAGCTGTTCATACCTGCCAAGCACCCCTTCGACGTTCTGAAACGATTCCAGCAGAAAACGCAGATTCTCGCCGATATAGTGGGTGGGGGTGTTGATCTCGTGGGCAACGCCTGCGGCAAGGGCGCCGATCGCCCCGATTTTTCGTGATTCCGAGAGCAGCGCGTACAGGCGGAGATTGTCGGCCTTCATCTGGTAATGTTCGATAGCCTGTTTGATATAGGCCTCGATCTCGTCTATGGAACTGTCCTTGCCGATATACCGGTAGACGTCGCCGGTATTGATGGCGGATATTGCCGCGTCGATGTCCGCATAGGCAGTGATCAGTATGCGGACCGTATCCGGAAAGGACTCTTTCACCCGCCCAAGCAGCTCGGCCCCGGTCATATTCGGCATGCGCTGATCGGTGATGATGACCGCGATTTTTTCCCTGGCCATGATATCCAGGGCCTCGGCCCCGCTGGCAGCGGTGACGAGGTCGAAAGTCATTTCCAGGGCGAAAAGCAGGTTGGCGAGGTTGTCCACCTCGTCGTCAACCAGCAGAATCCGAAATTGTTTGTAATTGAGTATATCCATTGTCCGTGGTCTTTCCTGCGTCATGTGGGCGCTGTGGTGCATGGTTTCTGGTGCGGGTTGAAGGTAATATGAAATTGGACTGCTCTTGGAATACCTGAAAGAAAATCATCATTTCCGGCCTGGCGCAAACTCATGCCGCATTTGAGAGGGGGTCGGCCGGCGCCTTCTGCCGGACCGGCAGGTTGATGGTAAACTCCGTCCCCTTTCCCGGCCGGCTCTCGACTTTCATGGCCCCGTGATGCCCGCGGATAATATTGTAGCAGATACTGAGCCCCAATCCTGAATTTTTTCCTTCCGGCTTGGTCGAAAAGAAGGGGGTGAAAATCTTGCCAAGATGCTCCTCGGCAATGCCCGGTCCGTTATCGCTGACCACGATGACCACCTCGCTGTCAGCAAGGGAAGTGCTGATGCGGACCAGCCCTGGTCCGGTCATGGCCTGGTAGGCGTTGATGACAAGATTCATCAGCACCTGATTGATTTCCTCAAGTCTGCATTCAACCTGGGGAATCTCATGAAGATCCTTTTCGATGCTGACCTTGTCCCTGACCATGGGCATGACGATGGTCAGCGTGTCTTCGATGCCCTTGTTGAGATCGACAAAACCCATGCCTTCCTTGTTTTTCCGTGAGAAATCGAGCAGGGCGTTGACCACATAGAGGGCGCTTTCCAAGGCCTTTTCATTGGTGTTCAGGGCCGCGACCAGGCTGTCATGGGTTTCGGCCAGGGTCAGCTTGCCTTCCTGCAGCATGGTCAACCTCTTGCTGATGCCGCTCAGGCCGGCCCGCAGGCAATACATCTTGTTTTTCATTTCATGGGCCAGGCCGGCGGCCAGCAGGCCGACCGATTCCAGCCTGGCCGTGTGAACCAGCTGAACCTGGGTTTCCTGCAGGGTCTTCAGGGCGGTGCTGAGCTTTGCCTGCAGTTCGCGCTGCGAGAGGAGCGAGGCGATGACAACCTGCAGCTCAAGGAGATTAAAGGGCTTCGCCAGATAATGGTCGGCGCCGTGCTGATAGCCCTCTATCCTGTCGTCAGTAGCGGTCCTGGCGGTCAGGAGGATCACGGGGATATGACTGGTCAGTGCGTCCTCCTTGACCCGCCGGCAGAGTTCATAGCCGTCCATTTCCGGCATCATCACATCCGAGAGGATCAGGTCTGGCAGTTCCTCCCTGAGCTTGGCCAGGGCCTCTATGCCGTTGCCGGAAAGCCTGATATTGTAACGGGGTTTCAGGCACCTGCCGATATTGTGGGCAAGGTCGCGGTTATCCTCCACCACCAGGATGGTCTTCCTGGCCGGATCCTTCCCGGTGTCCTCGGGCGCAGGACGCCCCTGATCCAGGTCGGATAACTGGACCGCCATGAAGTTGATGGTGTCATGGTCCTCGCTGCTCATCTCCCGGCGATCATAGCCGGAACGCCGATCACTGCCGCTGCGCCGCTCATGTTTCCGGCGGTCGCCCCGCCGCCGGTCCGGCTGCGCCCCCGCCGCCGGGGACGCCTCCTTCTGCTGCCCGTTCAGGGCAATTTCCTCCTGGGAAAAATGATCCCTGCCCTGCCGCAGCCTGATGACAAATTCCGTTCCTTCTCCCTGGCGGCTGCTCACCTCGACTTCACCGTGATGGAGGTCAACGAATTCCTTGACCAGATAAAGGCCGAGGCCGGTTCCTTCATACTTGCGGGAGGTGGAGCTGTCCGCCTGCCGGAACCGTTCATAAATATGGGGGAGATCCCTGGCGCTGATGCCCACCCCGGTATCTTTGACGCTGCACTGCACGGCAGGAACCGGCTCGCCATTGCTCAGGATCATGCCTTTTCTGGTGACAACCGTGACCTTTCCTCCCCTGGGGGTGAACTTCAGGGCATTGCCAATGAGGTTATAAAAGATTTTCTCCATCTTTTCCTGATCCACCCAAATGCTGGCGAGATGGGGATCCGGAGTGAAGCTGAGGGAAATATCCATCTGTTCGGCGCTGGTCTTGAAGGCGGCGATAATGTCATCCAGGAGGGCGTTAAGATCTTTT
This sequence comes from Desulfurivibrio sp., assembly GCA_003605035.1. GTDB lineage: Bacteria > Desulfobacterota > Desulfobulbia > Desulfobulbales > SURF-16 > SURF-16. Next base: position 4,512 of record QZKJ01000074.1, read on the forward strand.
TCCGCGGCCCGGATGTTCATCTTGCCCGCTTCGAGCCGGGAAAAATCAAGGATCTCATTGATCTGTTTCATGAGCCGGTGGGCATTGCGCAAAATGGCCTCTTTTTCCGTCCTGTTGTCAGTCTGGATCTTGTCCCCGGAATTCTCCAGAACATTCTGGATGGGCAGAATAATATTGGTCAGGGGGGTCCGCAGTTCATGGCTGACGTTGGAAAAAAATTCGCTTTTCAGCCTGTCCAGCTCCTTAAGCTCTTCATTGGCCTTGCGCAGTTCCTCGGTTCGCTCCTCGACCTTTTTTTCCAGATTGACATTGAGCCCCTCGATTTCCTTGACCTGCTCTTCCAGGTCGCTGTTGAGCTTGTTGATCTCATCATATTTCAGACTGTTCTCAATGGCTACGGCCAACTGATGGGTCATGGTCGACAGTACTTTCTGTTCCTCCCTGGTGTATTCGCCGGCGCTTGCCTTCTCGGCGGCAACCATAAAGCCCCGCAGTTCATTTTCGAATTTGATGGGAATGCACAGATGAGCGCCAAGCGCCTCAAGCGCCTCGCCGGGGTATTCCCGGTCATGATCCCCGTTTTTTTTCTTCCCGTTTCTCTGAATAATCTCGTCGTGGCTGCGCAGATAACTGACCAGCTCGCTCTCCCTGGTTATGGCCGCCTGCTGCCACTTTTTTTTGCCATAAGAGGAGGCAAGGACAAATTCACCGCGGCTGCCGAGCAGATACGCCCCGAAGCTGTCCGTATCAATTGCCCGGGCAATGGTCTGGGTGGATATGGCCAGCAACTCTTCAAGATTGTGGAGAGTGGCCATCTTCTTGGAAAGCTTGTCCAAGGCCTCCCGGTAGTCAAACACCCCCTTGAACAGGATATTTTCGAGATTCCTCTCCGCCTGCACCTTGATGCGGGGAAAAACAAAACCGACCAGCATGAAGATGCCGGCCAGCATCGGGTAATACAGACCATGCGGCAGATATTTTTCCGTCAGGATGACGACGACAAAACATGGCGTAATAAGCAGGAGAAGCACCAGGGAATAGGCAACGGTCTTCTTGATAATGATGGTAAAATCCATCAATTGATGCCGGAAAATGGAGTAGGACAGGATAAGGACGTAGATGGTTATTCCGAAGTTGCAGGCGGGATGAAAAATGTTGATGTGAAACGAGGGGAGAGTGGTGGTATTACCCCCCAGAAAACCCAGGAAAAACCCGGACATGATGACCAAGGTCTGGGTTCGTTTTGATCCGGTTGCGTATTTAAGAAACCGAATGAGTTCGCGATAGCTTAAGATGATAAAACAAACATAGATGAAGATTGCCATCGCAAACACAACATTTACATCAACAAAATATATCCCTTTGAAAAGAATTAATTTATTGATGATTGAATCTGTAAAAATTATCAAACAGCAAAAAACAAGCGCCTGTCCATAGGCGAAAATTTGAATTTTCCTGTGCCGCACATCGCACCATGTACATATCAGGTGGAAAAACACGGGGGAAACATAAAAACCACCCAGGTGAGCTAATTTCCACGCCCGGATTAGATCCGCCTCGTTTTCTGCTATTCCGGCGAGAAATATCCCGACCCCCCAAAGTGAAACGGCAATGTTAAAATAAAATAAAAGACGATGGAGGGTGGTTTTGCCAAAAATAAAAGCAATACCGCACACAAAAAAACACGAAATCGCAACAGATAGTCCTGATATGCTGAAAAGGCTCATCATATTTAGTTTCTTATGTCGTGCCGCAAAAGCACATCACATGTCAGCATTCCGGAATAGACCGCGTCACCGACTCCCGGACGGGCGGATATGGAAGCTCCGGTCAGGAAGAGACCCTGGACAGGTGTTTTCGGAGAGGGTTTCCAGCCATCAATCAGAGTGGCATAAATCGCCCCATTGGTCGACCTGGCATATCGGGCGAACGTGGCAGGACTCGCATCCTGTCTGTAGACGATATGGGCGCTCAAACCTGGAATTACCTGTTCCGCCTGGGAGATGAGCGCATCTCCCTTGCTTTTCTTGCGCGCTGCATACCCTTTTTCCTCGCGCCTCCAGGTGGCCGCTTCCTCATTGGGGATCAGTGTTACAAGAGTCATGGAAGAATGTCCTTCCGGGGCAAGTCTTGGATCAATTCTCGAAGGTGTCATAATAGCCAGAATAGAATTATTCATGCACATCAACGTGGTTGGCGCCACATCCGGAACAAAATCCAGGCCGAGATTGATTAGAAAGGCTGAATTGGATGGCCTGAGTTCTTTAAGACGCTCAGCAAAATAGGGCGGCCAATAACCCGGCTCGATTAATCGGGAAAAGGTCTGAATAAGATCAGCATTTGAAATGACCATCGGGGCATACAGCTTCTCACCATCTCCTAATTCGACGCCGATGACCGCATCTTTCTCGACGAGGATGCGGGAAACAGAGGTATTGCAGGCAAGTGCGCCGCCAGCGTCTTTCAGCACCTGAGCCAAGGTGTTGGAAAAAACCTGGGGACCTCCGACAGGATAATATCCCCCCTCAAAGTATTCCCCGAATAAAGGAGCTATCGTTAATGTTTTTATCTTTGATTTATCATCGGTTATATAACAACTTAATATACTGATAATCTCCTTTAACCTGCGATCCTTGATAAATTCATCCAACATCGCCAGAAATGGCATATCAAGCCACCTCGACAGATGATCTTCTACTGATCTCTTGCTGTAGAGGCTGGCATAAATCTTATGCATTTCATTGAACAGCCTTGTAATTCCCTCGTGCTCTTCAGGAAATTGTTCGCATAACAGATCTATATATCTATCAAGATCCCTTGGAACACTTATGCGCAGGTCATCGACAATATATTGATGATCAACGCGCCGCCATTCTATCCTGTTTTCCACGTCAAGATCCCGCAGCAGCTTCCTTATGTGCCCGTGGCCGCCAAGTCCCAGAATATCATGTACGCCTGCATCAAAGACGAACCGCAGAGTTTTGCCGTTGCGTTTCACCTGCCGTTCCCATGAAGTGCAAAAACCACCCGGCTTGGAGTGTTGGTCGAGCACCAGCACACGTTTTCCCCTCTTTGCCAGAAGCGCTCCCGCTGTCAGTCCCCCAATCCCGGCGCCAATGATAATGACTTCATGGGTAGCGTCCTTATTACTTAACGGGTAGCGATTGTATGCCTTGGCCTGGGCAACTTTTTCAGGGAGTAAAGCCCGTATGAGTGCTTTCGGCAGTTTTGCCGGCAACCATCGTCCTTCTTGATCCGGCGCATGCCAGACGGCTTTATGCTCCCCGTAACCCAGCTTGTGGCGCTTGCCGTCCTGATCAAGCCGATAGTAATCAGTATATAACCAGACAGCTTTTTCATACACAGCTTTCTTGTACATTCTGACAAGTATCCGATCAAAAGGCATCGCTTCATGTAAATGATTCACCTTGCAGTGGACACATCGCAATTCCCCACGATTACCTGAATTATCAAAGTACTCCGGCAGTATCGCATTGAGAAAGTTGTCCCGCGTTACTCCCTGCCATTTGTAATAATTAGAATAGTAAATGTTTCCCACCAGATTGGCATTCTCCAGCGAAGATTGAAAGATCTCTTCGCGTAAGAGAGCTGCATTCCGGACCGGCCCCTCGGGCTCTCTGTGGAGTTCTTCCCCGAAATCTGCGGCAATTTCCGGCTGCAGAGTGTTCAGTGGTATGCTCTTAACCTGAGAATCAGGAAGCAATTTCTTGAAATAATCCTGCACATATTCAGGTAATGGCCGGACGTCCACCACCCCATGACCAAGAATCTCTACCCAGGTGGTTGACACTTTTCCGATAGCAATCAGCTCCTGATGCCCTTTATCAAGCACCTTTCTCCAGGCAAAGCCAAAATCCAGGGTCGCCTGCTCCTTACCGCTGATATTCTCCAGCCAGACAGAACCCGCAATGGTATCTCCCGACCGTGCCTCGCCGAAAATATCAACTTCAGCCCCGTTGGTAACCGTTCCCCACCTGCCGCTGGTGTAACTCTGCACCAGTCCCTCATATATGGGTTGGACCATATATTCACGCAGCTTGCCTATCCAATCGAAATACTGGGAGAAATACAGGGTGCGGCTCGGATTTGCCGATTCCCTGAAAGTCATGGGAAAGTAAAAATTGAACACTGCTTGTCCAAAAGGGCCGGTACTGATTTCCGCCTTATAGGCGGCCAAATCATAATTAAGTCTCTCGGCATGATAGCTTGACAGCTCCTGACAACTCTGCTTCTCCGGTTCCTTCTCTGCCAAGGCCGATACAGCTAGCATTCTCTCCGGTTTTCTGCTAAGCGACAGCGGGATGGTCAACACAGTATGCTTTGCATCAGCCCCTTCTGTTTGAAAAACAACGCTGTCACCAATTCTGCTCCTTATCATTATATCCTGATTTTTTTGCCCGCTTTGCTTGAACACTGCTTCACAGGCAGCCCAGATCCTTGTCCCCGCCTGATTAATGCTATCACCCTCAGCCGTTAATGCATCCAAGAGCGGCTTGCGCCGCTTCCCCAGCAGAGCCAGCCATTCTTCCTCGGTATGTACGGGAATAGACTGAAGGTCGCATCCTTGCGGATTTTCCCCTGCCACACAAAGCACCGTGCCTTGATCGTGGGAAAGAGATATATGATTCTCCCCTGATGCTTCCGTGATACATGGTTTGCCGGACTCATGCCAACTGATCGAAACGTCATCATTATAATTTCCGAGTTGACCAACCGCCCTTTTCAGCAAGGGCAGTTCTTTTTCATGGCGCTCGCTTTTCGTCATCTGCTGCAGATTGGCCAGATAGGCGACAGCTATGTGAGGAGGCTTAAGAGCAAGCTCTTTGCAGCAAGCGATTACTTTCCGGCGGATGATATCTTCATCCCGCGGACCTGGGTCGGCAAGATCTGCAGGGGTTGGGAAATCTTCATGACGTTCCAGGACCTTGAGCACATAGCCATGTAAACGTTCTAAAATCTGCCCTTTGCTATTTTTTACGGTAACACTGGTATGCGCTTCATCCGCTGTATGGGATTCAACATGAACCATCCCAATCAATGGTTCAGAAATATTATGTTTAATGTCATATCGTTCGATGCTCGCTATGGTAAATGGCAAACAAATATCTGGAATAATTGACAATTGCACCGCATGCAGCAGCGAATCCCTGAAATACGGATCACCGATCAGCCAGGACGGCTCGGCTTGCCCGGTGAATTGCCTGTCATTTTCCTCTGTTGATGCCTTGAGGGTAGTCTGGAAAACGCAATGGTCGGAGTCCAAGGCATGGACCTTGACCAGCCGCTGAAAACGCGGCCCCTGGAACAGCAGTTTGCCGTTGTACAGATCCTCCTTGGGGTCGATATCGAGCGGCTGCTCCGGCAGCACGATTTCCTCAGGCGGCGCCTGGCGCTCTACGCCCAGGACAAAGGTAGCGGAAAAATGGGGTGTGGCAAAAGCGGTCTGCTCGGTGCCGATACTTACCTGCACCCTTCTGCCGATCTCTCCGGCTTGCCGTTCCAGCACCTCGGCCCGGATCTCGATCTCGATTCCTTTTTCAGGGCTTACCGGTATGGGCCGCGCAAGACTGATATTTTCCAGGCGGACGGAGCTGAAATCGCTTATTCCCGTAACCCAGGCAACGGCCTGGGCCATGGCCTCCAGGCCGAAGACCGTGGGGAAAAGCAGTGTGCCGCGCCAGTTGTGGTCCTCGACATAGGCGTCCTTTGCCAGGTTCAGCTGGGCGCGGACAACCACCTCCACATCCGGGGTATAGGAGAGCAGCCGTTCCAGAAAACGGGCGGCTCCGGGCCGGGGATACTGGGCCGCTTGGATGGTGTCGAGATTGGCCAGCCGCGCGGCAATGACCACCTGCTGCTCGCCGGGGTCGTGACTGAGGAGCTGCAGGAAGCGGCGCACCCCCTCCTGGGCGGGAATGGCGGCTATGCCCCGCTGGGCCAGATGGGCAATGCTGCCCAGCCGCACACCCATGCCGATCTCGTCCCAGATGCTGAAGGCCATGGACTGCACCGCGGTTGCCGGGTGCTCCTCGGCAAAACGCCGCATCAGCAGATCAAGGGCCTGGTTGGAAAAGCCGTACCAGCCGTTGCGCGCCATGCCGCTTACGCCGATAATGGAAGAAAAGCTGATAAACAGCCTGGGCGGCTGGTCTTTTAATGCCTCGCAGAGGTTCACCGCGCCGAGCACCTTGGGGGAAATTTCGCGAAGGGCCTCAGCGCTGGACACCGCAGCCAGATCCCGCGGCTTATTGAGGGCGCTGCCGTGCATAACCCCGGTAATAGGACCCAGCTCCTGCCGGACCTGCCGCACCATGCTTTGTACCGCCTCCCGGTCAACAATATCACACTGATAATAGCTGGCGCGAAGACCCGCTTCCTGGAAGCGGGCAAGGGTCTGGGCAATCTCCCGGCTCCGGGCCGCGCCGTGTTCCGCCTCAGGATGGGGCGAACTGCCCACCAGGGCCATGCGCACCCCGGTCTGCCGGGCCAGGGCCAGGGCGCAGGCCGCGGTTATCCCCTTGGCCCCGCCGGTGACGAGGATGACATCAGCGGCTGACCACGCAAGAGCGCGGCCGGTGTAGGCGCGAGGCTCCTGCAGGGTCAGTCGCGGCACGCGCCTGGTCAATTGCCGGTCATAACCGCTGGCAGCGTATTGCTCCCCGGCCGCCATCTCAGCCGCTGCCTTTGCCGCCACCTGGCCGGCCTCGACCGCGGCATCGAAATCAAGCACCCGCACCCTGAGATCCGGCCGCTCCAGATGCAGACTAGCCGCCAGGGCTGCCGCGGGGCATTGCGCAACATCGCACGTTTCGGGTCCCTGGCCGAAAAACCCGCCGCCGAATTGAATAAAGACCACCGTGTTGGCTGGTCCTGCTTCAGGTGCCCGGCAGGCGAGACCGGCAACAATCTGCAACCGTTCGACAACAGGAATAAGGCTTTCCCTGGCAAGGCCGGCCTTGCCGGTCGTTTTCTGCTGGATGCCGATAAAGGTGGTATAGCCATTTTGGCCAACTTGTTCATTCCGCAGCACTTCCTCATACTCCAGGACTTCTGCCTGGGCACCCAGCCCGGCAAAATGCTCCCGCAGGCTTTCGGCCAGGCCTCTTTCCTCGGCCCGGCAGAGAATGAGCAATCTTTCTCCCAGCCGGCCGCGGGCGGCCTGCCTGGTCTCGGAAGGCGTGAGCTCCTCCTCCACATAGGCGACGGCGAAATTGCGCACCCAGGTCGGCCAGACTGCTTTGGCGGCAACTTCCGGCTCCGCCGCGGCAGGCTGCCCTTTGGCGACGATGAAGCCGTCAAAGGCCGCGGCAATCTCCGCCACCGTACTGTTGGCATACTGGCTGACATCCATATCGCCAGCCACCCCGCAGCCTTTAGCGGCTTCGGCCAGCAGCTCGGCCGCCTTGATCGAATCGAGATTCAGGTCGTCCAGCAGCCGCATCCCGGCTGACAGGCTCTGCCGGGGAAAACCGGTGCGTTTTGCAATCAGTGCAAAAATTACTTCGGCTGCCCCCTCTTTCTTTGCCGCAGGTTGCGAATCTTTTTGCCGGCCGGCCGTCAAACTGCGCAGGGTTTCAATCACCTCGGCGAGCGGTGCGTTGGCGTATCGGGAGGTATCGAAATCCCCGGCCACGCCCAGCCGCATGGCTGCCTCGGCCAGCAACCCGGCTGATTTGATGGAATCGAGGTTCAGGTCATCAAGCAGGCGCAGCTGCAGGGAGAGAGTATCCTTTGGAAATCCTGTCATTTTTTCGACAAGCCCCAGCAGCAGATCAGCAATGGCCGTGTCCCCGCTGGCATGAACTTTTTCCACTCCGGCTGCCTGGGCGGTCCGGTCAGGGACTTGCGGCGCCGGCCCCGCGGGGAAGGCGCTCTTGGCCACGGCCTCCAGCTGCTGCAGGTTCGCGGGCAGATTCTCCATATCCGCCTTGATCATGGCGCGCAGAAAAGGACCGCGGCGGACGAGATAGTCGCCGAGAAGCTGCGGGTCAAGGCCGGTGGCCGCGGTAAGGGTCGCGGGCAGGCTGTTGCCCTCGGCGGCCACGGTTTTCACGGTGGCGGTCCGGTCAGGCTTGAACGGTCTTTCGCAGGGATTGACGATAAAGGCGCGGGCTGAGGCGGGCACGAAAGGCCGGACCAGCCGGTCCTCGTACAGGGCCGGCCAGTTAATCTCTCCTCCCTGGACAAATAGATGGGCAAGGCAGAGGTGCAGATCACGATCCCGGCCAGGCCGCGATTCGACCGGCAGACAGAGCGGACCCTGGCCGCCGGTGATGGCCCGGACCAGGCCGCTCAAAACCTTGGCCGGCCCGACTTCCAGGAGCAGATCGCACTCCCTGGCCATGGCATGGACGATGGAGACGAAATCGACCTGGGAGATGACCTGTTCGGCAAAGTGGTCACGCAGCTGCAGGCCCGCCCGCATCTCCGTGCCGCCGATGCCGGAAAAAAGTTTTATTTTCGGATTGCCGAGCAGGAGCGGCACCGGCGCCGCGCTGCGCAATATCTCGGCCGCCCCGGCGACAAAGCTTGAGTGAAAGGCATTGGAGACCTTGAGCAGCCGGGCATTGATCCCCCTGGCCCGGGCCAGGTCCACCGCCTGCTCCACCGCCGCCTGCTCACCTGAGATAACGAGCTGTTGCGGACTGTTGATATTGGCGGCCACGGCGTAGCCTTGCACCTGCCCGAGGATGGCCGCCGCCGTATCATAAGCACAGGCCAGGCTTGCCATGACGCCCCTTGCCCCGCTCGCTGCGGTCATCGCCTGCCCGCGCAGGGCCGCAAGCTTCAGCAGGGCCGACTCGTCAAAGGCGTCGGCGGCGTGAAAGGCGGCAAGCTCGCCGAGGCTGTGACCGCCCGCGGCCACCGGAGTGATGCCGAGACGTTCCAGTTTTCTGCACCAGAGCAGCGCGGCCAGACAGATGGCGGGCTGGGCGATGGTGGTCTCCTGCAGTGCCGCGGCCCACGCCTCGACGCGGCTCTGGTCAAGGGCCCGTTCCAGGGGCTTGAACATGTGGTCGAGCAGACCGCCGCCGTTTTCCTCCTTAAGCCAGCTCGATGCCCTGGCGCAAAGCTCACGGGCCCATTCGTGGCGTTCGACGAGAAATCTTGCCATGTTCAGCTGCTGTGAGCCCTGGCCGGGAAAGAGAAACCCGACCCTCGTCTTGTGCAGGGCGTGTCCGACCAGCAGGTTCTGGTGCGGACTGACGCTCTTTTCACCGGCAAGCGGCGGGTTTTGGCTGAGAAGGCTTTCGAGTTCCTGCAGCCCTTCGGCAAGGGATTCCGGTGAATCGGCGATCAACGCGGCCCGCACCAGGGCCTGCTCCTCCACCTCGCGGGACAGCTGCGCGGCAAGATCGACCATCTCGCCTACGCTCATGCCGAACGCGAGCTGGCGTACTGCCCGGACCCGTTCCAGCAGCCGGGCCGGCGTGGGGCCGCCGAGGATGAAAAGCTCCGTTTCCTGGGCAGAGGCCAGCAGCCTGCGCTCCTCCAGGCCCGGGGCCAGTCCGGCGGCAGGGGCATCGCCGGACTCCAGGGTGATATGGCAGTTGATGCCGCCGAATCCCATACCCGAAACCCCGGCCCGCAGGATCTCCTGGGGCGGGCGGATCTCGCCGCGCATGATCGGGTAAACCAGGCGGGCCGGCTTCTCGAAGGTGCGGCTCGGTTCCGTACAGTTGGCGGTGGGCGGCAGGACGCGGCGGTTCACTGCCAGCACGGCCTTCAGAAAGCCGCCGATGCCCGAGGCAGCCTTGGTGTGGCCGATCAGCGACTTCAACGAGGTGATGCCGCAGGGCCGCAGGGCGCCCTTGGCCCGATCTCCCAGCACTTCGGCGATGGCGCTCAGCTCCGCGGTGTCACCGGCCGGGGTCCCGGTGCCGTGGCCTTCGACAAAGTCAATGTCACCAAAGCCGTAGCCCGAGCCGGTGTAAGCCCGGCGGATGGCCAGGGCCTGGGTCTCAGCCTTCGGCGCGGTGAGCGCGCCCTTGCCGTCAGTTGATATGCCCCAGCCCCGGAGAACCGCATAGATGTAATCGCCGTCGGCCCGGGCGTCCTCCAGTCTCTTCAAGACAACGAAACCAGCGCCCTCGCCGGGGATGAAGCCGTTGGCCCGCCGGTCATAGACCCGCATCTCGTCGCGGGTGAGCGCCCTGGTCTTGGCAAAACCGACCAGTTCAAAGGTGTCGAGGCTGATATCCACCCCGCCGGCGATGGCCAGATCCAGATTGCCGTTCGCCAGGGCGGTGGCGGCGGTGGTAACGGCGAGCAGGGAGGAGGAGCAGGCCCCATCCACGGTGTAGCCGCCGCCGTTGAGATTGAGGAAGTTGCAGATTCTGCCGGCAATGGTGTTGGACAGGCCGCCGGCCAGGGTATCCTCGGTTACCGGCGCAAATACCGATTTGTAATAGGCCTCCATGTTCGTCGCCAGTGCCGCGCTCATCTCCGGCGGCAGACCGGTGTCATCTGCCGCGGTGAGCAAGGTTTTCAACACAAAAGGCCAGCGCAGCCGCAGACCCTCCGCCCGGCTCTGCTCGCCGGTCAGACTGTTGCCCAGGATGACGCCGGTGCGGTCCGGCGGGACGCTCCCGGGGCTGAGGCCCGCATCCTCCAGGGCCTTGAGCGCGGTTTCCAGGGCAAGCCAGTGGCTGATATCCGTGGAATCCACCACCGATTTCGGAATTCCTCTCTTGATCCAATCGAAGCTGAAGCCATCGATCACCGCCGCTTTGGTGCCGTACGTCTTATCTTCCGCCGCCGGATCAGGATCGTAATAATCCTTCAGGGGCAGCCGGACATCCGGCATGCGCCGGAACTGGCGGCGGCGGCTGACAATATTTTCCCATAAAAGCTGGATATTCGGCGCTCCCGGGTAGTAACAGGCCAGTCCGACAACCGCCACCGGCCCCCGGGTTATTTCCGTGCGCGCCTGGTACGAGAGTGATTTATAAAACTTTCTGTAGGCCGCCGACGGACTTTTGAGCAGGAGTCCGATCCGCTGCACCAGAGGTGAATCAGGGATCTCGGAGGCCCACAACTTTTTGCAGGGCAGATCAAGGATTTCGGCCTGGCTGATCCGTATTTTCACCTCTGCATCGGTGATGCCCTCAAGGGAAGCCGAGGTCCCGGGCGGCACCGGCAGGATAACATACAGCCCGGTTTCGGAGAGATTGCCGATCAGGACAGGATAGGTCTGCCCGCCGATAGATAACTTCGCCTCGAGATTGACATTAATTCTTCTGGATTCCCGCTTGTCGCTCCGGGGCATTCCCTGCTGTCCACTTCCATGTGAATCCATGCTTGCCATCCGCAAAACCCCCTCAAAAATTATCCTGGTCAGTCAATGTCATGAACTTCAGGAATTCGCTCGCATGCGGCAGTTCATGGCGGGCATCCCCGTGAACGTACCGTGATGACCGCGCACCAGGCGTTGATAAGAATTCGCTATGCAAAGGGAAGGCGTAACTAAAAGGCAGGTGACTTCTCCCCCGCCGCAGACCTGAAAAAAACTCTCCGGATTCTTCGTTTTTCCCGATAACCGCCGGAAACAACGAAGTTCATTTCTCCTGGCATTTGCAGCGCATATGCAATGCTATTCATCGGCATCCCCGGCGCATCCATTAAGAAAAACTGATAGAAAACGATCACTTTTCCCCGAGGAGAATTGGTGAACCGGGCAATTTGCTCGACTTGACAAACAGATAGGCGTGATGGGCGGCGCTGGTGACAAATGACAGGGGAATCCCTGCGGAGAAAATGTTTCTGTTGGGGTGCAAAACCAAGGAAGAATTATGCGGTTAAGGATAGAGACAGCAGGAGGGGTAAACCAGAGTGTTGCTAGACTTTTTCAGATGTTCGAGGTGGTAATCGCAAGGGGCTCTCGCGGTAGGAACGCCGGTTACCCAGCGCCCCCCGCACAGACCCGGACGTGCGGTTTTCCCGCATCCGGTTCCTCGGTTGTACTCGCTTTCGCGCA
>QZKJ01000085.1 GCA_003605035.1 Desulfurivibrio sp.
CTCTACGTTTCGGTTTCGATGAACCCAGGTTGGGGTAGAAGCTCTCCCGGTCCTTTGTGATGATAGCTAATCATCACAATTGTAAGATACAAGGTTGGGGTGAGGAACGAACCCCAACAACGAACCCCAACAAAACATCATCCTCTCTTGCCATAGCCGCTTTCATCATAGCCGCAGATTCCGCCGCCCCAGTCGTGGTCCATCATCCCTGCCTCGATATAGCGGTGGATGCTTGAATACGGCCAATCCGCAGCACGGGTCACCTGGCCGTGTTTCACCGGATTGAAATGGATGTAATCCACATGTCTCGCAAAATCTTCTTCGTCGAGGATGAGATGTTCCCAATACCGGCGTTGCCGGGCCGCGTTCTCCTTTGCCCGCCCGGCTGGCGCTCCGGCGTTCCCCCTGGGGGATATGCCGCGAGAATCCCGTTTTACTGAGCATCCACCGCCCGGGGTAGTCCGCGTCCTCTGGCGGCAGGGCGTCCCCGAGCCCCCTTTGGGTCTACCCCTTGTTGGGTGACGTTCCCTCATGAGTGATTATGGTCTATTGATCAAAACTCCCGGAAAAGGCAAGTTGGCACCAGCCACTTTTTTTGCCTTCGCGCCCCTCTGAATCGACAGCCCACACACGCCAACGCAAAGACGTTCCGCCAGCCTGTCGAAGTTTTATATGTACCTTCGAGCTATATATTGGATTATGCAGCGTCCTCCTACCCATGCCGGGCTTGATATGCCAAGGAGTGCCAGACTGACTGTGCCATTTATTTGGATACTGCCCACAGCCAAAACAATCCACTTCTATGGTATAGGTTGACGCTCCGTTTACCGGTTGCCAATTCAGTACAAGGTATTCCGTATCCGGAAGCGTCCTAACGACACTGCCGCATGCTGGATGCTCCGGAGTAGGTGGGGCTAAAATGCTATATCTTTTTTCGAGGTTCTCTCCATCAACTCCCACTTGGTAAAAAATGGCAATTATGCTGCCTATGGCCGTTATCACTGCGGCGAATCCGGTTAATATGCCTGGCAAAGTTACCCAGAATGATTTCTTGTCGTTCATAGAACGTCTCCGGCAGGATTGGGGTCAAACTTTTACTCTTGATATTTTCCTGCCCATGCAAAACAAAGTTACCTCCAGACAAAGAGCACTCTCTATTTTGGATCATCCTTTAATTGAGGTTGATTTTTAGCAATTTCAACCATCGTTTCCAAGCGGATTAATCGCCGGTCATGATCGCGCAATTCGTTGGATAGTTCGGTGAGCATCGTTCCCGCACGCTCCATTTTATCGGTTAAGAGCAAGACTTCTTTCATCGCTGATATGACATCTTTTAATGTGCTCACGTGGCGGCTCCCCTTATTTCAGCTAACACTTTTTCCGCGTCATTCAACCCTTTTTCTAAAGAAATTTTAGCTCTGCTGGTTGCCGCCTTAATCTCATCCACCATGGCCATTAACAACTCATCGTCTTCAGAGGTGGATGGCTTTTTCTCGCAACGGTGCCGCACGAGTTCTGACAAGCTTACTCCTTCTTTTTTAGCTTCCCGCGTCAAGAAATTCTTGAAATCAGGCGTTCCTAATATGGTGATCCGTTCTGTTTTTAATGCTGTTGGCATATCGCTACCTCCTGAATTTTATATTCTCATTATAATGATCATTACAATATGCGTCAAGTCTAACGCTCATGCATGCAGGGCATTTTTTCATTTTATGATCTGGCTGAGAGTGAGAGAATAATTGCCACCCGGAGGAAATAGGATTTTTTTTAAGCAACACAGCACTACCAGGCTTTCCCCAATCCTTGCAGCACATTGGTAATCTATTGCTTTGAATGGAATCAGGAATTTAAGGTGTTTCCTGAAATCCTTCGGCTTTGAATGTATGGTGCGATAGGATGGCGTCCCGTCGGCAACCGCGGGCTTCAATATTTACTCGGTCGAACGGAAGGGGACGGCGATGCGGCTGGCGCCGACCCGGCCTGTGGCATCAAACTGCTGCCAGTGGGGAGTTTGCCGGCTCGTTCGGCAGTGACGCCAACCTGAGCGTGGGCCGCCCTCAGGCCTCGTCGTTTTCCTCTTCCGCCCTGTCCGAATTTTTGGAAACCGGCAGATCAAGGGTGGCCACCGTGGGATTGCCGGGGGTGCTGGTTAGGGTCAGATGGCCGTGATGATCCCGCACCAGGCCTTTGCTGATGCTGAGTCCCAGGCCGGTGCCCTTGCCCGGCGGCTTGGTGGTGAACAGGGTGTCGAAAATATGGTTGATGACGTCCTGGGCGATGCCGGTGCCCCAGTCGGTCACCGTGGTTCTGATGAAATCCCGGCCCTCCTGCTCAACCACGGAGCTGGCGATCTCCAGCCGTTTTTCCGAGGCCCGGCCCGGAAACTTCTGGTTCAGGGCGTAGCAGGCGTTGGTCAGCAGATTGACCAGGACCTGCTGCAGCTGCTGCGGGTTGCCTTTCAGGGTCGGTAGGCTCGCCGGCACATTGACATTGACCTGAATGCCGTCCTTCTGAAACTGATGGGTGAGCAGGGAAAGGCTGTCCTTGATGATGTCATGGATATGGAGGCCGTCGATAAACTCATCCCGCTGCCGGGCAAAGGAAAGCAGGTTCCGGACGATAATGGCGATGCGTTCCCCTTCCTTGATGATGCGGCTCATGATGTCTTTGTGGATGGGGTCGCTTTTTTCATCGAATTCGAAATCATCCAGCAGCAGCTGGCTGTAATTGATGATGCCGTTGATGGGGTTGTTGATTTCATGGGCCACCCCGGCGGCCAGTTCACCGATGGCGGCCAGCTGTCCGGCCCGCAGCGCTTCGGTTTTTCTGATTTTTTCTTCGGTGATGTCCCGCACCGTGGCGATCAACAGCTGGTTCGACCCCAGCTCCATTTCACTGAGCGAAATGGCCAGCGGGAAGGTAGAGCCGTCCGCCCGTTTGCCGGTCAGCTCGTTCTGGGGCTTGGCCGCATCCCGGATGTCGAAATCGGGCTCTTTGAGCTGCACGCCGTTCCAGTCCTGGGCCGAGGGAAATTCGATCAGCGTATCGATATCCTTGCCGATAAGTTCCCCGGAGGTGTAGCCGAACATCCTGCAGGTGGCGCTGTTCACCGATTCGATGGTGCCTTCGGGATGCATGGTGATCAGGCCGTCCAGCATGTTTTCGATGATGGACTTGGTTCTCGCTTCAGCCTGGTCCTTTTCCAGGATGGACTGGTTGATCCGGTAGGATTCCAGAAAGATGCCGAGCATGCCCAGGATCCACAGGGAGCCGTGGGCCAGGGAAAACATGAAGATGTCTTTGCGGTTGAGGGAAAAGAGCAGGGACATGGGCACGGAAACGCTGATGCCGCCGCGGATGCTGTCCAGTTTATAGCCCTGCCGGGCATGACATTTCAGGCAGCCGCGTTCGGTAAGCATCGGCCGCATGAGGCGCAGATAGGGCTCGCCCCTGATCGTTTCAATGGAGTAGACCTCTTTTACCCCCTTTTCGAATTTTTCCAGGGCCTTTTTTTCCCACGGGTCGGCGGCGTTTTCCGCCCGGATCGGGTTCAGGCTGGTGATGTGGCCGAGAATCCCGGAGGCCGGGGTCTGCATTTCGTAGACCTGACGGATCATGTATTCCGGATTGACCATGGTCAGTTCCGTGCCGGAAGTGGTTATGCCGTCCTCGGACGGCATGATCTGCAGATAGGGATTGGGCTGGGTCTTGTCCGTGATCGGCACGAAGACCATGCCGTGCTCGGTGGCCCAGCGGTAGTAAACCAGATCCTTCTGGTAGATGGTGCGTGCCTGATTGAGGCCGACCTGCAGGGCGTCCTGCTGTTGGCGGACAATGTTCCAGATCAGCGAGGAGATGACGATGAGCGTCCAGAAGGCGGCGTAAATGCCCACATAGGCCTTCAGGCGGGGGGTGAGGGTGGAGGTGGTGGTCGGTCCCTGGATATAGCTTTTTTCGATGAGGACGCAGAGAATCATGGCCAGAAAGGAGAGCATGCTGCCGACAATCCAATGTTCCTCATGAAAATAGGACAGTTCCGGATGGCGCACCAGGTCGACCAGCGGGATCAGGTTGCCAACCAGGACGGCCATCAGGAAATAGGTGAGAAACCTGAGGGGTCTGCGGGTGGTCCTTAAGAAAATCCTTATCTTACGTCTGTCCATGTTGCGTCCATCCGATAGAAAGCAAGGAGTGCATGCCGTTTGCTGTAGTTCATCTACTAGATAATACGTACAAAAAGCTACATTTTTTTGTTTTTCCGCCCATTTTCTCTGAAAATTGTCGGCTTCGTCCTTGTGTCCGTTGAGGGTAAAAAGTACCTCCCGAATTTCCGTGACGATAAATCAGGAGTTTATCATGCACTGCACGGCTGTCGCGGGGTTTTTACCCAAAACCTCGAGACCGGCAAAATCGGCCGGGCCGCGGATGTCAAAAAGGAAGTGCCCGGCAAACTGTCAATTTCAATTTACGATTGTATACCTTTGCGAGTATCTTGCCAAGTATCATCAGGTATTTATTGCCTGGCAACGATGGAGTGAGGCGCCCGTTTTCCGGCAGGGCGCACGTAAAAAAAAAATCGAGATCGACCCTGATCCCCACAGGTGCGCCAATGCCCTTTTCCTTAGCCGAAGTTGTTCCCTGGGGCCGCTCCTATGAAGAATATCTGGCGATGTTTTCCCTGTCCCCGGCGGATCTGCGCCAGCGGATTCTCGGCTGCGGCGACGGCCCGGCTGGCTTTAACAGCAGGCACAACGGTCGAGGCGGGAAAATCGTTTCCCTCGACCCCCTCTATGCCTTTTCCGCAGAGCAGATCAGGGAAAGGATCGCTGCCACCTTTACCACGGTGCTGGAGCAGACGGCCAGAAACAGCGAGGAATTCCGCTGGGATGTCATCCATTCGGTGGCGGAGCTGGGGCGGGTGCGCATGGCCGCCATGACGGAGTTTCTGCGGGATTTCGAACAGGGCAGGGCGGCAGGCAGGTATCTGGCCGGCGCTCTGCCGATGCTGCCCTGGCAGAAACGGGAGTTCGGGCTGGCCTTATGCTCGCACCTGCTCTTTCTCTACAGCGGGCAGCTCTCTGAGGAGTTTCATGTTGCTGCCATCAGGGAGCTCTGCCGGGTTGCCCATGAGGCGAGGATTTTCCCGCTGCTTGAGCTGGGGGCGAAAAGATCGAGGCATCTGGACCGGGTCATGGCGCAATTGGAGCAGGAGCGGTATCAGCTGGCGGTCAGCAGGGTTGCTTATGAATTCCAGAAAGGGGGCAACGAGATGCTGGTGGTGCGGCCGCCGTCTTTTCTTGACTAACGGAGGAAGCAAAGTTGCAGGCGGAGACTAACTTGTTAATAAACTGCTGAAAAACAAGCCGGTGGATGGTTTTTTTCTATGGCATAACCTGTCCCTTGGATGCTTATTGACTCTCCGCTCTACGCGTTGTATTAAGGGAATTATATGGAGATGGAACTGGTCGTTCTGGTTTGGCATCGGGTAGCGGATGAGAATTGCGGTGCAGAGAAGTGTCAGTTGGTAAAATGATTCGTAAAAATGAACCGTATGAGGAGAGGAAAATGAAAAAATTACTGGGAATGGGTTTGGCAATTGTTTCTTTTTGTTTGATTCTGCCGTTAAGCGCCAATGCGGTATGCAGTCTGACCGGACAGGTGGTCAGGGTATATGATACGGCTACAGCGTCAACTGCTTATATGAGAACATCCGGGCTGTCGAATGTTTATTTTATTACAGGGACAACCGACAGTGATTTGCGTGATGCTCTGCGCAACTGCCAGAACAGCGGGCAGAGATGTAATGTGCTTGGTACTGCCACCTCATGTCCTGCATCCGGCAGCATAGGGACGGCAACTGCGGTTACGATAAATCCGTAAATGTATATTTAAGATTACGACCACTCCATCTCCACTAATTTATTAATCCAGTCCGGAGAAATAACATGGCGGGAAAGTCCAGCAGCAAAGGATTGATCAAAGGCCTGCCCTTCTACGTTCTGGCTGCTCTCGCGCTGTTGTTGCTGGTTTTATTGGCGGGAACGCCGTTTGACGGGAAAATTTCCTCAACCGATCCGGAAACCGCAAAAGATGAGGTAAGGGTAGAATCGCGGAATGCACGTGTTGCGAGTTCATCCTCGGGTATGAAGCTGCCGGTTTCTCAAGGGGCGGAACTCCGGAAAAAAGACCCCGACAAAAAAAGCAAGCACACAAAACTGATAACGCGGGAAAACAGTTTGAGGTCCAAAGACAGCAGAGCGTATCAGGCAGATGCCGCCTGGGATCAATATGCCGCGGCGGAAGATTTGAGATTTCTTGATGAGGAGCGCCTGGCTGATTCCGAAGGGGCTATGTATACGGAAGAACAGCTCAACGATCTTGATCCTGAGACGATCAGGCTTATTGAGGAGGAAATCTGGCTGGCCCTGGAGGAGCAGCCCGAGGTTGAGCTGGAGTTTGACCAGGAGGAGATCGAGAATACTCTGGCTGATGAAGCTTTGATTTTCGAGGAAGAACGGCTGCTGTATTCTGAAGGAGCTATGTATACGGAAGCGCAGTTCGCTGACCTTGATCCGGAGACGATCAGTATTGTCGAGGAAGAGATTCGGCAGACGTCAGAACAAGACAATTGAAGTCTGCTCCCCGCGGCATTCACATTTCCGGTCAATTATCTGCCGCTGCATTTCCTGCCTTGACATTCATCGGCGGCAGTGGTAATAAAAGTGGTCATACCAATTCATTTTCTGGAGTAATGGCATGACCACTTTATTTAAGCCGATTCGTCCCAAGAAGCTGTCCGAAGAAATCGTAGAACAGATCAAAACCCTCATCACCGACGGCCAGTTGAAGCCGGGTGAAAAAATTCCGTCTGAGCGGGAAATGGCCGCACTCCTCGGCGTCAGCCGTCCTTCGGTGCGGGAGGCCATCATGGTGCTTGAGACCATGGGGCTGCTCGAATCCAGGCAGGGCGGCGGCACCTACGTCCGTTCGCTGACCGACGGCACCCTGGCGCCGCTCGCCGCCATGATGGAGGAAAATCCGGAACTGCTCGGGGAACTGCTCGAGGTGCGCATGGGACTGGAATGCTGGGCCGCCTATCTTGCGGCGAAGCGGGCCACGGAGGCGGAGATCAGGGAGATCGGCGCCAGCGTCGAGGAGATGGCCTCCCAGGCGCAGAGCGGCGGCTGGAGTTCGGAGGTGGATTCCCGCTTCCACTATGCCATTACCACCGCCACCCATAATACCATGCAGCTCCATGTCCTGAATACCATTCACGGGCTGTTCCTGGCCACCATCGAGGTTGCCCTGACCAAGCTCTACAGCCAGCCCCGGTACATCGAAGTCCTGCTCGGTCAGCACCGCGCCATTTATGAGGCCATTGCCGCAAGGGACGGGGACAGGGCGCGCCGGGCCATGGCCGATCATCTGGAATGGGTGCAGGCGACCCTGCCCCGGCTCGCGTAAATAAAGAGAGACGGGTCCGCCTTGCATAATGGGGGCCCGGGCCCGCCCTCCTGCCGCAAATCTTTGCTGTTTCCCCCTTGTTCACAATCAGACCCATTGTGGTCTTACCACTTCTTGCTCCCTGCTGGCAACCTCCTGAAAATCAGCGGTTTCGCCCGGAAAATGCCGGATTCATGCCGCTTGCCCGGCCTGTTTTCGCTTTTCGCTGGTGTCTCAAGCGTGGTCCAATGCCTTAATTTTATTATTTTATATCGGTATGTTAATGAATATCTCCTTGCTGCGGCTCGTCTCGGCAAAAAAAATCACGGCATAGCAAATAAAATACCTTGACAATGGTCTTACCAATTGATACATGTATGGTAAAGAGATTGGTAAGACCAATAGCCGCTCTTGTCTGTAGCTGATTATGCGGGGTTAGCCGATGGAAGGGCAGTCATGCTGCCGCTTTTCCGGCTCCGGCGCCAAAAGAAAAAGGAGGATTGGATGAAGCAAAAAGCAGATCGAAATGCCGCCGCCGATTCGTTGGCCGGCCAGGCCTTGTCTGCAGGACCGCTGTTTGGTCCGGCAGGTCCGCCATGTGCGGATTGTCATGACTTGAGACGGAATAATTTCCTTCTCGCAACATATTGATGGGGTGCTGATATGTCTCTGGAACTGCTTGCAATCATTGCCGTGCTGCCGATCCTGGCGGCCCTCGTCCTGATGGTCGGCCTGCGCTGGCCCGCCACCAAAGCCATGCCGCTGGCCTGGCTCATCGCCGCGGCCGCCGCGGTTGCCGTCTGGGGCCTGCCGGTCAAGTATGTGGCGGCCCTGACCCTGCAGGGGTTTGTGACCGCCATCGGCATCCTGATCATTGTTTTTGGCGCCATCATCATTCTCTATACCCTGAAATACAGCGGCGGCATGGAGACCATCCAGCACGGCATGCAGAACATCTCCCGTGACCGCCGGGTGCAGGCCATCATCATCGGTTATATGTTTGCCGCCTTTATCGAAGGGGCGGCGGGCTTCGGCACCCCGGCCGCCCTGGCCGCGCCACTGCTGCTGTCCCTGGGTTTTCCTCCCCTGGCCGCCGCCGTGCTGTGTCTGGTCTTCAACTCCTTTCCGGTCAGCTTCGGCGCCGTGGGAACCCCGATTATTCTCGGTCTCAAGTTTCTTCATCCCCTGGTCAATCAGGCCATCAGCGACGTGCCCGGCCTCAACTACGGCAATGTGGAACAGTTCAACCTGGTCATCGGCCAGTGGGTTTCCGTCATGCACATCGGCATGATTTTCATTCTGCCCGTTTTCATGCTCGGCTTCATCACCCGCTTCTTCGGCGCGGCCCGCCGCTGGAGCGACGGCTTTGCCGCCTGGAAATTCTGCCTCTTTGCCGCCGTCTCCTTTTCCGTGCCGTACCTTGCTTTCGCCTGGTTCGTCGGGCCTGAGTTCCCGTCGCTGATCGGCGGACTGGTCGGTCTCGGCATCGTCATCTTCGGCGCCAAAAGGGGTTTCTGCGTGCCTGCGGATGTCTGGGATTTCGGTGACGAGAGCAAATGGGAGCCGGAATGGACCGGCGACATCAGCAGTTCCAATTCCTGTGAATTTAAATGTCACATGAGCCAGTTCCGCGCCTGGCTGCCCTATATCCTCATCGGTCTGATTCTGGTGCTCACCCGCATCCCCGAACTGGGGCTCAAGGGTTTCCTGTCCGCCCAGAAGATCGCCTGGAACGGCATCCTCGGTTACCCGAATGTCAGCGCCTCCATTGACTACCTGTATCTGCCCGGCACCATTCCCTTCACCCTGGTCGCCCTGCTGACCATTCTGCTGCACGGCATGAAGGGCGAGGCGGTGAAAAGGGCCTGGAGCGAATCCTTTGCCAAGATGAAGAACCCGACCATCGCCCTGTTCTTCGCGGTGGGGCTGGTTTCCATCTTCCGGGGCTCCGGGGTAGCCGACGCGCTGCTGAACCCCAACGGCTATCTCTCCATGCCCCTGGCCATGGCCAAGAGTGTCGCCGCCATCACCGGCAGCGCCTGGCCCATGTTCGCCTCGTACGTCGGCGGTCTCGGCGCCTTTATCACCGGCTCCAATACCGTGTCCGATCTGCTGTTTGCCGAATTTCAGTGGGGGGTCGCCACTCAGCTTGAGCTGCCGCGCCAGATCATCGTGGCCGCCCAGGTCGCCGGCGGCGCCATGGGCAACATGGTCTGCATCCACAACATCGTGGCCGCCTGCGCCGTGGTCGGTCTGTCAGGCATGGAAGGCACCATCCTGAAACGCACGGTCTGGCCCTTCCTGCTCTACGGCATGGTGGTGGGCCTGCTGGCAACCCTGTTGAGTTTTGTTTTTTTCCCCACCCTGTTCTAGCCCGGCAGGCCGGGGCGCAAAAGATACCGCCAAAGGAGCAATACAATGAACACCTCCATTATCAAGGAATTCGCCGCCATAGTTGGCAATGACAACGTCATGGCCAGTGAAACCGATCGACATGCCTACTCCTACGATGCCGCCGTACTTGACTCGGTGCTGCCTGCGCTGGTGGTACGGCCGGAAAACAGCGAGGCCCTGGGCCAGACCGTCAAGCTGTGCAACGAGCACGGCCTGCCGCTCACCGTGCGCGGGGCGGGCACCAATCTTTCCGGCGGCACCATTCCCCATCCCGGCGGCGTGGTGGTGCTGACCAACGGACTGAACCGCATCCTGGAGATCAATGCCGAGGACATGTACGCCGTGGTCGAGCCCGGCGTGGTCACGGCCAAGTTTGCCGCTGCCGTGGCGTCCCACGGTCTCTTTTATCCGCCGGACCCCGGCAGCCAGGCGGTCTCCACCCTGGGCGGCAATGTGGCGGAGAACGCCGGCGGCCTACGGGGCCTCAAATACGGGGTGACCAAGGACTATGTCATGGGCATTGACTTCTGGGACGTGGGCGGCAATCTGATCAAGACCGGTTCGCGTACGGTCAAGTGCGTCTCCGGTTACAACCTGGCCGGCTTGATGGTGGCCTCGGAGGGAACCCTGGGCGTGTTCGACAAGATCATCCTGAAGATCATCCCGCCGCCCAAAGCGGCCCGCTCCATGATGGCCGTGTTTGCTTCCATGCAGGCGGCCTCGGAGACCGTGGCGGCCATCATTGCCGCGAAAATCGTGCCCGCCACCCTGGAGATCATGGATAATTTCACCATCCGCACCGTGGAAAACTTCCGCCACGCCGGACTGCCCAAGGATGCGGCGGCCCTGCTGCTCATCGAGGTGGATGGCCATCCGGCCCAGGTGGCAGACGAGGCGGCCCTGGTTGAACAGATCTGCAAACAGCATGGCGCAAGCGAGCTGAAGGTAGCCCGGGACGCCGCCGAACGGGACGCGGTCTGGCAGGCCAGGCGCGACGCTCTGCCGGCCCTGGCCAAACT
The DNA here is from genome assembly GCA_003605035.1 of Desulfurivibrio sp. GTDB lineage: Bacteria > Desulfobacterota > Desulfobulbia > Desulfobulbales > SURF-16 > SURF-16. The sequence continues at coordinate 10,857 of QZKJ01000085.1, forward strand.
CCGGCCCACCTGCGTGCTGGAGGACGCCACCGTGCCGCGTTCCAAGATTCCGGCCATGATCAAGGCTCTGGATGACATCAGCAGAAAATATCAGCTCACCATCGGCACCTTCGGCCATGCCGGGGACGGCAACCTGCATCCCACCATCCTGACCGACCGGCGGAACGAACAGGAGTGGCAGCGGGTGGAAAAGGCCATTGACGAGATCTTCAACCGCGCCCTGGAGTTGGGCGGCACCCTGTCCGGCGAGCACGGCATTGGCCTTGCCAAGGCGAAATACATGGTGCTGGAGACCAACCGCGGCACCCTTGATTACTGCCGCCGCATGAAATCCGTGCTCGATCCCAAGGGAATTCTCAATCCCGGCAAAATCATAGGCTAGGAGGTTGTCATGGCTGATCTGCATCAACTTGCTCAGATGTTCAGGGAACTCGACGACCAGCTGGTAAGCTGCATGCGCTGCGGCATGTGCCAGGCGGTCTGTCCGGTGTTTGCCCAGACCGGGCGCGAAACCGACGTCACCCGCGGCAAGCTGGCCCTGCTGGACGGGCTGGCCAGGGAAATGCTCACCGATGCAGCCGGGGTCAACGACAAGCTGAACCGCTGCCTGCTGTGCGGCACCTGCCAGGCCAACTGCCCCAGCGGGGTCAGGATCATGGACATCTTTCTCAAGGCCAGGGCCATCATGACCGGTTATTTCGGCCTGTCCAGGACCAAAAAGGCCATCTTCCGCGGCATGCTGGTCAATCCCCGGCTGTTTAATGCCCTGACCGGCCTGGGCGCAACCTTCCAGGGCCTGTTCACCAAAAAGGTGGACGATATGCTCGGTTCCTCCTGCGCCCGCTTCACTGCGCCCCTGGTGGCAGACCGCCATTTCAAGACCCTGGCCGCCACCCCGCTGCATAAGCTGGTGCCGGAGCTTGATACCCCGGCCGGGGCAAGCGGCATCCGGGTTGCCTTTTTTACCGGCTGCGTCATTGACAAGATCTTCCCCCAGGTGGGCCAGGCGGCGCTTGAGGTGCTGGCCCGGCAGGGGGTGGGGGTTTTTCTGCCCGCCCAGCAGGCCTGCTGCGGCATTCCGGCCCTGTCCAGCGGCGACCAGGCAACCTTTGACAAACTGGTGGCCATGAACGTACAATGGTTTACCGCAAGCGAGTTTGATTATCTGCTTACTTCGTGCGCCACCTGCACCTCGACCATCAAGGAACTCTGGCCGCGCATGTTCAAGGGCGATCCGGCCCTTGGCGCCGCAATCAAGGAGCTGGCCGGCAAGACCATGGACATCAGCCAGTTTCTGGTGGATGTGCTGGGGGTGAAAGAGGCGCCCGCAACAGGCTGCGGCAAAGTCACCTATCACGACCCGTGTCATCTTAAAAACGGGCTCGGCATTACCGCCCAGCCCCGCACCCTGATCAAGGCGTCGGGTTGCGCCTATACAGAAATGCGGGAAGCAGGCAGCTGCTGCGGCTGCGGCGGCAGCTTCAACGTCGCCCATTACGAGCTGTCCAAAAAGATCGGCAGCCGCAAGGCACAGAACATCATGGAATCCGGGGCGGACATCCTGGCCACCAGCTGCCCGGCCTGCATGCTGCACATCACGGACATGCTGTCCCAAAAAAAAGCGGGCATCGCGGTCAAACACGTCATCGAACTCTATGCCGACTCCATGAAAAACCAGGAATAAGCCGTTGCAATAAAATAACATCGCTGTCCGGTTGTCAGAGACGGCATAAGGAGCCGTAACGAAATACTCAAAATGAAGAGGTTATTTCGTAAGGCTCCTAAACCCAGCACGAGGAAAACGCCATGGCCAAGACTCTTTATGTAACCGCAACCGAGGAACTGAGCGGCAAGTCCGCCGTGGTGCTCGGGGTCATGCAGATGATCCTGCGTGAATTAAATAACGTGGCCCTGTTTCGGCCGATCATCAACGATCCGGCAGACGGCGGGCGGGACCATGACATCGATCTGGTGCTCAGCCATTTCCGGTTGGAGGTGCCCTATGAAGAGACCTACGCCTATACCCTGACCGAGGCCCGGGAGCTGATCAATTCAGGCCAGCAGGCGTATCTGCATGAAAACATCCTGAACAGATACAAACAGCTGGAAGCCAAGTATGATTTCGTGCTCTGCGAGGGCACCGACTTCAAGGGCAAGGATGCGGCCTTTGAATTCAACATCAACGCCGATATCGCGGCAAACCTCGGGGCCCCGGTGCTGGTGGTCTCCTCCGGCCGGGAAAAGACGCCGGAGGAGGTGGTCAGCTTCACCCAGCTGACCATCGACACCCTGGAGGAAAAGGGGGTGGACCTGGTGGCCTGTGTAGTCAACCGGGCGCCGGCCGGTTTCACCGAGGACATGATCCGCCTGATCCAGGATAAAATACGCTGCAAGGGCTGCAGCCAACCCCTGCATTTCTATACCATCCCGGAAAGCGATACCCTGGGCAAGCCCACGGTGGGCGACGTCAAGCGCTGGCTGGACGGCCAGGTGCTCTATGGCCACGGCGGGATGAGTTCCCTGGTGGACAACTACGTGGTGGCGGCCATGCAGATCGGCAACTTTTTAAAGTACATCAAGGCCGGCAGCCTGATCATCACCCCGGGCGACCGGTCGGACATCATCCTGGCCAGCCTCTCCTCCCGCCTGTCCAGCCTCTATCCGGACATCTCCGGCATCGTGCTCACCGGCGGCCTGCAGCCGGACGAGAGCGTGCACCGGCTGATCGAGGGCTGGACCGGGGTGCCGGTGCCGGTCATCTCGGTGGAGGGCCACACCTACCAGACCATCCAGCAGCTGAACAAGGTATACGGCCGCATCGAGGTTGGCGACGGCCAGCGCATCGCCACCGCCCTGGGCGGCTTTGCCCGCTACGTCAATGTGCCCGAGCTGCGGCAGCGGGTGGTCACCCGGCGTTCCCTGCGGGTCACCCCCAAGATGTTCGAGTACTCCCTGGTGGAGAAGGCGGCCCGCAACCGCCAGCGCATCGTCCTGCCCGAAGGGTCCGGGGAACGCATTCTCCGCGCCGCCGACATCCTGCTGCGCCGGGGCGTGGCGGATCTCATCCTGCTCGGCCGGGAAGAGGAGATCCGCAGCAGGGCCGCCAGCTTTGGTCTCAACATCAAGGGCGCGGAGATCATCAACCCCGGCCTGTCCGCCTATTATGAGGATTTTGTCACGACCTACGTCGAGCTGCGCAAACACAAGGGGATCCTGGTGGATATCGCCCGGGACCGCATGTCGGACCCCACCTATTTCGCCACCATGATGGTTTACAAGGGACTGGCCGACGGCATGGTTTCCGGTTCGGTGACCACCACGGCCCAGACCATCCGGCCGGCCTTCGAGTTCATCAAGACCAGACCCGGAGCCTCCATCGTCTCTTCAGTCTTTCTCATGTGCCTCAAGGACAGCGTGCTGGTTTTCGGCGACTGCGCGGTCAACACCAACCCCGATGCCCGGGGCCTGGCCGAGATCGCCGTCAGTTCGGCGGAGACGGCCCGCATCTTCGGCATCGAACCCCGGGTGGCCATGCTCAGCTATTCCACCGGCACCTCCGGCAAGGGTGAGGACGTGGACAAGGTGGTCGAGGCCACCGCCATGGCCAGACAGCTCATTGCCGAGCGGGGCCTTAACGTGCCCATCGCCGGTCCCCTGCAGTATGATGCCGCCATCGACCCGGAGGTGGCGGCCACCAAGATGCCCGGTTCCGAGGTGGCGGGCCGTGCCACCGTCTTCATCTTCCCGGACCTCAACACCGGCAACAACACCTACAAGGCCGTGCAGCGGGCCGCCAACGCCGTGGCCATCGGCCCGGTGCTGCAGGGGCTGAAAAAACCGGTCAACGACCTGTCCCGCGGCTGCACCGTGCCTGATATCGTCAACACCGTGGCCATTACCGCCATCCAGGCCCAGGCGGAAAAAAGTGGCTAAGGGAGATGGAAATTACCAATTTACCGTTTGATGGTTGGCTGTAGGAGCGGGCCATGCCCGCGATACTTATGAGTCGGAACACCAATGATCGCGGGCATGGCCCGCTCCTACAGACGATTGGATTGCTATCATGAGAACACCTAAAGTGCCTAAAGTTGTGGCGCTTATCATTACGTAACAACACCAGGAGTTTTATATGAAGATTCTGGTCATCAATTCAGGCAGCTCCTCCATCAAATACCAGCTGCTGGACATGGCTGCGGAAAGCATACTGGTCACCGGACTGGTGGAACGCATCGGTGAAGCAAGCGGTGTGCTCACCGCCAGGACCTTTCCCGGCACCGGGGTGGAGAAGCGCTTCCAGCTAGAAACTATGATCCCGGATCACAGTACCGGCATGCAGCTCCTGATTAAGCAGATCAGCGATCAGCAGGACGGGGTGATCCGTGATGCCGCGGAGATCGAGGCGGTGGGGCACCGGGTGGTGCACGGCGGCGAGTCTTTTCATCAGCCCGCCCTGATTTCCGAGGAGGTCATCCAGGCCATTTCCGCCAACGTGCCCCTGGCGCCCCTGCATAACCCGGCCAATCTGGACGGCATCCGGGTGGCCAGACAGCTTTTTGCCGGGGTGCCCCAGGTGGCGGTTTTTGATACGGCCTTTCACCAGAGCATGCCGCCCAGCGCCTTTCTCTATGCCCTGCCCTATGAACTCTATGAACAGGAGCGTATCCGCCGCTACGGCTTCCACGGCACCTCCCACAAGTTCGTGGCCGGCGAGTGCGCCAGAGTGCTGGGCCGGCCCCTGGCAGCGTGCAACCTGATCACCATCCATCTCGGCAACGGCTGCTCCATGACCGCGGTGGAAAACGGCCGCAGCGTGGAAACCTCCCTGGGCATGACGCCGCTCGAAGGACTGATCATGGGCACCCGCTGCGGGGATATCGATCCGGCCCTGCATGCCATCCTCCACCGCAGCCGGGGCCTGGACATCGAGGAGATTGACGCGCTGCTGAACAGAGAGTCAGGACTCAAGGGGGTGTGCGGCATGAACGACATGCGCGATATCCACGCCGCCCGGCAACAGGGCAATAAACTGGCCCAGCTGGCCTTTGACATGTTCGTCCACCGTCTCAGAAAATATATCGGCGCCTACTTTGTCGTGCTTGGCCGGGTGGACGGCCTGGTATTCACCGCCGGCATCGGCGAAAACGACCATATGCTGCGCGAGGCCGCGCTCAGCGGGCTGGAGAACCTGGGCATCGTGCTGGACCGCGAGGCCAACGCCGGGAAACCGGGGGAGTGGCTGCGCATCAGCGCCCCACAGAGCCGGGTGGAGGTGCTGGTGGTGCGCACCAACGAGGAACTGGAAATCGCCCGGCAGACCGTGGAGGTGCTCGGGCAGGCATCCGTTGCAACCCAACTTGAGGCCGGGAGGCAGATTTAATTTTGCTCCGGACCGAGGGGACTGATTTTTTGTGCGGCCGGGCAAGGTCGTGTAGTCAAGCGGGTGCGAATCCCGCTCCGGAAAGCTGGCCAGCTACCGGGTAGCGAGTCCTTGGAGGCTGTATGGCA
>QZKJ01000011.1 GCA_003605035.1 Desulfurivibrio sp.
GGAAAGTGGAAAACCATTCGTGCTTAGCTTTTCCGAAAATTTCTATCTGCTCCCAACCATCGGCACCCCCGATAACGGCGCAGACGGCAATGACAATGAACGCACGTACTAAGTGGACTTCTTAAATAATTTTTTTTCCCGTCACTCTGAGCTGCAAGTCAGCACTGAGAATTTCATGCGCTCGCCCTGGCAGAATTCCACGTTATGTTCCCAAAGTGTTACTCATGCAATCGAATTGAAAGATAAAGGATGAATTTCAGAGCCCTCGATAAAAACATCCAAGAACAAGTGATTAGTCTTTTTACGTCTGTTTTCTCTTCATCTGAGGGAGAGAAAGAAGGTAGGCTTATCGGGACTCTTGTCTCGAAATTGTCGTCCGGTATCGACAATCAAGAAATAATCTGTTTTGGAGCATACGAAGAAGAAACATTGATAGGCGCTATTTTCTTTACTCGCCTCAGATTTGAAGACGAAATTCAGGTTTACATGCTTGCTCCTGTGGCTGTAAGCACAAAGCATCAAGGGAAAGGAATCGGACAGGCGCTGATCAATTATGGTCTTGACGAGCTGAAAAAAAGATTTGTGGCGGTGGCCATTACATATGGTGACCCATCGTTCTATTCCAAGGCGGGGTTTCAATCGCTGTCAGAGAATATTATTCGGGCACCGTTGAAGCTTTCAATGCCGGTGGGTTGGCTTGGTCAGTCATTAACGGGAGAACCAATTCAACCTATCAATGGTCGTCCAAAATGCGTTAAGGAATTCAATGATCCTGCTTATTGGTAATTACAAGAACATAACCAATAAGGATTGATGCGACGTCTTTTTGTCGCTTTCAATCCTTTGTTCAAGTAGCCGCGGTCGATAGAGTCTTTGGGGTATTGCTTCAGAGGTGACGATCCTGGGAAGGAAAAGAGAGGGGGAATTTTTCAAAGAGTAAATTTTCGGCACGGTATGAAGAGGCGAATCCGGATTTTTATGCCCGTAATCTTGCTCTCTATCAGAAGGGAAAAGGCATTTTGGCAGAAAAAGCGCGCACCTCTGTTACCCTGTCCTGGTGATGGCCGATCGCTGCTGTTGCCGGTGTTCGTCTTGATTCAGGTGGGGCTCCGGCCGGGTAGTGCCGGGATGATGCGGTAGAGAATACGAAGGAGCCCGCCACAGTCCTTGCACGTTGGTTTTGGCTGTACAATCGGCTCTTTTTCCGGGACCAGGGTGGAAAGATTACAATGGGCCGGTTGCACAGAGGCCAGGATAAGAAGGCGGAGGCGGTTGAGCGCAACCCGGCAGTTTCTGCTCATGAAGCCATAATGGCGCACCTTCATGAATCCGGAGGGCAGCACATGCTGCAGAAAGCGCCTGATGAACTCGAAGACATCGAGAGTGGTTTTTCTGGACCTGCGACTCCCCTGTTTCCTGTAGGAAAAGGTGACCGTGGTTTCGTCAAAGGAAACGATTCTGGAGTTGGAAATAGCGACTCTGGCCTTTTTATTTTGGTTGGTAGTGGAAATCTATACCCGGGGATGAGTTTTCTGGGGTTGATGTGTCTACTATTCATCTTCTCCCTAACCGCCTGGCATGATAGGGAATTATTCCTGGTCGGCCCCTTTTCGGCCGGAACATCCGCACCCATCCCCGAGGAATGAAGAGGGCGGTCTGCCTCAGGCGGGGCAGCAGGCGGTTGAGATCAGGCCGCTATTTTTTCTGCGGCTCGTCAAGGGCAAACCCGTTTTCCTCGTATTTTTTCAGTTTGCGCCACAGCGACACCCGGTCGATGTTCATGATCTTGGCTGCCTGGCTCTTGTTGCCGTCCACGCTTTTGAGCACGGACATGATATAGTCGCGCTCGTGATCATCCAGGGTCTGGACCGGCTTCTCCGCCCTGACCGCGGTGGTGAAATGGGTCTGCTGGGTGCCGAATTCCGGCGGCAGGTGGTAGGCCTTGATCTCCGGCTCGCCGCACAGGGCCAGGGTGCGCTCGATGATGTTTTCCAGTTCGCGTACATTGCCCGGATAGTCATAATCCTGCAGCATGTCAAGCGCTCTTGGCTCAATGGATTTGACCCTGCCCTCCGGGGCCGGGTATTTTGCCAGAAAATGGTGGACGATGAGCGGGATGTCATCCTTGCGCTCCCGCAGGGGCGGGATCTGCAGCGACACCACGTTGAGCCGGTAATAGAGATCCTGGCGGAACCGCCCCCGCTGCACCTCTTCCTGCAGATCCCGGTTGGTGGCCGCCAGGATGCGGACATCCACCGGGATTTCCTTGGTGCCGCCCACCCTGATGATCTTTTTTTCCTGCAGGACCCGCAGCAGTTTGACCTGCATGTTCAGCGGCATTTCCCCGATTTCGTCGAGCAGCACCACGCCGCCGTCCGCCGATTCGAGCAGGCCTTTGCGCCACTTGGAGGCCCCGGTGAAGGCGTCCTTTTCATGGCCGAAGAGTTCGTTGAGCATCAGCTCTTCGGTCAGGGCGGCGCAGTTGATCGGCAGGAAGCGTTTGTTGGCCCTGGGGCTCAGCTCGTAAATAGTGCGGGCCACCAGTTCCTTGCCGGTGCCGGTTTCGCCGATGATGAGCACATTGCAGTCGAGATGGGCCACCTGGGCGATATTATCCTTGAGTTTCAGGACCGCGGGATTCTGGCCGACAAACTGGGTTACCCCTTTTTTTGACAGGATTTGCTGTTTGAGGCGCGATATTTCATTCTTGAGGATGGTCTTTTCCAGGGCCTTTTTAACCAGGGCGCGCAGCTCGTTGAGCTTGATCGGTTTCGCCATGTAGTAAAACGCGCCTTCGGCCATGGCCTCCACGGCGGAATTGACGGTGGCATAGCCGGTGATGATGATCACCTCGGCATCAGGCTGCATCTCCTTGGCCGTGTTCATCACCTGTACGCCATCCATATCCGGCATTTTCAGATCGGTGATGACCAGGTCAAAATGGCTGTGGGCGATGCTGTCCACCGCTTCCTTGCCGCAGGAGGCGGTTTCCACCTGGTAACCATCCTTGGTCAGGACGTGATGGATGTTCTGCAGGTTGATAATCTCATCATCAACCACGAGTATGCGTATTCCTTTGTCTTCTGGCATTGCTGTCTGTCGGGGTTAAGATTCGCGTGATTTGGGTTTGTCAAAGGCCAGCGGCAGGGTGATAATGAATTTTGTGCCCTGGCCTACCTTGCTCTCCACCCTGATGGTGCCGTTATGCTTTTTGATGATGCCGTAAACGACCGCCAGGCCCAGGCCCGTTCCCTTGCCAACGTTTTTGGTGGTGTAGAACGGATCAAAGATTTTCTGGATATTATTTTCATCAATGCCTGCGCCGGTGTCTTCAACCGTGATTACCGCATTTTTGTTTTCACTGTCCGCGGTCGCGGTAATGGTGATGGTCCCGGGCGGTTCGGGGATGGCCTGAATGGCATTGAGCAGCAGATTGAGCAGGGCCTCGGTCATTTTCTGGATGTCGACCTTGACGGCAAGATCTTCCGGAATCGCCTTGAGGATGGAGATATCCGCCGGGACATCGCTTGAAACGAGACGGACGGCCCGCTCCACCACATCGTCGAGAAAGGCGGGCTGGATGGAGAAGGTCTGGGCCCGGGAAAACTCCAGCAGTCCCTTCACCGTTTCGCTGGCACGGTGGGTTTCCTGCTCGATGTTCTTCAGCAGTCCCTCGATGAACTGGCAGTTGCCCTGTTTCAGGTCGGCAAGCTCGGAAAGGGCGATCTGGCAGGAGGTGGAGATATTGTTGAGCGGATTGTTGAGCTGATGGGCGGTGCCGGAGGCCAGGGTGCCGATGGAGGACAGCTTTTTGGCCTGGAAAAGCTGTTCCTGCTGTTCCTCGATTTCCTTGACCATTTTATTGAAGGCGCGCAGCACGCTGTGCAGTTCATCTTTTTTGTCCGGCAGGGGCAGGGGGGTAAAACGGTTTTTGGCTATGGTGGTGGCCGCCACCTCGATCATCTTCAGCGGCCTGATCAGGGATTTGAAGATCATGACCGTGGTGAAAATAGTAAAAACACCCAGCAGCAGCAGGTAGAAAAAGAGCTGTATCTGGAAATGCTGAACAAACCTGCTCAGCTTATTCTGTTCGAACAGCACGAATTCATCGCTGAGGGCGATCAGTTCCCTGCCCATGGTGCGCAAAAGTTCGCGGCTGTCGTTCAGGATTTTTATTTCATGCTCGCTGCAGATATCGCACCTGTCTTTCAAGGCCTTGAAGGCTGAGCGGTACTGCTGGAGTTTCGTCTCGATTTTCCCCACCAGCTGCGGCCTGGGTCTGCTCAGGTCATTCTGCAGAAAGGCCAGGTATTCAATTGCTTCATTAATATATTTCTGTGCGGTCAGGAAATCTTCCAGATCACTGCGCATGATGAAATTTTTCTCGTAGCGCCTGATTTCCAGACAGGTGTTGCTGAGGCGGATGGCCCGGATGAGAATGGTTACATCCTCGTTGAATACCCCGAAATCCTTGTACAGGAATGCGCCTAATGAAATAAAAAATGCCAGCTTCAAAACGAAAAAACCCAGCATCTTCTGTCGCAGATTCAGTTGAAACATCTCACATTCTCTTTTTAAATTTGTTGCCTTATCTCCGGCACTGGAGTTAAGTTAGCAAATTTCAGGCCGCTGTCATATTTTCACCATTTATCTCGCTATGCAGTTGTTTTCGGGCATAAAGCGAAGCGGCTTCTGTTCACCGCCGGAACTCTTTTGCCCTCATAACATAAACAGTATATATCCCTATATTGCAAATTGCAATATTGTTGTGGTGTGCAACGTTGCATATGGCAATATGAACGTTGCATCTGTTCATAATTCTACATTGGTCGTTGGTCCCGCTTGCGGAGATGGGGATGAGCAGGCAAATAATCCCTCCCGGGCAGGAATATCAGGCTGTCTCGAAAAAAAATGCTTCGACAGCCGCACTGCCGGGCCTGCCTGGTAATTCGGCGGCGATTTTTATCGGGGAGCTGTTACGAAATAACGCGGCAATGCCGGCCGTTGCCTGACGACTCCTGCCGCCGTTCCGCTTTTCAGCCTGACCATGTTGTTGATTTACCATGGCCCAGCAGTTATGTTTCAATTTGTAACTCAATGGTCGGGGCAACGGCTTGGCCAGCCCCGAGCCCGATGCGGACTGGCAGTGGATGGCATAGTGGTTGCTGTTGTTGCAGCCAGTGAAAAGTCGCGGCAATGCACTTGTCTTTGCTGCCAGAGCGAACACGACTGTGTGGATAGATGATTATCCAGGGATGGAATATCCGTCACACTTGGCTACTTTAAAAAAATGAGGAATCAAAATGACTCTGCCGGTAATTCTTGTCATGGCTGTTCTGGTGCTGGCCATCCTGCTGTTTATCTTCGAATGGGTACGGGTAGACGTTGTCGGCATCCTCATGATGATCATCCTGCCGATTCTTGGCCTGGTGACGCCGCAGGAGGCGATCAGCGGGCTGTCCAGCAACGCGGTGGTGTCCATCATCGCGGTGATCATTATCGGAGCCGGGCTGGACAAGACCGGGGCCATGAATTCCCTGGCCCGGGTGCTGCTCAGGTTTGCCGGCCGCAGTGAGAGCCGGATCATGATGCTCATCGCCGGCACCGTGGCCTTTATTTCCAGTTTCATGCAGAATATCGGCGCCGCCGCCCTGTTCATGCCGGCGGCCAAGCGCATCTGCCGGCAGACAAACATCCCGGTGTCAAGAATCCTGATGCCCATGGGCTTCTGCGCCATTATCGGCGGCTGTGTGACCCTCATCGGCTCAAGCCCGCTGATTCTGCTCAACGATATAATGAAGATTGCCGACCCGAATGTCGAACCTTTCGGGCTTTTTGCCGTCACTCCCATGGGGGTTATGCTGGTGGTGGCCGCTATCGCCTATTTTGCCCTGCTGGGCCGCTTCATTCTGCCAGCCGGGCAGGGGGAAGACGTTTCCGGCGGTCCCATGTCAAAGAATCTGCAGAGCACCTACCAGGATATCGGCCATCTTTACGAACTGCAGGTGCCTGCGGACTTCGGTGGTCCCCGCACCCTCAGGGACCTGGAGATCAGGGCGAATTACTTCACCACGGTGGTGGCCATCGCCTCGGCGGGAGCAAAGAATTTCTCCCCTGACAACGACACCCTGATCCGCGACGGGGACACCATCGCGGTGGAAGGCCCCCCGGACCTGGTGCACAAGCTGGCCGCCTCTTTCCACTGGCAGATCAAGCAGGACCTGGCCGTCTTTGCCGAGGATCTTTCCGGCAATAATGCCGGCATCATCGAGGGCATTATCACCCCACGTTCCGAGCTGGTCCGGCAGACACTACGTTCCTTTGCCTTCCGGAAAAGATTCGGGGTCAACCCCATGGCCATCTTCCGCGGCAACAAGACCTTTGTCGGCGGCATATCCGATATCCGCCTGCAGGCCGGTGACGCCCTCCTTCTCCAGGGCCGCTGGGAAAAGTTTCACTTCATGAAGGAGAGGCAGGATCTCGTTTTCACCGAGGAGGTGCAGGGCGAAATTCTCAATACCGCCAAACTCAAATATGCGGTCGGCTGCCTCATTCTCTCGCTCATCATGATCATGGTCTTCAAGATTCAGCTTGCCATCGCCCTGCTGACCGGGGCCATGGGTATGATTCTGAGCGGGGTAATGACCATTGATGAGGCCTATGAATCCGTGGACTGGATGACGGTTTTTCTGCTCGGCGGCCTGATCCCGCTGGGCATCGCCTTTGAAAAAACCGGCGCCGCCAAATTGATCGCCGAAACCATCATGGGCGCCATGGGCAGTGTTGCCCCGGTCATTCTGCTGGTCATCATCGGTCTGCTCACCTCCTTCTTTACCCTGGTGGTGTCCAATGTCGGCGCCACCGTGCTGATGGTGCCCCTGGCCATGAACATGGCCAATAGCGCCGGAGCTGATCCGCGGCTGGCCGCCCTGGTGGTTGCCGTGGCCTGTTCAAACACCTTCGTGCTGCCGACCCATCAGGTGAATGCCCTGGTCATGCGGCCGGGCGGCTACCGAACCGTTGATTATTTCAAGGCGGGCAGCGGCATGACCATTCTCTACCTGCTGGTCATGTTTGCCGCCCTCTACCTGTTCTACGGCCTGTGAGAGGTGACGGCTCCGGCGTCATGACCAGGCCGTGATCTCTTGGCCGGCGTCAGCGGCGGGATCTGTCCGGCTCATTTTGTCGCCCTGATCAGGGCGGATGAGTGGCCTTTTTGGCATAACCTGTCTGTGAAGCCTATTTCCTGCTTCACAGATGCGCATTTATTTTGTAGAAAGACTGTCAAGGTCCCTATCGATGAGATGCTGATTCTCAGGCGCTAGCGACAATTTCCCGCAGGAATTTTATGATATTCTTCAAAAAAACGGAAGATGCCCTGTCTTCGGTAAGTCCTTCTGTCCAGTCGCAGCAGCTGGCCGACCTCGGCCGCAAGATTGAGCAGACGGAGCTGCCCGGGCATGCCCGTCAGCAGGCGGCAAAGGAATTGGAAAGGCTGGAGAAAAGCGATCCCCTGGCCGCCGAATATGCCATCGGCATGCATTATCTCGAAATGCTGCTCTCCCTGCCCTGGAGTTTTTCCACCCAGGATAATCTCGACTTCAACCGGGCCCAGGCCATTCTCAGCAAGCATCATTTCGGGCTGGAGCATGTGAAGGAGCGGGTGCTGGAGTTTCTGGCGGCCAAAACCCTGCGCAGTCAGCAGAAGGCCAGGATTCTCATTGTGGATGATGAGGAAATCGCCAGAAATAACATGCGCTACTTCTTTGCCAAGGACGGCTATACGGTTCAGACGGCGGGCAACGGCAAAGAAGCCCTGTACCGCTTTGAAAACGGCGGCAGCTTTGACGTGGTCATCACTGATCTCAAAATGGATGAGATGGACGGCATCATGCTGCTGGAACGGATCACCAAAATTTCACCTGACACCAACGTCATCCTGGTAACCGGCTATGCCACGGTTTCCACCGCCGTCGACGCCCTGCGCAAGGGGGCGACCCATTATCTCTCCAAACCGGTGAAGCTCGATGAACTGAAGGGCGTGGTCAGGGAGGTGCTGCAGAAACAGCAGCGGCTGCACATGGGTAAAGGTCCGGTGCTCTGCTTCACCGGTCCGCCCGGCACGGGGAAGACCTCCATCGGGCAGTCGGTGGCCATGGCCCTTGGCCGCATCTTTGTCCGGGTATCCCTGGCCGGACTGCGCGACGAGGCGGAAATCCGCGGGCATCGCCGCACCTATGTGGGGGCCATGCCGGGCAGGATCATCACCGAAATCAACCGGGTGAAGGTCAATAACCCCTGTTTCATGCTCGATGAGATTGACAAGATCGGCCAGGATTTCCAGGGGGATCCGGCCTCCACCCTGCTGGAGGTGCTTGACCCGGAGCAGAATGCCCATTTTATTGACCATTACCTGGAGATCCCTTTTGATCTCTCCAGCGTCATGTTTATCGCTACCTCCAATGATGTCGGCAGGCTGCCGGGACCGCTGCTGGACCGGCTCGAGGTGATCGAGTTTCCCAGCTACTCGGATCAGGAAAAGCAGATTATCGCCAAACGGTACCTGGTTCCCAAACAGCTGGCGGAAAACGGTCTGATGGATCTGAACACCGAGTTCACCGACGACGCCCTCACCAAGATCATCGAGGATTACACGCGGGAGTCGGGCGTGCGCAGTCTGGACCGGGAAATCGGTAATATTTGCCGTAAAATCGCCCGGATCATTCTGGTCAACAAGGATTCGAGCCAGGCCCGCGCCGTTGATGACAAAATGGTGACCAAGCTGCTCGGGGCCAGGAAATACAGAAGGGAAGCCGCGGAGGGAAAGGATATGGTCGGGGTGGCCACCGGCCTGGTCTGGACCCCCTTCGGCGGCGAGATCATGTTTATTGAGGCCCTGAAAATGAGGGGCCGCAACCAGCTGATCCTGACCGGCTCCCTTGGCGAGGTCCTGCAGGAATCAGCCCAGACCGCGCTCAGCTACATCAGGAGCAATGCCGCGCTCTATGGGATTGCCGAAGATTTTTTTGACTATACCGATATCCACATTCATCTTCCGGCCGGCGCCATCGCCAAAGACGGGCCGTCCGCCGGAGCCGCCATCGCGGTGGCGCTTATCTCCCTGCTGACCGAACGGCCGGCCCGCCGGGATGTTGCCGTCACCGGCGAAATGACCCTGTCAGGCCAGCTGCTCCCGGTGGCCGGCATCCGGGAAAAGGTGATTGCCGCGGCCCGGGGCGGCGTTACCAGGGTGCTGCTGCCTGCCCGCAATGAGGAAGAGGTCGCGGCCCTGGCCGACGATGTGAAAAGCAGCCTCGAGCTGCAGCTGGTGAACTCGCTGCCCGAGATGATCGAGAGTATTCTCCTCTAAGGATCCGCGGCCTTGTTGCGGAATGTCACAACAATTGCATTCTGCAACAAACAGGGCCGCCGGGGCCATGCCGGAGTCTTTCCGCCCGTGAATTACCTCTGAAATCCTTGTCCCCCGCCGGTTTGCCGGCAATTATCCAGTCAAGCGTCCGCTCCTTCCCTTCTTTTTATCCCTGCGTCCCTGCTGCTGAGTTGCACCTTGCAACAACGCCGGCTTTTGCAGGCTTGGCTCTGTCAGGTCCGCGAGCAACCGTCATTGTTAATTGCCTGATTTTATGAAATAAATTATTAAAAAAACGTTCTGGCATGCTTGATGCAGTTAAGCCTAATCAAAGAGTAACCGGGATGCAGAAACGGTCTATAAAAGAACATTATTACATTTGAGATAAGGAGGCTGATCATGGCATTTTTAGACTGGCTTAGAGCAAGAAAAAACAGAGATCATGATGTGAAGGTGGTCAAGGTAAAGGAAGAGTCCATCGGCATTGGCGAAATGGCGGCCGGACATCCCGCCGGCGCTGCCGCTGCCATTAAAAGGATGATGGACCAGAAGCATGGCCCGACCAAGATCCTGGTGGTGGGTGACGGCGCTTATTCCGAAAAATTAAGCAATTACAGCTTGAAGATGGCCCAGCGCCTGGACTGTGCGATCGTTGCTCTGAACGTGTCCGAGGCCCCGCTGCAGTTCACTGATGAAAAAAGAGAGGAGGAGATCACCCTCTTTTACGCAAGGGCCGAGAAGAACATCGAAAAATACCTGGCGCAGGCGGATGCCATGGGGGTGCACGTCGTGCACATCATGGAAGTCGGCGATCAGGAAAAGGCAATTTCCGAACTGAGCGCCAAGGATCCCGGCATCCGCTATGTACTCACCGAACCCGAACATCATGGTGAGGAAGGACGTGTGCAGATACCTGTCTTTGATCTGGCCTGTTCACGTTTATAATGACAAATTTCGACAAAGGAGACGAACATGGAACCTTTAACATTATTGGCAGTGGCAGTTGGTTTTATCGCAGTTGTGCATATTATTGACAATGCGGTCAGGGTGCTTGCCAAAGGCAAAGGCGCCGCGGCAACAAAGACTGCGACCCGCAGCGATTGGTACTGCTTTTTCAGGATGTCCGAGCTGCTTGGCCCGGATTGGAAGCCTGTCGAGCAGCGAGAGCGTGAGAGAAAGAATCTGACGGATGCCAGGCGTGACGAAAAGCGTCGCAAAGAGGCCAAGCGGCCGAGACTGTATGTCTGATCAGCAAACCTTGTGGGGGCGGCTCGTCATGAATACCAGCAATGACCACCGGATGAAATGAGGCGGAAACGCCCGTTTTATCCGGTTACGCCATGAATAGGAAAACAGCATGACAACCGGAGGTTGCCGTTGTGGCTGCCAAAGGTCAATACTGAAGTAGATCCGATGAAGAAATGGATAATTGAAGATGAATATGATCTGCATCTTTTGGAAAAATCCAGCCCGGATGAGTCGTTTGCAGATCAGCTTGGTGATGAGCTTGTCGAGAAGTTCATCTGTAAAATACACACCTATGAACTCGAGAAGGGCAAAGGCAGAAACCTGCCGGACCCGATTGAGGAGATCAAGGCCGTGATGAGAAAGCGGGGTCTGACCAATAACGACCTCAAACCCTGCATCGGCAGCAGCGGCAATGTCTGTGACGTGCTGATGCGCCGCCGGCCGCTCTCCCTGCGCATGATCCGCAATCTCCATGATTTTCTGGGGATTCCCGCGGAAATTCTTATTCAACCTTACGAACACGCCAGGCGCTGACGTGCCGGGCAGGTGAAGAAAAATTGCAGCAGAGCAACGGCTGAACGCAGCCACGCCCTCAGTCCGCCTGCCTTTGCAGCAGGACAACGGCATGGGCGGCAATCCCTTCTTGTCTCCCGGCAAATCCCATCTTTTCCGTGGTGGTGCCTTTGAGATTGATGGCGCTCTGGTCGGCGCAGCAGACGGCGGCCAGCTTTTCCCGCATGGCCGGGAAGTAGGGGGCAAGTTTCGGCGCCTGGGCCACCACCGTGATGTCGGCGTTGCCCAGGCTGTATCCCTGTTCCTTTGCCGCGTCCATAACCCTGGCCAGCAGTTTCAGGCTGGAGATGTTTTTGTAGGCCGGGTCCGTGTCAGGGAAATGGCGGCCAAGGTCCCCGGCGCCCAGGGCCCCGAGGATGGCGTCGCAGAGGGCGTGGGTGAGCACATCCGCGTCGGAGTGGCCTAATAGCCCGGTGGCATGGGGGATCTCGACGCCCCCCAGAATCAGGGGCCGGCCTGCCACCAGCCGGTGGGCATCATAGCCGTGGCCGATGCGCAGCGCTGGTGCCGCCGGCTGGGCGCCGGTCTGTTCTTTTTGCATGAGAATGGCCTCGGCAATGAGCAGATCACCCGGCCGGGTGATCTTGATATTTTCTTCCGATCCCTGCACCACCGACATCCGCTCATTGATGAGCTCCAGAAAGGATGCCTCATCCGTGCCGATGAATGATTTTTCCTCGGCAGCGGCAAAGGCCCTGCGCAGGATATCCGTGCGCACCACCTGGGGGGTCTGGGCCTGCCAGAGGGTTTTCCGGTCAATGGTCCGCACAATGAAGTGATCGGCCGCCACTTCCTTGATGGTATCTTTGACCGGAATGGCCGCCATGGCCGCTCCGGTCTGTTGCGCGGCAACAAGACAGGCGCGGATCAGCGCCGGGGTGATGAGGGGCCGTGCCCCGTCATGCACCGCTACCAGTCCGCATTCCGGCGGCACCTGGGCCAGGCCCGCCTGCACCGAGTCCTGGCGCAGTTCCCCGCCGGCCACCACCTTGACCCCGGGCAACCCGTAGCGGGCCATGAGTTCCCCGGTATGCCGCAGATAATCCTTTGGTGCGGCAACGATGATGGCGGAGATTTCGGCAACCTGCGCAAAGGCCCTGACCGTATGGACCAGCAGGGGAATGCCGGCCAGCTCGGCGAACTGTTTGGGGGCGCCCAGCGCCATGCGTTTGCCGATGCCGCCGGCCGGTATGATGGCAGCTGCTTTCATTGAGGGCAACAACGAAAAAAGGTGTTTAGGGTATTAGTCTGTAGGTAAAAGCTAACTCCTGCAGGCTCCTCGTGCAGTAGCTGAAAGAAACCCCTGCAGGCTGTCTTTCTGCAGTATAAAAAAAGGAGTGGGCTGTAAGCCGAATTCTGTACCCCTTGCGGGGCCATGATCATTTATCTGGGATGCCGGTCACCCGGCACCTCGTGCAACCTACCCGAAAGCTTCGGACGGGCAGCCCTCAAGCGCTTTCCTATTTGGTCTTTCTCCGGATGGGGTTTGCCGTGCCTTTCATGTTGCCATGAAAGCGGTGAGCTCTTACCTCGCCATTTCACCCTTACCCCGGGAAAACCGGGGCGGTATGTTTTCTGTGGCACTTTCCCGGGGTCGCCCCCGGTTCGCGTTACGAACCATCCTGCCCTGCGGAGTTCGGACTTTCCTCACCGGCCTGCGCCGATGCGATCATGCGCCCACTCCCAAACGGTCGTCAATCCCCTGATTGGCCAGCTGGTCGGCCCGTTTATTCTGTTCTCTGGGGATATGACTTATCTCGTATTTTTCAAAGGTGGCCAGCAGCCTCTGCACCTTGGCGAACAGGGGTTGCAGATCACTGCTTTTCACCTTGTAAAGACCTTGAATCTGACGGACGATCAGCTGAGAGTCAAGGAAAATTTCAATTTTTCTGGCGCCCAGCCGGGCAGCCTGTTTGAGTCCCAGGATCAGCGCCTGGTATTCGGCGGCATTGTTGGTGCAAGTGCCGAGATAGCTGCCCCTGGCGCTCAGTTCTCCGCCCTGTTCGTCTAAAATGACAAAGCCCGCGCCTGCCTCGCCGGGATTGCCCCGCGATGCGCCGTCAGTATAAAGAGAAAGGTTGCCCGCCCGCCCTGCGGCATGCTGGGCGGGGAAAAGGGGCTGTGGTCTGACGACTTGCCTGGCGGGACGGGGAAGAACGCTGACAACGGCATTGAGAGCATCCCTGATGCGTTGCACGGCAAAGGCGGGAAGGTGCTGCCGCCATACCTCATCCGGCAGATGCGCGATGGCCTGCAGAATCTCCGCTGTCTCCTCCTCCCTGGCCATCCGCTTCAATCCTCTTTGGCCTGAGTCTGATGGAACATCATGCGCTGGCAGGTCGGACAGGCGAGCAGCTGTTCGCCTTTGAGAACCTCATTGAACTGCTGGGCCGGGATGTTCATGAAGCAACCCTGGCAGACCCCGTTGATAACCCCGGTGATGGCCAGGCCATTGCGCTTGGCCAGCAGCTGATCGTAGCGGCGGCGGAGATTGTCCGGTATTTTCTTGACCTGCTGTTCCCGGGTTTTCTCGAGCTTTCCCTTTTTGTCCTGGGTCTCCTGGGCCAACAGGGCTGTTTTTGCTTCAGCCTCGACCAGCAGCTGCTCCTCGCTTGTGCAGACATTGCCCTGCTCAGCCACCTTTTTCTGCAGGGTTTCAACCTGTTCCATCAGCAGGACGATCTCTTCTTCCCGCCGCTTGTTGCCCTTCTTGCATTCCTCGATTTCCTTGAGCAGGGACTGATACTCCCGGTTGGTCTGCACATTCATCAGCTTGGACTGCCGGTCCTTGATATGGGCCACCTCGCTTTCAATCTCGGCTTCCAGTTCCTTGCGGCGTTTTTCCGCGTTTTCAATGGTCTGGCTGTGTTTGACGATCTTTTCCTTTTTCTCGGTGATGGAGGCCTGTCGTTTCAGGATTTCCGCCTGGCCGCTTGCCAGTTCGTCGTCCAGTTTTTTAATCTGGAGGTCGATTTCCTGGAGGGTAATGAGTCGTGAGAGGTCTTCTTTCAATGTTCTTTCCTCATGAAGTTAGATTTTTGTGGGCATATTGTCGGCAATATGGAAACGCAGCGGACTGATCTGCCTCTGAGAGGTCAGCACAGGCGCCGGGTTGTTATTTTCGGCAAAAAAAGCGGTCATCAGGGCCAGCAGGGTGGGAATGACAATGTTTTCCGTGGCAAAATGGCCGGCGTCGATCACGCACAGGCCGTTGTCTTCCGCCCAGCGGGCCACCGCATGTTTGAGTTCCGCGGTGATGTAGATATCCGCTCCTGCCGTAAACGCCGCTCCGGCAAGATCAGAGCCGCTGCCGCCGCAGACCGCAATGGTGGAAACGGTGGCAGGCCGGGGACCGGCGATCAGCATGGCCTGCAGCCTCAGCCGCTGGGCGACGAACTGGAAAAAGGGCTCGCCCTGCATGGGAGTCGGCAGATTGCCCACCTTGCCGAACCCCTGGTCCGGCTGGCTGCCGGCCGGCTGCAGCGGCCGGGTATTGCGCAGATCCAGGGCGCGGGCCAGGGCGTCGCTGACCCCGTCGCTGATGATGTCGAGATTGGTATGGCAGCTGACCACGGCAATATCGTGGGCCAGGGCTTTCTGCAGAAACTTGCCGAGCGGGGTGGCGGTGTTGATTGATTTGAGCGGGTGGAAGATCAGGGGGTGGTGGGTAAGGATGATGTTGGTTTTTTTCAGGATTGCTTCTTCGAGAACCTGCAGGGTGGGATCCAGGGCTATCAGCATTCCTGTTGCCTCCTGGTCCGGGTTGCCGAGCATGAGCCCCACATTGTCCCATGATTCGGCCAGTTCCCAGGGGGCAAAGCGCCCCAGATATGCTAGTATATCTTTAAGCTTGATTGGTGATGCCATTTGTTGCAGATTGTTCTGTCGGCCTTACGGCGACCGGTCCCTCATGAAAAAAGGTGCAACCCGTGTGAGGTTGCACCTTCTCAGTAAATCCGGGCAGGCTGCTGGCCGGCTGGAATTTTTCCTTAAATAACAATGTAAAACAACAGCGCAACGAAACAATGTGCCTTGTTTTTCCTTTGCGTCGAGTAAGGGGTGGTGGGCCTACCTGGACTCGAACCAGGGACCGACCGGTTATGAGCCGGTGGCTCTAACCAACTGAGCTATAGGCCCTGAAGTTGATCAGAAAAATCCAGATATAATAGCAGTTCCTGCCACCTTGTCAAGAGCTGTTTGCCGGCAAAGCGACCAGCTGCCCGGCCATCTTGTCCTGAAAGAGAAATAATAAGATTGAAATCAATATGATGATCCCCAAAAAAAATCTTGCGTGTTGCTGCGGAAGCAGGTTGGGCCATGGGGCGATACCATGACGCCCCATGGCCGAACAGGCGATTAGAGAACTTTTTCTTTAAACGCCTCGAAACCGATGCGCTCGATAAATCTGCCGAGCCGCTCGGCTTTTTTGCCTTCCGTTTCATAGAATTTGATGATGCGGTCGGTCACCGCCAGGGCCTGCTCCCCGGTTAATCCCTCAACGAGTTCCATGGCCAGCTGCGGCCGGGAGGCGGCATTGCCGCCGACCATCACGGTCCAGCCCTTCGGCTTGCCGACAAAGCCGATATCCTTGACCGGGGTTTCCGCGCAGTTGTTGATGCAGCCTGATACGCCGATTTTGCATTTGTTCGGCAGCTGATAGCCGTGATAGCGGCGGTCCAGTTCCTGGCCCAGGCCGAGCGAGTCCTGCTTGCCCAGGCGGCAGAGGGTGGTGCCGGGGCAGGCCTTGATGCTGCGGACGCAGAGGCCGGCGGCGTGGCCGGGGTTGATGCCCAGATCCTGCCAGGCCTGATCCAGGTCTTCCTTTTTGAAGCCGACCAAGGCGATCCGGGCGGCACTGGTTATTTTCATGGCCGGCAGCCGGTATTTATCCGCCACATCGGCAATTTTGCGCAGATCCGCCGCCGTGACCAGGCCCACGCTGAAATGGGGGACTATGGCATAGGTTTCCTTGTCCCGCTGCAGAACCGCTCCTTTTTCACCGTCTTTTAATGCTGCTTCCGTCATCTCATCCTCCTGAAAGTGTCTCTAGTGTTTAATTGCAAAAGTTTTTGATATTTGGCATAATGTATGGCAACAACAAAGGAGGTTGCCATGCCGCGAAAGACCCCAAAGCTTTATTGCA
>QZKJ01000017.1 GCA_003605035.1 Desulfurivibrio sp.
TACCTGGCGGGCCAGCAGGATGTGCTCACGGGTCTGCGGCATGGGGCCGTCATCGGCGCCTACCACCAGGATCGCGCCGTCCATCTGTGCCGCACCGGTGATCATATTCTTGATGTAGTCAGCATGGCCGGGGCAGTCCACATGGGCGTAATGGCGTTTCTTCGACTCATACTCAACATGAGCGGTCGCAATGGTGATGCCGCGTTCTTTTTCTTCCGGGGCCTTGTCTATCTCGCTGAAGTCTGTCTTCTTTGCCAATCCTTTGGTGGCCAGGACCTGGGTGATTGCTGCGGTCAGGGTGGTCTTACCATGGTCAATGTGACCGATTGTGCCAATATTTACATGGGGTTTAGTGCGTTCAAACTTTTCCTTTGCCATTACTTTGCCTCATACATTCATTCGGA
This sequence comes from Desulfurivibrio sp., assembly GCA_003605035.1. Classification (GTDB taxonomy): domain Bacteria; phylum Desulfobacterota; class Desulfobulbia; order Desulfobulbales; family SURF-16; genus SURF-16. Next base: position 405 of record QZKJ01000017.1, read on the forward strand.
TTTTCTTAAATTAATCCTTTTACTTTTCTAACTATGGCTTCTGCTGTTTTTTCCGCTATCTTGTCATAAACAGCAAACTGCATGGTAAAATTAGCCCTGCCCTGGGAGGCGGATCTGAGATCGGTCGAATAACCGAACATCCCCACCAGTGGAGCCTGTGCCGTGATGATCTGATAGCCATTGTCACGGGGTTCAATCCCGTTAATTCGCGCCCTTCTGCTGTTGAGATCTGCTATAACATCGCCGACAAACTGTTCCGGCACAATAATCTCAACATCCATCAGAGGCTCGAGCAGTACCGGACGGGCCTGGGCCAGGGCCTGGCGCAAGGCAATGCTTGCCGCCACCCCGAAGGCCTGTTCCGTCGAATCCTCTTCATGATAGGAGCCGTCCACCAGGGTGACCTTGACATCAATCACCGGAAAGCCGGCCAGGGGTCCGCCTTCCAGACTGCCTTCAACGCCTTTTCTGACGGCTGGGATGAATTCCTTCGGAATCAGCTCCTCATCAATTCTGTTTGCAAAGACAAAGCCCTTGGCCCTTTCGTTGGGCTCAACCTCCAGCCAGACATGGCCATACTGCGGCTTGACGCCGGCCTGCTGGATGAATTTGCCTTCAGCTCTGGCCCGGCCCTCAATCGTCTCTTTATAGGCCACCTGGGGTGGTCCGACATTGGCCCCAACCTTGAACTCGCGGATCAGCCGGTCAACAATGATCTCCAGGTGCAGCTCACCCATGCCGGCAATGATCGTCTGCCCCGTATCCGCATCCGTGCGCACCTTAAATGACGGGTCCTCAAGCGAAATCTTGTTCAGGCTGTCGTGGAGTTTTTCTTCCTCGGCCTTGCTCTTCGGCTCAATGGCGATGCTGATCACCGGCTCCGGGAAATCCATGCTTTCCAGCAGGATATCATCTCCAGGCTCGCAGAGGGTGTCGCCGGTGGTGGTAAAACGCAGACCTATTACTGCCGCGATATCACCGGGACAAACCTTGTCAACCTCTTCACGCTTGTTGGAATGCATCTTGACGATACGGCTTATCTTTTCCTGTTTATTCTTTCCAGGATTGAAAGCCTTGCCGCCAACCTTGAGCTCGCCGGAATAGACCCGGATATAAGCCAGATTTCCAACAAAGGGATCACTCGCCAGCTTGAAGGCCAGGGCGCAGAATTTTTCACTGGCCCCGGTTCTTCTGGTGACGACATCGCCTTTACTGTTTACTCCTTCGACTGGAGGAACATCTGTTGGTGAAGGCAAATAAGCGACCACGGCATCAAGCAGGGGCTGCACGCCTTTATTTTTAAAGGCGCTGCCGCAGAACACGGGGACAACCTGCAACTTCAGGGTTGCCGCCCGTATCGCTTTTCTCAGCTCGTCGGCTGAGATGGTTTGCTCTTCCAGATATTTTTCCATGACCCCCTCATCGAAGTCGGCCAGCTTCTCGACGAGGGCCACACGTGCAGCCGTGAACGTATCTATGAGACTTTCAGGGATATCCTGCTCGCTAACCAGCAGGCCCTGCGATTCTTCATCAAAAACCAGCATCTTTCCGGTGATGAGGTCAATAACTCCCTGAAAACTATCCTCAACACCAACCGGGATCTGCACAGGCAAGGGATTGGCATTCAATCGCTTGACCATCATGCTGAGACAGCGCTCAAAATCAGCGCCGACCCGGTCCATCTTGTTGACAAAGGCAATCCGGGGGATTGCATATTTGTCAGCCTGCCGCCATACCGTCTCCGACTGGGGCTCAACCCCGCCCACTGCGCAGAAAACCGCTATGACTCCATCCAGCACCCGCAGGCAGCGTTCCACCTCGATGGTGAAATCGACATGGCCAGGGGTATCGATGATATTTATTCTATGATTCTTCCAGGTGCAGGTGGTGGCAGCAGAGGTAATGGTAATGCCCCGCTCCTGCTCCTGCTCCATCCAGTCCATGACGGCAGCCCCGTCATGAACCTCTCCCATCTTATGGGTGCGTCCGGTATAATAAAGTATTCTTTCTGTTGTGGTCGTTTTCCCGGCATCGATATGGGCCATGATGCCGATATTGCGCAAACGCGCCAAGGAGATGTTGTCTGCCACTCTTCCGCCCTCTTCTCAACATCTCTACCAAATCACCAGCCCGCCGGTACCCAGTAAAAATACGCCTTACCAGCGATAATGGGCAAATGCCTTGTTCGCCTCTGCCATCCTGTGGGTATCTTCGCGTTTTTTCACGGCGGAGCCCCGGTTATTAAAGGCATCGGAAAGCTCGGCAGCCAGCTTCTCGGCCATGGACTTACCACTTCTTTTCTGGGAAAAATCAACGATCCAGCGGATTGCCAATGCATTACGACGCTCTGAGCGAACCTCAACCGGCACCTGATAGGTTGCACCGCCAACCCGGCGGGATTTAACCTCAACCTTCGGCCTGACATGCTCCATGGCCTTTTCAAAAACAGCCAGAGGTTTTTCGTCAGAAACTGACGACTCAAGAATCTGCATGGCATCGTAAAATATCATCCGGGCAACACTCTTTTTGCCGCGTTGCATCAGCCCATTAATAAACTTTGAAACGAGCACGCTGTTAAAGCGGGCATCCGGGTTTATTTCACGTTTGGCAACAAGTCTTCTTCTGGGCATTGTCTCAAGCTCCTTATTAATACCTTAAATACAGCAACCTATTTGGGACGTTTCGCACCGTACTTGGAACGGCCCTGTCTCCTGTCCGAGACACCCAGCGTATCAAGAGTTCCCCTGATGATGTGATAACGAACACCGGGAAGGTCTTTTACCCTGCCGCCCCTGATCAGCACCACGGAATGCTCCTGCAGGTTGTGGCCGATACCCGGGATATAGGATGTAACCTCGATCCCATTGGTCAGACGGACCCTGGCGACCTTCCGCAGAGCTGAGTTCGGTTTCTTCGGGGTTGTTGTATATACGCGCACGCACACACCGCGCTTCTGCGGGCAGGCCTGCAGTGCCGGGGTGGTGGTTCGCTTCACAGCCTGCTTACGACCGTGCCGTACCAGCTGGTTGATGGTTGGCATTGACTGAACTCCTACATATTTATTTTATAATTGCGGCCCTCCTCTATGGAGGGCGGAACACTCATTTACGAAAAACGGAATAAATACTCGATGCTTCCGCCTGTGTCAAGCATAAACTTTGCCGGCTTCGCAAAAAGCAGACGCCCGCGCCACGCCAGGCCTTTGCCGCCGCAGAAGGCGTCAAGCATTCCGCGCGGCCTGCCGGCGGCAGCTTTCCCACCCCGGCGGTTTATTCCTCTGTCATGGAATAACGCTCCAGTCCCGTACCGGCCGGCACCAGACGTCCCATGATGACGTTTTCCTTAAGCCCGCTCAAATCGTCAATCTTGCCGGCCATGGCGGCATTGGTAAGCACCTTGGTGGTCTCCTGGAAGGAGGCGGCGGAGATGAAGCTGTCCGTGCTGAGCGACGCCTTGGTGACGCCGAGCAGCAGCGGTTCGGCCACCGCAGGCCGCGCCCCCTGACGGAGAAGCTTCTCGTTTTCCTCGTTAAACCTCCACCACTCGACCTGTTCACCTAGCATGAAGGTGCTGTCGCCCACGCCGGTAATCTGGACCCGCCGCAGCATCTGGCGGACAATGACCTCAATGTGCTTGTCATTGATCTTGACACCCTGCAGACGGTAAACCTCCTGAATCTCATTGACCAGGAACTTGGCCAGTTCCTTGACGCCCATGACCCGCAGAATATCGTTCGGATCCGGTGAACCGTCCATCAGCGGCTCGCCGGCCTTGACATAGTCGCCCTCATGCACGCTGATGTGCTTGCCTTTGGGAATGAGATACTCTTTCGGCTCACCGATTTCCGGAGTGACAATAACCCGTTTCTTGCCCTTGAGATCCTTGCCGAAACTGATGCGGCCGTCGATCTCGCTGATCAGGGCATGCTCCTTGGGCCGGCGCACCTCAAAAAGCTCGGCGACCCTGGGCAGACCGCCGGTGATGTCCTTGGTCTTGGTGGTCTCCCGGGGGATCTTGCCAAGCACCGTGCCGGCCTGGATGTCCTGGCCCTCCTCCACGGTGATGATGGTGCCCACCGGCAGGGAGTAACGGGCCGGGGTGCCGGTTACCGACAGCTTCAAGGTCTTGCCCTTGTCACCCTTGAGCGAAATGCGCGGGTTCATGGACGAACCCTTGGAGCTGATGATGACATAGCTCGCCTTGCCGGTGATCGGGTCAACCCGCTCCTGCATGGTGGTACCCTCGATGATGTCGCCGAACTTGACCTGACCTGCAATCTCGCTGACAATCGGGATGGTATAGGGATCCCAGTCGGCAATCAAGCTGCCCGCCTCCACCGTGTCACCGTCGTTGACATCCAGGATGGCGCCGTAGGTGATCGGGTAGCGCTCCCGCTCCCTGCCCTTGGTGCCGAGGATGCTGATCTCGCCGTTTCTGTTCATGACTACCAGCCTGCCTTCATTGTTCTTGACGCAGTGCAGCCCCTGGAACTTGACGGCGCCGCCATGCAGGGTGCGGATCTCCGCCTGCATGACGCTCCGGCTGGCCGTACCGCCGATGTGGAAGGTCCGCATGGTCAGCTGGGTGCCGGGTTCGCCGATGGACTGGGCGGCAATGATGCCCACCGCCTCGCCGATGTTCACCATGTGTCCGCGGCCGAGGTCGCGGCCATAGCAGGAAACACAGACGCCCCGGCGTGAATTGCAGGTAAGCACCGAACGGATCATTACCCGGTCGATGCCCGCATACTCGATGCCATCCACCTTGTCTTCGGTGATCTCGTCCCCGGACCGGACAAGGACGTCGCCGCTGAAGGGATCGACGATATCCTCCAGGGCCACGCGGCCCAGGATACGCTCGCCCACCCGCTGAATGACCTCGCCGCCCTCAAACAGCGGCTCGGCCATGATGCCGTCCAGGGTGCCGCAGTCCTTCTCGACAATGGTTGAATCCTGCGCCACATCCACCAGCCGCCTGGTCAGATAACCGGAGTTGGCCGTTTTCAGGGCCGTATCCGCCAGACCCTTCCTGGCGCCGTGGGTGGAGATGAAGTATTCGAGAACGCTCAGCCCCTCCCGGAAATTGGCCTTGATGGGGGATTCGATGATGGCGCCTGACGGTTTGGCCATCAGGCCGCGCATGCCGGCCAGCTGCCTGATCTGATCCTTGCTGCCCCTGGCGCCGGAATCAGCCATGATAAAGATCGAGTTGAAACTCGGGGTTTCAATGAGCTTCTTTTCCTTATCGCGCAGATACTGGACGCTCAATTCCGTCATCATCTCCTTGGCCACGTCATCGGTGGCCCGGGACCAGATATCCACCACCTTGTTGTACTTCTCACCGGCGGTGATCAGACCGTCGGCATACTGCTGCTCAACATCCATCACCTCCCGTTCCGACTTGGCGAGGATCTCCTCCTTGCTCACCGGGATCTGCATGTCGTTAATCGAGATGGAGATGGCCGCCTGGGTGGCAAACTCATAGCCGATATCCTTGAGACGATCGGCCAGGATGACTGTTTCCTTGGTGCCGGCATGCCGATAGGTGTAGTCGATCAACTTGGCCAGGGCCTTTTTCTTCATCACCTCGTTGATGGCGGAAAAAGGCACGGAGGCGGGCAGCAGCTCGCCCAGCAGGATGCGGCCGATGGTCGAATCGACGATTTCACCGTTGATGCGCACCTTGACCCTGGCCTGCAGATGAACCTCGCCGTAATCATAGGCGATGCGGGCCTCTTCCGGCGAGGAGAAAATCCTGCCTTCGCCTTTGGCCTGCAGCCGCTCCCTGGTCATATAATAGAGTCCCAGCACGATATCCTGGCTGGGGATGATGATGGGCTCGCCATGGGCCGGGGAGAGGATATTGTTGGTGGACATCATCAACACCCTGGCCTCCATCTGCGCCTCCACGGTGAGCGGCACGTGCACCGCCATCTGGTCGCCGTCAAAGTCGGCGTTAAAGGCGGAACAGACCAGGGGATGCAGCTGAATGGCCTTGCCCTCGATCAGCACCGGCTCAAAGGCCTGCATGCCGAGGCGATGCAGGGTAGGGGCGCGGTTTAAGATAATGGGATACTCCTTGACCACCTCGTCAAGCACGTCCCACACCTCCTTGGTCTCTTTTTCCACCATCTTGCGGGCGCTTTTGATGGTTGTCACATAGCCGTGCATTTCCAGCTTGTTGTAGATAAAGGGCTTGAACAGCTCCAGCGCCATCTTCTTGGGCAGACCGCACTGGTGCAGACGCAGATGCGGTCCGACCACGATAACGGTACGGCCGGAGTAATCGACGCGTTTACCGAGCAGGTTCTGGCGGAAGCGGCCCTGTTTACCTTTCAGCATGTCGGAGAGTGATTTGAGCGGTCGCTTGTTCGGCCCGGTGATCAGCTTGCCGCGGCGGCCGTTGTCAAACAGCACGTCCACCGCCTCCTGCAGCATGCGTTTTTCATTGCGGATGATGATCTCCGGCGCATCGAGTTCCAGCAGGCGTTTGAGCCTGTTGTTGCGGTTGATCACCCGGCGGTAGAGATCATTGAGATCCGAGGTGGCGAAGCGGCCGCCCTCCAGGGGGACCAGGGGACGCAGATCCGGCGGCAGCACGGGGATGACATCGAGAATCATCCACTCGGGCTTGTTGCCGGAATCCCGGAAGGCCTCGACGATATTGAGTCGTTTGGCCAGCTTCTTGCGCTTGGCCTCGGAGCCGGTCTGCCGCATTTCATCCCTGAGCTTGATGGACAGATCGTTGAGATCAAGACTTTTCAGGATATCCTTGATCGCCGCCGCCCCGATGCCCACCGTGAATTTGCCCGGGAATTCCTCCCGGTTCTGCCGGTACTGCTCCTCGGTGAGCAGGGAGCCTACCGCAATGGACGGCTCATCAGAGGTCACCACCACATAGGAGTCGAAGTAGAGGACCTTTTCCAGCTCCTTCAAGGTCATGTCGCAGAGATTGCCGATCTTGCTGGGCAGGCTCTTGAGAAACCAGATATGGGCCACGGGCGAGGCAAGCTCAATATGGCCGAGACGCTCGCGCCGCACCTTGGACTGGATAACCTCAACCCCGCATTTTTCGCAGATGACCCCGCGATGCTTCATCCGCTTGTACTTGCCGCAGTTGCACTCATAGTCCTTGACCGGCCCGAAGATCTTGGCGCAGAAAAGCCCGTCGCGCTCGGGTTTGAAGGTCCGGTAATTGATGGTTTCCGGTTTTTTTACCTCACCATGCGACCAGTCAAGAATCTTTTCCGGCGAGGCCAGCGAAATCCGGACTGAATTAAATTTAAAAGGCTTTTTTTCTTTATTAAAAAAGCTGAAAAGATCTTCCACGGCAGCACCTATGTAAGAAGTTATACGTTTTTCAGTTTATAAAAACAAAACTCAACGTCTTGCCCTGTGGGGCAGTGGGGCGGCAGGCCTCCTGTTACTCCATCAACTCCATGTCGAGGCAGAGGCCCTGCAGTTCTTTAATAAGAACATGGAAGGATTCCGGCAGGCCGGCGGTAAGGAAGTTATTGCCTTTGACGATTTTCTCATACATCTTGGTACGGCCGCTGACATCATCGGACTTGACGGTCAGAAACTCCTGCAGGGTATACGCCGCCCCGTAGGCCTCCATGGCCCACACCTCCATTTCACCGAGGCGCTGGCCGCCGAACTGCGCCTTGCCGCCCAGCGGCTGCTGGGTGACCAGTGAATAGGGTCCGGTGGAACGGGCGTGAATCTTGTCGTCTACCAGATGATGCAGCTTCATGATGTACATGGTGCCCACGGTAACCGCATTTTCAAATCTCTCGCCGGTGAGACCGTCATAGAGCACCGACTGCCCCACCTCCTCGCAGCCCGCCTCAACCAGCAGGCTGCGGATTTCCGCTTCGGTGGCGCCGTCAAATACCGGGGTGGCGATATGCAGACCGGTGCCCATTTTACGGGCCATGTCGAGCAGGGCGTCGTCAGAGATACCGTCGGTCAATTCAGCATACTCCCTGGCCGAATAGATCTTTTGCAGCTTCTGCTTCACGGCCGCGAGTTCATGGCTTTCAGCCAGCTTCTGGATCTGCTCGCCCAGCATCTTGGCGGCCCGGCCCAGATGGACCTCCAGCACCTGGCCGACGTTCATACGGGAGGGCACGCCGAGAGGATTCAACACCACGTCAACCGCGGTGCCATCCTCAAAGTAGGGCATGTCCTCCTCCGGCAGGATACGGGAAACCACACCCTTGTTGCCATGGCGGCCGGCCATCTTGTCGCCCACGGCCAGCTTGCGCTTGGTGGCAACATACACCTTGACCATCTTGATGACCCCGGGCGGCAGGTCATCACCTTTGCGCAGCCGGTTGATGCGGGCGTCATAACGCTCGTTGACCACTTCCACCTGTTTCTCGAAACGTTCAAACAGCAGGTCCACTTCGCCCTGCAGTTTTTCCCGGTTTGAATAATCAATTCTCTTGATGGCTGACAGCGAAAGCTTCTCCAGGATTTCCAGGCTGATCCTGTCACCCTCGGCCAGCAGTATCTCGCCGTTCTTGCCGAGCACCGGCGACAGGGCCGTTTCCCTGCTCAGGATATCGGCAATGCCGTTTTTAATGGATTTATTGAGACAGTTGATCTCATCATCCCGGTCGCGTTCCAGGCGGCGGATCTCCATCTCTTCAATGGTCAGGGTCCGCTCATCCTTCTCCACGCCCTTGCGGGAAAAGACCTTGGCATCAATGACCACGCCCTCGACCCCCGGCGGAACGCGCAGGGAGGTATCCTTCACATCCCCGGCCTTTTCACCGAAAATCGCCCGCAGCAGTTTCTCCTCGGGCGACAGCTGCGATTCTCCCTTGGGGGTGACCTTGCCGACCATGGTGTCGCCCGGTTTGATTTCCGCGCCGATCCGCACCACGCCGCTTTCGTCCAGATTGCGCAGGCTCTCCTCGCTGACATTGGGGATATCCCGGGTGATCTCTTCCTTGCCGAGCTTGGTGTCGCGGGCAACCGTCTCAAATACCTCGATATGCAGTGAGGTATAAGTATCATTGCGCAGCAGCTTTTCACTGACCAGAATGGAGTCCTCGAAATTGTAACCGCGCCAGGGCATGAAGGCGATGGTCACGTTCTTGCCAAGGGCCAGTTCACCGGTCTCAACGCCCGGTCCGTCAGCCAGGATTTCTCCCTTGCTCACCCTTTGTCCGGGCACCACCAGCGGTGTCTGGTTGAAACAGGTGGACTGATTTGATTTTCTATACTTATCGAGGCGATACACGCCGATGCCGGTATCAAAGCCATCGGTGCCCGCCTCATCATAGCGCACCACCACGCGGTTGGCGTCAACCTCCTCCACCACGCCATGGCCGGCGGCAAGCAGGCAGACCCCGGAATCCTGGGCCACGGTCCTTTCCATGCCGGTGCCGATCAGCGGTGCTGCGGTGCGCAGCAGCGGCACCCCCTGACGCTGCATGTTGGAGCCCATCAGGGCACGGTTGGCATCGTCGTTATCCAGAAAAGGAATCATGGAAGCGGCCACGCTGACCAGCTGGTTGGGGGACACGTCCATGCAGGTTACCCGGTCGGCGCTGGCAATAACCACCTCGCCCTCCTCCCGGCCGATGAGATTATCGGCAACCAGATGATGATCTTTGTCAACCTCCACATTGGCCGGCACGAAAACCTCACCCTTCTCCTGCAGGGCGGTCATGTAGATGACCTCATCGGTCACCTTGCGGTTGACCACCTTGCGGTAGGGGGTTTCGATAAAACCGTACTGATTCACCTTGGCAAAGGCGGCCAGGGAGACGATCAGGCCGATGTTCGGTCCCTCGGGCGTCTCAACCGGGCAGATCCTGCCGTAATGGGTCGGGTGAACGTCGCGCACCTCAAACCCTGCCCGCTCCCGGGAAAGGCCGCCCGGTCCCAGGGCGCTCAGTCTTCTCTTGTGGGTCACCTCGGAGAGCGGATTGGTCTGATCCATGAACTGGGAAAGCTGGCTGGTGCCGAAAAATTCCTTGATGGCCGCGGTAATGGGCTTGGGATTAATGAGATCATGCGGCATCAGGGTTTCCACTTCCTGCAGGCTCATTCGTTCACGGATCGCCCGTTCCATGCGCACCAGTCCCATCCGATACTGATTCTCCACCAGCTCGCCGACGGTGCGCACCCGCCGGTTGCCCAGATGATCGATATCGTCAACCGGACCCTGGGAATCCTTGAGCCGCAGCAGGTAGCGCACGGTCTCCATGATATCTTCCTTGGTCAGCGTCTTGGTTTCGATGGGGGTCTTCAACCCCAGCTTGGCATTGACCTTGAAGCGGCCGACTTCGGAAAGATCATAGGTATCGGCGTTGAAAAAAAGATTTTCAAAAAACTTGACGGCGATCTCCAGGGTCGGCGGACTGCTCGGCCGCAGCCGCCGGTAAATTTCCAGCAACGCCTCCTCAGCGGTTTCCGCCTTATCCAGAGCCAGGGTCTTTCTGAAGGAATCAGTCACCTTGATGCCATCAATAAACAGGGTTTCAATGAACTCCACCTGGGCCTGGCGGATATCTTCCAGCAGCGACTCGGTCAGCTCGCCGTTGCAGGCCAGCAGCACCTCCCCTGTTTTCGGATTGACAATATCCTCGGCCACGAACTGGCCCAGCAGGCTTTCCGCATCGATCTCGATTTCCTTGATGCCGGCCTCCTCCAGCCGCGCGGCCAGGGCCTTGCTGATTTTCTTATGTTCCCTGGCCAGGATTTCGCCGGATTCCGGATGAATCAGGTCGCGGGGCGCCCGTTGACCGACCAGCATCTGAGGATTGAATTTCTTGCAGATCTTGTCGCCGGAAAACATGATCTTTTCGGTCTCATAGAAAAAGCGCAGCAATTCCGGGGCAGAGTAGCCAAGGGCCTTGAGCAGGGTGCTGACCGGAAATTTGCGCCGCCGGTCAATCCTGACATGGAGGATGTCCTTGGCATCAAATTCCAGATCAACCCAGGAGCCGCGTACGGGGATGATCCTGGCGGAATAGAGCAGCTTGCCGCCCGCATGGGTCTTGCCGCCGTCATGGGCATAAAAAAGACCGGGGGAGCGCTGCAACTGGCTGACAATGACCCTTTCCGTACCATTGACCACAAAGACTCCGGATTTGGTCATCAAGGCTATGGAACCGAGATATACGGACTGCTCCTTGATGTCCCGGATACTTTTCGCTTCGGTCTCCGGATCGATGTCATAGGAGACGAGACGTACCGTGATTTTGATCGGCACCTCAAAGGTCATGCCCCTTTCAACGCATTCCTCAACCGTATATTTAGGCTCGCCAAAATTATAACGGACAAATTCAAGGGTGCATAATCCGTTAAAATCCTGAATCGGAAAAACTGAATTATAGATGCCCTGCAGTCCTATATCTTCTCGTTCATCAGGATCAACATCGAGCTGCAAGAATTTTTCATAGGATAACCGCTGCATTTCAATCAAGTGCGGTTTCTCTATTACTTCGCCGATCTTCGCAAAACTTTTCCTGACTCTTTTATTCGCCTTCATTAAGCTATGCCCTCGCCTCAGAAACTGATCAAACAGTTTTTAGCCTTGTCACTGTACCGGTCAACATTATGCTGGTGAAAAACGCAATATAACGCTACAGAGATTTTCACTCTGCAGCGTTATATCTTACGTATCCTTATGGTCCTTTAAACAAGCCTTAAAGAACCGGATCCATATATTGAATATCAGAAGACCATATTTACTTGATCTCGACTGTGCCGCCGGCAGCTTCAATTTTTGCCTTGATGTCTGCGGCTTCATCTTTGGAAACGCCCTCTTTGACAGGAGCCGGAGCACCTTCAACCAGTGCTTTGGCTTCTTTCAGACCAAGGGCGGTAATGGCGCGAACTTCCTTGATGACGCCGATCTTGCTGGCGCCGGAGGAGGTGAGAATAACGTCAAATTCGGTTTTTTCCTCTACCTCGGGAGCGGCTGCGGCCGCGGGTCCGGCTGCGGCAACGGCAACAGGGGCGGCTGCGGAAACGCCGAATTTCTCCTCCATCTCCTTGACGAGCTCGGAGAGCTCAAGAACACTCATATTGGCGATAAAATCAATTACATCTTCTTTTGTTACAGACATTGCACTATCCTCCACTAAAATATCATTCGTTAATTGAAATCAGTTATTTTCCTGTTCCTTTTTTTCCTTAAGCGCCTGCAGTGTATACAGGAAACTGAGCGGTACAGCGTTGAGCACCCTGACAAAGCTGGTGGGTACCGCCTGCATGACGGAAAGTACCGTCGCCAGCATAACCTCTCTGCTGGGCAGGTTCGATAAGGCCTTCAGATCATCAAGGGTCAAAGCCTTCCCGTTAAGTACGCCGGAACGGATCTGGAGTGCCGGATGATCTTTGGCAAATTCTGTCAGGATTTTTGCTGGCGCGACAGGATCCGCATAGGATACTGTAATGGCAGTGGTACCTTCCAGTTGAGCGTTCATCACCTCAAAAGGGGTACCCTGGATGGCCTTGCGGAGCAGTGTGTTTTTGGCTACCCGGATCTCAGCATTGTTCTTTTTCAGCTCGCGCCGCAATTGTTCAAAGCTGGAGACGGTAAGCCCTCGATAGTCTGACACAATGGCAATTTTGGCTTTCGCAAATTTGCCGGTGAGATCAGCTACTACCGCAGCCTTTTCATCACGATTCAATGTCTTACCTCCTTCTTACATCTCATCATTCGTTAATTTCACCCGCGCTTTCAACACATCAAAAGCCCGGGCACGATTAGTGGCCTGTTATTGCTGACAGACCGCGGAAAGGTAAAGCAGTTGAAGTCGATAAGGACAGACAAGTGCTGCACGTGAACTCATTCTGAAAAGAACAACAACAGACATCAGTAACGATGACATTAAGGATTCACACTTGTTTATGCTGCAATAATACGCAGCTCTTTCTTGTCTCGGCAGGCCTTCTCGCGAAGATTAAACCGTGGTGCCCGCTGTCTTCGACATCAAAACTACTTTGATAAAGTCCATGGGAGGGGTCCCCCATGGACATTTATTTCGAACATTAGGCCTGTTTTACCAGGGTACGCAGTTCCAGGGGGTCCAGTTTCAGGCCAGGCCCCATGGTGCTGGTCAGGCACACACCCTGCAGATAAATACCCTTTGCTGACGAGGGTTTCAACTGGAGAATTCTATCAATAAAGGCCAGGAGGTTTTCCTGGATCTTGGTTGTGCCGAAGGAGGACTTGCCAATCATGGCATGCACGATACCGGCCTTGTCAACCTTGAAATCAACCTTACCGGATTTGATCTCATTGACCACCCGGCCGACATCAAATGTGACGGTGCCCAGCTTGGCGTTAGGCATCAGACCACGCGGTCCGAGGACACGGCCAATCTTGCCTACGGTGCCCATCATATCAGGTGTGGCGATTGTTCTTTCGAATTCAAGCCAGCCTTCCTGAATCTTGGCAACATAGTCATCACCGCCGGCATAATCGGCGCCCGCATCCAGGGCCTCCTGCACCTTGTCACCCTTGGCAAAAACCAGAACCCGCTCGGTTTTACCGGTGCCATTGGGCAGAACCACCGTACTGCGGACCATCTGATCTGCATGGCGAGGATCTACCCCGAGATTAACGGCAACATCAATGGACTCATCAAACGCCGCATATTTCGCCTTCAGCAGGGTATCGATAGCCTCGGCTACCACATATAATTTGGTCCTATCAAGACTCGCGATGGAGTTCTGATATTTTTTTCCTCTTTTTGGCATGGTTACACCCCTGTTATCCTGTCAATCTACGACGGTTATGCCGCAACTCTTGGCCGTGCCACTGACAATTTTCATTGCCGTGTCAATATCATAGGCATTCAAGTCAGGCATTTTGATTTCTGCAATCTCCCGGATCTGCTCCTTGGTGATGCTGGCAACCCTGTCCTTCTTGGGATTGCTCGAACCACCCTTCAACCCGAGTTTCTTAAACAACAGATTGGCTGCCGGCGGTGTCTTGGTGATAAATGTAAAGGAACGGTCGGCAAATACCGTGATAACCACGGGAATAATCATATCGCCTTCGTTCTGGGTCTTTGCATTGAATCCCTTGCAAAACTCCATGATATTGACGCCGTGCTGGCCAAGGGCAGGTCCAACCGGGGGTGAAGGATTCGCCTTCCCGGCCGGGATCTGTAATTTTATATATCCTGTAATTTTTTTCGCCATTTTTTTCTCCTACTGTCACTCAATCAAAAGATAAACCAAGATAGCATCCTGTCACAAGGGCAGGCTAACCCTTTGATACCTGTACATATTCCAATTCAACAGGTGTCTCGCGGCCGAATATGCTGACCATTACCCGAACACGTCCCTTATCCGGAAAAACTGTTTCGACCACACCCTGAAAATTTGAAAAAGGGCCATCAATGACCCGCACCACATCGCCGACATCATAGGTCACTTTCGGCTTGGGTTTGACCGCACCGTCCTTGATCCTGCCGATAATCTTCATCGCCTCTTCGTCAGTCAAAGGTTCGGGATGGAGGTCATTGCCGACAAAGCCGGTCACCTTCGGAGTATCGCGCACAGTATGCCAGGTCTCATCATTGAGATCGACGTTCAGCAGAATATAGCCCGGGAAAAACTTCCTGGATGAGGTCTTCTTGGAGCCCTTGATCATTTCCACGACCTGCTCGGTGGGCACCAGAATTTCCCCAAACATTTCCTCCTGACCGGCCTTTTTGATGCGTTCCTGCATCGCCGATTTTACTTTTTCTTCAAAACCCGAATAGGTGTGAAGTATGTACCACGCTCTTGCCATATTTTTTCCAGGAAATGTTATTTCAGGATTTCCCCATCATGATCGTGCCTGCTATTTGATCACAAGACCTATGAGTTTCCCAAGGATCAGATCCACCGCTCCCAAATAAAAAGAAATCATTATGACCAACACGACAACCACACCGGCTGTAGCAACGGTATGCTTCTTGTCAGGCCAGGCAACCTTCAGAAACTCATTTTTTACTTCCCGGATAAATTCCTTGATCCTGGCGAGTTCAAATTTCGAACCCTCTTCCGGCACAATCAGCTTATCTGTTTTGCCCGGTTTTCCGGTCTTTGCTGCCTTCTTCGTTGACATGTCGACTGTTATTCTCTTAGGAATTCTCAAAATAAATTAATGCCTCGTTAATCTGAGGTATTAACGAAGCATTAAATTATCTGGCAGGCCAGGAGGGACTCGAACCCCCAACTTCCGGATTTGGAGTCCGGCGCTCTACCATTAGAGCTACTGGCCTTTTTATTACTTACGCGTTTCTTTATGAAGAGTATGAGTCTTACAAAAACGACAGTATTTCTTGAATTCAAGCTTGTTCGGCGTCTTGCGCTTATTTTTGGTGGTCGTATAGTTGCGACGCTTGCACTCAGAACACCCAAGCGTAATGATATCTCTCATACCAGCTTCCTATTATTGCAGAATTAATTATTCCAGAATCTCGTTAATGACACCGGCACCTACTGTGCGTCCGCCCTCGCGGATCGCAAAGCGAAGTCCCACTTCCATCGCTATCGGCGTAATCAA
>QZKJ01000021.1 GCA_003605035.1 Desulfurivibrio sp.
CTGGCTGGATGGTGCAAAATTGACCTTGCGGTTCAGTTGACATGGCAATGATAAATGTTAGCGGCTGTGTCGGTTATAGCCCGCGCGAAAATCGGTGTTAATTATAAAAAAAAATCCCTGGCAGACCCGGGGCCTGACAGGGATTTTCGTACTGCCTGGTGCCGCTTTTTCAGACGGCGAACTCCTTGCGCTCGCTGATGGGCACAAAGGGGCGGCGCTTGGGGCCGGTGTAAATCTGCCTGGGTCTGCCGATGCGCCAGTTCGGGTCATCCCACATCTCCTTCCAGTGGGCGATCCAGCCCGGCAGGCGTCCCAGAGCGAACATCACGGTAAACATATTGCTCGGTATGCCGATAGCCCGGTAGATGATGCCGCTGTAAAAATCCACATTGGGATAGAGATTTCGGGAAACAAAGTAGTCATCCTTCAGGACAACTTCTTCAATTTCCCGGGCAATATCCAGCAGGGGATCGGAGGTGATGCCCAGGGAGGCGAGCACCTGATCGCAGGCATTCTTGATGATGCGGGAGCGGGGATCGTGGCTCTTATAGACCCGGTGGCCGAAACCGACCAGCCGGAAAGAATCCTTGGGGTCCTTGGCCCGTTCAATATATTTCATGTAATCGCCGCCGCTTTCAAAAATCTCCTCCAGCATTTCAATGACGGCCTGGTTTGCCCCGCCATGCAGCGGGCCCCACAGGGCGTTGATGCCGGCGGAAATGGAGGCATAGAGATTGACCCGGGCGCTGCCCACCAGCCGCACCGTGGAGGTGGAACAGTTCTGCTCATGGTCGGCGTGCAGGATGAGCAGCTTGTTCAAGGCGGCCACCACCGCATCGCTGACCATATAGGGCTTGACCGGCGAATGAAACATCATGTTGAGGAAGTTGGCGCAGTAGGAGTAGTCGTGCCGCGGATAGACCAGGGGCTGGCCCATGGACTTCTTGTAGGAAAAGGCGGCAATGGTGCGGATCTTCGAGATGAGCCGGGCCGCCATCATATCAATATTCTCGCCGGGGTTGTCATTCATCTCCGGGTAGAAATTGCAGAGAGAATTAACCATGGAGGAGAGAATGGACATGGGCGGGGCATAGGGCGGGAAATGATCAAAGAAATGGATCATATCCTCGTGGATCAGGGCAAACCCGCCAAGCAGCCGGCTGAACTCCGACAACTGCGCCTGGGTGGGCAGACTGCCATGCACCAGCAGATAGGCCACCTCGACAAAGGAACAGTTTTCCGCCAGCTCCGCGATGTCGTATCCCCGGTAATTGAGAATGCTCTGCTCACCGTCAAGAAAGGTGATGGTGCTGGCGCAGGACCCGGTATTCATATAGCCGGAGTCGATGGTCACGTAGCCGGTTTTAGCACGTAAAGATCTGATATCTATAGCCTTTTCACCTTCGGTCCCTTCAATTATCGGCAGGATATAGCTTTTCCCGTCAAGTATGAGTTCCGCTTTTTTATCGGAGATAAAGTCATCTATCATAATTCCATCCTTTTAATTTCATCCACTCCCGGCTTTCTGCACGCCCGCATAGCCCGTCTGCCAGGCCTGTTGCGGCAGTGGAAAAACATGATCAGCAACATCTTGAATGCGAGCTGTAATTTTATTGCCGGGTCAGCAGACACGCGGGGCGCGGAAACCAAGAAAAATGCCCGGGCGTAGACAAGAGTGACATTTACGGGGTCATCGGTGATTGACGAACGGCTCTATAATAATTATAAAGAGCGATTATATGCAAATTCCACCCAACTTTCAACAAGTAACATTTCTTTCCACGTATTTCGACAAACCATAACACACAGTTAAACCTCACTCCGGAAACCGCCATGACGATCCCTGGCCCGCTTTATCAGCAGCGGCTGCGAAAATTTATCGAGCAGGTCACCATTTATCCGGTTTCCTGCGAAAAGCTTGCCTGCGGCAGGAGCGACGAAGAGTGGCTTGACGCGGTCCTGGCAGGCGGCGCCCGCATCGTGCAGCTGCGGGACAAAGTGTCAGACGACCGCACCCTGTTTGCCAAGGCGCAGGCGTTCAGGCGCAAAACCGCCGAGGCTGGCGCACTGTTTATTGTCAACAACCGGCTGGACATCGCCCTGCTTGCCGGGGCGGACGGCATTCATCTCGGCAACAGCGACCTGCCGGCAGCCGAGGTGCGCAACCTGGCGCCGGACCTGCTCATCGGCGTCTCAGCCAACACCAGGGAACAGGCCGCCTCGGCCAAAGGGCGGGGCGCCAGCTATTTCAACATCGGCCCGCTGTTCCCCACTGACACCAAAGCAGGGCTCTCCACCTTCCTGGGCGAAGCGGCCATTCCGGTCTTTTGTGCCGAATCAGACCTGCCCTTTACCGTGATGGGCGGCATCAAACTGGAGCATGTGCCGCGGCTCACCGCCCTGGGGGCCAGCCGCATTGCCGTGGTCACCGCCCTGACCCGGGCCGGCGACATGGCAGAGGAAACCAGGCGCTGGATTGCCGCCATCAAGCAGGGAAAGGAGACCGGGAGGAAACAGCAATGATCAGCAGCAGACTCAAGGAAATCAAACTGCTCATGGAGTATGCCGTGCCTGCCGATGAACGCCGGCAGGCCCTTGCCCTGCTTGAGGACTTCAGCGGCGACCGCATCGCGCTGAATCTTTTTCACGCCTTTTACAGCTTTCTGCCGGAAGGCCTTGACGACGCCATCAACGGCCTGCAGGTCATTGCCCTGAAACAGGGCATTTTCCTCCTCTGCGCCACCACGGGCATAGACAAGTATCTCTATGTGGTCAACCAGGAGCAGGCGGAATTTCTCGGCAACACGGCAAACGGCATCTGGGACAGCGAGGTGCTGGCATTTTTCGGCTACCCATCCCGGGAGGACAGCATCCGCAGCCTGGAGGATATCAGCCGTTTCCCCGCCTACAGCCCGGCCACCGCGGACAGCAATCTCTGCCCGGTCTGCTCGGCCGCCAACGGGGAATTTCACACCCTGGGCTGCCCGGTGGAAGTCTGCCCCTGGTGCGGCGGCCAGCTTACCAACTGCGCCTGCCGCTTTACCATCACCGGCAAAAACAGGCTGGCAGGCGAGGATGACCTGGAATCGTTTCACGAACAGCTGAGCGGCAAGGGCCGCATCCCGTTCGACGCGGCCAGCCAGCGCCCCGCCTACCTCACCGACGGGGAGGAGTGACAAAAAACATTGGGAGGGAGACAGCCACAGCGGTCATTTGGGGCGGTTCACGAACCGCCCCTACGGCCAGGTACCGGGCCTGCCCCTACTTCACGGCATTCAGATACTGGTAGAACTCGGAATCCGAGGAAAGAATCATCCTGGTATTAGCGCCGAATGAACTCTGGTAGGCCTCCAGACTTTTCGAAAAGGCGTAGAATTCCGGGTCTTTATTATAGGCCGCCGCATAAATAGCGGCCGCCTCGGCATCAGCCTTGCCCTTGATCTCTTCCGCCGAACGGGTGGCCTGGGAGGTAATGAGTTTTAACTCCCGCTCCACCTTGCCCAGAATCTCCGCTTTCTGGCCTTCGCCCAGCGAGCGCTTTTCCGCGGCGATTCGCTTTCTTTCCGAAATCATCCGTTCGTAGACCTTCTCGCGCACAGTATCGATATAGTTAACCCTTTTCAGCATGACATCAACCAGTTCAATGCCGTAATCAACGGTGAGCTTGGAAGCTGCCTCAAAAATAATCTGCGAAATCTTGTCCCGGCCAAGTTTTATCGGCTCAGCTTTTCCCTCTTCCGCCACCCCGGCGTCAAACTTACCAGGCGTCCAGTCGGAACTTCTGATGATCTCAACCAGATTATTTTTATTGACCAGGTCGCGGATCGAGCTGTCGACGATATCGTCCAAGAGGGTCATCGCCCGCGGCACATTGTCAACCGCCTGCAGAAAACGCAGGGCATCGGAGATTCTCCAGCGGGCGGTGGCATCGATATAAACAAAGGTCTTATCATTGGTGGGAATCTGGTTCGGGTCGCCATCCCATATCAGGATACGTTTTTCAAAATAACGCACAGACTGAATAAAAGGTTTTTTAAAGTGCAGCCCGGCCTCGGTGGCGGGTTCCCCTACCGGTGCGCCGAACTGGGTGACCACGGCCTGCTGCCCCTCCGGCAGAATAAAAAACCCGTCCCAGACGGTGACACCACAGGCAACCACCACGGCAATCAGTATATATCGTACAAATATATTCACGGTATTCCCCCTTTAATTCGTTGGTTGACTGGCTGGCTTCCGGCTGCCGGACAGATCCAGAAAAGGCAGGATGGACTGCTGACCTTTATCTATGACATAGATATCGGTGACAGTGGGCAGCACCTTCTGCATGGTTTCCAGATACATCCTTTTCCTGGTTACCTCTTCAGCTTTCTTGTACTCCTCCAGCACCGCCAGGAACCGGGCGGTTTCACCCTTGGCCAGATTGGTGCGCTCTATGGCGTAACCATGGGATTCTTCCAGCAGCTTCTTGGCATCGCCGCGGGCCTTGGGGATCAACTTGTTATAGGTCTGCTCCGCCTCATTGACCAGACGCTTCATATCCTGGTCCGCTTCATTGACCTCATTGAAGGCCGGTTTGACCTGCTCCGGCGGGTTGACGTCCTGCAATTTCACCGTCAGCACCTTCACCCCGCTCTCATATTTGTTCAGACTGTCCTGCAGCATGCGGGCAGTCCCTGCCTCAATAATCTCCCGGTTGCCGAGCACATAGTCAAAATCCCGATTGCCGACAATGGTGCGAATGGCCATTTCCGAAACGTCCCGCACCGCCTGGTCCACATCTCCCACCTTGAAGACGAACAAAAAGGGATCCTGCACCTTGTACTGGACGATCCATTCGACATCGATGACATTCTTGTCGCCGGTCAGCATGAGGGATTCCATATCGTAACCCTCCTTGACAAAAACTGATTTCTGCCCCGGCACTCTGGTGCGGAAACCGAATTCCAGCTTACGAACGGTTTCCACATCGACCTTGATCACGTCATCTATGAGGGGGATCTTGAAGTTGAGACCGGAGGAGGCAAACTTGTTAAATTTGCCCAGGCGCAGCACCACCCCTTTCTCGCCGGGCTCAATGGTGTAAAAAGAGGAGTAGATGATCTGGATGAGAAAAATGACGGCAACTACCGTCACCACCTTCACGATGCTGCCGCCGATATTGGCAGGAGGGCCGCCAGGTTCGGTTTCTCTTTCGTTCCGCCCTCCCCCGTTGCCGCCGCTGCCGCCGCTGCCGCCACTGCCTTCAAAGGTCTCCTTGATTTTTTTCAAAAGAGCGGCAAGCATTTCTTCCGGAGTCGAGGGTCGTTTTTTCTGCCCCCATGGTGGTTGCTGATCATCATATGCCATTTTTTTCCGTTCCTGTTTTAAGTTCAACGTTCCAGTGTTTCAGCGTTTCAGCGTTGAAACGTCTGAGCGTTCAAGTGTTCCAGCCTTCGAGTCCGTTCATTACAACATGTTTTTCACGAAAAGGCAAGCTGCCAGCAGCCCAGCACAATGACCAGGGCGGCAGCCAGAAAGAAAAGCTGCCGTTGCCAGGCGTTGCACCATTTCAGAAAAACCGGGAAGCAGGCGACCAGCACGCCGATGGCGCAGCCCGCGGCAAGCCCCCAGAAATGGGCGCCCAGATCCGTTCTTGCGCTGCCGCTTTCGCCGCCGCTGCCCAGCATGGCGAGCAGACTCAGCCCGGCGCCAAGGGGCAGCAGAACCCCCTTGAGCCGGAATTGCCTTTTCAACTCCAGACCGGTCAGAATGCCGATGGCCCCGAAAACCGCGGTGGAAAAGCCCACGGAAAGATGCTGACCGGTGCGCAGCAGGATATTGAGACTGTTGCCGGCCGTGCCGGCTGCCAGCACCAGAAACCAGCCCAGGCCGCTGCCGAGTATCTTGCAGAGAAAATGGATGATGATGCCGCCGATGATGACATTGCCCAGCACATGCTCCGGATCGGCATGCAGGGTCAGCCCGGTAACCAGGCGCCACCACTGGCCATGATCAACGATCTGCCGCAGATCCACCGCGCCTGCGGCAAACCAGGAACCGCCATCCCGCCAGGAACCGGTCACCCAGAAAAAAATCAGCAGCAGGCCCATCAGCAGCAGGGTGGGCGGCTGCCTGTCCCGGAAGGAAAACAGGCCCACCGGCTCCTCCTTCGGAGGCGGCCAGTTTCTGTTTTCCTGCTCAAAAGAGGCAATATGCCCCACCGCCGCCGCCTTGAACTGCTCGTCCACCATGATGAGCCAGCAGTCCCGTTCTTTTTCCAGCACATGCGGGATATCCACCGCTTGCAGGACAAGAGACCAGATATAGGCCTGCTGGTATTTTTTTATCCGGGCCACAGCCACCCGCTTGTCATGTTCCGTCACAAAATTTCAAGAAGATAAGGATTGCTCTTGCCGCGCCGCAACAGCTGCAGGGTGATCAGCAACGTGGGGGCTCCGGGAACCGGGGGGAAATGGAGGGTACGGTGAATCCTTCCGCCCTATTGAGGTTTTAATATAAGCACTCCCTCCTCCGAATCAAGATGCATCTGGAATCTGCTCAGAAAATTCAGCCCCAGCAGGCCGAAATCAACCTGCCCCCCGCTGTCGACCACCAGGGCCTTGACATCCCGGACCAGCCAGCCGTCAAGCTCAATGGAGGAAAGGGTTATCTCCCAGGCCTCCCTGACCCCTCCGGCAGTGGTCACCCGGTAGCGCGGCGTGTTCCGGTCGATTTCCAGACCGAGGGCGGGCAGCAGCGCGGCTGGAATGGACACCATGGAGGCCCCGGTATCAATGAGAAAGGGCAGGCTTACCCGGTTGTTGACCGTGGCGGTGACATGGATCTGGCGGGAGCCGGGGGCAAAGCTGATGACGATCTCCCCTTCCTGCATCTTCAGCCGGGAAATCTCCCGGGCCAGCCCTGCCGCCCGCTCAGCCAGGCTGTCCGGATAAGTGCGCCGGCCGAGCAGCTCTTCAGCCCCGGCCCAGTCGCCCCGGGCCAAGGCCAGTTCCACGCCGCCCAGATAAAGCCGGGGATCATCGGCAAAAAAGGAGCTGCCCCGCGCCAGCACCTCCGCCGCGGCGGGCAGTTCTCCTTTGGCCAGTTCATCCTCCAGCCACAGCTGATAGAGCTGCAGCCGGAGTTCCTGGCGCGCGGCCTGCTCACCATCCTGGCCGGGGCCGAGCCCGGTTTGTTCCACAAAATCCAGGCTATCGGCAAATCCCCTGGCGGCAAGACGGGCGTCCGCCGCAAGCTTGAGCAGGCCGAAATCCCCGGCGGCCTGCAGCATCTCCGCCTCCAGCAGCCTGATAAGCTGCGCGAAGCCGCCCTGCTGATAGAGCTCCTCGGCCAGGACCCGCGCCTCAGTCAGCATATTTGCCGGCTGCAGGCTCTCCGGCACATCCCGGGCGTCAAGCTTCGGGGCCAGCAGAAAACCGGCCAGCAGGGCCTGCAGCCGTTCAGCCGAATCTGTCTTGTCATCCATGGCCAGCGCCCGAACAAACTGCTCCTCCCGGCCGCCGGCAAAGGTCACATTATAGAACTCCGCCACCGTTACCGTCATCTCCCTGTTATCAGCCGCCGGGCCGGCCCACAGATAGCCGCCGGCAAGCCAGCCGCCGAAGGTCCAGCCCGTCACCCGGCCGTCCTGCAGCAGGACGCCGGACTCATCCGGCAAAGCGGCAGCCGTGGCATGCAGCCAGCTGCCCTGCTGCCAGTCGGGCCGCAGGTCAGGATCGGCGATCTGCTGCTGCGCAAGCAGGGAGCGCCAGACGGTTCTGCCCTGCTGCCGCCACGGCTGCAGCAGGGCCGGCTCCACCTCCAGGGGCCGGGACAGATGCCAGAGGCCCGCTTCCTCTCCGGGCCGCCACAGCCCGCCGTCAATGGCCGCGGAAAAACCCGTGGGCGTGAAGCGGAAAAACCATTGCACCCCGCCGAGACAGGCCCTGGCCGGCAGGGCCACCCACCAGCGGTCAACCACCACGGCGGAGATGGCGGCAATCTCATTGCCCCAGGGGTCATACACCGAAACAAACCCCACCGGCAGCAGCCTGTCCTGCTCTGCCGGGACAGGCGGGGCATGCTCTTTTTCCAGGGGCGAAGAAGGGGCCGCGACCACGGCAGCCGGCTGCTCAGCCACCTTGTCCGCCGCCGGAGGTCCAGCCTCCTGCCGGGCAACGGCGGCCGGCTCTTCAGCCGGGCTGTTTTGCCGGTCAGGGGCAGGGAAAGGGAAAAGCATGCCTTTAAAGAAATAGGCCGCCAGACCGAAGCAGAAAACCACGGCCAGCAAGGCCGGCAACCAGGTGAGGCCCGGCTGCTTTTTCCCGGCCAGGCCGCGTCCGGCGCCGCAGTGCTGGCAGAAATTCGCCCCAGGCTCAAGGACACTGTGACATTTCGCGCATTTCATCGGTTTTCTATCGGCCTCGCCATTCTCCCCTGCGGATGCCAGTGCAGCAGCTGAACAGCTGCATTTACTGCTTCAGCTGGTTATCACTTTACATTTACTACTGGTTAGTATAGATTTTTTTATCAACCCTTGCCATCCCCACAATCCTTCAATCGATAAAAAAAACCGCCACATGCTCCTGCTCTGCAAAAAAGTACACCCACCAGCCCAACTGAGCGATCCGGCCGGGGGCCTGCTCCCATGAGCGGCGGACGCTGGTTTCTGCTGCAGTCCGGGCTGCTGGCCGCCGCCTTGCTTGCCCTGCTGCTGGTCTGCGGCCGGCAGGTCCGGCAGGCGGAGCGGGAACTGCTGCCGGCCCGCCTGCAGCTGGTCCGCACCCTGGAGCTGACCGATTTCGCCCTGTGGAGCGAGGCGCGCTATACCCGCCACCCCTCCCAGGCCGACTGGTTTGCGCCGTTCCAGGACTTCCCCTCCTCCTTTGAACATTTCCCGGCCGGCTCGCTGATGGGCCCCCTGCCGGCCCGCCCTACCACGCGGCTGGAATTCCGCCGCCAACCCTCCGGGACAACACCATGATGCGCCAACTGAAAATTCTCGACTTTGCCATCGCCTCTCTGCGCCGCCGGAAAGGCAAGAGTCTGTCCATCGTGCTGGTCTTTGCCTTCACCGTGGCGGCGCTCAGTTCGGTGCTGCTGCTGACCCACGCCCTGCGCAGCGAAGCCACCCAGCTGCTGGCCGGCGCACCAGACCTGGTGGTGCAGCGGGTGATGGCCGGCCGGCATGAGCTGATCCCCGCCAGCTATCAGGAAAAAATCGCCAGAATCCCCGGGGTCAGGCGGGTCAACCCGCGGCTGTGGGGTTATTACTATGACTCGCTGACCGGTTCCAACTTCACCCTGCTTGGCATCAGCGATGCCCCGCAGGGTTTGACCCTGCTGGCCGGCCGGCTGCCCGCCGGCCCGGATGAATGCGCCATCGGCAGCGGGGTCGCGGAATTCAGGGGGGTAACCGGCGGGGACGATCTCTATCTCATCAATCAGGAGAATCTCGGGGTCGGCTTTACCATTGTCGGCGTTTTCTCCACCCAGTCCGACCTGCTCACCCACGACCTGATCATCATGGAAAAGGAAACCCTGCGCAGCTTCTTCGCCTTTCCGCCAGGACTGGATACGGATCTGGCGGTCGAGGTTTACAACCCCCAGGAGGTGGATACGGTGGCGCAGAAGATTAAACGGGAATATCCCGATGCCAGGCCGATCACCCATGGCGAGATCGTCCGCACCTACGATGCGGTGTTCAACTGGCGCAGCGGCATGCTGCTGTCCATCTTCAGCGTAGCCCTGGTGGCCTTTTCCATCCTGGCCTGGGACAAGGCGACCGGGCTCAGCGCCGAGGAGCGGCGGGAGATCGGCGTGCTCAAGGCCCTGGGCTGGGATACCGGGGACGTGCTGCTGCTCAAATTCTGGGAAGGGATGGCCATCGCCCTCACCGCCTTCCTGCTCGGCCTGACCGCGGCCCTGCTGCATGTCTTCTGGCTCGGCGCGCCGCTGCTGGCCATGGTGGTCAAGGGCTGGTCCGTGCTCTTCCCGGAGTTCAAGCTGGTGCCCTACATCGACCTGCAGCAGATTTTCATCCTCGCCTTCCTGACCATTGTCCCCTACCTGGTGAGTACCGTCATCCCCTGCTGGCGCGCCGCGGTCACCGACCCGGACAGCGTCATGCGGGGCTAGGGAGGCTGCCATGATCAGACTGGAACAGGTGGGCAAAATCTACCACGCGGGCAAAGCCGATCAGATGATCGCCGTTGCTGAGGTGACCCTGGAAATCCCCCGCGGCGGGGTGACCGTGCTCAAGGGGCCGAGCGGCTCGGGCAAGACCTCATTGCTCGCCATGATCGGCTGCATGTCGCGGCCGACCCACGGCCAGATCGTGCTGGACGGCCGGGAGATCTCCCGCCTGCCGGAACGCTTTCTCACCGATATCCGGCGACGCACCTTCGGTTTTATCTTCCAGCAGTTCCATCTGCTGGCGGATCTCACGGTGGAGGAGAACGTGCTGCTGCCGCTTTACCCGCAGGCCGCGGGCTATGCGGAGATGAAGCGGCGGGCGGCCCAGGTGCTGGCCCCCCTGGGGCTGGCCGCCAAGCAGCGCCGCCGGGCCGGCCAGCTCTCCGGCGGCGAACAGCAGCGGGTGGCGGTGGCCCGGGCCCTGATCGGCGACCCGGAGATCATCATTGCCGATGAACCCACCGCCCACCTGGACAGCACCCTGGCCGCGGAACTGCTGGTGCTGCTGGCCGGGCTGCTGACCGCCGGCCGCACCCTGATCATCGCCACCCACGACCCGCTGGTCTTCCAGCACCAAATGGTCACCCAGCTGGTCTCTCTGCGCGACGGCCGGGTGCAGGGGGAGCAGACGGCGTGATCCTCCATCCGGGCATTCTCGCCCTGCTGCTCGGGGCCCTGCTGGTGACCCTGCTGATGCTCTATGCCTGCCTCATCGGCGCCAGCGTGCTGCGCCGCTGGGACCGCGCCAGCTATTCCCAACAGCAGCTCGAACTGGAACGCCGCACCTACCTGATCTCCACCATGGTCAACTACGCCCTGGGCTTCCAGGCCCTGTCGCTGCTGCTCTTCGTCTATACGGTGGACAGCCTGCATCCACTGTTCATCGGCGCCATGTGCGCCACCGGCACTTTAAACGCCAACCCGGTGGGCTGGGATGTGCTGCTGGTCAAAATCCCGGTCTTTTTCCTGGCCTGGCTGTGGGTGATTATCAACCACTACGACCTGCGGGTGGAGGACTCGCCGCTGGTGCGGCCCAAATACTCCGCCCTGTTCGTGCTGCTGCCCCTGGTCGCCCTCGACGGCTGGTGGCAGTTCCGCTATTTTACCGGGCTTGACCCGCAGATCATCACCTCCTGCTGCGGCTCGCTGTTCAGCCAGGCAGGCGACGGCATCGCCAGCAGTCTGGCCGGCCTGCCCATCGTGCCCATGATCTGGGTTTTCTACCTGTGGCTGCTACTGGTGCTCGGGCTGCTGCTGCCGGCCTTCCGGTGCAACTCCGCGGCCCTGCGCTACCTGCTGGCCCTGGCCGCCCTGCTGCTGCTGCCGGTGGGCCTGGCCTCGGTGATCTCCTTCATCTCCATCTACATCTATGAGATGCCGACCCACCACTGCCCTTTCGACCTGCTGCAGGGAGGTTATCATTTCATCGGCTACCCTCTCTATCTGGCCCTGTTCGGCACGGTTCTCTGCGGCCTGGTCCCCGGCCTCATGCGGCTGCTGCAGCTTGTCGCCCCGGGCCTGGAACCGGTTTTCGCGACAAGGGAACGCGGCTGGCTGGCCGCGGCCCTGCTCTTTCTGCTGCTGCTGCTCGGCCTGGTCAGCTGGCCGCTGCTGTTCGGCCCCTTTACCCTGCAGGCCTATCTGTGAACCCGGTCTTGCCGGCCGCCCCCGCCGGTTCATCCTGACCGTTGCGTCCTTTAAACTTGACAAACACCCTGACAACCCGGCACAATAAAACAAAAATAAGCGCAACTCCCGGTCGGCTGCAGGAGCGGGCCATTCACGCCATTCATTAAGGATTCCCCCGCTTTCCGCCTCAATCCGGGCCGGTTTAAAACAAGCACATCATTCTCAGCCGCTGCCGCCCTTTTCCTGACCAGGGCGCCACCAAAAAAGAAGAAGGAGGGCCAGCGCCTTTCCCAAGCATCCAACCACTCATCCTGCAACTGTTCGGAGGCAAAAATGAAGAATTTCCCTGGATCTGCTACATTGCTGCTGCTTTTCAGCCTGACCCTGTTCTGCCCCGGCCAGACTGCCGCGGCGGCGAAATACCAACGAAGCGAGATAAAGGTCTCGGTGCCTGACGTGGTCCTGACCGACCAGGACGACAACAAGGTGCCGCTGCGCTCCCTGCTGGAGGGCAAGGGCCCGCTGGTCCTGGATTTCATTTACGCCTCCTGTTCCACCATCTGTCCCATCCTGTCCGCCGGTTATGCCAACCTGCAGAACAAACTCGGTCCGGACAGCGGCATCCAGCTGGTGTCCATCACCATTGATCCGGAAAACGACAACCCGGCCGTGCTGAAGAAGCATCTTGAGCGCTACGGGGCGCAGCCGGGCTGGATATTTCTGACCGGCAGCCGCAAGGACATCAACAAGGTCCTGGATGCCTATAACGCCTATTTCTTTGACAAGATGTGGCACCAGCCGCTGAACTTCATCCGGACCACGGAAGAGGGCAAATGGCTCCGCCTGGACGGCATTATCAGCGGCAGCGATCTGCTGCAGGAAATCGAGCAGGCAAAAAAGCTGTAAAACAGGAGGCTGGGGAAATCCCGGCAACAGGACAGGCGGACCGGCAGCGGCTCACTACTTGCCTTCCCACCGGAAGCCGGGCAAACAAAAAAGGGGTTACGCCGCTAAGCGTAACCCCTTGATATTTCATGGTGCCGAAGGCGAGACTCGAACTCGCACAGGAATACTCCCACTAGACCCTGAACCTAGCGCGTCTACCAGTTCCGCCACTTCGGCAGTGCGTGAAGAGCCTTATTTACCGAGTTTCCCCCTTTCTTGTCAAGTCTTTTTGTCATGATTTTTTACTGAACGCGGAAAAATTGAAAATGCACCCCGCAAGGCAATCCCGCGGGCTGCCGCTCCGGCAAATGGATTGGGGCACTCTCTGCGGTACGGACGTTTCGCGAACCGGCCCCGGGTGACCCTGCCGCAGCATGACAGGCCCTGATCCCCTGCCGCGCATCGCCCGGAAGCCGGCCTGCCTGCCGACTTTTTGCGGGCGCAGCGATTTTCAACCTTGAGACATTGCTGCTTTGTGATTATCATTGTCCCCATGAAAACATACACTGATCTCGCGGAAATCATCGAACCCATCCCCAACCCCTTTGTCACCATCGGCAACTTTGACGGTGTGCACCTGGGCCATCAGATGCTCTTCAGCGAAGTGATGAGCAGGGCGAACAGGAACCACGGCACCAGCGTGGCCATTACCTTTAATCCCCACCCCCTGAAGGTGGTGCGGCCGGATATCGGCATCAAGCTCATCTCAAACTGCGAACAGAAGCGCGAACTCATCGAACAGGCCGGCCTTGACGTGCTGATCATCATCCCCTTTACCCGGGAATTTGCCGCCACCTCCGCCGTCAATTTCGTCGATCAGGTGCTGATCGGCATCATCGGCTTGAAAGAGCTGGTGGTCGGCTACGATTATGCCTTTGGCAAGGGGCGGCAAGGCGATATCAACTTTCTGAAAAAACAGGGGGAGCTGAAAAATTTCCCGGTCACCGTGGTTGAGCCCTATTATGTCGATGGCGTGCTGGCCAGCAGCACCAAGGTCCGGGAGCTGGTCAGCGCCGGCGAGATGCGGGAGGTGAAAAATTTGCTGGGCCGTTTCTATCAGATCCGCGGCGAGGTGAAAAGAGGCAAGCGCCGCGGCGGCGCGGAGCTCGGCTTTCCCACCGCCAACCTGCATATCTCCGAAGAAGACCTCTGTCCCCGCCACGGGGTCTACGTGACCCAGGTCATTTACAACGGCAAATGCTACGGCGGCGTGCTCAACATCGGCTACAATCCCACCTTCGGCGAGGAAAAGCTCTCGGCCGAGACCCACATTTTCGACTTCAACGAGGATATCTACGGCAAACCGATCAAGATCAACCTGCTGCAATTCCTGCGGGCGGAGAAGAAATTCTCCGGGCCCAGGGAGCTGGCCGGTCAGATCGCCGAGGATATCAAACAGGCCAAAGAGGTGCTGGCCGCCGCCCAGAAAGAAATCCTCCTCTCCTGCGAAGAGAAATACAACAGCTGACCAGAGGCCAGACCCCGTCAATTCAGCTTCGGGCAATTGAAATTTGCTCCTGAAACAGAACAGGAGAAATACAAAGCCTTGAACTGTTTGGGATATTCAGATATTTGATGTGGCAATCTCAAGGGCAGAACGTTGAGTTAAGCTGAAACCCAGACCACGAAGGACATCTTTTCTCGAACACGGAAATCACCGGTTTATCCTGTGAATTTCCCTGGTTGGAATTAGGTATCATGCCCCAATAAATTGCCCATTACAGGGAATTCTTCATTTTCATAACGGTTTCAATCAAGCCGGGCATGCGGTCCTTGCAGATGGAGAACACTACCTCGGCATCCAAGTCAAAGTAATGATGGCTGATTATATCACGCATGCCCTTGGCGCCTTTCCAATCCATTTCAGGATATTGAGGCAAGATCGTCCCACCGGTGATTTTATCAAGATTTTTCAAATTCTCACCGATAGCGATCAGCATCATACAAATGGCATCCAGCTTATCAATACCCTCTTCGGAAACAAGAAAATCATCAGGGTTAGTGATGTCTGTGAACCTTCGCTCAATACGATTTGCGGCGGTTAATATCTGTTCAAGTATTTCAATAACAAGATCTCGGTCATACATAGACGGCCTCTTGGTCTATGCGTGTTTTTAAAAAGGCGTTCATTTTCTCACGATAATGTACGATATCGACTCTAGTTTTACAGTCACCTTCCAGCTCTTCCTTGATATGAACCATATAAAAAAGGTCCGGCTTTTTCATCTTGACGACAACATCGATATCGCTATCCTGCTTCGCCTTACCCCTGGCAAAAGAACCAAATATGCCGATGGCAGTGACGCCATATTCTTCTTCAAAATCAGCCTTCCTCTTTCTCAGGATTTCAAGGATGTCATCAAGACTTAACATGTTCTTTTTCATAATTATTCTCCAGTATATCAATGGGGAGAAGGAGCTGCTTCTGACTTCTTTTCCCTGGGGGGAAGCACCATACCTATTTATCCACTTTTTTCTTTCGCCCAGCTCTCCGCGGCTTCACCGCCCTCTTCAACGTTAGTTCAAGTGATTCGAGAAACGAATCCGCCCCTAATGCCCGGCCCGTTCGCTCATGGGTGCGGATCTTACTAACATCTTGCTCGTCAGGCCTTCTTAAGAACAGCCTCCAGTCCCCGACTATTTGCAACAGAGGAGAGACTTTTACCAAAACGTCATCGCTGCCATCGGCATGGGCCTTGGCACTGCTCCACTTCCAGGTGTACGGATCAGCTGTGAGACTTGCCCGAACAGGATTCATTTCGATATATCTGGCGGCGGCAAGAAGATACGCCTCATCCATCGGAAAAGATGAAAATCTCCCCTGCCACAGATGGCCGCTCCATTTTTGCCTGCGATTGATCATGACGGAATATCGGCGATGAGCTTCACCAATCGCCAGACGCAACCCATCTTCCGTTTCCGGCACAGCGATAAGATGGACATGATTCGGCATTAGGCAATAACACCATACAGATACGTTAAACTTTCGGCACCACTCAGCCATCAAGGCCAAGTACGCCAGATAGTCTTCATCACAGAAGAAAGTCTCCATTCTATTAGCGTCGGCGAGAAAGCCAGCCAATACCAGCGGTGAGAAACGCCGCCATTGCCAACGGTCCCGAACCCAGCCATTCTCATTTACTTACCTGATTT
>QZKJ01000040.1 GCA_003605035.1 Desulfurivibrio sp.
ATCTTGTAGGAGCGGGCCATGCCCGCGATCATTGGTGTTCTGACTCGTAATATCGCGGGCATGGCCCGCTCCTACAAGCTAACCAGAAACGGTAAATTAATAATTTCCATCTCCCTTATACCCCTCAAGGGGGTACTGAAAAGAGTGCCGTTCCGCGGCGTTTCTCTGACCATGTTTTTTTTACAATGGCTCAGACCGCCCCGCCCGCAGCCGCATGCGGGGCGGAAACTGCGAAATTACAAACCATATCCACCGGGGTTGCTGATAAACAGACGTTTTTTCCTGCCCCGGCCAAGACTATCCAGTATTCATCCGGGATGAGCAGCTATGGAAACAAAACAATTGGACAGAACCCTGCCTGATCCGGAACAGTGCAATCGCCTGCTGAAAAGCCTGTTTCAGATCGCCGATGTGATGAATGCCAGGAAACTGACCCCGAGCAGCATGATGGACAGGGTGCTGCAGGTGGTGCTTGAGTATCTTGGCGTGGAGCAGGGATCGCTGATGGTGCTGGAAAAAAACCGGCTGGTGGTGCGGGCCGCCACCCGCCCGGAAATCATCGGCCACCGGCAGTCGCTCACCGATGATTCGGTGGCGGCCTGGGTGGTGCGGCATGCCAAGCCGCTTTTCATCCCCGACATCGCCAAAGACAAACGGTTTGCCAAAAGGGAAGGGATCTACAAGAAAGACTCCCTGCTCTCCGCCCCTGTCATTCATAAGGATCAGGTAATCGGCGTCATCAATGCCTCGGACCGAACCGGCGGCATGGATCTGCTGAAAGACGACATCACCTACCTGCTCTATTTCAGCAGTTTTATTCTCTGGACCCTGATCCAGGAAAATCTGCGCAAGAAAATCACCGCCCAGCGCAATACTCTCAAAAAACGCAACAGCGAACTGCGCCGCCAGGAAGAGATGCGCTCCTATCTCAACCGCATGCTGATGCACGACCTTAAAACCCCACTTTCCGAGGTGGTGGCCAATCTCGATATCCTCTCCTACAGCATCAGCGGCGAGCAGAAGGAGTTCCTGGAAGCCGCTCAATTAGGATGCGACCGGGCCGTACGCATGGTGGCCAATCTGGTCACCACGGACAAGATCGCCGACGGCAAACAGCAGCTGCTCTATGAAGAAACCGACTGCCGCAGCCTGCTCGGCGAGGCGATCTCCAGCATCAAAGGGCTGGCCCGTATCAAGCGCATTGACCTGCGGCTGCAGGAGGCTGCTCCGGACTTTCCCATGATCACCGTGGACCGCACCCTTATTCTGCGGGTGCTGCAGAACCTGCTGACCAACAGCCTGAGCTATACCGAGCCGGACTCGGTAATCACCGCGGGCTTCAACACGACCGGCAAAAACCATATTGAATTTTTTGTGCAGGACCAGGGGCCGGGCATTGCGCCGGCCCAGCAGGAAACCATTTTTGACAAGTACGCCAGAATCTCCAGCAAACAGGATGCCCTGGTAGGCACCGGTCTCGGCCTCCACTTCTGTAAACTGGCGGTGGAACTGCACAACGGCCGCATCGGGGTGCAGAGCGCAGAAGGGAAAGGCAGCCGTTTTTTCTTCAAACTTCCCATCAAATAAGGGACTTGCCATGTCTGCTGAAAACGAAAAACTCACCCCGCGCCAGATGAATTTTCTTGTGGTCGATGATCAGGATAATATGCGCCGCTCGGTGCGGGCCATGCTGAAACTGATCAACTACGGCAAGGAGATCTTTGAAGCGCCGAACGGCAGGGAGGCCTGGAAATTTCTCACCGGCAAGGAGGCCGTCAAAATCGGCTTTATCATCGCCGATTATGCCATGCCGTACATGAAGGGCACCGAACTGCTGAGCCGCATCCGCTCCCATAATAAGTTGCGGGATATCCCCTTTCTGATGATCACGGCAGAGGCCAACAAGGAAGTGGTGGCCGAGGCGGCCGAACATGATGTGGATGCCTACCTGACCAAGCCGTTCGTCACCGCCTCCCTTGAACATAAGATTGATGAACTGCTGGCCAGGGCCCAGAATCCCGATCCCCTGACCCTGTATCTGCGGCAGGCCCGCGACCTGGAAGAACAGGGGGATATCCCCGGCGCCATCGAAGAGGTGAA
Organism: Desulfurivibrio sp.; assembly: GCA_003605035.1. Lineage (GTDB taxonomy): Bacteria > Desulfobacterota > Desulfobulbia > Desulfobulbales > SURF-16 > SURF-16. Next base: position 2,101 of record QZKJ01000040.1, read on the forward strand.
AAAGGCCTCAGCCGCCAACCCCAGATCCTCACGCCCCTTCCGGGAGCTGGGCCGCCTGATGCTGAAGACCAACGATATGGCCAAAGCGCTGAAATGTTTTCAGAAAGCTATTGAAATCAACCGGCTGGATGTGACATCCTATCATTATCTGGGCCAGATCTTCTATCGGCAGGGAGAAATCGACAAGGCCATCGGTCATTTTGCCCAGGCCATGGAAATAAGCCCCCGCCATGCCGACCGGGCCCTTAAATTTGCCCGCCTGCTGGCCAAAAAAGGCAACAGCATGGAAGTGGAGAAGGTGCTGCGGCTCATTGTCAAAAACAATGAAGGCGACGCGGACATCCAGGAAGAAATTGCGGAACTGGCCATGGAGCAGGGGCTCTACGTGCTGGCCATCAAATGTTACCGGTTTCTGCTCAAGGATCAGCCGGACAATCTGCTGATCAATAAGAAGCTGGGCATCGCGCTGCAGAAGAACGAGACAAACAGCGAGGCGGTTGTGCATCTTGAAAAGGCGGCCAGCAAGTATGGGGAGGATCTTGATCTGCTGCTCAGCCTGGCCCAGGCCTTTCTTGCCATGAACATGCTGATCCGGGCCGACAAATGGGCCTCCATCGCCCGCCGCCTTTATCCGGACAACCGGGAAGCAAAGCTGATTCTTGATAAGTGCCTGTAACTCAGCCCTGGTATGAAAAAAAACAACAGCATACTCCTGGCCATCCGCACCTTGAGCTATCAGGGCGGCAAAATTCTGGGCAGCAGATGGCTGCCCCTGATCGACGCCCTCCGCCAGGTCCTGGCCAAATCGGGATTTGAACAGCCGGAGAGCAGCGACGAACTGCTGCTCTTCATCTTTCCCAATCCCTTTCTGGCCCTCATCTCCCTGCGGGACGCTCTGGAGTCGGCCAAGCTGGAGCATGGCTGGCAGGAAAGCCACGGCGCCCTGCCGGTGCAGACGGTGATCCACCTGCTGGAGGAAGAGGACACCCTGCCCCAGATCCAGCAGACCGCGGCCAGCGAGTGGGACATGCTGCAGCAGGAAACCATCTATGTTACCCGTTCCCTGATGCGCAACTGGAAGGAGCTGACTGCCGGCCGCGAGCTGCCTGAGCACCGATTCGAAGATGAGGGCGGCGGCTTTTTCCAGATGGTCATCATCGGCAAGGCCACGCTGCGCAAGGTGGAACTCTTCTCCTACCGCAGCCTGCCGGTGCACGGCAAAATAAGGGAATGCTTTTACTGCGGCATGACCAGCCATGCGCCCGCCAATTGTCCCAGCAAGTTTATCAGCATGAAGGTGCGGGGGATGGATCAGGTCGGCTACCTGCCGTTTGAAGAACTGAACGCTGTCTACAAGAAAATTTTCCCTGATTATTCCGACTGCAGCGAAAAATGCGCGGCAGGCATCAAGCCGGCCCAGCTCAGGCAGGACAGGGAGCTGCTGGTTTTCGTCGCCTATCTGGATCTCAACCTCATCTATCAGCTGCGCTTTCTGGCCAACACCGCCTTCAATCTTAATCCCAAGTGGGAGGGCCAGGACAGCACGGACAACATCAACATTGACAGCCGCAATCTCCATTTGGGGCTTGATTGTCTGCGGGTCGGCCAATACACCCAGGCCGAGGAACTGCTCACCCGCGAAAGCAAGAGGAGAGACGGCAAACAGTTCTTCGCCACGGTGGGCCTGGCCTTCTGGGCCCTGGAGCAGGGACGGGCCAAGGACATGGGCCATTACCTGGAAAGGGCGAAAAACATCGCCTCCCAGGAAAAGGAACTCCTCTACAGCCAGCTGCTGCTCTCCCGCTACTACGAACTGCATAATGATTTCTGGAAGGCGAAAGAGGCCGTCAATCTGGCCATCAAGGTCAATGCCGACGTGCTGGAGTGCCAGTACCGCAAAATACAGCATAATGTCCGCTACGGTTTTGATGAAGGGGACCTCAGGCGGCTGCGGGTTCTCATGCTGGGCCAGAAGGAAATGTTCATGACCGCGCTGCTCGATCCCCTGCTGCTGCAGGTGCAGGGCCTGGTCAACGATCTCGCCATTGAGCTGATGCAGTATCAGCGCCAGGAGGCGGCAAAAAACATGGCCATGGCCGAAACGGAATCCGCTGAACTCAGCTACTGGTTTGACCAGCAGGATCCCTTTCTTGAGGAAAACAGCAGGGCGCTGAACGAACTGCGCAAGCAGCACAGCAAGCAAACCTTTTATGATCTGCTTGACGTGCTGGAACGGGCCAAAGGCCATGCCTACGGCTGCCAGAGGATAAGAAAAACCAAAATCGAAGAACTTGAGACCAGAAAAAAGGAGCTTGAAGGCAGACTGAAACACTACCAGAACTTCTGGCAGGATTATGAATACAAGAACTTCTTCAACGCCTACCAGCAGTCGCTTCTCTCGGTAATCAACTCCCTCCATGCGACCCGCGGCCTGATTGCCAGGCAGCAGGGCCAGGAGTACCGTGCCGCCGTCAATCTGCTGGATCAGGTGGAAATATCCCTCTCCGCCATGCAGGAAATGCAGGGCAAGATGATCTGGGTCAGGCTGCTGTTAAACGGGGTCAAGATCTTTGTCAAAAAGGCGATACTTGCCGAACTGTCACTGCTTGCCGCCGGCCTGGTTATTTTCCTGGCATTACCCCTGCTGCTCAGCAACACCCCCTATGTCTCACTGCACAACATTCTCAGTAATCCCCTGCTGCAGAAAAAAAGCCTGCTGATCGCGACCTTCTTCCTGACCCCTTTGCTGGCCATGATCCTGACCCTCTGGCAGATGAAGAACGAGATGGAGTGAGGAGGATAAGGTGAAAAGTGAAAGGTGAGAAGTGAGAAGTCAGGAGTCAGGAGTCAGGAGTGAAAAGAAGGAGGGGCCGGCCTGGTGCCTGCCCTGGGTGGAGTAGGGGCGGTTCGCGAACCGCCCTGAGCCATGAGCTATCAGCCATCACTCACCACCCACCACCCTGTTTCTGCCCTGCTGCTTGGCCTGGTATAAGCGCCGGTCGGCAAGCTCCAGCAGGCCGGTCATATGCAGGGCAGCCAACTCACCGGCCGCGGCCACGCCGATGGAGATGGTGATGGGGATCTGTTCACCCTGATAAAGAAAGTGGTGCTCGGCAACCCTCCTGCGCAACCGCTCGGCAAACTCCACCCCCCTTTTTACCCCGCCCTGGCAGATGCCGTAAAACTCCTCGCCGCCATACCTGCCCACCTCATCCTCTTTGCGTTTGGTGGCGAGCATGACCGAGGCCAGCTCCTCCAGAATGAAATCGCCGGCCAGATGACCATGGATGTCGTTGACCGATTTGAAAAAATCGATATCAATCATCAGAAAGGAAAAATCCTTGATGTGGCCGCGCTCCCGCTCGCCGATCTTGACCTCCAGGATGCGCTCCATGATCTTGCGCTGGGGCAGGCCGGTCAGCTCGTCAAAGTAGCCGATCTTTTCCAGCAGATCCTTCTGCTCCATCTCCTTGGTGACATCGGTGAGACAGCCCAGGGAAAGCGCAACCCGGTCCTGGGCAAAGGTCTCGATGCGGCCCTGGTCCTTGAGCCAGATGACCCTGCCGCCGGGCAGGCCGACCTGGTACACCGCCTCCACCTGTCCGGTTTTCTTCACCTCTTCCCGCAGATCGATGCGCTTGCCGGACAGCTGCTGCCGGGTAAGGATTTCCTCCTCCACCTCATAGCCCGCCGGATCGGTGTAGCGATAAACCCGCCGGTCAAGAATGGCCTCCCGGAACACCCTGGAGACATTGATACTGGTGCAGCCAAGCAGTTCGATGAAGCTGTTTGCCGTGTATTCATACCAGATAATGTTTTCGCCCTCATTCCAGGCGGCCAGATAGGGCATGAACGGGCACCCGCACCGTTCAATGTCCCCGGCCGCGGCAATGATGGTCCGGACCCTTTCCTTGATGGCGTCACTGTAATTGCCGAAAAGAATCCTGCCCACGTAATTGGCTGGCGCCTTGAGCACAGTTTTCTGTTGCATGGTCTGGCAAACCTGAGCTGGTAAGTAGCAAAATATCGGCGGACAATGGGGCGGCAACCTGTCAGGCAAGGAGTTGCAGCCCTTTTTTATCGACTATACGACAAAATCTTTCGAAAAGATAATGATTTATTAACCGTTGCCGTTCCGCTATACTGTAGCAACAGTCGTTCCATCTTGTTCAGTCGCTGCAGTCAGTCATTGCCTCGCCCAGGCATCCATCGCCAACCCCACAGCAAGGAAGGAGAAATGAAAATTTTTCATCTCAGCACTGCGCTTTTTTTACTGACCGCGCTGCCGGCCCTGGCCAGCAGCGGGGCAAGCGGCGACAGTGCCGCCATCGACATCACCACTCTGGCTGCCAGCTCCATGGGTTATTTCTCCATCTTTCTTTTTGTCGGCGCCTATCTCCTGGTCATTTTTGAAGAGCAGCTGCATCTGCGCAAAAGCAAACCGGTGCTGCTGGCGGCCGGCATCATCTGGGTGCTGGTGGCCGTCACCTTTGCCGGTCTCGGCGATAAAAACCATGCCCAGGAGGCCATCCGCCACAACCTGCTCGAATACGCCGAGCTGTTTCTCTTTCTGCTGGCCGCCATGACCTACATCAACTCCATGGATGAACGCCATGTGTTCCAGGCCCTGCGCACCTGGCTGCTCAACCGCGGCTTTTCCCTGCGGGTCATCTTCTGGGTGACCGGGCTGCTCGCCTTTTTCATCTCCCCGGTGGCCGACAATCTGACCACCGCCCTGCTCATGGGCGCGGTGGCCATGGCGGTGGGCGGCGGCAACCGGCAGTTTGTCGTGCTGGCCTGCATCAACATCGTGGTGGCGGCCAATGCCGGCGGCGCCTTCTCGCCCTTCGGCGACATCACCACCCTGATGGTGTGGCAGAAAGGCAAGTTGGAGTTCAGTGAATTCTTCGCCATCTTCCTGCCCTCGCTGGTCAACTGGCTGGTGCCGGCCCTGGCCATGAATTTCGCCCTGGGCCAGGAACCGCCCCAGCAGGTGAAGATCAACTTCCGCATGAAGCTTGGCGCCAGAAGGATCATGGCGCTCTTTCTGCTGACCATTGCCACGGCCGTGAGCTTTCACAACTTTCTCCACCTGCCGCCGGCCGCCGGCATGATGCTCGGCCTGGCCTACCTGGGCTTTTTTTCCTATTATCTCAAGAAAAAGGAACAGCGCCTGCACGATGTGGATGATAATCCCCTGGGGGTGCAGACCGATCACACCAAACCCATGCATTTTGATCTGTTCCGCAAGGTGGCCCGGGCGGAATGGGACACCCTGCTCTTTTTTTACGGGGTGATTCTCTGCGTGGGGGGCTTGTCGCAGTTCGGTTATATGGCCCTGCTGTCCAATTATCTCTACCTGGATCTCGGCGCCACCACCGCCAATGTGGCGGTGGGCATCCTGTCAGCGGTGCTGGATAATATTCCGGTGATGTTTGCCGTGCTCACCATGGACCCGGCCATGTCCCACGGCCAGTGGCTGCTGGTCACCCTGACCGCGGGCGTCGGCGGCAGCCTGCTCTCCATCGGGTCGGCCGCCGGGGTGGCGCTCATGGGCGCGGCCCGGGGCACGTACACCTTCGGGGCCCACCTGAAGTGGACCCCGGCCATCGCCCTGGGTTACGCTGCCAGCATCTGGCTGCACCTGCTGCTCAACAGCCGGCTCATGTAGGCGCGCTACACCCAGTTTTCCAGTTCCAGGCCGGGAACTCTTTGAAACTCCCTGAGATTGCTGGTCACCAGGGGAACGGAGAAAATCGCCACCTCGGATACCGCCAGCTTTTTCAGTTTTTCCATAACCTGCCTGCGGGCAGCAACAACGGAAATGACTTCAGGCCGAGCGCTATTCAAGGGAAAATCACGGGAAAAAAATGTTTGTTTTGCGCCTCGGTCCCGTTGTACCCTTTTAGGTACCGCAAAAAAGGGAGGAGACACATGGGGACCAACAATATCTTTTTTCTCGAGGTTATCGAATGGCTTGATGCAAGCCCGGAGCAGATGCTGTGCCGCATACCGGAATCAGGGTCAGGGGAGATCAAATTCGGCGCCCAGCTCATCGTGCGCCAAAGTCAGGCCGCGGTCCTTTTTTACAAGGGCAAGGCCTGTGATGCCTTCGGCCCGGGCCGCCACACCCTGACCACCGGCAATATTCCCCTGCTGACCAAAATTCTGGCCATCCCCTGGGGCATGACCAGCCCGCTGCGGGCCGAGGTGTATTTTGCCAACCTCAAGGTCTTTGCCAATCTCAAATGGGGCACCAGCAACCCGGTGGCCTTCCGCGATAGTGAACTGGGGCTGGTGCGCCTGCGGGCCCACGGGGTCTTTAATATCCGCATCGTCCAGCCCGTGCTCTTCATCAACACCCTGGTCGGCACCATGGGAAAATTTACCGCCGAGGAAGTGGAGGAATATCTCAAACGGGTTATTGTTTCCCGGTTGAACGACTATCTGGGCGAAGAGCTTGACACCCTGTTCAACCTGCCCGGCCGCTTTGATGAGTTGGCCGGCGGCCTGCAAAAGCGGCTCAAACAGGATTTTTTCCGCTTCGGCCTTGAGCTTGACGCCCTCTACATCACCTCCATCACCCCGCCGGATGAGGTGCAGGCGGCCATTGACGACAGAAGCCGCTTGTCGGTGATCCAGGACATGAACAGCTTTGTCGCCATGAAGGCGGCCATGGCCATGGAAAAGGCGGCCGAGGCCGGTGGCGAAGCCGGGGCCGGCTTGGGCCTGGGCATGGGCATGCTGATGCCCGCCATGTTCGCAGGGGTGGGCAGCCGGCAGACATCAACTTCCACCGCTCCTGCTGCCGGCGCCGGGTCGCCAGCGCCGGAGGCCCGCTGTCCAGACTGCAACCGCGGCATCCCCGGGGATGCCCGTTTCTGCCCTTATTGCGGCCATCAGCAGGTCATCCTGGCCCAGTGCGCCAACTGCGGCAAGAATCTTGCCCCCAATGCCCGTTTCTGTTCCCGCTGCGGCCATCCGGCAAGCGAGAAACCGGCCCCTTTGATCTGCCCCGGCTGCCGGACGGAGAATCTCGCCGGGGCGACATTCTGCAACCAGTGCGGCAGCAGGCTGCCCTGACATGGATCTTTCCGTAGAGCAGGGCTGCCCGCAGTGCGGTGCGCCGGTCAGCATGGCCGAGGCCGACCGGTTCTTTGTCTGCCCCTTCTGCCGGGTCAGCAGTTTCCTGGTCAGCCCGGCCGGGGCGCGCTACGTGCTGCCCTGCGGCAGGAATCCGCCCCAGGAATGCGGTGATCTCTATTTCATCCCCTATCTTCGCTTCCGCGGTTCCATTTTTCTGGTGAGCGGCAGAGAAGTCAGCCATCGCATCGTTGATACCACCCAGCTCGGTTTTACCAGCCACCCCTTTCCTCCCACCCTTGGCCTGCGGCCCCAGGCCATGAAACTGCACAGGGTGGATGCCCAGACCCCCGGCCGCTTTCTCCCCCTGACCATCAAAATGCAGAGCATCCTGGCCCGGGCGGCCAATCTGTCCGGCCTGGCCTCCCGGGGCCAGGCAACAATGCTGCACCGGGCCTTTATCGGCGAAAGCCTCAGCTTCATCTATCTGCCGGTCAGACAGGAGGAGCGGAAACTCTTCGATGCGGTCACCGGCAACGCCTTGCCGCCGGTGCCGGCCGCCAGCTTTCTTCAGGAAAAGAGCAGACCATTCCAGCCCGGCTGGCGGGCTGACGTTATTGCCGCCCTGTGTCCCCGCTGCGGCTGGGAGCTGCAGGGCCAGGGAGACAGCCAGGCGGTGCCCTGCCCCAACTGCGGCACCGCCTGGGAAGCCGGCGGCCGGGGTCTGCAGCCCGTGTCCTGGCAGCAGGGCGAGTCCCGGGACGAAATGGCCCAGTGGCTTCCTTTCTGGAAGATAGCCGCCGCCATTCCGGAGCTTGCCGTCAGCACCTTTGCCGATTACCTCCGGGTGACCAGGCAGCCGCTTTTGGACGGCCGGTCCGCAACAGAGGGGCCGATGCACTTCGTTATCCCGGCCTTTAAGGTGCGTCCCGGGATTTTTCTCCCCACGGCGGTCAGAATGACCCTGTCACAACATCTTTTTCATCTCGCACCAGGAGGAGGTCGCAGCAGCAGGAGATATCCGGCAAATCTCGCCTCAAGCGAAGCCCGCCAGGCCCTGAAAGTCACTCTGGCCGCCTCAAGCCTCGACCACAAGGAGGTATACCCCCTGCTGCCCCGCCTCCGCTTTACCCATGTCCGCGCCGCGCTGGTCTACCTCCCCTTTCATGACGACGGCCACGACCTGATCCAGGAGCAGAGCGGGCTGGCCATCGCAAAAAATGTGTTGTCCTGGGGCCGGAAATTGTGAAAGCGCTGCCGCTCAACCGGCATGCTGTCTTCTTGGCCTGGTCAACCCGGCGGCATGCCCTCCAGCCCTTCTTCTGTCGGCAGCGGCCGGCCTCATTTGATCAGCTTGCGCTTCATGCTCCCCAGGGCCAGGTAGCCGAACACCAGGGTAAAAAGCAGCAGGTAACCGAGGTTCAGCAGCGGCCGGGACTCCATGGCGCCGATGCACAGGAAACGGGTCAGCTCCACCAGATGATAGAGGGGAAAGAGCAGCGAGAAGATGCCGGCCCAGGCCGGGATGCCGGAAACCGGGAAAAAGGTGCCGGAAAAGAGAAACATGGGGGTGATGAACAGGAAGATCGGCAGGTTGAACATGTCGATGGTGGGGATGATGCCGGTAAAGAACATGCCGATGGAGGCAAAGGCCAGCCCGCCGACAAAGGCCAGCGGGATGCACAGCAGGGCCCCCGGAAAATTGGCGTAGCCGAGGGGAATGAGCACCACCAGCATCACCGCCACCGCGGCCATGGCCTTGGAGGCGGCCCAGACGATCTCGGCGACGATGATCTCCTCGACGCACACCGGAGTGGCCAGGATGCCGTCAAAGGTTTTCTGGTAGTACATGCGCACGAAAGAGGTGTAGGTCGTCTCGAAGAAGGCGTTCCACATGCAGGCCGTGGCCACCAGGGCCGGGGCCATGAACCTGGTGTAGTCGAGCTGCAGGCCGGCGTAGCTCACCCCGCCGATCAGCCCGGAGAAGCCCAGCCCGAAGGCCATGATGTAAAAGGCGGGTTCGAGCAGCGGCACCAGGAAGTTGACCTTCCAGATGCGGTGGTAGGTGATCAGGTTCCTGAACCAGATATGGCGGAAGCGCAGGGAGATGTCGGCCAGCCGCACCCGGTTCATTCGCGCAGCCCCCGGCCGGTCAGGCGCAGAAATACGTCTTCCAGGTTGCCGGCCCGGAAGCGGCAGGACGCCACGCAGAACCGCTCGCGGATCTGGCGCTCCAGCTCGCCTCTCGGCTCGGCATAGATGATGATCCGCTCCCCCAGATCGTCGTGCTCGACCTGATGTTCCCGGATATAGCCTTTCAGCTCCTCGCCCGGCCCCTCGATCTCGATGACGCTCTCGGCGGCGTGCCGGGTGATCAGCTCCCGCGGCCGTCCCTCGGCAATGATCCTGCCGTGGTCCATGATCACCAGCCGGTCGCACAGATGCTCCGCCTCATCCATGTAATGGGTGGTGAGCACCACGGTCAGCCCCCGTTTCTTGAGCGCCAGCAGCCGGTCCCACACCTGGTGCCTGGACTGGGGATCGAGGCCGGTGGTGGGCTCGTCCAGGATGAGCAGCTCGGGCTCGGCCATCAGGGCCCGGGCCAGCTGCAGCCGTTTGGCCAGCCCGCCGGACAGCTCCATCACCTTGGCCCCCCGCCGGCCAGTGAGGGCGAAAAACTCGAGCAGTTCCTCGGCGCGGCCGCGGGCCACGGCCGGCTTCATTTCGAAATAGCGGGAGTAGATCAGCAGATTCTGCGCCACGGTCAGATCCGGGTCCAGGGTATTCTCCTGCTGGCAGACCCCCAGCCGCGAGCGGATCCGCCGCCAGTCGGCGCCGATGTCCAGGCCGAAAATCGCCAGCTCGCCGGCCGAGAGAGGGGAAAAGCCGTAGATCATGCGGATGGTGGTGGTCTTGCCTGCGCCGTTCGGGCCGAGCAGGGCAAAGAATTCGCCGGCCGCCACCGCGAAACTCACGTCATCCACGGCGGTGAACGGGCCAAAGCGCTTGATGAGGTGCCGGGCCTCGATGATGTTCATGTCTGGTCGGTCGGGTGGATGGTTGGTCTGGGTTCTTTGCATTGACAGTTCGGCAGCCGGCCGCCATGCCTGGCTGCCCTGCAAGGGCGCGCCGGATCGGCCGGTCCGCACCCCATATAACAATCAGTTACCCTTATCGAACGTTTTTTGTCAATGCAAAACAACGGGAAACCGCCGGTATGAGTAGTGCCTTACAATGATTATTAAACAAACTCGGGGTAAAAATTACCAGCAAGCCTTTGACAGGCAGCAAACCATGATCCCTTATTTTTTGCTACGAACCTGCCAAATGGCGCAGGCAAGGCCCAGCAGGCATAAAAGGGGCACAAAGCGGGCGATCCAGGGGGCAAAGCCGGTGATATCCAGCAAACGTATCTCGCCGGTCAGCGGGGCCGGTGGCTGTTGCCCGTTTTCCGTGATCTCATAAAGGGGGCCCCGCAGCCTTACTCTTCCCAGGGCATCGATGATGGCAGATACACCGGTATTGGTGGCCCGGACAAAATCCCTCCGGGTCTCGATGGCCCGGAAGGCCGCCAGGGCAAGATGCTGGCTCGCCCCGCCGCTGTCGCCGAACCAGGCGTCGCTGGCCATGGACACCAGCAGATTCGGTTGCTGTTTGGCAAGACGATGAGCATAGGTTGGGTCGATATCTTCCGAGCAGATCAGCGGGCCGATACGCAGTTCCCGGTCAACGAGAAGCTGCGGTCCATGGCCGGCGGTGATCGCGGGCCACAGCGGCGTTTTTTTGCGCACCTCCTTTGCCCAGTTCGGATACCGGTCTGCCAGCGGTACAAACTCGGCAAAGGGCACCAGTTGCCCCTTATCGTAGCGGCCGGCAATCAGGCCCGAATCACTAACCAGCACGGCGGAGTTATAGACGATATTGCCGCCAAAGGTATGGGAGAGGCTGCCGAAGAGCAGCCTGCCGCCCACCCCCGGCCGCAAGGCCCATGGATGGGCGGCGGGAAATTCCTTTGCCATCTGCCGGTCAAAGAGAAAGGGCCAGGCGGATTCCGGCCAGATGATCAGATCCGCCCCCTGTCTGCCCAGCTCATGGGTGGCCTGGCGCAGGGTGCGGATGTATTTTTCGCCATGGCGCTTGCGCTCCTCCATGGGTACGATGCCGAAATTGGGCTGCAGGATGCCCACCTGCAAGGCAGGGGCACCGGCTCGTTGGGCGGCAACATATCCAGCCCGGGCCAGGCCCAGGAGGATGACGGCAGCAATGACCGCCGCACCCGTTTTCACCCCACCAGCAAATGGCCGCCGCTCCGCAAATGCCACAAGACCTTCCGCCAGCACGATATTGATCAGCACCAGCAGACCGGAAACCGCTGGCGGGCCGCCCAATTCCGCCACCTGGGTCAGGGGCCAGACCTGCCAGACTGTTATGGCCAGATACATCTTAAAGAAAAAAGGGATGATGCATTCAGCCAGAGCCATGAGCAAGGGGCCGCTGAGCAACCAGCTGACCCGGCAGCGGCCGGCAAGGAGGCTGCAGCCAAATCCCCACAGGGCAAAGACAAGGGTCTGGTATGCGCAAAAGAGAAACGTTATTCCCAGGCTTGAAATGGTGGAGAGGCCGGCAAACTGCTCCAGGAGATTAACCCACCAGAAACTGCCGGCCAGCAGAAAAACCAGGCCCGCGAACCAGGCGAGAAACAGTGCGTTTAAGGGAGAGGCATCCCGCAGGGCAAGATAGAGCGGAACGATGCCGAGCAAAGCCAGGGGCCAGATGCCAATGGGAGGTGCGGCAAGGAGCAGCAGAAGCCCGGAAATGAGGGCGTAAACATACCGCGGCAGGGCTGCCTGGGGACAAAGGAGTTTTCGCATCAAAAGGAAAAACTACTCTTGCGGAACACGAGCCGGGTTCCCCTTGATGGGTGGCGGCTCAAAGGGATCGGGCGCCTCTGTGGGCGGCGTGGGCTCGGCAATGGTCTCATTCCAGCGGGGCGGATCGGCGGGATCGGTGTTTTTCGGCAGCTTCGATTGCAGTTGGTATTGGGGCGGAGGCGGCAGGTTCATCTTTTGCAGCCGTTCATAGGGATGCTCTTCAGCCCTGACATCAACTTGCGGGGGCGGCGGGGCGACATCGGTGAGCGGCTCGGAGATCTGCACATCTTCTTCCTGCGCCTTCATCTCCGCCGCTTTTTCCTTGACCTCGGCAATATCCGCCTCCCGCAAGGCATGGGGGTCAATTCTGGATTCGGCCTTCCTGGTTACCTCCTGCACAGTTTTCGGCAAGATTGTCGGCTGGGTTTGCGGGTGAGCTGAATCAATTTTTGTGAGTTTAGTGCTGGAAAACGGCAGATCATTGCTAAAGAGTACATAGCCGAGTGTTGCTGCGATGACCAGGCTAAGGATGGCAAGGAAGATGAAGTTGCTTTTGTTGCATTTCATTTTTTAAATTTATAATCCACGGCATTCTATTTTTTTGAGGATTGAAGCCAGTAAACGAATAAAAAAACCAACAAAAAATAAAAAATAAATGAGGGGGTCATTTTTAGGATCTCAACCCAAGAATGCGAATCGGAGTAATTTCCTCCCGACAGAAGGCCGCCAATTTTTTTGTGTGCCACTCTTATAGCAGTAACAAAAAAAGCAACCCCTACAGAAATGATTAATCGACTTCTATCCATTTCATTGTCTTTTGTTATTCTTGATGAACTCGTTAAAAATCATCGAACTAAACAACCAGCCCCTCTTGCTGTAACTATTTAAAATGCTAAAATTCTGGGTGAAGGATAGGATGTGTAGAATGTTTTGTGCCTCACTTTTTTACGACTACTTCATCTTTATTGGTATCAATATTTGTCACGGAATTCTAAGGAGTGGTAAGGGGCTCTCCAGTAACAATCTTTTCAAAAAATCTTGTTTTCCCAGGTCTCCCATCTCCAGCATAATCCCAAATGAAGTCACCAATAAATTTAATTACATTTTGCCCCTGGCCCGACCCAGCCCATGTCAAAAATCCAGCTGCGCGAGGTCCCCAATTAATCACGGTTAAAGCTGCTCCTCCACCTCCGAATGCTAATCCGGCCCCAGAAGCTGCAGCTACAGTACCGCCAAGAATAGGCCAGGTTTTATCGTGGATCATAGTATTCCATAATCTAGATGCTTGTTCTTGCGTAAGCCGCCAGGCCTCCTGTTGAGACGCCGCTTCACTCCAACCTGATGATGGCCAGCAATCAAAGGAAAAGTCGCCTCTTTCTAAATCTGCAACTAGAACAGTTTTCCGATTACCTAACTTTTCCACCCTAATAAACACATTGGAATCATCAGTATTTTTAATTAAAACTTTCTTTGCGTCCTCTGCTTCCCAAGATTTATACGCTTTAAACAGACCATACGCGGCATAAGCCCAACCCACAGCCTCCTTTACACTGGGGTCCAAGGGACTTATCGGCGATGTCGCCAAAACTACACTCGCTGCAAATACCCCCTCCCCTGTTGCACTACTAAAGAGACCTGGCCCACTAGTGTTTAATTGCAAAAGTTTTTGATATTTGGCATAATGTATGGCAACAACAAAGGAGGTTGCCATGCCGCGAAAGACCCCAAAGCTTTATTGCAC
>QZKJ01000069.1 GCA_003605035.1 Desulfurivibrio sp.
GGGTGATCAGCATCGAGGTGAGCAGGGTCCGCCGCATATAGCGCCGCAGGTTGCGGAAGGCAAGTTTCACGATATTAATCATGGCTCTCTCCTTTGCTGCTCCCCTCATTCTGCAGCAGGCCGTCTTCCAGGAAGAAAACGGTCTCGGCGTTTTTTACCACCTTGGGATCATGGGTGGAAAAGACAAAGGTGGTGCCGAACCCGTCCCGCATCTCTTTCATGAGCGCGATGATACGCAGGGCTGTTTCCCGGTCCAGGTTGGCGGTCGGCTCATCGGCGAGCACCAGTTCAGGGTTGGCCACCAGGGCGCGCGCCACCGCGACCCGCTGCTTCTGGCCGCCGGAGATCTGGCCGGGAAACTTGTCCCCCTGATCCTGCATGCCCACAGCTGCCAGCATTTCCCGGACCCTCGCCTTTCTTTTGCCGGCCGGCCAGTTCTGCACCATCTGCAGCGGGTACTCGATATTTTCAAAGACCGTGAGCACGGGAATCAGATTGAAATCCTGAAAAATAAAACCGATATGCTCCCCCCGGAAACGGGCCGCCTCCCTGCCCTGCAGGGCGGCGACATCCTGCCCGGCAACCGCGAGAGAACCGCTGCTCGGCGGATCAAGACAGCCGATCATGTTGAGCAGAGTGCTCTTGCCGCTTCCCGACGGGCCGACAAAGGAGACAAAGGAGCCGGGTTCGATGGAGAAATCGACCCCGCGTATGGCTTGGACGGTGATGTCGCCGGCAATATAGTTTTTTATCAGTGCTTTGGCCTCAACAATTGCCATGTCCATTTTCCTCCAGCTGGGCTGTAATGAAATACTGTCGCCGTTTGGTTTCACAACGGCATAGGGACTCGGAAAATACTAATATACCTTGATGGCGCCCGGATTTGGGTGAGATTTGGCTGCACCGCTTGAGCAAAACCGCAGGCCGGTCATGCCCTATATTACATCATCAATCATCCAGGAGGTTGAAAAATCGCTATGGCTGGCCGAATCAAAAAAAAGGCAAAGCGATAAAATAGCAACCCAGAGCGGCGATCACCACCCCCGCCCCCTTGCGGAACCACAGGCTGCCCCGGCCGAAGAATGCGCTGGACAGCAAACGTTTTACAGTGGCGGTAGAACTGCCGGCCACGGCTATGGGCAGACAGTGGCCGATGGCAAAAAGCAGGATGAGCAGCACCCCGGTCATTACCTGCTGCTGCACGGTGATGATGGCCAGGATGGGGGCAATGAAGCCAAAGGTGCAGGAGCCGGAGAGAATGCCGTAGGCCAGGCCGAGGACAAAGGCGCCCCAGTGCCCTTGCAGCCGCAGCCGGCCCAGGGCGCCGCCCGGCAGGGAACAGCTTTTGGCCAGACCAAGCATGTCCAGGGCCACCCACAGCAGGATCAGCCCCACCACAATGGTCCACCAGGGACCGACATCGCCCAGCATGCGGCCCAGCCAGGCGCAGATAATGCCCACCAGGGTAATGGTGACAAAAAGCCCGGCGCTGAACAGCACCGCATACCAGACCGCCTGCCGGCCCTTGATGATCTTATCCTGGCCGGCCACATAGGCCACCACCAGGGGGATGGAGGCCAGGTGGCACGGACTGAGCAGCACGCTGATCATTCCCCAGACAAAACAACCAAGGGCGGCAATGGCGGTACCACTGGTGATCCATTGGTTGACAAGCAGAAAAACGGCATCCATTGCCGCTCACCTCTTCGCGGGTTCCGCGACACCCAGTTCCTTCAGCTTGGCGACAATCCCCTCTTCAGCCAGAAAACCCTCGTGCCGATAGATCTCCTTGCCGCTTTTGTCATAAAATATCTGGGTGGGAATTGAATTGATGCCGAATCTCGCTGATTGACTTCTGTCCTCCCACACATCGATAAAGACAATGGCGGCCCGGCCCGCATATTCCTTCCGCAGCTTGTCAAGAATCGGCGCCATCATCTTGCAGGGGATGCATTTGCCGGCCCCGAGATCCACCATGGTCACCATGTTCTTCACCGGGATCTCCTCCTGCTGAGCAGCCCCGGCAGGACTGATCAACAGCAGACTTATTGCCAGAACGATATACCCCAACATCCTGCTTTTCATGGTTTTTCCTCCCTTGTGGTGCAAATGCATCACCGTCTTCGGCATTGACTAGCTCTGCCGGTTGCTTATGCGGGCCTTATCCTGCTCGCCGGAGATCTTTTGATATATTGTTTGTTGCCCGGCCGAGTTCATATTTTCAGGGTCCTGATGAACTCACGGATCTCATCCCGCACCCGGCGGTAATGGCCAAGGGCCTCCTCTTCACACGCCGCACCGGCGGCAAGTTTCGGCGGGTCATCGAAACCATGATGCACCACCCTGGTGGGGCCGGGGAAAAACGGACAGTTCTCGTCGGCATGGCCGCACACGGTGATGACCAGATCAAATTCCTGCTCCTGCAGATCGGTTACCAGCTTGGAGTGCTGGCCGCTGATGTCCACCCCGGCCTCGGCCATCACGCGCACCACCAAGGGATTGAGCCCATGAACCTCGATGCCGGCGGAAAACGGCATGATATCCTCCTCGCGCAGCTGCCTGGCCCAGCCTTCCGCCATCTGGCTGCGGCAGGAGTTGCCGGTGCAGAGAAAAAGAACCTTTATTTTTTTTGACATGTCTGCACCTACTTCAACCAGGACAGCACATCCTTTTTGGACGGCACCTTGCCGGTGCATCTGATCTTGCCGTCGATCACCACGGCCGGGGTGGCAAAAACCCCCAGTTTGGCGATGGCGTTGAAATCGGATACCTTCTCGACATTTGCCGCAATACCCGCCTCGCCAAGCGCTTCAATGACCACTCTTTCCGTTTCATGACATTTCGGGCAACCAGGCCCGCATACCTTGATTTCCATGCTGTTCTCCTTGTGTGATGTTTTTTTATTCCATCAAAATCGTTTTTAAAAAAATGTTCCGAAAATCATCCCGCTGATGGTGGCCATGACAATCACCAGACTGACAAAGACCACTGTTTTCCTGGTGCCCATGATGCTGCGGATCACCAGCATATTGGGCAGACTGAGCGCCGGGCCGGCCAGCAGCAGGGCCAGGGCCGGCCCCTTGCCCATGCCGTTGCCGATCAGCCCCTGCAGAATCGGCACCTCGGTGAGCGTGGCGAAATACATGAAGGCCCCGGCAAAGGAGGCGAAGAAGTTGGCCAGCAGAGAATTGCCACCCACGGCCCGGCTGACCCAGGCGGAGGGAATCAGCCCTTCCTCGCCCGGCCGGCCGAGCAGAATGCCGGAAATAAGCACGCCGAACAGCAAAAGCGGCAGAATCTGCTTGGCAAAACCCCAGCTCTCCGCAAACCACGCCCCTGTTTCATCCTCCCTGGGGCTGATGATGACACTGAGCCCGACAACCCCGGCCACAAAGGCCAGGGTGGGATGACCTGAAAAGAGAAAGGCAAAAATAAGCACAGGGACAGCGGCCAGGGCCACCTGCCATTTCGGCAGGCCGTACCAGGACATGAGGATCAGGCCGAGAGCAATGGAAAAAGCGGCGGTGATCAGCCATTTGTTGCCATAAATCGTCTGCCAGAGGCCGACGGGTTCCGCGGGTTCCCCCCAGTTGGCAAAGACCAGAATGGCGACCATGGCGGCCAGATAAAGGGCATTCTGCCACAGCGGGCGGGTTACCTCCGGGTCCGGCATGGCGGCCTGGGCTTCAATTTTTTCCATTTCCTCTTTCCGGAAAAAGAAATGCATGAGCAGGCCGATGACAACGCTGAAAACTATGGCCCCCACTGTCCTGGCAATGCCCAGCTCAGGGCCGAGGATGCGGGCGGTGAGAATGATGGCCAGGATATTGATGGCCGGGCCGGAGTAAAGAAAGGCGGTGGCCGGCCCCAGGCCCGCCCCCATTTTGTAGATGCCGGCAAAAAGAGGGAGAATGGTGCAGGAGCAGACGGCGAGAATGGTACCTGATGTTGATGCCACGCCATAGGCGACAAGCTTGTTTGCCCCAGCCCCCAGATATTTCAGCACCGAGGCCTGGCTGACAAAGACACCAATGGCGCCGGCGATGAAAAAGGCCGGAATCAGACAGAGCAGCACATGCTCCTGGGCATACCACTTGACCAGTTGCAGGGCCTCCATCACTGCGTTATCAAAACGCCAGTTCCCCACCGGCAAATAATAGCAGCCGATAAAAATCGCCACGATCCAGCCCAGCGGCTTCCATTCTCTTTTCCAGTCCATGATCACGCCTCCACGCAAAGGTGACAACGGCGCGCAGCCGCGAGAGGGCGGTTCGCGAACCGCCCCAGCCGTCCCTTTTGCCTTATGCCTTTTGCCTTATCCTTCTTTCATGTTGCCATTCAGGCGCTCTTCTGCTCAGGCGGCGCAGGTCCGCTCCCGGCTCAACTGGGGCAAGCGGTCAACCATGGTCTGGATCTGCGGCTCCTCATTGAGCCATCCCCGCAGATGACCCAGCATCACCCCCGCATATTCGGAATCCTCCCCTGCACTCAGGCGGTAGATGATCCAGGAACCCTCCTTGCGATAGTCGACCAGCCCCGCCTCTTCCAGGATCTTCAGATGCTTGGAAACCGTG
This sequence comes from Desulfurivibrio sp., assembly GCA_003605035.1. GTDB lineage: Bacteria > Desulfobacterota > Desulfobulbia > Desulfobulbales > SURF-16 > SURF-16. The sequence continues at coordinate 4,575 of QZKJ01000069.1, forward strand.
GGCTGGGCCAGCCCGAGCAGCTGCCGCAGCTCGCAGACGCAGAGTTCTCTGACGCCAAGAACCTTCAGAATCTTCACCCGGCCGGGATCGGACAGGGCCTTCATCACGCGGACAAAGCGTTTCATGCTCTTCTCCTTATTTATTTTCATATTGCCATATAGCTATATATAGTTTAATCTGCAGCCCTTGTCAAGCCTTTGGGCGAGCAGCAGAACTTCGGGCTTGACACATATCCGCCTATGCGGATATATAGTAAATACTATGAAAGAAACCGCCAAACTTTTCAAGGCCCTGTCCGAGGAGGTCAGGTTACGGGTGCTCGGCCTGTTGTGCCACGGCGAGCTGTGCGTCTGCGACCTGATGGAGGTGCTCGACCTTCCCCAGTCGACCATCTCCCGTCATCTCTCCTACCTGGCCAATGCCGGCTGGATCAGCGGCGAGAGGCGGGGGGTCTGGATGTATTACCGCTTCCGCGAGGACGGCGGCGATCTCCAGCAGGAGATGCTGGCCGTGCTGAGCCGGCATCTGGCCGTGCTCCCCGCTGTTGCCCGGGACCACGAGAGGCTTGCGCAATACCTGAAAACTCGAAGACCATGCGCCTGCTGCTGATTTTTACCGGCAGCTTCCCAACATGCAAAAAAGGATTCACCCATGACCCGACAGAAAAAAAGGCTTTCCTTTCTCGACCGCTTTCTCACCTTCTGGATCTTTCTGGCCATGTTTGTCGGCGTGCTCATCGGCTATCTCTATCCCGGCATCCGCGACGTGATCAATACCTTCCAGGCCGGCACCACCAACATCCCCATTGCCATCGGCCTGATTCTCATGATGTATCCGCCCCTGGCCAAGGTGCGCTACGAGAAGCTGCACGAGGTCTTCCGCAATGGCAAAGTGCTTTTGCTGTCGCTTGTGCAGAACTGGATCATCGGCCCCATCCTCATGTTCGGCCTGGCCATCGCCTTCCTTTCCGGCCATCATGAGTATATGGTGGGCCTTATTCTTATCGGCCTGGCCCGCTGCATCGCCATGGTCATTGTCTGGAACGACCTGGCCTACGGCGACCGGGAATACTGCGCCGGGTTGGTGGCCTTCAACTCCATCTTCCAGGTCCTCTTCTTTTCGCTCTACGCCTGGATCTTCATCACCATCCTGCCCAGATGGTTCGGCATTGCCGGGGCGGTGGTGGATATTTCCATGGCCGAGATCGCCAAATCGGTTTTCATCTATCTGGGCATCCCCTTTATCGCCGGCATGCTGACCCGGCTCATCGGCGTCAAAGCCAAGGGGGAAGCGTGGTATCAGGAGAAGCTCCTGCCGAAAATCGGCCCGCTGACCCTGATCTTTCTGCTCTTTACCATCCTGGTCATGTTCTCGCTCAAGGGCGAGTACATCGTGCAACTGCCCCTTGACGTGGTGCGCATCGCCATCCCGCTCACCATCTATTTCCTGGTGATGTTCCTGGTATCCTTTGTCATGTCCATGAAGGTGGGCGCCACCTATGAACAGTCGGCCACCCTCTCCTTTACCGCCGCCTCCAACAACTTTGAGCTGGCCATCGCCGTGGCCATTGCCGTGTTCGGCATCGATTCGGGCCAGGCCTTTGCCGCGGTGATCGGTCCGCTGGTCGAGGTGCCGGTGTTGATTTCCCTGGTCAATGTCGCCTTCTGGTTCAAGAAAAAATATTTCCCCTATGCCAAGGAAACTCCCACTGGCATCTGTCATGTCAGCTGCAAGCCATGAAGAGGATGTGTAACCCAACTAACCCAACTAACCCAACCAACCCAACAAACCCAATGAACCCAACAAACCCAACCAACCCAACAAACCCAACCAACCCAACCAACCCAACTAACCCAACCAACCCAATGAACCCAACCAACCCAACAAACCCAACAACAGATCATGACGAAATTCGCGGAGCGGTCCGCAAGAACTACGGAAAAATCGCCTCCGCCACCGCCGCCGGCTGCGGGTGCTCTTCCGCCACCTGCTGCGCAGCGCCGGCCGGCGCCACCGCCGCGGATATTTCCCTGCAGCTCGGCTACTCCCAAGCTGAGGTGAGCGGGGTGCCGGAAGGAGCCAACCTGGGGCTGGGCTGCGGCAACCCCCAGGCCATCGCGGCGCTGGCGCCCGGCGAAACCGTGCTCGATCTCGGCAGCGGCGGCGGTTTTGACTGCTTTCTGGCGGCCCGGGCAGTCGGCGAGACAGGCCAGGTGATCGGCGTTGACATGACCCCGGAGATGATCAGCAAATCCCGCCAGAATGCCGGCAAGGCAGGTTTCACCAACGTTGATTTCCGCCTGGGCGAGCTGGAGAATCTGCCGGTGGCCGACGGCATTGCCGATGTGATCATCTCCAACTGCGTGATCAACCTCTCGCCTGAAAAGCAGCGGGTTTTCAGGGAGGCCTTCCGGGTCCTCAAGCCAGGCGGCAGACTGGCGGTGTCCGATGTGGTCAGAACCGCCGACATGCCGGACAGCGTCAAAAAGGACCTGGCCATGCACACCGGCTGCATCGCCGGCGCCTCCTCAGTGCCGGAACTTGAATTAATGTTGTGCAGGGCCGGTTTTACGGACATCCGGATCAAACCGAAGAACGAGAGCCGGACCTTTATCCGTGACTGGGCGCCCGGCGCCGGCATCGAGAATTATATCGTTTCCGCGGTTATTGAAGCGATCAAGCCGGGAGAATGACTTTTCTTGCGGTTTTCAGGTTGTCAGGTTACCATGACTGCACGCAGATCCGGCAGCGGATTGGGCACGATAATTTCGCTTCTTTCCCCAGGCTGCCGCCTTTCCCACTCTCCATGGAGCCCGCAACAGACAAATGGCCCTGCTTGACATCAACCATATTTCCTATCAGGTCGGCGCTGCCCGCATCATCGATGATCTCTGCCTGGCAATCCAGGATTCCGAGGTTCATGTTGCCCTGCTGGGGACCAACGGCACGGGCAAGAGCACCCTGGCCTATCTCATCGTCGGCTGCGAGAGCTACCGGCCGGCTGCGGGCACAATCGTCCTGGCGGGCCGGGACATCAGCGGCCTCCACATTCATGAACGGGCCCGGCTCGGCATCACCATGGCCTGGCAGGAGCCGGTGCGCTTTGAGGCCATCTCGGTGGCCCACTACCTCACCCTGGGGAACAAAGAGCTCGATCCAGAGCTCTATCTGAATATGGTGGGTCTGCAGCCCGCTCTTTACCTGAGCAGGATGGTTGACAGCTCGCTCAGCGGCGGCGAGCGCAAAAGAATCGAGCTGACCTCGATTCTGGCCCTGCAGTTGAAAATCGCCATCCTGGGATGAGCCGGACTCCGGCATCGACATGCTTCCCACCCGGGACTCCTGAACAAAAAAATATCGCTTGAAGGATGCAGTTATGATCAGAAAGATCAGCTCCGCTTATGCCGGCGGACTTGTCGGCGCGCTGGTGGACAGTTTTAATATCTGGATGCTCGGCAAAATCGGCTTTACCGCCTGGATCGGGGTTGGCCTGCGGCCCGAATTCAGACCGGCATGGCTCTATCCGCGTCTGGTCTGGGGCGGCCTCTGGGGCCTTCTCCTGCTGCTGCCGATCATGAAAAGCCGCCCCATCCAGCGGGGCATGCTCATCAGCCTGGCGCCCACCGTCATGGTTTATCTGGTCATATTCCCGGAGATGGGCAAAGGCATCTTCGGCTTCGGCTTCGGCCTTCTCACCCCGCTGCTGGTGCTGGTCCTGAATTTTATCTGGGGCATCGTGGCAGCCGGCTGGTACGAACAGGGACGCTGATGATGTCGCAGACTGATGCCATTCCTGCTCCGGGGCGGGCGATTATTTTTTCCCCCGTCTCTGCCGCAGGTCAAACCATTTTTAATGATAATGATTATAATTTTTTCAGCCACGGTTCCTGACTGCTTTGCCCGCGGCCTGCACAAACAAGAACCTGACCTGCTGACCTGCCGGCAGGGGCCAACCCTTTACCCGCAATGAAAAAAATATTCTTTCACTTAGGCATGCTGATCACTCTCCTCGTTGTCACGAGCTGCGCCAGCTCCATTACCAGAGTCAACACCGCAGGCCCTTACACCTATAAAATCAAGGCTCTGGGAGCCTCAAGAAATATTCAGACCGAGGCCATCAATAAGGCCAACGATCTCTGCCGGACCATGCATAAGGATTACAGATTTATCCGAAACACCTTTTTACCCAAGTCCGTCATGGGCATGGACATGGTTTCCTATGACCTGATTTTCAGCTGTGTGGACCCGGGCAGCCTCCAGGCAGCCCCCCCTGATGCCACAAAAAGCACTGAACAGGAAAGCGTTCCGGAGACACCCGTGGCTGACGTTCAGGAAAAAGAAAAAAAACTGGCGGCAACCGAAGCCGGCCAAAAGGGAAAAAACGGGATTACCGGTGACACTCCCGGCGAACCGGAGAGCCTGGGAGGACCACCGCCAAGCCGGGCTCTCGAACTGGAAGAGGAGGGGGACATCGTCGTGGAACCGCTTATTGACTGAATCCGCCATTCCGCTCACCCGGCTTGACTACCTCCTGACAATCCTGCGCTGCGGCCTGATCTCCAGCCCAGCAAATTCCACCCGCCCCCTGACTGATGCATTCTCCCAAAAGCACATAATTTTCAAGAGTTAGACAATATTCTTTTGCTTTCATAGGCAAAAATACCTATACTTATGCCAGAGAACAACCCAGGCGCTCAGGATGACCACTCTGCGGTTTTGCCGACTTTTCCCCCATCCTGCATCTGCTGGCTGGTTATGGAGGGTTTTGTGAAACTGAATCTGCGCATGAAAGTAATGCTTATCCCCCTGGGGCTGGTTTTCTTATCAACCGGCCTGCTCATGGCCATGGCCATTCTGATCCAGAAGCATTTATGGCAGGATATGCTGGGGGACACATCCCTGGCACAGTCGCAACTCATTCTGGATGGGCTGAAAAGATTTTTGCAGCACGACGCCATTGATATCGGCTGCATTTTCTTGCTGGTTACCGCCGCAGCCTTCATTGCCGCCCATTTTCTCATCAATCGTCTGCTGGCAAATTCCCTCAGCAGGATAGTCGCAAGCATCAGGTCAATCGCCCAGGGCGATTACAATTATGCACCTCCCGCGCACGAGGCCAAGGAACTGCGCGCCATTGTCAGCGAGGTGCGGAAGCTGGCCCGCAAACTTGAGGAACGGGACAGACGGATCAAGCAGGAAATCGCTGAACGTATTCAGACCGAAAAGGAGCTGCGCACCGCCAAGGAGGAATGGGAAAAAACCTTTCATGCCATCAACGATGTTATCTGCATCCAGGACACGGACATGAAAATCCTGCGGGTCAATCAGGCGATCACCACCCTGTTTGGTCTCGAACAGCAGGATGTTGTCGGCAGGCACTGTTATGAAATTTTCCGGGGGGGACTGGGCGTCTGCCCGGGCTGCCCCACCCTGGCGGCCATCGAGGATCAGAAACCCCACCGCACCATCATGCACCATGAGGCCCGGAGCAAAATTTTTGAAGTGTCCGTCTCACCGGTGCTCGGCGAGGGCAACAAACTCGAAGGCATTGTCCATATCGCCAAGGACATCACGGAACAGCAGAGGATTGAAACCAGGGTAAGCCATTCCCATAAGATCGAGGCCATCGGCACCCTGGCCGGCGGCATTGCCCATGATTTCAACAATATCCTTTCGGCCATCCTGGGATATGGAGAACTGGCCAAGCTGCGGCTGCCGGCGGACAATCCGGCAACAGAGGATATCAATGGGGTTATTCAGGCCGGCCATCGGGCCAGGGAACTGGTGAATCAGATCCTGGCCTTCAGCCGCAAGACGGATAACGCGCGCCTGCCGGTGCACATCCAGTCCATAGTCAAAGAGGCCATGAAACTCATCCGGGCGTCAATCCCGGCCAGCATCGAGTTCAAGCTGCGCTTTAACGCCCAGTACTGCAATATTCTGGCGGACCCCTCCCACGTGCACCAGGTGATCATGAATCTGGCCACCAATGCCTACCATGCCATGCAGGAAAAAGGCGGCACCCTGAGCCTGTCGCTGAAAAAAACCGCTCTCATGAACCACACCATCTCTGATTTAAAGGCAGGTCTTTATGTAGAGCTGGAAATGAGCGATACCGGCCAGGGCATCCTGCCTGAAATCAAGGACAAGATCTTTGATCCCTATTTCACCACCAAGGAACTGGGCAAAGGAACAGGCCTGGGACTGTCCGTGGTGCACGGCATCGTCAAAAGCTATGGTGGCGCGATCACGGTTGACAGCCAGGTGGGGAAAGGCAGCACCTTCAGAATCTATTTTCCGATGATTGACATGCACCCCGCCGAACAGCGGGTCGCTGACTGTGAAGAGCTTTCGCAGACCGGCACCGAGCGGATCATGTTTGTCGATGATGAAACCGCCATTCTGCTGTACAGCAAGAAGACGCTGGAGGCCTTCGGTTATCGGGTCTCCTCGTTTACCAACGGCAACGCCGCCTGGCTGGCCTTCCGCCATCAGCCGGACGATTTCGACCTGATTATTACCGACATGGCCATGCCGGCCATGACCGGTATGGATCTCGCCCGGAAGATCCTGCGGCGGCGGCCTGGTCTGCCGGTCATCCTCTATACGGGGCACAGTGAGACCATTACCAAGGAAAAGGCCAGGGCTTTCGGGGTCAGCAGTTTCCTGATGAAACCGGTGACGCCGAGCGAGCTGCTGAAAACCATCCGTCAGCTGCTGGATAACAAAGCGGCCGAGAGCAGCCTGCCCGGCCAGTGGAGCAGCGGCAGACAGACAGCCGCCCTGCCGCTGCAATCCCCCTGCCTGTGCGGGCATGACGTCCGGCAGCTGGCAACGGGGGAGAGGGTCTGAGTCTGTAGGTGTTCAGGTGGTTAGCTGTTTAGGCTTTTTGCTGTTTAGGTGTTTAGGCTTTTAGCTAAACAGCTACAGACTATCAACCTGAAAACCTGATTCCCTATCCTTCTGCCGGCGAACCGAGCATGGTGGTAAGCTCCTCCATGACCCAGCCATACTGCCCGTTGGGCAACTGCACGTAATACCAGGCCCCTGATGCGCCATAGACCGTCAGTACCGTGCCCTGCTGCAACTGATAAACAACAGGATGCGCCCTGGCCGGACCGGAGCGCACATTCAGCCTGTTGACGATGACCGAGACGCTGCCATAGATCTGCAGCGGCGGCGGCTGGACGACAATTTCAGGAGGCGGGGCGACCACCATATACCCTTGGGGTACCTGGCGGTAGTAAGTATCGCCGAAGGTGAAGTAGATTCCCCCGCCAATGGTTACCCGGGAATGCCCCAGCGGCAGACTGGCGACGATGGCCCCCACCGGGCCCGAGACAACCATATAGCCGCTCGACCCGTGACTGTAGAAAATTCCATCCCAGAAATAGTACGGCGACCGGCCGACATAAACGGTGCGGTAGCCGCGGGGCAGCTTGGCGAACACATGGCCATGCCGGAAGGGAGGCCCCATGTGCCGACGGCCGTGCCGGTGATCAGCACTGGCCTGGTCCAGCGGGACGAGCGAAAAAAGAAAAACCCCCAGCAGGAGGGCGACGAATTTCTGCCTTGCAGTGATAATTTTGTTCTCCATGGTTTCCTCATCAGGTCAGCTGGTTCATTGCACTTTTCCTTTCAGCAATCCGGTTCGTGCATTAGTGACATAAACGGCGGTGACGGGCAAAGAGTTTCATCGTTGAGCGAAATTCTCTTTTCCGGGGATTTCCCGGAAAAATCCGCCCGGCCGGTATTTTTCCACTTGACCAAATTTGGACAGATGGATAAATTAGGTCACACGATCAAATTTCAACATCTCATCACAGGTATCATGGCAACCTACGAAACCAGTTTAAAAACCAGGGAAGCATTAATCAACGCCGCCGGAGAACTGGCGGCGGAGAAGGGGTTCGCCTCCGTGTCCACCCGGGCCATAGCCGATCTGGCCAGGGAAAACGTCGGCAGCATCCACTATCACTTCGGCAGCAAGGACAAACTCTTTGAGGCGGTGGTGCGGACCGTGGTGCAGGCATGGCAGGACAATCCGGTCAGCGAACTGCTCAAACAGCATGACACGGACACTCCCCAGGGCCAGGCCCGGGCCATCCGCGCCATTGTCCACCGCAATATCAGCCTTCTCTTCGGCCGGGAATTGCCGGTGTGGCACTGCCGGGTTATTTTCCAGGTCATGCAGAAGGCGGGGCCTTTGCGGGAAATCTTCAAAAATGAACTGATCAGGCCGTCGCATAACGCCGTCAAAGCGCTGCTGAAGCGCATCAATCCAGCCATGAACGACCAGGAGGCCTTTCTCCGCATTCTGATCATGAATACACCGGTATTTTTCCATGCCGACCGCATGGGTTTCATCCTGGAATCCCTGGGTGAAGACCATTACAGCGCTGATTATCTGCAGAAAATGGAAGAGATCATCGTACTGCAGACCCAGCTGTCTCTCGGTCTGCCGGCCGGTTGACCGGGCAGGGACGCATTTTACAAATCTTAACGGCACGCCCTGCCGCGGCAGGATATAATGACACGGTTTCCTTGGCAGTATCCAAAGACAATGAAGGGCGGTCAACAACATTTTCTCCGGATGCTCCGGGGTGACAAACAGACTTTTCGAGGCAAGCGATTCATGAAAACCATAGACACCATCAAAGCGATCACCCTGGCGGGTCTCCTGGCCGCTCTGCTCGTTCTGGCCGGCTGCGACCGGCAGTCCGCCGCCAAGGCGCCGCCCTCTGCCGCCGGCCCCCCCGAGGTGGGGGTAACGGTGGTCACCCCTGAACCGGTCACCCTGACCATGGAACTCTCGGGCCGTACCGCGCCCCGCCTGATCGCCGAGGTGCGGCCCCAGGTGGGCGGCATCATCCAGCAGCGGCTGTTCACCGAGGGCTCCGACGTGCAGGCCGGGCAGCTGCTCTACCAGATCGATCCCGCCCTTTACCGGGCCGAATTCGCCAGCGCCAGTGCCGCCCTGGCCAGGGCCGAGGCCAATCTCGCGCCGGTCAAACTCAAGGCTGAACGGTACGGGGAACTGGTAAAAATCAAGGCGGTCAGCCAGCAGGATTATGATGACGCCCAGGCGGCGCTCAAGCAGGCCCAGGCTGAGATTGCCGCGGCCAGAGCGGCCCTGGAGACCGCCCGCATCAATCTCGATTACACCAGCGTCAAGGCGCCGATTGCCGGCCGCATCGGCCGTTCCGCCGTCACCACCGGCGCGCTGGTCACCGCCAGCCAGGCCGCGCCGCTCGCCACCATCCAGCAGCTCGACACCATGTACGTGGATGTCACCCAGTCCACCGCCGAACTGCTGCTCATGAAGCGGAACCTGGCCAGCGGCCTGCTGCGGGATGGCGGCGAAGCCCAGACCAGGGTCCAGCTGCTGCTGGAAGACGGCACCCCCTATCCCCTCGACGGGGTGCTGAAATTCTCCGAGGTCACCGTTGACCAGAGCACCGGCTCCGTCACCCTGCGCGCCATCTTTCCCAACCCGCAGCAGATGCTGCTGCCGGGCATGTTCGTCCGCGCCCTCGTCATTGAGGGGACACGCGAGCAGGCGATTCTTATCCCCCAGCGGGGGGTCACCCGCAACCCGGCTGGCAAGGCCATGGTCATGGTGGTAGGGGCCGAAGAGAAGGTGGAACCACGGCTCATCAAGGTTGTACGGACCGTCGGCGACAGCTGGCTGGTCAGCGAAGGCCTGCAGCCAGGCGACCGGGTCATCCTGGAAGGCATCCAGCGGGCCCGGCCCGGCACGCAGGTCAAGGTGGTGCCGTTCGGAACAAAGCCGGCGAAATAGGTGGATAGGGGTTTAGTCTGTAGGGGTTTAGGTACAGACTAAAAGACTAAACACCTAAACAGCTGCTTTCAGACTTAACACCTAAACAGCTTCAGACTAATAGAACTAAACAGCTAAACAGCTTCTGTACGCTCCTGAAGGAGACTTTTCATGCCCCGTTTTTTCATAAATCGCCCCATCTTTGCCTGGGTAATCGCCATCATGGTCATGCTGGCCGGCCTGCTGGCCATCAAGACCCTGCCGGTCTCCCAGTATCCGCCGATCGCCCCG
>QZKJ01000013.1 GCA_003605035.1 Desulfurivibrio sp.
ATTTCTGTTGTCCCATCGCCATTCCAATCGCCGGCAACAGGCTTGTCGGTTGAAATGCCGAACTTGAACAACCCATCGGTTGGCGTGCCGTCCCAAACGCCGTTTCCGTTCAGATCAAGGTACCAGATACCATTGCGGAAAACGCCGATTTCTGTTCTCCCGTCGCCATTCCAGTCACCAAGTACAGGTATATCGGTGTCCAGACCAAAGATAAATTTGGTATCAATCGACGGGCCGTCCCAAGTACCATTGGCATTACTATCAAGAAGCCAACTTGTTCCCCGACGTATCCCTATCAAGTCTTCAGGCAACGGTGAATCACCAGCCGCATTGACCGCAAATACACGATATTGGTAGGTGCTGCCGGCAAGAGCCGTGGCATCACTGTAAGTGGTGGCGTTGGCCAGTGCATCGGCCAGGAATGTGTAAGCCCCGCCATTTGTTGATCTTTCGATCCGGAATTTAATCTCATTGGCATGATTGCCCAAGGTGGCCGGATCAGCGGCAGGAGTCGGATCGGTCCAGGTGAGATCAATCTGGTCAGGCCCGTTCGGGGTTGCGGTTATGTTGGTAACAGTAGGCGGAAGCACCTCCGCGAACTCAAAGCTGATGTTGCGCATCATATCGTTTTCTTCATGGCTGAGGATATGGCAGTGCCATACATACTCCCAGTCAAGGTTGAACATGCGGTTGAGGTTTGGTTCGAGCCATGCCTGTCCGGTAGCCGGATCAATCAATGACAATGCGGTTGCGTCACCCATTGGTTTTGCCGGATTCAGCGGCCTGATGCTTTCCGGCACACCGAAAGGCATCTGCGGCGTCACCGGCTTCAGGGCAACAATCGTATCTTCCAGCGGGCTGATGCGGACCGTGTCCTTCCAGCCGAGTTCGGTGGGGTCAGGCAGGCGCATGAAGCCGTCCCAGCCTACCCGGTTAAGCACCTGGACATCGAACAGGTGGAAATGAACGGGATGGGTGTCAACCCCGTTATGGGTGATCTTCCACACCTGAATGCCATCCTCGGCCAGTATCTCTGATGGCGGATCGCTGTAGGACTGGAGCACGAAATTCACGCGCCCGGCCACGGGAGTCTGGAGTGTGAGGCCGAGTCCGGCGCGCATCCGGCCGAACTCATCAAAGGTCTCACCCTGCTCGTCCTGGATGGCCTTCTTCTGCATCGTGATCGTCTGAATGGCGGCTGCCGTCGGGTTATAGAAACTGACCGCGGCGTCGTTAATACGCGCAATACCCCAGTTGGGATACGTGGCGGGGAAGGTCGTGTTGTAGTTGGAGTTGTAGGCGCTGAAATCCGTGCCGTCAAAGACGAATGCCTCATACAGCACAGGATCGGCGGTCGGGTTCAGATTACCCTGGCCGGCAATGATCGGATCCTGGGAATCGCGGAAAACACCGGGAGACACGCCATCGGCGGGATCAAAGGCCTCGTTCAGGTTGGCCATGTTGAAAGCTGTGCCTGCCCCGGCTGCGACCTTGATCTGCATGATGGTGCGGGTATTGGGTCCGAAGCCCACCGGGGTGGTATCAGCGCCGCCCATCTCACGGTTATCCGGAGCATCGGTATAGTAATCATAATGGGGATCGAGCGCCGGCCAGGGGGCCGGAGCGTCGTTGTAAAGGATCAGAGTCTGTCCGGCATAGGCGGAGAAGTCGACGATCACGTCGGCCCGTTCCGCCGGTCCAAGCAGCAGTGAGCCGCCGTTGACGTTACCGGCGTTGAAGGTGGTGACGTCATTGTTCCAGGTGACCGGCTGGTTGGGAAGCACCACCGGCTTGGGCAGGAAGCCGCCTTCGGAACCGATCATGACCCAGCTCGGGCCGATCCAGCTCCAGTCAGGCACGCCGCCAGGCCTGCCGTCTTCAGGCCAGGTCGCCGGTTTGGCCAGAACGCCGCCGCCTCCAGGCGGAGGGGTGCTGATCGCATCGGCGCTGGCCGGCACCATCCTGACCTCGGTATTCGAGGCGCAGGTATTGGCAAAACCACCGTATCCGTCAGCGGCGAAATCAACGCACGCCGGCGGATTCTGCGGGCTGTTGCCCGGTACCGGCGGGGTGGGGTCCGCGATATACATCTGCAGGTTAAAAAAGCGGTCATGGGCCGCGTTCAGAATTCTGAGCCGATAGGGTTTGGGCTCGACATTCATCACCGGATAAGCCGTGCCGTTGACTGTCGGGGTATCCATGAACGCTTCCGCGCCCCAGGAGGGGTTGGGCGAACTGGGGATCTCCGGCGCCTGACAGAACCCGCCAAAGCTGCCCGGGGTATTAGGATCATTAGGATTGCAGGCCGGGTCATAGTACGGGTTGGGGATCGGCTGAAAAAAGTTGTTGGTGGCCGGCCAGAAATAGGGGCCGTATGCCCAGCGTCCCATGGGGGCGATACCGCTGAAATCAAAGGGATTCTGGGCTGGCATGTACACATGCGGCCACCAGAGATCGCCTTCCACCGGGGTCATCGCTCCGCCCGGGGTGCCGTCCCAGGGTTGCGTGCCCCAGGCCCAGGTCGGGTCGGTTGCGGCAATGGTGCTGGCGTCAACATAGGTTTTGTCCTGGATCACCAGGGGAATCTCGTCAGCCGGATTGAGGCCGGGAATGATGCCGGCGGCAATGAGGGCCTGCTCGGTGTCATCACGGATCACGTAGCCGGCGGCCTCGCCGACATAGACGTTGAGCCGGGTGATGCCCCAGGCATGGTCGTGGTAGAACAGCATCCTGGCGCTCTGCTGGTTGGTCCAGTAGTAGGTCTGCTCACCGGCGGCGGGGGTCGGCATGTCAGGAACGTTCTCAACGCTGACGCCGGTCGGGTAGTCGGTCACCTCGCCTGCCGGGGTGATCCACTGATGGGGCGTACCGTCACTGATCCAGGGGGTACGGCCGCCATGCAGATGCAGATCGGCGCGGTTCTGGGTGAAATCACCGGTGGTCAGCGCGGTGGTCTCCTTGGTCACCGGATCGTAATCGATCTCAAAAGGACCAGCGCCCATGATGGAGGTATCCACCGGGACAAACAGATCACCGCCGGCCCCGGTCGGCAGGGCGTTGATGAACTTGACCCGCACCGGCCGGTCCTTCTGGGCAATGATGACAGGCCCGAGGTAATGCGGCTCAGCCTGGGCCGACAACGTGTTATCCGCGCCGGTACAGGGGTTGGCGAGATTCAGCGCGGGGTCGGTGCAACCACCCGAGGTATCCGTGCCGGAATTGACCTGCATGTACCCCCGCAGGGTGGTGGCGTTGGGGGCGGCAGGCAGATCGGAATGCATCTGCTCCCGGAATTCCCTCAGCTCGATTTCATAGTAATCAGAGCCAGGATAGGTGGTGATGTCAGGCACCGCCACCGGGATATACTGCCCGAGATTGTTGGCGTTGGCGGCCCCCAGACCCGGCAGAGTGTCGATGAATTTCCGCAGGGGCGGGCTGTACGCCCAGTTGGGCGAGGTCAGATAATCGGGGATGCTGCCCGGCCCAATGACATAGCCCGGTGCCGCGGGCGTCACATAATCATTGAGGTAGCTCGGATCCATGTATTGGATCTGGGCAGGATCCGCTGTCAAGACAGCGGGATTGCTGGGGCTGAGATATGCCCCTGCGTTGCCTGCCCCCCATAACGGGACCAGGACCGACAGGGTGCCTGTCAGCACATAACGCATATATAATTTATTCATACTATTCCCTCCTGATTGTTACTTTACTCAGGGACTTGGAAAACACCAAATTACCATTTATGGTTTTTTCATAGCCATCTTGTAGGAGCGGGCCATGCCCGCGATAATTACAAGTCAGTTAGACCATGATCGCGGGCATGGCCCACTCCTACAGCCTAACCTAAAACGGTAAATTGGTAAGCTCCATCCCCCTTACATTTTTCTTAAATTTCCTTCTGCGCAGCGTTTGCCGGCAGTTTGAAGAACCCCTTTTCTTCTTCGCATCCGCCGACTCGTTCTGCCGTTTACTGCCCGGGTTGCGGCTCACCGGTGTTGCCGGGCCCCAATTCCCTGATCGTTTCAGCCCTTAACTTCAGCATTTCATCACGCCGCTGGCGCGCCTCCTCCCGTTTGGTCACCAGGTCCAGCTGACCCTGAGAAACCGCTGTCCCTGTCTGAGACTCGCGGGATGTAACGCTGCGTGGAGCCTGGGACGCCGCCGTGCCGGGCGGAGTCTCAACCTTGGCGGATTCCGCCTTGGGCTGAACATCTACCATTGCCTCATCGTGAGGCGCCAACCCTGAACCGGAACCGGAATATCTTTTCTCAACAAGCATGACCACCGCGGTAAGCAGCAGCAGAAAGAGAATCCCGTACAACAACAACTTCACCTGATTTGTCATTTTCCCTCCTTTTCATCATTACTCAGGCTGTTTATTCTGTTAGTCCGTAGCTAATGCGGCTTAGCGTTTAGCCTGTAGCTGTTTTGTCTGTGGCCTTCGTCTCATCGCCTGGCAGACTATCTACTTACCTATCACCTCCCCCGTCTATTGAATATGCTTGCCGCTGCGCACATGTTGGGGCATGCCCGCGATAAAGGTGTTTTCGCAATGATCGCGGGCATGGCCCGCTCCTACCCGGCGAAACACCTGCAACCTCATTTTGACATATAAAGATCATTAACCTTGACCAGATACTCGTCAGCCACACAGATGCACTTCCCGTCCAGGAAAGGATTGTTCAGACTGATGAGCAGTTGCTGGTTGCCGGCAACCTTAATCAAGCGCCAACCGCCTGGCGTGACATAGTTGAGATAATCCACGGACAGGGCATTGCAACGCGTGCCGCAGAGCGACTGGCCGATGTCGGCATTGTCGCCGGACGGTCCAGGGTCATAGCGGTATTCATTAACAATGTAGACCTTAACCATTTCATCCTGAGCGGCAGGCGCATCCTCAGCTGCTGCTGCACAATGCGGCGCAAAAATGGAAACCATTAAAAAAAACAGCCAGTTCTTTTTCATTCAGCGTTCCTCATTCTTCTTTTCTGCCTTAGGGACTCAGAAAATACCAAATTACCGTTTATGGTATTTTCATAGCCATCTGGTAGGAGCGGGCCATGCCCGCGATATTTACTAGTCAAAACACCAATGATCGCGGGCATGGCCCGCTCCTACAGCCTAACCTAAAACGGTAAATGTGTAATTTCCATCTCCCATATTACCGCGTGACCCACTCACTGCGGCGTTCCAACTGCGGATTCTCTCCCTTGCCAAGCTGGACGATAAAGCACCCTTTGGATGCATAGCGCTGGCCTGGTCCAAATCCCACCCGCTCGTAAAGCGGATAATACTCGTCAGCCATCATGGCGATGACATCAAAGAAAAAATCACGATAGTATTCCCCGCGCATATCCATCAAGGCATTGCCGAGCAGCTCATTGGTGATATAGGACTGTCTGATGATTTTCTGATCATAGTCGCTGTATTTCTTGCCGGGCAGCACCTTTAAAGCCAGGGTATCGAAACGGATATCATCCTGGGGAAGCCTGTAGGGATAGGTGAAAGAGAGCAGTTCACGCAGCGGTTCGGGGATTGTCCACAGGGCTTTTCCCACGTAAGTGCCGGAGGCGAGAATGAGGCCGGGCCGGTCCGCAAGGGCGGGCAGACCGGTAAAGGCCTCCAGGGCTGCCGCATCGTCCCAGACGATCAGGGCGGCCGGTTTCAATTCGCTGATGATCTCCTGCAGCCGCTGCTGGGAGAATTGCTCGCCCTCCTTGAGGAAGATATCGATAACCGCCGGATGGCCGGTGTCCGCCCATATTGCGCGAAAACCATCGGCCAGGGCATTCCCCTTGCGGCTGTCGCGGCTGACCTGAACGATTGCCCGGCCGGAGAAGAGGTCATACATGCCGTGCAGGTAACGGGCCGCAGCCTCCCCTTCCTGGCGCACGCCGCGCGAAAAGTAGAAGGTGTACCAGTCATTATCGCTGATGACCGGATAATCGACGATTGGCAGCAGATTGGGAATCCGGTTCTCCTCACAGAAGCGATGCACCGGTTCCCAGTCCCCCTCGGAGATGCCGCCCAGCAGGGCAAACACCGGTTCGGCCTGGTAGTAGGCATCGAGCTGGGCGCGCCAGGTGGAGGAGGGGCCCTTCAGGACCCAGCGAGACAGGGAAAACTTTTTCTGCAAAAGATCAGGCCCAAGCATGTTATAGCCCATGCGCGCCACCCGGGGGTTGGCCGCGGAGGCATTGGTCAGGCTGTTCTTGCGGGCTATGCCGAACTCCACGGGGGCCAGCATCGATTCTACCGCCACCGGGTCAGTGCCTTCCACGATCACCGTGGCGAATTTGATCTCGGATTCGCTGACCCCGGGGGACGTCTTATCGGAGAGGGTTTTCAGGTAGGCAATGAGAATCTCCAGATCCCGGTCTTCAAGATCGTAGATCGGCATAACCTTGATCACCGAACGGCCGGTGGGATCAACGCCGCTGGTAATAAGCTCCGCCAGGGTTTCGTCGGTATAGGCCGGACGGGGCTGGAAATAGACGGCGTAATTGTGAAAGGACGGCACGTGCTCATATCCTTTTATATAAGGTTCGCGAGGCAGGTAGAGAAGCCGGCCGTTGGTGGGCGGAGCCGATACCTGCCCTTCGATTGACCCGAGTCCGCTGCGCAGATGGCAACTGACACAGGTAAAAGAGGTTCCCGAAACCGGGACATCGCCGTTGACAAAGGCCTGCATGGGCTCACCCGAGGGCAGGATTCCCTCGCGGTACATTCTTTCGCCGAGCCTGTATGCCTCTTCGGCCGACAGGGCCGGCTGGTCCGCTGCACCAGAGAAGCGCGGCGCCCCGGCCAGAAGGAGCAGAACCACAACATGCACTATGGCGACCTTGGTCATGAATACCGTAAAAGTCTGACTGGAACGCATCATTTCCCCCCCGTTTGCTGAAATTCTTTCATGAGATCACTGCTGCTCATGAGTCCATAAAGCCTGATCCATTTGCCATCCTCCTGCGACCGGATAAAGCTCAACGGCTGATGATCCATTTTACTGCGGAAATAGGCATTAAAGGCCTTCATCACCCGGTCGATGTCCTGCCGGCTGCCGGTCAGAAAGTCCCAGCCGGGTTGCGCCTGGTAGCGGTCCAGATACTCCTGCATGATGCCGGGCGTGTCATTTTCCGGATCAATGGTAAACGAAACCAGGCGGACCTTGGCGGCCTCCGGGCCGAGTTCCCGCTGCAGATTGGCAAAGCCGGCGGAAAGAATGGGACAGATGGTGGTGCAGGTGGCGTAGATAAAATCGACCAGAACCGGCTGGTCGGTCTCCAGCAGTGATTTAAGGCGAACCTTATCTCCCTGCTGGTTGACGAGCACCACGTCGGGAATGGTTACACTCTCCACGGACCGCTCATATTTCACGGCGCCCGCCTCAGCGCCGGTCAGGCAGAATATAACCAGCAAAATGGTGAATATTCTTATTGTCAGGATAATGCGTAGCCCCATGCTTGTCTCCCCGGTGACACGATGTGTTAACATCCTAGCAGATAGTCAAAACAATATCAACTACAATCGATAACTATTGTTAATTTTATAGTATTGGATAAAAGCTAATAATGTCGCTGAGATAAATGGGAAAAAAAGCGAATGTTACACATTGATACATATTCTTTCTGCATATTTTCCCACTGTCACCCTTAACACATTCTTAGCACCTATTCTAAGGTAAATAGCAAACTGCGCGCCAAAAATTAACAACAACGAAATAAAAAACATAAGCATGTAAAATTATTGCTATTTTTTATCGCACTGCCCTGGATCCATGATGATAATTATTCCGATGACTGTGCCTGCGAAAATAGCTGGGCAGACAATGGCTGTTGCACTTGGCCGGGCGCGAGAAGGATGAGACAGGTACTACAGGTGGTAACCTATTGAAATAAAAAGATATTCACCTGCCCATCCGGGGACGTGGGGCAAGTGTTTGTTATGACAGAATCAACAGAAAAAAACGGTACTGTCCGACGAAACTGGACGGCTATTGCTAAAATGTCCTGCGGAAACGGAAATTCCACCCAGGTGAGCGGCCTGCAAAATAATCGGCCATGACGTCAGGCCGGTCCCCATGGCGCGGGGTGGCCGCACTAGGTGAACCGCTGATCCGACTTCTGCCGGGCCGTTCCCCTCTGCGCCTCGGCCAGCCAGCCGGTGCGAACCTGGGTCTGGCTGTCGAACACCGGCACATAGGGCTTGATATCAAGCAGCGGAGTGCCGTTCAGGATATCCACATTTTCCACGTACAGCACGCCCTCTTCCACCCGCTGCAGGGCGACGACGGACAGGCCGATCGGATTGGGGCGCCTGGGCGCCCGGGTGGCGAAGACGCCCCGCAGGCTGGTGTCCAGGAAAGGGATGACCCGCAGAGCAAAGCCATGGCTGCGATGCAGATGATACAGCAGCATGATATGGGAGAAGCCGTCCAGATCCTGCAGCCCGTCCCGGTACTGGGCAAAGACCTCCACCGTGCCCTGCACACCCGCGGCCCCGGCGGGCTGGATGGGCATGCCGGCAAGTTCCGTAAAGGGTGTATGAATGATGCCGATGGGCTGGAACTCAATCTTCATGCGTGACCCCTCACCGGGCGGTTCGCGAACCGCCCCTGCTTCTCACCGGGCGGGCACCAGGCCAGCCCCTACGCCTCCCAGGGCGGTTCGCGAACCGCCCCTACACTCCTCACTCCTCACTCCTCACTCCTCACTCCTCACTCCTAACTCCTAACTCCTCACTTTTCCCTCAATTCTTCAGGGACTGCAGCGGGGCAGGAATACGGCCGCCACGTCTGACGAAGTTGTCGGCGGAGATCCGGCTGACCGCCATCACCGGCGCCTCGCCGAGCAGGCCGCCGAAATGCACGAAGTCACCGATATCCTTGCCCGGCGCCGGGATGATTCTCACGGCGGTGGTCTTGTGGTTGGCGCAGCCGATGGCCATCTCGTCGGCGATGATGGCTGCCAGGGTTTCGGCGCTGGTGGCGCCCGGCACGGCTATCATGTCGAGCCCCACCGAGCAGACGCTGGTCATGGCCTCAAGTTTTTCGATGGTGATGGCCCCGACCTTGGCCGCTTCGATCATGGAGGCATCCTCGCTCACCGGGATAAAGGCGCCGGAGAGGCCGCCCACCGAAGAGGAGGCGAAAAGGCCGCCCTTTTTCACCGCATCGTTCAACATCATCAGGGCGGCGGTGGAGCCGGGGGCGCCGGGCATGGCAAGCCCCATGGTCTCCAGCACCTGGCCCACCGAATCACCCTCGGCCGGGGTGGGGGCCAGCGACAGGTCCAGGTTGCCGAAGGAGACGCCGAGCTGCCTGGCCATCTCCTTGCCGACCAGTTCGCCGGCCCGGGTGATCTTGAAGGCGCTCTTCTTGATCGCTTCGGCCACCTGGCCGAGGTCGGCAGCCGGCCCGAGATTTTCAATGGCGCGCCGGATGACGCCGGGGCCGCTGACGCCGACCAGGATGGCGCTTTCACTCTCGCCGGCGCCGTAGAAGGCGCCTGCCATGAAGGGGTTATCCTCCACGGGATTGGCAAAAAGAACCAGCTTGGCGCAGCCGATGCCGTCCTGGTCCGCGGTGCGGGCGGCGATATCCCTGATAATCCGCCCCATGGTGAAGCAGCCGTCCATGTTGATCCCCGCCCGGGTGGTGGCAAGCACCACCGAGGCGCAAAAACGCTGGGTGGAGGCCAGCATCTCGGGCATGGCCGCGATCAGGGCCTGGTCAATGGCGGTCTCGCCCTTCTGGATCATGGCGGTGTAGCCGCCCACGAAATTGACGCCTATCTCCTCTCCCGCCTGGTCCACGGCCCGGGCCACCTCCAGAAAGGCGGCCGGGTCGGCCACCGGCACCACCAGGGAGAGGGGGGTAAGGCTGATGCGTTTGTTGACGATGGGCAGCCCATACTCGTTGGCGACAAAATCAGCCTTGTCGCTCAGCTTTTCCCCCCTGGCCAGAATTTTTTCACGGACCTTGCGGGCGCAGGCCTTGGGATCGGGGTCCGAGCAGTCAAGCAGCGAGATGCCCAGGGTCACTGTCCTGATGTCCAGTTTGCCCTCGGCGATCATGCCGATGGTTTCAAGGATCTCTTCATTGGAAAATTTCATTGCCGGCCCCTACACCCTGTGCATGTATTGAAAAACTTCCGCATCCTGAACCGTGACGTTGAGGGACATGTGCTTGACCGGTTCCTTGAGCCTGGCCGTGATCTCGGGCAGGGAGAGACTTGAGTTCGCCCGGTCGGCCAGCAGGGTCATGGCAAAGATCTCGTCGCCGAGAATCTTCTGGTTGATGTCGATGATGTTGATATTGTTGTCAGCAAGGGCGGTGGCGATTTTCGCGACAATGCCCACCTCATCCCTGCCGATGACGGTGACGACGATGCTTTTTCTGTTTTTTCCCATTATTCTTCCCTGGTTATCATGCAGTCTCATTGTCTGTGCCATACAGATTCGAAGACCTGATCATACCCGAACATGTACCCATGGCGCAAGATGTCAATCAAAACCGGCTGGCGTGGCATGGGAGAGGACGATCCCTGACTGCAACCTGCTGTAATTTTGCCTCTGCAGCCAGTTGCATTTTTTTCCGGTGCGTGGTAATCGGCGTTAACGATCAAACGTTGCAACGTTCCAGCGTTTGATCGCTTGATCGCTTGAGCGTTCAAACGTTTGATCGTTTGATCGCTCGAACGCTTGAACGCTTAAACGTTTGAACCTTTCTTAAAAGTCGCGTATGGCACGGGAAAAGTGGGCGAGCAAGATCGGCGTGATCATGGCGGTGGCGGGCAGCGCCATCGGCCTGGGCAATTTCCTGCGCTTCCCCGGCCAGGTGGCGCAGAACGGCGGCGGCGCGTTCATGATCCCCTATTTCATTTCGCTGCTGCTGCTCGGTCTGCCGCTCATGTGGATCGAGTGGACCATCGGCCGCTTCGGCGGCGGCTTCGGCCACAGCACCGCGCCGGGCATGTTCCACTCCATGTGGGAGAAGAACCGCTTCATCAAGTACTTCGGCGTGATCGGCATCTTCGGCCCCATTGTCATCTATCTCTACTACATCTATATCGAGTCCTGGCTGCTGGGCTACAGCCTGTTCGCCCTCACCGGCCGCTACAACGCCTGCGCCACCAGCGAGAGCATGGTGGCCTTCCTGCATGGCTATCAGGGCATTGTGCACAATGAGTTCTTCTCCGGCCTGGGCACGGCCTATTTCTTCTACGCCGTCACCTTTGTGCTCAACGGCATCGTCCTCTACTTCGGGGTGCGCGGCGGGATCGAGCGGGTCTGCAAAATCGGCGTGCCACTCCTGCTGCTGCTCGCCATCACCCTGGTGATCCGCGTCTTTCTGCTGGGCACGCCAGATGCAGCCCAGCCAGAAAACAACGTGATCAACGGCCTCGGCTTCATCTGGAATCCGGACTGGTCGGCGCTGAAAAGCTCCAGGGTGTGGCTCGCGGCGGCGGGCCAGACCTTTTTCACCCTGAGCTGCGGCATCGGCGTCATCCTCACCTACGCCAGCTATCTCAACAAAAACGATGACGTGGCCCTGTCCGGCCTCACCGCTGCCTCGGCCAATGAGTTCGCCGAGGTGATCCTGGGCGGCAGCCTGGTGATCCCCGCCGCCTTCGCCTTCTTCGGCGCCGATGCCATGGCCTCCATTGCCAGGGGCGGGGTGTTCAACCTGGGTTTTGTCACCATGCCGCTCATCCTGCAGAAGCTGGCCTTCGGCAATCTTTTCGGCTTTGCCTGGTTCTTTCTGCTCTTCATCGCCGGCATCACCTCGTCCATTTCCCTGGGTCAGCCGGCTGTCGCCTTTCTGATGGACGAATTCAACCTCTCGCGCCGCCGGGCGGTACTGATCTTCATGGCCGTCACCTTTGTCCTCACCCAGCCCGCCATCTTCTTTCTCGGCCGGGGCGTGGTGGACGAGCTTGATTTCTGGGGCGGTTCCTTTTTCCTCGTGGTCTTCGCCACCGTCGAGACCATCCTTTTCGCCTGGGTTTTCGGCATGGACCGGGCCTGGACCGAGCTGCACGCAGGCTCCGACATCACCATCCCGCGCTTCTACCGTTTTATCATCAAGTACGTGACGCCGCTCTTTCTCCTTTTCATCCTGGGCTTCTGGCTGGTGGAGGACTGGCTGCCAATCATGCTGCTGCAGGGGGTAAAGAGCGCGGACCTGCCCTTTGTCCTCGGCACCCGGCTGGGACTTGTTCTGCTCTTTCTGGCGCTGATGATCATGGTGCGCCAGAGCTGGAAACAACGCAAATCAAGGAGAGAGATGTATGTTGCTTAGCGGCTGGCTGTTCATGGGTCTCAGCTGGGGAGCGATCCTCATCCTCTTTGCCTATTGCCTCGCCCGTACCCTCCGCCCCAGGGAGTAAGAGCGGGACAGTCACAAGCCTTTCCACCCCTGCCTCTCTTGTCAGTCGAGAAAATTCTGAATACTCACTCATTTATTTTTTTAGCCATAATGCACTGATTTTGCGCTGTTTTTCCAGAAAACAGCACTGCCATTAATTGACAGGAAGAGACAACCCTCCGGAATTTATACACCAGAAAGAAACATTTGCCTTTCATACCAGGATTCAATATAAAATAAGATATGCTCTGCTTATGACATTGGGGCATTCTGTCCCTACTGATCACTGGTTGGCATGTTTCTCCAGACCAAGGAGGCCTAACATTTCATGTTATCACGTCATTGCCTGATTGTTTCCTCTTTCTGCCTGCTGCTTCTGAGTTTCCGGCCAGCCCTGGCAGGCGATTATCTCAGCTCGGCCCATGGCACTTCCTCTTACGGCGTCAAGCGCAGCAGCACCTCCACCCTCGGCTACGCCCAGGCAAACTGCGCCCACTGCCACGAGCAGCATGCCAGCATTGACGGAGATGAGCCTGTACCGGACGGCGACGCGGCAAGCGTTTACCTGCTGTTTAACCCCAACTATTCAACCACCGCCTTCAGCCAGACGGTAAATTTCTGCTTTGACTGCCACCAGTCAGGCGGCTACCAGGTCGGCGGCATCTCGATCAACAAAAGCTACAGCTATAACTTCGGCGGGTATACATTAGCCGGTTCGTATGACAGCACCATCAAGGATTCCTTCAGCCACGCCGAAGCCATGGCCGGATCTTCCCACTACCTGCCCGATTTCATCACCCAGGTGCTGGGCAAAACCATGAAAAACGCCGACGGGGTGAACTGGTCGCTGCCGGCCGGCATCAATCCCTGCGATGCCTGCCATAATCCCCACCTGGCCCAGCGCAATGTCAACCCCTATGATGCCACCGAATCCGCCATCTCCAGGCCCAGCGATCACAACAACCGCTGGGGCGACGAGGAAGGGGAGTGGATGAGCGACGACTACAGCGACTACCTGTCCCCGTACTGGTGGGGCACGACCAACCATGAACCGGCCAACAATCCCACCTCGGACGGCTCCAACCTGCCCAATTACGTCAGGCTCTGCACCGACTGCCACAACGAATACAACACCATCAACAGCACCAATCCGCGCCTGCCCGGCTCACCCAGGGCGATCAGGAAGCTGAGCTGGAAAATCGCCGCGGCCGGCGTCAACGCGGACGGCCACGGCGAGCTTGACGGCGACACCATTGTCTATGCCCGGGCCCCTTATACCAGCGGCACCAACATGACATTGAACTGCACGGACTGCCACGAGCCCCACGGCGCGCCAAACAATATTTTTCTGATCAGATCATCGGTGAACAAGGCGGCCATCTCCACGCCCGACACCACCAACCCGTCATGGCAGAGTCTCTGCTATAACGCCTGCCATTCCCAGGCCACCCACATCTGGAACAGAGGGACCTGCTATAACTGCCATTATCATGGCGGCGGGCGGGGCGGTTTCTGATGGCGGCCGCCCCTCCCCTTTCCGATCAACTTGAAGTTCAGACATCCTGACCCAAAACGAAAAATCAAGCCGTTACGTTTGGTTCGGAAGATTGACATGAGACCGAAGACCGGCGAAGCTTCATTTTTCCGTCACCCCCTCATGCCGTCAGCGGTGGTCCGGCATATTGAAAAAACAGATGGATTCCCGCTAACCCCCATCTCCGCAGGCGGGAACAAAACAAACAATGAAAGTCTCGTGGCGTAGGAGCGGGCCATGCCCGCGATAGAGACAGCCTCAATGCCAAAGGTCGCGGGCATGGCCCCCGCTCCTACGTCACGGCCTGCACAGCAAGGCAGACAAAGGACTTTCATATAAACTACATGCGGGAATGACGGCCTTGGTGCTGCCAGTTTCAGTAGCACTGCTAGTCTCGGATAAGGGGCATAAGGGCATTTTGTACTTCAAGCATGTTTATCTGATCAGATAGTACCGCAACTTTAGGCACTTTATACCCGCTAGGGGCACAAGGGCATTTCAAGTACTTTAGATATTATGGTTGCCGGTTAAACAAACAGACCTGCCATCCTTGCAACGTGGGTTAAGATGAGACGAAAACGGCTCAACCCAGAGCCATAACCA
>QZKJ01000030.1 GCA_003605035.1 Desulfurivibrio sp.
AGGCATGCCGCTGACCCAGGACTTCGACCTGGCGGTCTTTATCAAGGGCGATTACAAGCCCACCGTGGTCTACAACGCCACCCTGCTCATCGAGTACGATGATCCGGCGGTGCCCGACCAGATCGAACTGTGCGCCGACGGGCTGGACAATGACCATGATCTCTACATCGACTGCGCCGACACCGACTGCTACGGCGCCTGGTGCCCGGAGACCTTCTGCTTTGACGGCTGGGACAACGACGGCGACGGCTACACCGACTGCGAGGACCCGGACTGCGCCGATTATATCGAATGCAGCTTCCCGGACGAGAACTGCGTCAACACCATTGACGACGACCAGGACGGCCTTATCGACTGCATGGATCCGGACTGCAAGACCTTTGTCACCTGCCGGGGCGGGGAAATCTGCTCCAACGGCACGGACGACGATCTGGACGGCCTGATCGACTGTAATGACACGGACTGCGCCGACGCGCCGATCTGCGTGACGGAAAATTGTTCCGACGGCATTGACAACGACGAGGACGGTATTGTCGACTGTGACGATGCGGACTGTGTTGACGCCCAGGCCTGCAACCCGGAGCTGATCTGCGACGACCTGGTGGACAACGACAATGATCTGATGATCGACTGCGCCGATCCGGACTGCAACAACCTGCCGCTCTGCCTGGGAAGCATGGAATTCTGCGGGGACGGCGAAGACAACGACGAGGATGGTCTGGTGGACTGCTCTGATCCGGACTGCGAAGCCACCTCCGCCTGCACCGGCGAGATCTGCTACGACGGGGTTGACAACGACGACAACGGCCTGGTGGACTGCGTTGATCCGGACTGTGCCACGGTAGCCTATTGCAACCCGGAGCTGAACTGCATCGACGGACTTGACAACGACAGCGACGGCGTTATCGACTGCGCCGACAGCAACTGTTTCAGCGACATCAACTGCCAGCCGCTGCCGGAAAACTGCAGCGACCAGCTCGACAACGACCATGACGGGCTGGCGGACTGTGCTGATCCGGACTGCGTCGACGCCCCGGTCTGTTCCACGGAAATCTGCAACGACGGCATCGACAACAACGGCGACGGTATCATCGACTGCGAGGATCCCCTATGCAGCGTGACCCCGGCCTGCAATCCGGAAAACTGCTCCGACGGCTATGACAACGACGGCGACGGCGCCATCGACTGCGCCGATTCCGAATGTTACAACAGCCCGCTCTGTCTGCCCGATCCCGAGCTGTGCGGCGACGCCATCGACAACGACGGCGACGGCCTGGTGGACTGCGATGATGCCGACTGCGCCGGCCAGCCCAGCTGTCTGGTTGAGGTCTGCAATGACGGCATCGACAACAACGCCAACGGCCTTATCGACTGCGCCGATGCGGCCTGTGCCGGCGCACCCGGCTGCGCGGCCACGGAAAAAGGCCAGTGCACCGATCAGTTCGACAATGACGGCGACGGCCTGGTGGACTGCCTTGATCCGGACTGCGCCAGGGACAAAGCCTGCAAGGTGATAACCAGAAGATAGCAGATTCCTTACCCATAGTAGAAGCGAACAAGGGGGAAGCCGGAAACGGCTTCCCCCTTTTTATATGAATATTTTGTCTGTCTTAATGTGCAGGGACGCAGGAGCGGGCCATGCCCGCGACTTTCGGCATTGCGGCTGTCTCTATCGCGGGCATGGCCCGCTCCTACGACGCCACGCGACTTTCATTGTTTGCTGTGCCCGCTTGCAGGGAGCCGGTCGCCCCAGTTTTTTCTTCCCATTGCCGTGCCATCACCAGAAACTGGCGGGTCGGCAGTTAGAAACTGATGGGCAATGGCTTGCGTCGCGGGAAAAATCCCAGGCGTTCCGCTCCATCGTTTCCTGCGGCTGGTGCGGCAAATTGTCGCATCCGGCTGTGGCCCGGGTTTCCGGTTGCCGGCTGTGCGGCAAACCGGCGAGAGAAAGTAAGTGGTTGACAGGCAACAAAAAGTTGACCTGCAGCCGGAGGATAGTGCGCCGATGATCCCTCCTTTCAATGGAACCGTAGCTGGAATGTTCCGTTAAGCTGACAACAGCGTGATCCCATCTTTCCTGACAGGCCACATTGTGGCATGTGCCTTGCCATGAATAGAGCTATCTAACGCGCACGAGAGGACGTGGTTTTCCGCTTGAAAGTCCGGGGTCATGCTGCCCCGGGGTGAACGTTTCCCCTGCAGGTGACTTGGGGACTTTCCTGAGTAACAAAATGAAAAAGTAAGGAGGAGAAAATAGAATGAAGTGGCATATAAAAAGCAGCATTGCCTGCGCAGGACTCCTGGGTCTGTTCGCCTATGCTGATATGGCTTCTGCTGCTGTCGTCAAGCATGTATCAGCAAAACACGTCTTCTCTATGGATGATACGATAGGAACCTTTACCGGCACCACCTACGCACAGGACAATTCCATTATCTGCACGGCCCTGCCGTGTACCGGCAATGAGCCGTATGTAGATATCTTCACCGGCATGACCGTCTGGCCGATCGATTCGGATTTTGCCTTCACCGTCACCGACTTTGTCGGGGCGGAGCGCAAACCCCGGGACGGCGTGCATCAGGAAGGCTGGATCGGCAACTATGTCGATCTTGCGGGAACGCAGCTCGGCGTGGTGGTCTCCAGCGTCGGCACCCCCTATTATCTCACCGGCGGCCGCAAGGGCAGCGTCTGCGCCGGCATGAACGGCGACACGGTCAAATGCGCCGCCGAGCAGTACGTGGTCATGGAGCATATTCTCTCCTGCTCCGAGAAAATCCCCTATTTTTACACGGATCCGATGTGGGACACCATATGTCAGCCCCTGTCCGAAGAACTCTACTTTCCGGACGACCCGGCCACCCCGGTGAATCCGCTGACCCTGCAAGCCAACGACTCCGATCTGATCAATATTGCCATCGGCAAGGATTTCGCCGTTACCAAAAAAGACGACGGCAAGCTCCTCTTCCGCTGGGGGACCAGGCACAAGAGGCCGGGCGAGGTGCGCCTGCTGGCCAGACTCGCTGTGCCGGACGCCTGGAAGGCGCCGGGCGCCAATTACCGGGTCACCAAGGCCATGCTCACCGTTAACCATAAGATCTCCAACAGCCCCAACGACCAGATCCGGCCGGAAGACCTGGAAAACGAAGGGGCGACCGGCCGGCTGCCCGGTTATATCAACACCCTGGGCGTGCTGACCTCGGACCGGGACTGTTTTGAGGGCGACGGCGATTTCATCCCGGCCGGCACCCTGTTCAAGGACCCGGCCCTGGCCGACCCGCCGGTGGACGTGGACGGTGACGGCGACTATGACCAGGGCGGCTGGTCCGCCGATCTGCAGACCGGCACCTCCAATGCCTGGTACACCACCATGGACCGCGATCCCTACGAAACCGATCCGGTTACCGGCAAGGGGCCCCGCTACCGGCTGAAGTCCTCCAAGTTCGGCCAGAACATCCCGTCACTTGAGATCCCCAGCGAGGACTGCATGGAGCTGCCCTTTGAAGCGGACTACATCAAGTATCCGGTGGGGAGCGATACCACCACCACCGTCAACCTGCTGGACTGGAAGGACGGCCCGTCGCCCCTGCTGTGGAGCGCCAACTGGAACGCCCTGCTTGATCTCAATCCGGACGATCCGGCCGACACGGTGCCGGACGGCATCTCCTGGGTGGAAGGCATGCCGCTGACCCAGGACCTTGATCTGGCCCTGTTTATCAAGGGCGAGTACCGGCCCACGGTGGTCTACAACGCCATCCTGCATATCGAGTACGAGGATCCCAATGTCACCGCCCAGACGGAACTCTGCGGCGACACCATTGACAACGACGGCGACGGCCTCATCGACTGCGCCGATGTCGCCGACTGCAGCGGCAGCTGGTGCCCGGAAAAGGTCTGTGGCGACGAACAGGACAACGATGATGACGGCTATATCGACTGCAGCGACCCGGACTGTCTGGGTGAAGGAGGATGCGAGACAGGCGCGGAGATCTGCACCGACGGCATTGACAATGACGGCGACTACCTGATCGACTGCAATGACCAGAACTGTCTGGAGGCGTCCAACTGTACCGGCGTTTACGTCGAGATCTGCGGCGACACCATTGATAACGACATGGACAACCTGATCGACTGCGCTGATCCGGATTGCGCCGGGGCCTTGAACTGCCTGAGCGACGAGGTGTGCAACGATCTGCTTGACAACGACGGGGACGGTCTCGTGGACTGCGCCGATCCGAACTGCGCCAAGAACAGGGCGTGCCGTTAACTTCAAACCAAATCCTGGTTTTCCCTGGGGAAGGCCGTCCGGCCTTCCCCAGGGTTTTACCGGGTACAGCCTATACACAATGAGAGTTTCCGGGGTAGGAGCGGGCCATGCCCGCGATAACGGTGTTTTCGTCATGCCGAGGGTCGCGGGTCAGGCCCCCTTCTATATCCCGGCCGTACAACAAGGTTCCGTTGTTGATGGGAGCCTTTCAACTGGATGAGGAAACGTTGCATGAAAAGAGAACAGATGAAGAAAACGGGTTTTGCCTGGCATGTGCTGGCAGCCATCCTCGGCTGTCTGGTATTGTTCCCTCCCGCAGTCCTGGGTGCCGCGCAGGAAGAGGAGATTGTCCAGGCGGTGCGCCAGGGTGACCAGGCCACGGCCAACCGGTTGCTTAATCGGGGTGTGGACGTCAATACCCGGGATGACCAGGATATGACCCTGCTCATGACTGCCGCGGCGGCGGGTAATGATTCCCTGCTGACCATGCTGCTGGAAAAAGGGGCTGAGGTCAATGGCGTCATCACGAAAGGTCCCATGCAGGGGACGACTGCCCTGATGCTTGCTGCGGCAAACAGACATGAAAAAGCCGTGGCTGCGCTGCTGAAATACCGGGCGGATGTCAATGGCCGCGACGCCAGGGGCCATACCGCCCTGCGGATGGCCGCGGCCGCCGGCGATCTGCCGATCATGGACGAGCTGATTGCGGCGGGCAGCGATCTCAATATCCGCTATCTCGATGATATGACCATCCTCATGGAAGCGGTGCGCAGCGGCCAGCAGGACGTGGTCCGGCTGCTGCTTGACCGGGGAGCGAGCCCCCATGTGCAGAACCGGGAAGGGATCAGCGCGCTGATGTGGGCGGTGAAATCCGGCAACGCCCAGAGCGTCGAGATGCTGCTCAGGAAGGGCGTTGATGTCCGCGCCAGGACCCAGAGCGGCGCCACGGCGCTGATGTTTCTCAACGACAAGGGAAACGGCCGCATCGCTGAGCTGCTGATCACGGCCGGGGCCGACATCCACGGCGCCGACCAGGACGGCAACACGGTGCTGATGTTTCTGGCCAAATACGGACTGACCGACGCGGTGAAAATCCTGCTTGCCCACCAGGTGCAGGTAAACGTGAAAAACAGGGATGGCCTCACCCCGCTGGTCTGCGCCGTGCTGGGCATGCACGGTGAGACCGTGGAGCTGCTGCTGGAAAACGGCGCGGACCCCGAGGCGAAATTTGTCGGCGACATGACGCCGCTGCTCAGCGCGGCAAGGCGTGGTGACGCAAAATCCGTTGCCGCGCTGCTCAAACACGGGGCCTGCATCAACGCGGTCAACAGCGGCCTGGTTTCGCCCCTGATGAGCGCGGCGGGCGAGGGGCACACCGAGGTGGTGAAGATCCTGCTCGCTCAGCAGGCGGACGTCAACCTGCAGAACAAGCCGCGGCGGACGGCGCTGATGTATGCCGCCAGCCACGGGCATGTGGAGGCGATCAGGGCCTTGCTGGCGGCCGGGGCCGGGGTGAACGCGGCGGACAGCCGGGGCGCCATGGCGCTGACGCTGGCGGCGAGTTCCGGCCACAGTGAAACCGTCAGGGTTCTGCGGCAGGCCGGAGCTGATATCAATGCCAAGGACAGCCGCGGCACCACTGCCCTGATGTGCGCCTCCTGGGCAGGCCATGAAGAGATGGTTCGCCTCCTGGTCGAGCTTGGCGCCCGAATCACCGAGACGGACCACAGCGGCAAAACCGCGGAAAACTGGGCCTCCGAGCAGGGTTTTGATAAGATCGTCCGGATTCTGCAGGGCACTGAAACCAGTGCCGGGGCCGGCAAGGGGCCCGGGCAGGCGGCAGGGGGAAAGAATGGCTGATGCCGGGGCGCGCCTGGCCGGCCGGCATGGCGCTGTGTCTGCCTGTCCGGATAAATGATACCGATGATACCAGTGATGCCTGGGCAAAACTGTGGATGATAATATGATGACAAATCTGCGGACAAAGAGTGTTTTCCTATTCGTCTGGCTGTCTCTTGTTTTGCCGTGTTTTCCGGCCGCACCGGCCTGGGCCGGCAGCGGGCCGGCGGAAGATCCCTTCCTCCGGGCGGCCCGTTTCGGCCGGCAGGAGGTGGTGGCGGAGCTGCTGCACAAGGGGGCGGATGTCAATGCCCGGACGACGGACGGGGCAACGGCCCTGCTGCTGGCCGCCCGGTCCGGCCGGGGGAAGCTCGCCTCCCTGCTGATTGCGGCCGGCGCGGATGTCAATGCCGCCGATGCCGCCGGCCACACCCCGCTAATGCTGGCGGCGCGCACCGGCGGCAATGAGATGGTTACCATGCTGCTTGCCAATATGGCGGACGTCAATGCCGCCAACCAGGAGCACTTCACGCCGCTGCTTTTTGCCGTGGGGGCGGGGCACGGCAGCACGGTGGAGCTGCTGCTTGCCGCCGGCGCGCACTCGGAGGCGCCCTTTCCCGGCGGGATTTCCGCCCTGCAGGCGGCGGCCGAGCGGGGTGATCGCCGTTCCGTGCAGGCCCTGCTGCAGCATGGCGCGGCAGTGGACCGGAGCGACGAGAACAGTGTCACCCCCCTGATGAGTGCCGCCACCGAAGGACATGCCGATATGGTTGAACTGCTGCTGAAAAACGGGGCGGTGGTAAATGGTGCGACCCGCTCGGGCCGCACCGCCCTGATGTCTGCCGTGGGCCGCAATCAGAGCGACGCGGTCAGGGTTCTGCTGGACCATGGCGCGGACGTCAATGCCCGGGACGGACGGGGTATGACCGTGCTCATGCTGGCGGCCGGCGCCGGCCTGGTTGAACAGGTCAAGCTTCTGGTGGCGGCCGGCGCGGAGGTCAACGCCGCAAGCAGGGCAGGTTTTACCGCGCTGATGGCCGCCGCCTACAGCGACAGGCCCGAGGTGATTGAGACCCTGCTGGGCAGCGGCGCAGTAACTGAGATGCCTGATCAGGCCGGGAAAACGGCCCTGGCCTGGGCCCGGGAAAAGGAATGCTGCGCCCGCACGGTGAGTCTGCTGGAGTCAGCCGGCAAGGGGCGCTAGGCAGCCAGGGTTTTGCCGGGAAGTTCGCTCCCGGCCCGTCTTTTTTATGTTGTTTTCCCCAGGTGTTGCCTGCGGAACCATCCCTTTCCGCGGACAGCACGCTTTTTCTTTCCTCCAAGGGCCTGAGTGAATCGGGCAGGGCTGGTTTTCGCCGGCCCTGCCCGGCCACATGGGCTTCCTGTCGAAATGCCACGGGGCTCTAAGCTTTCTCCGTTTGCACCTGTTGCCGTCTCGGTGATGCATCCTGTGCTCCTGCTGACATGGGCAGATGTGCGGTTTTTGACCGGTGTGTTAACATTCTGCCGGGTGGTGTTTCCATCATGGGTGGCAGGCGTCTATTCCCCGTTGCGAGGAAGGGGGGATGCAAAAAATTCGGCAGGATTGTATTTGATATGATAGTTATTGAGGAAGCATATGAGTGTTGTGGATTTTCAGTGTTGCCTGCAGGGCTGACCTGCGCAAGGAGGCAGGCATGACGATAAGCACAGTTCTTTGGCGTCGTTTGGATGCTCCCGGGCATGACGCCTGCCGGCTTGCGCAAACAGCAGGCGGCTGGCGGCTGGAGGGCGCGGCCGTCTTCCGCCACGAAGGGGAAACGGCATGTCTCACGTACCGGGTTGTGTGCGACGGCGACTGGTTTGCGCAGGAGGGAGAGGTGCAGGGCTGGGTGGGCGCACTTCCGCTTGATTTTCGCATAAGGCGCACGGCGGCAGGCGGGTGGACGCTGAACGGCAGAATTGTGCCGGCCCTGCATGGCTGTATTGACCTGGATTTCGGTTTTACCCCCGCCACCAATGTGTGTCAACTGCGGCGCGCCGCTCTCCAGGTTGGGCAGGCGGCGGCCGTGCCCGTCGCCTGGCTGGACGCGCCTGCGGGGACGCTCGATGTGCTGCATCAGCATTATGAGCGGCGCGCCGTCGATGTGTACTGGTACGAGGCGCCACGATTCGGTTATGGCGCGCTGCTCACGGTCAACGCTGCCGGTTTCGTCGTGAAGTACCCGGACCTGTGGGAGGCAGAGTTCTAACCAAAAAAAATGCCCAAAGGTGTCACAAAGGGGTCCAAAGGGGTCAAGTCTGCCTTTGGCTTTTTTGCGCATCCATGGAAAGTCCCTGCCGGCAATCACTGCTGTTTTCTCGCCAGCCTCCAATCCTCAAAAACCAAGGTCTCTTTCCCGCTTCATGCGGGGAATATCCCTGCCTGACTGCTCAGGCAGACCGCTGACTTTCCCATGGCGTAAATGGGAGCAGACGCGGGATGCACCGGGCGCCCGAGGTTTTTGGCCGCCGCCCGGACTTGCAGCAGGAAAGAACTCCTCCCTGTCGTCCTGCGGCGCAAGACTTGTCCTTTCCGGTAAGACTCCAGCATGACGATCATCAGGAAATCGCAATTAAGATGTAATGCTATGATATTGTTATACTTGTTTGGCCTGTAAGATGCTGCTGTCATGGGTTGTTGTCAGGAAATCGCCTATTCCGGCAGTATGATGCGACCGGACAGACGGCGGCCTGTACCGCTGGACCCTTGAGATAAGCAGGTATATTTTGCGGCAAGTAATAATTAGGCAATATTCAATCAGGACGGCTATTTGGCATATGTTTTCTGTCAGGTATAATACAAACTGCCTGTTTATCATAAATTAAAAATATAATAAATATAACAATATGATAGATGATGGGTTGCTTCGATGTCATAAGGCGTGGCGCTCTTTTTGCTTAGGGCTACCCTGCAGTGATTTGCGCCTCCGGCCAGCATGACGGGAGCCGTGCCATTGCCGACTGAAAAGCGGCATGTCCGCAGTACCCGAGTGGATTATTGCCGGCATGAGCGGATCCGCGGCAGTCGCGGGCAGGGGGCATCGGAAAAGAACAACTCGTTAACCAGAAGGAGGGCAGGAAAATGAAAAAAAGAATAATTGCAGCAGGTTTATGTCTGGGGATTCTCGCAGCAGCGCAGACGGCTGCAGCCTATGTCCTGGATCTTGAAGGCGCAGGCTCTTCAGGGGGCAATGACAGCGTTCTCACGTCGCAGCATCTCGGCACCCTTGGCGCAGATGCCTTGACCGTGCAGGGCTGGGTTGATGCAAACAATGTCGACGACGTCGATTTCTACTCGTTTGCCGTAGCCTCGCCGGCCAGCGTCGTTCTGGATGTGGACTATGCCGACGGCATCGCCGGCACTGAACCCGATTCCGGCCTGGATGCCTTTCTCGCCGTGTTCAACAGCAACGAACAGCTCATTGCCTACAGCGAAGACAGCGACCTCAACCCCCTGGATCCAGGCTCGTTTCCCTTCGGGGATTTCGATCCCTTTATCGGTTCGCTGAACCTGGCTGCCGGCACCTATTATGCCGCAGTGGTATCCTTCAGTTCGGTGCCGAATGCCTATTATCAGCAGAATATCATTGAAAGCGCGCTGTCGCTGAGCGGCACGCTGGTGGAGGGCGCCTCGCCGGATTCCACCTTTGACCTGTGGGGTGATACCAGCGGTCAGTATCAGCTGCAGATCAGGCTGGGCATAGATGACCAACCCATCGGCCCGGCCCCGGTGCCGCTGCCCTCCGCCGCCCTTCTTTTTGGCCCGGGCCTTGCCGCCCTTTTGGCTGCCAGAAGGAGAAATGACAGGAATTAATCGGGAAATGCAAAATGTCCTTTTTATTTGATGCAGTTTTCCATCTGTTGGGAAAAAGATAAAGATTTATACCGGAGTGGCACCATTGCCGGTCCTTGGAAATATGATTAAAATCATTTTTCGTCTCATATTTGCGCAATCCTGATACAAACCTGACAAATAAATAATTCTATTTGCGTATCCTGGCATCAGTGTGATCATGATGGGGCAGGATACGCCAGATGAAATGTTGGCTGTAACGGCAGTGAGGATGAAGTGTGTCGGCAGGTGAAAAACAGCAATCTGAAAAGAATGGAGGAAAAGAATGAAGAGAATAACAGCAGGCAGCAAATGGCGGCAGGCGGCCCACGGCTTTGTGCTGATGGCGCTGACGCTGCTGGCTCTGTGTACCGGGCAACCGCAGGCGATCGCCGGGACGGAGCAGGGCGGGGGGAAGATGTTTTCCTGGCAGTTGCAGGATGCTGAAGTGGTGAGCCGGGGCGAGACCATGACCAGCAGCACCGGGACCCTGACCAAAGGATACGTGGTTGAGGCCCTGGCCGTTACTTCCCAAGGCAAAGCGCCGGTGCGCACCGGCAGGTACACCGTGGATGTGACTGCCTTCTCCCCGGCGAAGGACCTGCCCGGACAGAAGGCCGGCCTCTGGTATGTCCGGGGGACCTGGACGCTCACCGATCAGACTGTGGACGAGGAAGCATTGAAAACTCACCATAATCCTGGAACCCTGAAGGGTTACCTCGATGCGGAACTGCCCTTCAACCCGTTGACCGACGGCGGCGCTTTTGACGCCCAGGTGCGGGTGCCGATGGCCCCTGGCGCCGGAGGCTGGGCCGCCGGCGACGGCACCTTCACCGGCAATGAGCGATTTGAAGGCACGCTCAATCTGAACCTGAAAAAACTATCCAGAAGCCAGCGGCAGGGAGGTGCGTTATGAAAACAGGAAAACGAACCCTGATCATGGCCATGGCGGCCGGCCTGCTGTTTGCGGGGTCAGCCCAGGCGGATATTCCCGGCCGGGCGACGCCGGCCGGCACCACGGTGCCCAACCCGGGCACCCAGGCCCAGGAACTGGCCAACATCACCTTCCCGGCGCCTTACAATGTTTTTGAGTTCACCGTCACCTGCGGCGCCTGCCACGGCGGCACCATTGACCAGCAGGCCGGCCATTTCGGCAACTGGGCGGGAACGAGCATGGCCAGCGCCATGCGTGATCCGATTTTCCGCACCAATCAGCTCATCGTCAATACCGCGGTGAAAAATCTGACCGGCGAGGACGGCGCGGGCAACATGTGCATCCGCTGCCACAGTCCGAACGCCTGGTATTCCGGCCGCACCGATCCCATGCTGAACGGCGCGGCGGACGGCAGCAGCGTGGAGCACAGCATCCTGCTCTCCACCGATGACGAGGGCATCCTCTGTGAGATGTGCCACCGGGTGATGGGCAACGTCACCATGAAGCGGGCCGACCTTGACCAGGCGGATCCGGTGTGGAACATGATGGCGGGCATCAGCGACTGGCCCCACCAGGGTGACGCCTTCCCGGCCGGACCGGTGGCCGGCAATCCTTACGGCGACACCGCCCTGCAGATCAACGACGGCATGACCTATGCCGGCAAGTACTCCGGCTCGGTGGATATCTTTTTCAGCGATCTGCCGCTGCTGCAGGACGCCACTGGGCTCTTTTCCATGGGCGGACTCTATACCGGCCAGACCTACGGCATCTATCCGCCTGGCTGGGTTGACATGTTCGGCAACGATGTGAGCGGTCAACCGGTGGTCAGTCCGGATGGCGTCATCCCCATTCACTTTGAGCAACCCATCGGCCCGCCGCTCAAGCCGAACGGCACCTATGATTACCAGTCCCAGTCGGTTTCCCTGGAGCATCCCACCGTGGGAGGCGATTTTATCCGCTCCAGCGAGTTCTGCGGCACGTGTCATGACCTGACCATTCCGGTGCTCAATCACGGCATGCCGGAGCAGCGCACCTACACCGAGTGGAAAAACAGCGACTATGGCCGCAACCCGGCGGCCGGCACCTTCAAGCGGTGCCAGGACTGCCATATGCCGACCATGAAGCATGAGTATGCCGACGGCGTGCCGGTGACCCTGAACCCCGACCCCACGCTGGCCGGCTGGTTCCCGTACGGCAAGGACCGCAATCCCAACGGCGGCACCGCCTTCCACAAGTTCGCCGGCTCCAACCGCGACCTGCCCGCCATGATGAAGATCCTTTACCCGGAGGTTGACCTGGAGGTCATCGGCGCGCCCACCGGCCGCGATACCAGGGTGTTTCCGGGCATGATGTCCTCCCGCGATCTCACCTGGGACCGGGCCAAACGCAACACCGAAATCTTTCTGCAGGACGCGGTTGACCTGTCGGTCAGCACCCCGGTCTATAATGCCGGCCTGGGCCGCTGGCAGGTCAGGACCCGTATCACCAACAACGCCGGCCACAGCATCCCCTCGGGTTATCCGGACGGCCGCAGGCTGTTCCTGACCCTGCAGGTTCAGGACGCGGCGGGCAACCTGGTCTATGAGTCAGGTTATTACGACGAGGCGGAGGCCGCCCTGTATACGGACAGCGCCAGAACGCCGTTCTCCCTGGCCCACGCCCCGGCGATTGACAGCAACGCCAATGCGGTCATGGTCTATGAGAAGATGACTGCCGCCGACCCCAAGGATGCGGCCGGCAATCCGACCTTTGTTGCCACCCCATCCCTCAGTCTGCTGAACAATGTCATCTGCTTTGACAACCGCATCCCGCCGGCAGGTTTCAGCTCCGCCGACTTTCAGGCCGCCGGGGTGCGGTTCTGGAATTTCACCGACCTGGGCGACGGCACGGTGCAGTATTACGAGGATGCCGGACGGTATCCGGACCGGCAGAACTGGGACGAGGTGGTCTATACCTTTGACGCCCCGGCGGATGCCCAGCTGGTGGCCCGGGCCGAAGCGCACTGGCAGACCCATACCCGCGAGTTCATGGAGTTCCTGCGGGACAATGACACCTCCACCCTGCGGCCCGAAGGACCACCCAGCGTCTTTGCCGCCAATTACCCGCTCACCCCCAATTACCTGAGCGATGTGATCGGCCTGGCCGCTCTCACCGATGACGGCGGAAATCCGCTGAACCTCAATGACAACTGGGGCGGCATCGCCTACGGGGCCTGGCTGCTGACCGGCAAGGGCAGCCCGTTCATGGTGGCGGCTGATGACACCTCCTATGCCACGGTGCCGGCAGCGCCCAGGGTGAAGGCCGACGCCGTGGATCCCTTTTCCACCAAAATCAGCTGGACCAGTGTGCCCGGCGCTGAGGGCTACCTGCTCTGGATCCGTTACGGCATGGATACCCGGCTGGAAACCGATCCGGCCAGCACCGCCTCATGGGATAAACTGGCGGTGCTCGATGCCGCCACGACGAGCTTTGTCAATGACGGGCTCAATGTGGGCAAGACCTATCAGTACAAGGTGGTGGCCTTCAACGGCAAGGGAGACGGCGCGGAATCGCTGGCCGTGGCGGTGACCACCCCCGACGATTTCCCGCTGCCGCCCATGAACCTCAATGTGCTTGGGGTGACGGAAACCACGGTCACCCTGAGCTGGTTTGACCAGGCGGACAATGAAACCGGCTTTGTCATTGAGCGCCAGGATGTCCCGTTGCTCACCATCGATCCCTGGCCGCCGTTCGTGGAGATCGCCCGCATCCCGACCCCGAATGGCGGGGCGGCCGGCGGGGTGAACTTCACCGACGGGGTCAACCCGCTGCTGCCGCTGCTGGCCGGCCATAC
The DNA here is from genome assembly GCA_003605035.1 of Desulfurivibrio sp. GTDB lineage: Bacteria > Desulfobacterota > Desulfobulbia > Desulfobulbales > SURF-16 > SURF-16. The sequence goes on from QZKJ01000030.1 coordinate 13,722, forward strand.
CTATAATTACCGGGTGGCTGCCTACAATGCCACCGGCGTTTCCCTGTGGAACGAAAATGGTCCGGTCACGGCCACCACCCTCGGCGTCGCGGTCTTCCCGCCGGCCGCGCCCACGGCGCTGAGCGCGGACGCACCGCTCGGGCTTGCGGCTGTGGTTAATCTGGCCTGGACCGACAATGCCGACTCGGAAACCGGTTTTCTGCTGGAACGCGCGCTGGATGCGGCCTTTACCACCGGGCTGGCCAGTGTCCTGCTGCCGGCCGACACGGTGAGCTACAGCGACAGCGTGGTTGATCCGGAAGTGACCTATTATTACCGGGTGAGCAGTTTCAACGACGGCGGGCTTTCCTCCTGCTCCAATGTGGCGACGGTGACCACCCCCGGCATGCTGCCGGCGGCCCCGTCCAACCTGCGGGTGGAACAGGCCAGTCTGCGCTATATCATCATTTCCTGGCTGGACAATGCGGACAATGAAACGGGTTTTGCCGTTGAGCGCAGTACGGACGGCATCAACTGGAGTCCGCTGGCCGAGACCGGGATCGAT
>QZKJ01000015.1 GCA_003605035.1 Desulfurivibrio sp.
CCAGTGCTGCTGAACTTCCAATGGCGCCTAAATGGAGGGGACTGCGGACAATGGGTGTTGTGGTTTCCGAGCGGGAAGAAAAGGGAAAGAAGAGCACGGTAGGAAAAGGGGACAGATTTATTTTAAGATTGCCACATCAAATATCTAACAAAATCAAGCCATCATCAACTTTACGTTTCTACTATTAGTGACATCAGTAATATGAATGTGTTTTTTTACGATTCTATTACAATAAGTGCTATACCAACCCCGGCCACAATGACGCCACCCCGAAGCCCCACCGGGCAGCAAGGCCGATTCAATTGGATGGGCGGCGTCCTCCGAGGTAATTTCCACCTCCACGAGCCCCTGAGAACCCTGAAAGATCAGCGGCAGTCTACGGATGCTATTTCCGGGACATGAACCAACCCAGGAGTAGGCCGGTCACGAAGGCACCTCCGATGGCATAGTATGGTTTTATGTGAATGAACTCATCAGCGGTCTGAACCTTGCTCAGGAGTCGCTCTTCAATCTGACCGTACCCGCTCTTGGCTGATTCCAGACGTTCCTTCAGTGCGTTTCTGGCTGATTTGATCCGGTCGTCCAGTTCTCCGGAAGTAGCGTCAACAAGCGCATGGGCATGGTCCATGATGTAGCGCATTTCCTGGCTCATTGGATTGTATTTACTGTCTGTGGTTGTCATGATGCAATAACCTCCTCAAGTTAAGTCTTTGCCTTTCCTGTAGCGTAGTTTCTTATTCGTTGAGTTAATACGGCGCGAAAAATCCGACCGCATTTTTTTACGCTTCGGGCAGGTGCCACTGGCATTCGAGCGTAAATATACGCCTATCCTTTTCTTATAGTAGCTGAAAGCTGGGGCGAAATACAGGGGTAGTTTAAAATTAAAAAATAATTCAAAAATGTTCGATGCGCATTACTGCATGAAGCTATGACGCGAAATGGATGGTCAATTAGAATTGATACTGACGTATTGGTGGAACACCAAGAATACGGTAACGTACTGAATAAATTCTATTTCATAGAAAACCTCAAGAGTTGCATCAAGAGCTATAAAGCGGAAGTCCTTGGCAATAAAAAAAGGGGAAACGCATTTATCCGCAAAACGAATTGCATCTGCAAAATGCATAACAAGGCAAATATACTCGGACAGCAAAAAGCACCGGTCGTTCCTCGCTTTGCTTCTGCTACCTGTGATTTGCAGCGTTCAGCTCTTAAGATTGCCACATTGAATTTACTTGTTTCTCATCAATTTCAAATCTGAAGATATCTACTATCGATTTGTAGAGGCGTATTTACAACAGGCTATTTCCTATAAGCCTTATCATGCGGACCAAGCAAAATGAACTTTATCGTTTGATCAGGCCTATCTTGGCAATCTAGGCAATTGACAACCAAATTGTCAGACTTCTTTCTGCATACTTCGCAAAAAAGATAGATAATGATAAAGTTTCGTTTAACTGGGCATGAATAGAAACCTTGCCAATTCCCTTTTAAAGGTTCTCCCATGGCAATAGGATTCTCTATAATCATGTCAACTTTTGTCTGAACCAGTTTTTTTATTGACGAATGCTTGCGAAGGGCGACAAGAAAACCCTTTTCAAATATTGTTTCCATCAATCACCAAAAACCTCATCGTAGGAATGCCACTCCGCAGTCCCATTGCGAAGCTTGGCCTGGGCTTCCTCCATTGCAGCCTGAAAAGCTGGTTCTGAAAGAATCTTTTCTATCTCTTTTCCTTCAATTTTACGTTTTAAGGTGAGCAAATACTGAGTTACCATATCGGCAACAGTGGTTCGATTTTCGGTTGCGAAAATTTTAGCAAAATCCGCAAGGTCTTGATCAAGACTTATATTAATTCGAGTTTTCGGCATAAATCCCCCTTTTGAACTTTTTCCTATAATACGCACTACAGGAACAAAAAACAAGAGGGGCACGTTAAAAAATCAATAAAGAAAAAGTCAATCAGTCACATATTCAAATCGTTCAGAAGTAATGACTGCCAAGTCGAAGCTCTTCAAAAAATACATTAAACGAAAAGAAAGATGCCTATATGAATGTCAGATTTCCTTGCGACTTCGGTGCAAAACAGAGGTGTATTCCTAATTTGGGCTTATCGATTTGTGGGTTTAAGGAATGACAGGTGCCATAATCAAGCCGATAGGCTAATTGCGAGGCGCCCAAGTTAAATTGGAAAACTGATGAACAAAATACACGAATGTAGTGCCACTACGAAAATTTATAGATGTAACATGCTGGTTATACTAAAAAAATAATTTATACTGTTAAACTTGGACTAGGCAGTACCTGCACAACGGGCAGCTGGCGGACAGTACGTCTGTTCGCCAGCTGTCTCGCCATCACGGGGCGGTTGTCATCCTGGCATCTCCACCGTGGCGCCTGAACGGCGGCCAGGCGGCATTGCTACTTTTTTATCACCCGGATGGCAAATATCCTGCTCCAGCGTTTGCCGGTCACATAAATCCGGTCCTTGTCCCGGTCATAGGCGATGCCGTTCAGCACACTGTCCTCATCAGCCGGGGCATACTGCGCAGCCAGGCCGGCAAGATCGACCCAGCCGGTCACCTGGCCGGTTGCCGGGTTGATCCTGGCAATGCGGTCCTCCTTCCAGATATTGGCCCAAATCTCGCCCTTGATATACTCCAGTTCATTGAGCCTGGTGATCTGCTGACCTGCCTCGGTCACCACCACGGTTCTCTGCCGGGCATAGGTCTCGGGATCAAGAAATGCCAGGATGGCGCTGCCGTCGCTCATGATGAGCGAGGCGCCGTCATGAGTGATGCCCCAGCCCTCGGTGGCGTAGGGGAAAGAGCCGGCGAACTGCAGTTTTTCCCGGTCCCAGACAAGGCCGGTGCGGGAGTGCCAGGTGAGTTGAATCACCCGATCGCCGAATACCGTGACCCCCTCGCCGAACAGGTAAGCGGGCAGGGTCCGCACCTCCAGGTCCCTGCCGTCAATGGTCATCCGGCGCAGGGTGGACTGGCCGTACAGGCCGGTCCCCTCGTAGAGCAAGCCCTGGTCAAAACACAAGCCCTGGGTAAAGGCCTGCGGGTCATGGGCGAAGCTGGCAACGACCTCGTAGCCGGAGACAGGGACGGCAGGCCCCGCCGCCCCTTCCTCTGCGGCGCATGCCAGGGAGCGATGAGCCAAGGAGAAAGCGGCGGCCAGCACCAGCAAAGCGAGGTGCAGCAGCCCGTCCCGCCGCCGAACCCTGCAAAAAAGATTTTTCATCTGCTCTTGATAAATCAGGAATGGGGAAAATGCACCATGAATAAAAAACTCAACTTTCAGACTTGATCTATTTTTTTGAAATAAGGTTATTTTTGCGACTAGTTGCTGCTCTGATCTCCATCATGGGAATTCAGAAGACAGGAGACAGAATTCAGAAGAATTGATTTTATGACTTTTATCCTGGCTCCTGACTCCTGACTCCTGGCTTCTGAATTCTCTGGAAACAAGTTTCGGGGAACCTGAAAATATTTATTAAATTTCAATATGTTGCAACAACTCAGCAAGTTGAGTAAAAAAAACGGGCCTCAAAAGAAGGGGAGAAGTGAAACTTTTGAGGCCCGGTACAGCGGAGAGGATGAGGAACGAGACTACTTCATTTTCCGGCGCAGGCCGGCAAGACCGATAAGACCGGAGCCAAACAGCCATACCGCGCCGGGCACCGGGACCGCGGATGATGTTGTCGTTGCTGGAAAATCAAGATAACCTGTAAACCAGTCAGCTGTTGGGGAGGAATAATCCATGATCTCCAAGAAAATATTAGGATTATCAGGTGCAAAGCCCTCGGCGAAAAAGGACCACCCGTTTCCGGGAGCACCGATTACTGATGCATTCCACATGTTTAATTTAAAACCATCAAATATCCCATCTGTAAAATAAGCAATCGGAACCTCGCCGAAAGCAGGGGTATCCTTCAGAGTCAAATCGCCCACGGTAAAGGTCATTGTATTGCCCCAGACTGACCCGAAATACACCGTTGATTTCCCGAGCGCTGACACCCCTCTATCATCCCAGGTCAATTGCAGCGTCACGGGTGAGTCATAGCTTACCACGGGACGCGGAGTATCTTCAGTTATCCAGTCAATTGCGCCGGTCAAGGTGACGGCCCCTGCCTGGGCCTGGGCGGCTGAGAAGAGCAGCAGGGCGGCAACGGCTGCCAGAATTTTTGTGGTCTTTTCGGTGATTTTCATTGAGCGCTCCTTATTGCTTATTTTTTTTCCCCAAGACATTTGAGCCTTTTGCAAAATGAACATCTACTCCGATCGGCTAAAAATAACCTGGGCGGCCATCCTGGTGAAATCGTCCTCAGCGTAGCACTGCTACGCTTCCGGGCGATTTCACCACTCATCCTTGCCCAGAATATTTTTCTCTCGATCTCGCTACGACCTTCATTTTGCAAAAGGCTCTTTCATTCTCATTTTCACAAGCTTTGAGCTGGGTAAGAGCACTAACCGTGCCATTTTGGCGGCAAATTACCGCAAATTAAATTTATTACGCATAATCAGCATGTTAGCAGAGATTACCCCCAGACATGCGGGCAAATGCCACTTTGCCCAAGCCGCTGCGCAAAAAAAATCACGGAAACAAGGTGAAAAATAGAAGCCAATGATATCAGGATATTAGACAGGGGAAGGTCAAAGATTTTCAGCCAACCCCAATGGGTGATTTCACGCACCGCCCACAAGGAGCGCCTGGGGAAAATGCCCCAGCCGTGATACGCCGGAAAACCAGCAGGGAAGAAAGAACCAGCAGAGAATTACGCGGAGAACATCATTCATCATCACGGCCGGCGGACTGCAGGCCGAACTTCTTGATGCGATAGCGCAGGGTATCCCGCGACATGCGCAGACACTGGGCCGCCCTGGTCTGATTGCCGTTGAAGCGGGCCAGGGCCTGCTGGATCAGCTCCTTTTCCACCTCTTCAATGGAGATGCCCTGGGGCGGCAGGGTGATATAGCCATTTTCCGCCACGGCAGGGACTTCCCGGCCGACCGGGCCGGGGCCGGGGCCTGGTTTTTTCACACTGGCCTGGCCGCACTGACGGATCTCGTGGTTGAAAAACTCGTGGCTCAGCACGGTGCCGGGCTCGAGCATCATGGCCCTTTCCATGGCATTGCGCAGCTCCCGTACGTTGCCCGGCCAGTCATATCGCTGCAGACACTCCAGCGCCTCGGCACTGGTCCCCTGCACGCCCCGGCCATACTCCTCATTTAATCTTTCGATGAAGTAATTGACCAGGGAGGGGATATCCTCCTTGCGCTCACGCAACGGGGCCAGGGGAATGCTCATGACGTTGAGGCGGAAAAAAAGGTCGCCGCGGAAGGTGCCTTCCTTGACCATGTATGGCAGGTCCTGGTTGGTGGCGGCAATAATGCGCACATCCGTATCAATATCCCTGGACCCGCCGAGACGACGGAACTTCCTGGCATCGATGACCTTGAGGATCTTGGCCTGCATGGGCAGCGGCATATCACCAATCTCATCCAGGAAAACCGTGCCGCCGGCCGCGGCCTCAAAAATACCCTTGTGACTCTTCGAGGCATCGGTGTAGGCCCCTTTCTCATGGCCGAAAAGCTCGTTTTCCAGCAGGTTGTCGGGAATGGCAGCGCAGTTGATCTCGATAAATGGCTCCTGGGAACGGGCGCTGTGGTAATGAATGGCCCGGGCCACCAGCTCCTTGCCGGTGCCGCTTTCGCCTAAAACCAGCACGATTTTGGCGTCGGTTCCGGCGCAGACCTTGATCATCTTGAACACCTCGATCATTTTCGACGAGTTGCCGATGAGGTTGTCGTAATCATATTTTTTCCGCAGCTCCCGCCGGAAAAAATCAACCTCCTTGCGCAGCTTTTTCTTCTCAAAACCCTGATCAACGATATGGCGGATATTTTCCACATCAAAGGGCTTGCCGATATAATCATCAGCACCGATCTTCAGCGCGCTGACCGCTGAATCGGCATCGGCGTAGGCGGTGATCATCAGGACAATAATATCATCATCATGGGCCTTGAACTCGCGCAGCAGCTCAACCCCGTTGGCATCCGGCAGACGCACGTCAAGCAGCACCATTTCCGGCACAAAGTCCTGGAATTTCTGCCTGGCCTCGGCCCCGTTCATGGCCGACTGCACGATATAGCCTGCACCGGCCAGCATCTGACTGAGCGACCAGCAGACCAGTTTCTCATCATCAACGACTAGGACACGTTGTTCTCTCATGATTGCTTCCCATTCCTCAGGATAGTGTGCATGGCGAACCTTCCTCCCGGCAGACCGGCAGGCAGACGATAAAGGTTGAGCCGACCCCCGGTTCACTTTCCACGAAGATCGTGCCGCCATGCTGTTCCAGGATGCGCTGGGAAATGGAAAGGCCAAGACCGGTGCCGGTGCTTTTCGTGGTATGAAAGGGGTTGAAAATAGACTCCATGGAGGAGGGGTCAATGCCTTTGCCGGTATCCTGGATGGCCACCCGGACATGGTTGCCGTTCAGATACCGGCACACCGGGCTGCTGCAGCTGTCAATTCTGCCTTCAGCGCCTTCGTGGCCGCAACTGTGAAAAGTCAGGGTGCCGCCCGGCTCCATGGCGTCGATGGCATTGAGGACAATATTGAGGAACACCTGCTGCAGTTGCCCTTCATCGCCCTGGGCCAGGGGAAGATTCAGGTCAATGGCCCGCACCACCCTGATATCCCTGCTTTCCAGGCGCGAGGCGGCCAGGAACAGCACCTTGTCGATGATGGTGTTCAGATGCACCTCGGCAAACTGCGATTGTCCCGGCCGGGCAAACTGCAGCAGACTGTTGATGAAGTTGTCCAGCCGTTTGACCTGGCTCTGCACCTCGTTGAAAATCAGCTGATTGGTGTCGCCCTCCTGGAAATTGCGGGCAAGGATCTGCATGGCGCCGGAGATGCCGGCCAGCGGATTCTTGATTTCATGGGCCACCCCGGCCGCCATCTCACCCAGCGAGGCGAGTTTGTCCACCCGGGCCAGGTCCTGTTCAAAAACTTTTTTGGCGGTGATATCCCGGAATATGCAGCTGAGCCCGGTGACCGTATCCGTGCTGTCGGTGATCACCGAAAAGCAGACTTCGGCCGGGAAACGTTCGCCGCCCTTCTTTTTCATCGGCACCTCGGACAGATGGCCCATATTACTGTCCATTTCATCGGCCGCATCGAGAAAAAGACATTTTTTGCCGTCCACCGGCGACAGGAAATCGTCAAACGGCCGGGCCAGCATCTCCTCTTTTTTAAAGCCGAGGATGATCTCCGCCGCCCGGTTGACGTCGGTAATCTTCATGAATTGATCAACGGTGATCAGGCCGCTGCGCAGGTTCTGGATAATGCTCTCGTAAAAACTCTTGAGATACTCGATTTCCGCCAGCTGCCGGGCGATTTTGCGCAGCATCACCTTCTGCTTCAAGGCCCGGCCGATGGCCAGGGAAGCGTGGCTGGTGATGGCGGCCGACAGCCGGATCTCCTCATAGGAAATCGGCTGTTTGCTGAAAAATTTATCCGCCAGCACATAGCCGTAGAAATGATGATCATCACAGAGGGGCAGAATAAGAAACGAGTCAACCTCCCCCATGAGATAATGGACGGTTTTATCATGGGTGTCCAGATTCATGACGGAGAAATGGCGGAAACGGGAGTACTGGTTCAGATCGACATCCTGCAGGGCCTTCTCCGGCACGCAGAGATTCACCCGCTGCCGGCGGTTGGGGTGGTTTTTGCCGCGATAGTCATCCCGGAGAATGCCGCAGGCGAGCGGGGTGACGGAATTTTCACCTGAGGTCAGATCCGGATAGCCGACGACATTCATCGGTTCCCGGTCGGTGTACACCTTGCGCAACAGACCGTTCACCTGCTGAAAATCCACGCTGAAGGGGCGCCGGACCAGCTCATTAAAGCCGTAAAAGACCTGGGTTTCCAGGCTCTTGCCCCTGTCGTCCAATTTGAGCACCAGCACCCGCTCAAGTTCCGTGCAGCTGACCAGATCCTCGACCAGAAAATCCATCAGGACCAATACCTCGTCCGAACGCCCCATCCGCCTGGAACTCCGGTAAAGGGAGCGAAGATCAGATACTACTCTATCCACTGGCAGACCTCACTGTGTACTGGCATGCGTTGATCAAAAAAAACAGTTTTTTTAAGAATCGATTGTGCAGCTAAGGGAACAGACAATGAACCGGTAAATCATGATCAGGAAATCAACCCAGACAATACAGCAAAATCCATACCTTCAGGCGGTCCGGGCCGGGTAATTAAAGGAGGGGAAATAAGCAACTCAGATCAGCAGCCGCAATCCGTGCCCTGCAGGCGGTCTGCTTGCTGCGGCGAGACATTTTTTTTCAAGCTGATCAGGTAAAGGAAGGCGCCCTGAAGAAACATCGGGCAGTCCGGCGCCGCGAATGGGTTATTTGCCCCATAATCGCCAAAAGGAAGCAAAAATAATTGGTGATATGCCCAACAGCATCACAGGATATCTCTTTCCCGGCCTGTGGCATGAGTAAGGAAAGGAGCTTGCCGGCGAACTCCACCGGGTGGCCGGCGCAGCCTGGCGCCCGCCCACGCCCAATACAAGGCCCGGCTCAAAAAAGGGATCAGACAAAGACGACTTTACAGAACTTCCTTTTGCCCACCTTCAGCAGCAGCTCGCCGGCGGCCTTGACCTGGTATTCCACATCATCAATTTTTTCGTTGTCCAGACTGACGGCGTTCTGCATGATCAGCCGCCGTGCCTCGCCGGTGCCGGACACCAGGCCGGCCACGGTCAACAGGCGGGGCAGCCAGACCGTCTCCTCGGCAATGGCCACCTCCACCGAGGGGATATCCTCGGGCAGGTCATGCTTCTTGAAAATACGTTCAAAGTTCTCTTCAGCCTTGCGGGCTGCTTCCTCATCATAAAAACGGGCGGTCAGTTCCCGGGCCAGTTTCTTTTTCACATCCTTGGGGTGGATGCGGCCGTTCTGCATGTCATTTTTCAGGGCCGCGATCGTTTCAGAGGCGAGATCGCTGAGCAGGTTGTAGTAGCGGAACATCAGTTCGTCGGAAATCGACAGGATCTTGCCGTAGATGTCATCCGCCGTGTCGGTGATGCCGATATAGTTGCCCAGCGACTTGCTCATCTTGTTGACCCCGTCGAGCCCTTCCAGCAGGGGCATGGTGATGACCACCTGCGGTTCCTGTCCCCAGGTGCGCTGCAGATCGCGGCCCATGAGCACGTTAAACAGCTGGTCCGTGCCGCCGAGTTCCACATCGGCGCGCATGGCCACCGAGTCATAGCCCTGAATCAGCGGGTAGAGGAATTCATGGATGCTGATCGGCCGCTGGTTGTCGAACCGCTCGCGGAAATCCTCCCTTTCCAGCATTCTGGCCACGGTGAGCTGGGAGGCAAGTCTGATGAAATCATGGGAGCTGAGCTGGCCCAGCCACTCACTGTTGAACATGACCGTGGTTTTCGCCGGGTCCAGGATCTTGAAGATCTGTTCCTTGTAGGTTTCGGCATTGCGGGCCACATCCTCGCGGGTCAGGGGTTTTCTGGTTTCCGATTTGCCGGTGGGATCGCCGATCATGCCGGTGAAATCGCCGATCAGAAACAGCACATCATGCCCCAGGTCCTGGAAATGCTTCAATTTCTGAATAAGCACCGTATGGCCGAGATGCAGGTCGGGGGCGGTGGGGTCAAAGCCGGCCTTGACCCGCAGCGGCACCCCGGTCTCCCGGGATTTTTTCAGTTTTTTGATAAGATCCTCGCGGGAAATAACATCAACCGCACCGCGTTCAATCAAGGCGACCTGCTCTTCAATTGTCCATTTCATGCTGACTTCCGACTCCTGTCTCCTGGCTGCTGACGCATCACATCATTTCGCATATTCAACCGAGCGCATCTCCCGGATCACCGTCACCCGGATCTGGCCCGGATAGGTCAGTTCCTTTTCAATCTTGCGGGCAATGTCCCTGCTCAGCATGGTCGCCTCGGTGTCGGACACATTTTCACTGTTGACGATGATGCGGATCTCCCGGCCGGCCTGAATGGCATAGGACTTTTCCACCCCGGAAAAAGACTGGGCGATATTTTCCAGGTCCTCGAGGCGCTTGACATAGGTTTCCAGCATCTCCTTGCGGGCCCCCGGCCTGGCGCCGGACAGGGCATCGGCGGACTGCACCAGCACGTCGAGAATACCCTCCGGCGGCACATCCTCGTGATGGGCGGCAATGGCATGCACCACCTCCGACGACTCGCCATACTTCTTGGCGATATCGGCGCCGATGCTGGCATGGGAACCCTCAATCTCATGGTCAACCGCCTTGCCGATGTCATGGAGCAGGCCAGCCCTTTTCGCCTGTTTGACATTGATGCCCAGTTCGGAGGCCATCACCCCGCAGAGAAAGGCCACTTCCAGGGAATGCTGCAGCACATTCTGGCCATAGCTGGTGCGGTACTTCAGGCGGCCGAGCAGCATGATCAGCTCCAGGTGAACGCCGTGGGCCCCCACATCAAAGGTGGCCTGCTCACCGGCCTCGCGCATGGTGACCTCAAGCTCCTTGGAGACCTTCTCGACGATCTCCTCAATGCGGGCGGGATGGATGCGGCCGTCGGTGATCAATCTCTCCAGGGACTGCCTGGCCACCTCGCGACGCACCGGATTAAAACCGGACAAAATGACCGCCTCAGGGGTGTCATCAATGATCACATCGATGCCGGTGGCTGCCTCAATGGCCCGGATATTTCTGCCCTCCCGGCCGATGATTCTGCCTTTCATCTCATCATTGGGCAGGGGCACCACCGACACGGTTTTTTCCGCCACATATTCGCCGGAGTATCGGGCGATGGCCAGGGCCAGAATGTTTTTCGCCTTCCGGTCGGCCTGGATCTTCATCTCATTTTCGATGCGGACAATGGCCTTGGCCGCCTCCATGCGCGCTTCGCTCTCAATGCTTTCCGTCAGCAACTGCTTGGCTTCGTCCCGGGTAATGCCGGACACTTTTTCAAGCTGGGCCCGCTGCTCTTCCACCAGGGCATCGATTTCCCGGCGGTGCCCCTGGATCTTGGCCTCCTCGCCGGACAGGGACTTTTCCCGGTTCAGCAGATCAATCTCACGCTTGTCCAGCAGATCTATTTTCCGCTCAATCTGCTCACTTTTCTGGGCAAGACGTTTTTCTTCGGAAAGTATGGCGGATTTAAGCTCCTTGATCTCCTGTTCCGCCGTCATTTTCAGCTGATACTCCTCGTCTTTGGCCAGGAGCATCGCCTCTTTTTTTATTCTTTCAGCTTCGTCAAGGGCATTTTCAATCAGCTTCTTCCCCTGTTCCTCGAGATTCTGCTGGCGGGCTTCAATAAGCTTTTTGCGGACAAAAAAACCGACAATGAGCCCGCAGGCCAGTGCCAGTAAAACAACGATGAATTGAGAAAGAGTCACGGAGTCAGACCTCCAGATAAAATTGTCAAATAGACTGGAGTAACCGTTTACAGAGGAACAGCAGAAGGAATGGCAGAGAGGAGGAAGAGAGAACTATCAGCTGATCATCTTAAAGAATACGGTGTCAGCAAGAACAGGCAGCTTTCGGCCCTGACAAAAGGTGATGCGGCAACATGATTGCGTATTAGCCTGACACATCCATGCCGGCATCAAACTCTATATATAAACCTGAAAATCCAGGAGTAACTCGGCTTAAGCGCAACACTCAATTCGTCCTACTACAGGGCACTTTCTTCAGATAGGAAAGTGCCCGGATTCCTTGCAGATATCAGTCCCTTGGAAGCGACGAAACCAGCTCAATATTGTTAATTGCATGTATATAAACTGTCAACTGACAGAGTATAAGCACTTAAAACCCCCGCCTTAACCGTGTGCTCAGCGACATCGAACCTAACAGAGTTAGGTGGGACAGACTCATAATACCCTCAAGTTCTTCCGTCGAAACGGAACATCTTTTATGTACCAGCGGAGAGTCCCTTGATGTTCGTGTTGGCTCAACTATACTGAACATCACGAGTCAGGCAGGGGAAAGATTAAATATATATTTACTTAAATTCCAGAGAATTATCAATCTTAGTTTTCATCAAACCAGCAGTTTCCACCACCATCTGCTTATACTGCTCGAATTCCCTTTTCAGTTTCACATACTTTCCAGCCATATTCAAACTGGTCAGTATTGCCAGCTTGTTGGCCGGCAGGGTGCTTGATGATTTTGCATATGCTTCAAGCTGGCTCTTGACAAGATCCAGGATCTCTTTAACATCTTCTTCCGTTGCATCTGTATAAAGCGGGTATTCCTGGCCGAGCACCTCAAATCTCACCAATCGTTGCACAGTGGCACCTGCTCTTCATTCACCATTCTCAATTGCGCAATCGCATCTGCCAAGGCAGCAACCAAAATCAATAAAAATCCCGCCAAAACAACAAAGGGCCTCAACTATGTCTAACTATACGTAATACCAAAACAACAAATACAGCAAGCCACGAAGAGAAGAGATGAATTACTGACTCTTTATTTTCTTGTTACCAGAATACAAAGACAGTGGCAACAGGTTTATATTTCAGCTCCCCATGCTGAACAACTGCGGTTGGGCTTCTGAAAAGGATTCGTCGCTATTTTCAGCCCCGGATTTTTTTTCCTCTGCATCCTGCCCTTTTTCCCAATTTTCCAGGGCCGCCAGGATGCCGGAGACCCGCTGGCTGACATCAGCTTTTTCATCCTTCAATCTGGCAATGGCCCCCTGCAGCTCCTTGATATAATTTTCCTTCCCCTCAAGGGTCTGCAGCAGTTCCTGTTTTTCCTGTTTCAATTGATTGTAACTTCCAAGCAATTCCTCAACCACCCCGGCCAAACGGATAAGATCTTCATTCTGTTCCATTTTATTTCAAGCTCCTCTCTCATTGCTCAGCAATTTTATTATTCATGCAACTGCAGGTTACAATACGGTCATTGTCGGCAACGGTGATGCCGTTTAAATAGGAAAATTCCCCTACAAAGACATTATCGCCCAGCTGGCTGTCGACCAGGCAGCTGAACGTGGCAACATGACAATTATCGCCGATACTGGTCCTTCCCGTAATCGAAACATTCGGAGAAATGATGGTATCACGTCCTATGCTGACCTCACCGCTGATGGTTATGGTGTCCGGCAGGACGCAGGTTACCCCCTGGTCCATCAGGCGGCGCAGAAACCGTCTCTGCAGCGTGGCATGGGCCAGGGATAACTCATACCTGGAATTTACCCCCAGGGTTTCTTCGGACCGGCTACAGAAAAAGCGCTGCACCTGCTCACCGGCAGAGTGGGCAATAGCTATAATATCGGTGAGATAGACCTCTCCCTGTTTATTGTCCGTGCCCACCTGCCGCAAGGCGGAAAAGAGAAAATTTTTCTCCACACAATAAATACCGGCATTTATTTCCTTAATTTTCTTCTGGGCCGTACTGGCATCCTTTTCTTCGACAATTTCCTGCACATGACCTGAATCACTCACAATAATTCTGCCATAATTGGTCGGATCATCCACCACCGTCGTCATGACCGTCAACTTATGGGAGCCGGCCAGGTGCTCGTTGATCATCGCCTGCAGGGTCCCGGTCCTGATCAACGGCGTGTCTCCGCACAAGATCATGACCACCTCGCCAGCCGCGGACAGGCTGCTTTCCGCGGCAAGCACCGCATGCCCGGTGCCGAGTTGTTCGTGCTGTCTGGCAAAACGCGCCCCATAACCTGCGCAGGCCTGTTCGACTCTTTCCGCCTGATGGCCGGTGACCACCACGGTCTGGTGAACAGGCAGGGGGGTCAAGGCATCCAGCACATGATGAATCATGGGTTTGAAAAATACCTGATGCATGACCTTGGCCTGGGCGGATTTCATGCGTGTGCCCTTGCCCGCCGCCAGGATAACGACGCTGACTTTCTGCTCATTCATAAGACAACCGGTAAAGAAAATTAATGAATATACCCTTTTGCCTGATTAACCACAAAGAGAAAAAGAACTCAAAGGAATTTTCGCAAAAAAAAACCCTCATGACCGTATGCGGGTCATGAGGGCTAAAAAAAAAGAATTCGGCAGCGACCTACTCTCCCACCAAGTTTCCCTGGCAGTACCATCGGCGCTGAAAAGCTTAACTTCCGTGTTCGGAATGAGAACGGGTGTATCCTTCTCGCTAAGGCCACCGAAAATTTAAATGCTATGCAGTGAGATAAACCAGTTTTGGTT
>QZKJ01000025.1 GCA_003605035.1 Desulfurivibrio sp.
GGTGGTGCGGCTGCTCTCGGCCAGCGAGGCCTGGCATGTGATCCCCGACACCATGGTGGCCGCCCTGGCCCATGACCTGGGGAAACTCGAATCCATGCGCGGCTATCTCTATTCCCTGGGCGAGCATCCCCTGGCCGCTGGCCGACCTTTGGCCGGAATAGCCGGCTTCAAGGATCTGGCCAAGAAGGAAGAAATACTGCGGGCCATCAAACTGCACCACAAGATGCCCGAGGGATTGCTCGGCAAAACGCTCAAAAAGGCCGACCAGCTCGCCAGACAAAAAGAGCTGGAAGAAGTTGTTGCCCAGCATGAGAGCATCACGGAATCAATCCCGCAAAAAAGTCCTGAGGCATTGGCCCAGCGGCAAGATGCGGGAAATGATAAAGCCGTGCCGGCCTCTTCCGCCCGGGAACCAGCCCGACAGGACACTACGGATAAAGCAGCCGCGGCCTGGCAGGCCCAGGCGGATATTTTTGGTGAGAGTGGCGTTGCCGGACAGGGAAAGGATGCCCCCGGAGTTCCGAAACTGCTGGATATCTCGGCCTGGTTCGATGCCGCCCTCTTTCTGGATGAACTGAAACCATTCATCAACAAGATGTTTGGCCGCCGATTCCTGGCCTTCTCCCTGCCGGACGGCATTGTCTATTTTCAGGTCAAGGTTCTTGAGGAAGTGGCCAGGAAGCAGGCAGAGCGGGCCGGATGCATGGAAATTGCCACCATGGCCCAGAACGATCCAACCATGCGGCAGGTGCTGTTCACCATTGTCCATCACCTCCGAGGTGAACATGACGTGATCGCCAGAGGCCTGATCAAGGACAATTTCTTTGGCGGATATTTTACCGTCACCAAAAAGATAGGCAAGAGCGTCAAGGGCTATTACACCCCGTTTCATGCCGAGGCCTTCGGCTCCATTGCGGAGATGGAACAGAATAAGTCAAATATGCTGCGAGATATCCAGAAGGTCGAACCGTATCTGAACGATGGGAACGGCACATAAAATTAGGTGCCCAAATCACACCCACACCAGTAGCAATATCTACCATCAGCGTCGGTTTTTTCTCCGCAACTAGAACAATAGATCGTAGGTAAATGAACCATCTCTGGCAGTTTGGCTTTAAATTCTTGTAACCTTTTAATTCTCTCTGATGTTGGGGGGTGTGTCTGGTGGTTAAGATAGGCAGGAGAGATTATGAAAAGCTGAGACACCTCAGGCACATATTTCTTTTCACCAACCTGCGTAAGCTTTTGGATTCTTTCCAGAGCACTGGCCAGAGCCCATGGTTTACCAGCAAGAATCCCGCCTGATTCATCTGCCTCAAACTCACTACGGAACGATGCTGAGGTTAGAACACTGGATGCCACTGCACTGCCAGCTGCCGCTGCCGCCACACCAAACCCTATCTTGAGCACCGTCGAAAGTAAGTCATCAGAATCGTCATCGCCAGGTGTAAAATCCAAGTCAGATGTCGCAATCATATGCCCGCCGAATCCTGCAGCAGAACTAATCACTAATGCTTTCATCGCGACTTTGGTCTTTTCTATACTGTGGCCCTTTTGAATATGACCTATCTCATGCGCAAGGACTGCTTCGATCTCATGCTCGTCCAAATTGCTTAGGAGTCCTGTTGTGACCCCTACCGCTGTGTCGTCACGGGATAGACCCACGGCACAGGCATTTGGTGCATTGTCCGGTATCACGTAAGCTCGCGGCGTCTTTATCCCAGCTCGAGCTGCAAGCCTTTCTAACTTGCTGTGGTAGAACGGCGCTTTATTTCTGCTAACCTCCACGCCCCCAAGTTGTTCCATTACTTCAGCAGCTTTACTCATGATCAGCCTCGCAATTTGATTCCACAATGTTTACAGTAGGTGACTTCTGGTTTGATTTGACCCTGGCAGAATTCACACTCAATAAGACCATTGTACGACCTATCTGAAGTCGCGCTGGCTTGCACATCGGCCACTTCACCATCAGCCGACAACGCTTTAATATCGTTAAGTAATTCAAGGACGACATGGTTATCTTTTTGTGCAAGGGTAGACGCACCAGACAAACTCATCTTGAGATTATCATTGAATACCATCTTGCGATTATCATTGAATACAATTGATTTGAGATTGAGGAATGGGACCTCACAAGGAGTGAACTGCCGTAGTTCATCCCATGAAAGGTTTTTGGTGGTTTGATCCATACCGTTTTTCCAGTACAACCCAATACCAGTTACAACCATCGCATCTTTTGCACTCCCAAATACAGAAAAATCGATCAGTGCTACTAGACGCTCGGCAGGCGGAATATGGAGACTCTCCCGAGCGTTATTCACTTTTTTTTCAGGGATGGGATCAAGATAGTATTCCGATGCAGAACCACGGTAATTGTTGCAAACATCCCACAGCGACATCAAGTCCAATCTATCCGAAGTCTCGCAGGGTTGCAGGTCGTCCAATTCGCCCTCAGACAATGCCTTCAATTCGTTCAGTAGCTGAAGCACGACCTGATTATTGTCTTCTCCAAGGGGACCAGACCCTAACAAACTCATCTGTAGTCCATCGCTGAATTTAATATTTTTTGCGTGGGAACCTTGCGCCTCAGATAGGCTGCAATGTCGTAGTTTCGACCATGAAATAAAAAATGGGTATTTGTCATTGTCGTCCTTCCAGTACAGCCCGCTATCCGTTACTACCAACGCGTTCTTTGCACTTCCAAATATCGTGAGATCAATCAAGGCGTAAATATGCTCAGCGAGAGGGATATGAAGGCTTTCCCGTGCGTTATTTGCTTTTTTTTCAGGGATGGGATCGATGAAGTATGCTGAAGCAGAACCTTTGTGACGCAAACAAGCATTGTGTAGCTTCGATAAGTCCATTCGTTTTATCCTTATAGTTCTGCAATTTTCACAGTTTGCGGTAAACGTCATAGCGCCCGGAGTTCTCGATTCGAACCCACTCTATTTCAGGGAACATTTTCTTGGTCACTGCCGCTTTAAATAACTGACCAAACTCTTTTCTTTGGCCAGAGCTTCCTATCTTTTCCCAATCACCACCAAAAATAGCTACAAGACCGGCCTCTGTCCCCTGCGGCATTGCGGCTATTTTCTCACGCAGCAGCATATCATGTTGTTCAAGTAAATTCATAAACGAGTGTTCCTTTTTAGTTGCCAATCAATAGGAGCTCCGCTTGAAGCCAATGCTCTCTTCTTGACCATGCTTTTACAGCTTGCGCGAATGAATTCAATATTTTCTATGGAGTTTGGTAACACTGACTTCTCCTTAGTGGCCTACCCCCCTTGGTGTTTATTTAAAGCAAAAGACCAAATGAAAATACAAGCAAATATTGCACCAAAAAGGCGATAGGGTGCAATGCTTATTGTTATTACTCTTCATATCAATGTGTTAGCCGTATTTCCCAGGAAGAAAACATAATATGATCCATGTACATACTGGGGATATGACTGATTTTGAGATTGATTTGGTTTTCATGCATAGTGTTTTGACTCAAATGAGGATTTGAATAGTTCTCATTTTAACTCTTCATCAAGATGCGAACTAGCAAGATTATGATTGGGAAATTTTATCTGGGTTGAGGTTATCCTGAGAAATCTTCCTGATTATGCGTAGCCCTGAAAGACTCCTCCCAATGAAAATCAGCGACATGTTTCTTCTCTGAAACGTCATCCCAGCAGGAAAAAGCTATTAGGTTAAGTTGTTCATGGATCACTTTCCACAAGCATTACATGAGACATAAATGGCACGGGGGCGAGACAGCGGCAAGGGAATTAACGATACCAACGCCCAGATCATCACCACTGATAATGGCAGAATCTATAAGCCGCAGGATCTGCTCAGCGCCATCTCCGAGATCCAGCAGTTTTATGTGATCGAGAGCAAGGGCCAGAATATCCCGGCTGAATTTCTCACCCTGGAACGGACGTTGGATTTTTTCAAGATCGGCATGAAAAGCGGCTTTCACGAGGGGCTGGCCCTGGTGCTGCTCTTTCCGGTCTTTCATTTCTATCTCTTTCCCTTTGTCTTCAAGCGACTCGATACCATGAGCCATATCCTGTTCGGCGGCATCCCCTATCTCGCCCTGATCATCAACACCGCGATGTGCAGCTACATCAGCCGCTACTATGTCGGCAACATCACCCGCAAGGGCATCAACTCGCTGCTCATGGGCCGGGCCATGTCACTACTGCTCAAGGCCTTTCTGGTTTATGTGGTGTATCTCATCCTGTTTCGGGTCAGCACGCCGGAAAATATCTGGACGGTGGCCGCTCACTGTGGGTCCAGGGCGGAGAAAATATATTACGGGTTCTTCGAGATCAAGCCGCATCTGCTGCCGGTGGCCGCCGAGAGCGCCATGCTCATGGTGATGGCGGCGATCTTTCCGTATGGATCGGTTTATCTGCTGGACCTGTGGCATCGGCATAGGATCAGGAGGAACGCGAAAATTATTTCAGCACGATAAAAAGGGGGATTAAAAAATGGCCGACGAAAGCGACAGCAAACAGGGAAAACCAACCTGGCAGGAAATCCAGGAAAAGAAAATCAACATGGTCAAGGAGCGGGGTTCCCGGGTACTGAAGATCAATTCCCCGCTGGGCTCGACGCTCTTCAACATCCTGCGCCAGTTTGACATGGCCTATGCCCACTTCAAGGCCAGACTCGGCGAGATGGACGGCATCTCGCACGAGGAGGGCGAAGAGCTGATGACAGAAGGCAGGGAAATTGTCATGGCCTTTTCCGATTACACGGCCAAACTCAGCAAGCGGATACGGTTTCGTTATTACACGCCCCGCGAAATCAGTGAATTCATGAAAACGGGCCAAGGCGCTGATGCAGAATAATCTTGCAAGAGCGGGATGGTTTTGCTATCTGAGCAATGGTACGTTTTTTCAGATGAAAACATCTCGCAAATTCAAACAGGAGGGCGCATGAACAAAGGTGATCTGGTCGAAAAAGTGGCAAAGGATTGTGATTTAAGCAAAGCAGCAGCCGAGAAGGCATTGGACAGCGTACTCGCGGCAATCACCGATGCCGTGGCGGCAGGCGACAAGGTGACATTGATCGGTTTCGGTACATTCTCAGTTACCGAACGGGCTGCCCGTGAAGGACGCAACCCCCAGACCGGCAAGAAGATCAAGATTGCCGCCAGGAAGGTGGTCAAGTTCAAGGCCGGCAGCAAGCTGGCTGACGCCGCGAAATAAGCCCTTACAGCCCAAGGCCGGCGATACGGTCAACAGCCTTCAGTTTGTGGTCGTCGAGCAGATGGGTGTAACGCATGGTCATGGAAATGGTCTTGTGTCCCAAGATATCCGCCACTGTCCGCAGGTCGACGCCGTTCATGATCATATAGCTGGCCGCTGTGTGCCTTAAGTCATGCATGTGAAAATCGTCTATTTTGGCCCTTTTGACCGCCGCCTGAAAACTCTCCCGGAAATATTGATTGGGCCGGAGCCGGTGAGTCATTTTCGGGTCTTTAGGCAGGAACACGTAATCACTGCAGTCAAAACAACCTGAAGGGACAAGCTCGGCCAGGGTTTCAATAGCCGCTACCGTCATAGGCACCCGGCGTGGATCGGTTTTAGTCTCCTGTAGGTCGATGATCCGCCCGTCAAAATCAATTTGGCTCCAGGTCAGAGCCGCTCCCTCGCTCGGGCGCATGCCCGTATGGAGCTGTAGCAGGATAAAATTGTAAAGGTTCGGCCGGTGTCCCTTCCTGCTCTCCTCCAGAAGCTTGACAATCTCGGCACTGGTCAAAAAACGCAGGCGCCCGGGAGGGGTCTTGGGTTTTCTGATGATGGACACAGGATTCGTCGTTTCAACGCCCCATTCGCGGATCGCCGTGGTGTAAATATGGGAGAGCAGGTTGAGGTCCTTGATAACCGTTGCCGGTTGCACCTCGGCTGAACGCTTTTCCCGAAATTGCGCGGCCAGGACTGGAGTGATCTCTTTTAAAGTGCGGCCGGAAAAATAGTGCAGGGATCTGGATTGATACAGCTCACGGCGGTGAGTCGATCCAGCTTTTTTGCTTGATGTCTCAGCCAGGTACTTATTCAGGGCATCGTCAAAAAGCATGTCATCAGGTGGGGTATTACCGACATACCCGCCGTTTCGCAGGGCCTTTTCCGTGTCCTCGGCCCAGCGCATCGCCTCAGATTGCCGGTCAAAGGTCTGGGACAACCTTGGATATCCCTTGACCCGAACCTCTGCACGGTAAACCGTACCCTTCTTTCTTTTCCTTGCTTTTACCGTTGCCATAGTCGCGCACTCCTAAAAAAATAGTGTGCCTTCCCATGCGTTTTGGGCGCACTTTTGGGCGCACTTTTTTGCTATTTGCTGCGATTTTGTGCTCATCACTGGCAACTATAGCTAATTTTCCCCCTAAAAGCAAGAAGGGCCAAACCCTTTGTTTCCAAAGGATTTGACCCTGTTTATCAATGGTGCCGAAGGCGAGACTCGAACTCGCACAACCGTAGGTTACTACCCCCTCAAGATAGCGTGTCTACCAATTCCACCACTTCGGCAAATCTGGGTTATTCTGTTTTACTCTCTGTTTTCCCTTTGTCTGCAGGAGCTGGCGCCTTTTCCTGTTTTTCCTGATCCTGCTGGCCGGCTTCCTGGGCCGCCGGGGCAGCCTGGGGTGCCGGGGCAAGGGCTTCGGCGGGCTTGTCAGCCACAACCGGAGCGGCGCCGGTCCGCTCGGCCGCAGGTGCAGGCGGTACTGCCGGGGTCACCGGGGTTTCCGCCGGGGTCAGGGGCAGATCCGGGGTACTGCCCGGCTGGGGCAGCGGCTCCGCGGATCTTTCTATGGCACTTTCCTGGGCTTTCTGCGTTTCAAACTCCTTCATCACCGAACTGGTGCTTTTATGGGATGAGATATAGGCCAGGGTTATGGAAGTGATCATGAAGGTGATGGCCGCCAGGGTGGTCACCTTGTTCAGCAGGGGCAACGGCCCCTCGGAGCCGAACACGGTCTGGCTCGAACCGCCGAAGGTGGCGCCCATGTTGGCGCCTTTGCCCTGCTGCAGCAGCACAATAACCACCAGGAAAAAGCAGACAACAATATGTACAATGGTCAGAAGATTTGTCATTATTCAATAGATATGCAGCCGCATACCAGCGGTAAGCAGCTTCACATCATCCAGACCAGCTCAGGCTGATTTGTTAAAATTTATTATACTGCAGAAAGAATCGGCTTTTAAGGCAGCGCCGCCAACCAAGGCCCCATCCACATCCGGCTGGGACATCAGTGCGTCAACGTTACCGGGATTGACGGAGCCACCATACAATATTCTCATTTGTGTGGCAATATTTTTCTCGTACATGTCAACCAGGAGATTTCGCACAAAATAATGGGCTTCCTGGGCCTGTTCCACGGTGGCGGTTTTGCCGGTGCCAATGGCCCAGACCGGCTCATAGGCCACCACCAGCTGGTCGCCGTCGGCCAGGGTGATGCCCAGCAGCCCCTTGCGCAGTTGCCGCTCCAGCACCGCAAAGGTCTGGGCCGCCTCCCGCTCCTCCAGGGTTTCGCCGATGCAGAGCACCGGAATCAGGCCGAAGCGCAGCGCCCCGGCCACCCTTTTGTTGATCATAGCGTCCGTCTCGCCGAAAATATGGCGCCGCTCCGAATGGCCGATAATCGCCAGCCGGCAGCCCACATCTTTCAGCATGGCAGGCGAAATCTCGCCGGTAAAGGCCCCCTTCTCTTCCCAGCACACATTCTGGGCGCCCAGCAAGACCGGTGAGCCGGCCAGCACCCGGCCGACCGCGGCCAGCGCCGTAAAAGGCGGCGCCAGCATGACATCCCGGTCAGCGGGGATGGCGGAGCGGGCCACCGCCCCGGCCAGGGCCTCCGCCTCGGCTATGGTGGTATACATCTTCCAGTTCCCGGCCAGTAACGGTCTACGTTCCATAATTTCCCCCTCAGGCATCCTTTGCATCGAGAGCCGCGACTCCCGGCAGTTCCTTTCCTTCCATCAGCATCAGAAACGCCCCGCCACCGGTGGACATGTAGGAGACCTCCTCCGCCCAGCCGGCCTTATGCACCGCCGCATTGGTATCACCGCCGCCGACAATGCTGAGCGCGTGCGAGGTGGCAACTTTCTGCACCAGGGCCATGGTGCCCCGGGCATAGGCATCCATCTCAAAGGCGCCCATGGGACCATTCCACAGGATGGTGCGGGCCGAGGCCAGGGCCTCGCCGAACAGGGTGGTAGTGGCAGGCCCGATATCAAGCATCATCCACTCCGCCGGCACCTCCTGGATGGGCACCACGGCGGTCTGGGCATCGGCGGCAAACTTGTCCGCCACCACGCAGTCAACCGGCAGATACATCTTGACCCCCTTTTCCCTGGCATCCTGGATCAGTCTGGCCGCGGTTTCCAGCAGATCGTCCTCCACCAGGGATTTGCCGATCTGATACCCCTGGCTCTTGAGAAAGGTATTGGCCATGGCGCCGCCGATGAGCATGGCATCCACCTTGCCCATCAGATTGACCAGCGCCGTCAGCTTACCGGACACCTTGGCCCCGCCGATGATGGCCACCAGCGGACGCACCGGATCGCTCACCGAGCGGTGGAAAAAATCTATCTCCTTCTGCAGGAGAAAGCCGGCCGCGCACTGCGGACAGAAGCTGGTCACCCCGACCACCGAGGCATCGGCCCGGTGGGACACGGCAAAGGCATCGTTGATGTAGACATCGGCCAGGGCGGCAAGCTGGCGGGAAAAATCCTCGTCATTTTTCTGCTCTTCGGCGTGGTAGCGCAGATTTTCCAGCATCAGCACATCGCCCGGCCGCATGGCTGCCGCCATCTGCGCCACGTTATCGCCCACGCAGTCAGGCAACAGCCTGACCGGTCTGGCGAGGAGCTGCGACAGGCGCTGGGCCGCCGGGGCCAGACTGAACTCCTCCAGCCTCTTGCCCTTGGGCCGGCCCAGGTGGGAACAGATAATCACCCCGGCCTGCTGGGACAAGGCATACTCAATGGTGGGCAAGGCCCCGCGGATCCGCGTATCATCGGTAATCCGCCGGTTCTCATCCAGCGGCACGTTGAAATCAACCCTGATCAGCACTCTTTTATCTTTAATATCAATGTCACGGATATTTTTCACGACTGGCACCTATTCATTTACGTATTCATTTACGTGTTGTGGATGGGAGGCATATCCCAGTGTTACCTGTCTAAACTGTTGAAGTCAAATGCCAAATGCGCCGGGCTGCGGAAAACGGCTCTCTTTCCCCTGCCCGGCCCTGGGGATGTTCACCTTGTAGACGACGGCATCTTCCCTGGGGGAGTTGTAATACCCCTTGCGCAGACCGATCTGGCGGAAGCCGAATTTTTCATAGAGATTGCGGGCAATGCTGTTGGAATCCCGCACCTCCAGGTAGCAGCGGCCGGTCCCCTCAGCGGCCATGCGGGAAAGCGCGGTTTGAAGCAGCAGACTGCCGATCCCCTGGCCGCGGCACTGCACGACTACGGCGATTTTCAGGATCTCCCCTTCACCGGCCACGGATCGGCAGCAGATGTAGCCGACCAGCCGGCCTGGCTCACCCTGGCAGAAGACCAGCTGCCAGCCGGCCGGATGATACAGCTCCTCGGCAAACTGGGCGGCGGTCCAGGCCGGTCTTTCCTGCTCGGCCAGGACCAGATCGACCAGATCCGCCTCTGTCATGGGTCTGATAAGCAATTTCTTACATCACACCAGCTGTTCGGCGACGGAAACCGTCCGGTCAGCCAGCATATTGGTATAGCTGCCCAGCTCGTTATCATACCAGCCATACACCACCGCCTGGGTTACCGGCACGATCATGATCGGCTCCATGGCGGAGCAGCCCTTGATCTTGCTCAGATTCACCCTGATGGTGGCGGTCCGGGTATGGGTCTCGGTCCCTTCGATGGTGGCGGCGGCAAAGGGCGTGCCGATGATATCGCTGGAGACATTCTGTTCGTCGGAGTAGTGCAGATACGGATTGGTTTTGGCATACTCCCGGTAGATGCCATTGATCTTGTCCCGCTTGATGGGATTATCCAGATCATCCTGCAGATTGATGACCAGCACGATCAGCGAACCGGTGGAGGTGGGGATGCGCACCGACTCCGCGATGAAGCCGATCTCCTTCATTTCCGGAATGACCAGGCGCAGGGCCTTGGCCGCGCCGGTGGTGGTCAGGATGATATTGTTCATGATGCTGCGGTTCTTGCGCAGGTCCGTGGCTCCGGTTTTCGGCAGGCTGTCCAGCACCTTCTGGCTGCTGGTGGCGGCATGCACGGTGACCATGGAGGCGCTCAGAAAATTCTCCGCGCCGATCTGGTCGAGCAGCGGCTTCATCATATAGGAAAGGCAGGTGGTGGTGCAGGAGGCGGCGGAGATGAGGTTATGCTTGGACGGAATGTAGTCTTCATCATTGATGCCCATCACCGTGGTCACCGCATCCTCCGGCATATTCAAACCCTGCTGCTTGATCTTAAAAGGCGCGGAGAGGATGGCCTTTTCCGCCCCGGCGGCCAGGTGACCGCGCAGGGCCCCGGCGCGGGTGTCGGGATCGGCGGTGGGGTCATTAAAGACGCCGGTGGTATCGACCACCAGCCGAACCCCGTTTTCCTTCCACTTGATATCCTTCGGATTTCGCGATTCCCGCAGAATCCTCACCGGCACCCCGTTAATGGTCATGGTGCCCTCGGTTTGATTCAGATTTTCGATCATCCGGCCGCCCTTGAAGCCATGCAGATAATTACCCAAACGGCCATAGGTACTGTCCCGTTCGATGGAGGCGGCTAGATCCGCTAATCCCTGGCCAATTTCGCGTCCGGTATTGACGACTATTTCCGAAAAATATTTTCTGCCGACATGATGCCATAAGGTCAGCTTACCGATGCGGCCCAGAGCGTTGATCCCTAACTTCATTTTGTTTTTTTCTCCTTCATGGATTTATTAAAATAGTAGCTCGGCCTGTTTTCCAGAGGCGGAAACAGCATATCGTAAATATAAAGTATGGATTGGTTATGGGTAATTTTCCCTAGACGACAAAAGGAATAATTACCAAATAAAACAAAGGGAGCAGCAGTACGCAAGCAAAACTTTCTCTCAACCCCAAAATAATGAAAATCTAACACAAATCTAATAATCCGTCAGCTGGGACCTCAGCCGCTGGTGAACCGGCGGCCCGCCAGCCTTCCTACAGCATCGACAGATACCGCTCGCCGGTGTCCGGCACAATGACCACCACCAGCTTGCCCCGGTTTTCCGGCCGCCAGGCCACGGTCAGGGCCGCCGCCAGCGCCGCCCCGGAAGAGATGCCGGCCAGGATGCCTTCCTGCCGGGCGAGTTTTCTGGCCATCGCCATGGCCTCCTCGGATTTGACCCGCACCACCTCATCGATCAGTTCCCGCTTGAGCACCCTGGGCACAAAACCGGCGCCGATCCCCTGGATCTTGTGCGGGCCCGGCTGGCCGCCGGAGAGCACCGGCGACTCGTCCGGCTCCACCGCCACTACATAGAGTTCCGGTCGGCGGGGCCGGATCACCTCGCTCACCCCGGTCAGGGTGCCGCCGGTGCCCACGCCTGACACCAGAATATCGATCTGCCCATCGGTATCGCGCCAGATCTCCTCCGCCGTGGTCAGCCGGTGCACCTCGGGATTGGCCGGATTTTCAAACTGCTGGGGCATGTAGGACTCCGGCATCTCCCCGGCCAGTTGCACCGCCCTGGCAATGGCGCCCTTCATGCCTTCCGCCCCGGGGGTCAGGATGATTTCCGCCCCCAGCAGGGCCAGCAGTTTGCGTCTTTCCACACTCATGGTCTCGGGCATGGTGAGAATCAGCCGATAGCCTTTGGCCGCCGCGGCCATGGCCAGGCCGATGCCGGTGTTGCCCGAGGTGGGCTCGATCAGGGTGGTCTGCGGTTTGAGCAGCCCCTGCTCCTCGGCCCGGCGGATCATGTTGACACTGATGCGGTCCTTGACGCTGCCGCAGGGATTAAAGGATTCGAGCTTGAGCACGATGCGGGCGGGACAGTCGCCGGCCAGACGCTGCAGGGCCACCAGCGGGGTGTTGCCCACGGTCTCGGTGATGTCATTATAGATTTTCATGCATGATCCCCCTTGTTGTCTTGTCAATAATTTTCAGCTCCGGCAGCGGCTTGTCAAGCGAGGCGTCCATCTCCTGGAATTTCCTGGCACTCACCAGGACCCTGTTTTCAAAAGAGCCTGCCACTTTATTGTATGACTGTACGGTGCGGTCCAGGTTCCGTCGCAACTCCTCAAAATGGGCGGCAAACACCGACAGCCGCCGGAACAGGGTGCGGCCCAGCTCCCCGATCCTTTCCGCATGCTCGGCAATCTGCTCCTGCCGCCAGCCGTAGCTCACCGCCCGCAGCAGGGCAATCAGGGTGGTGGGCGTGGCCAGAATCACCCGCTGGGTCACGCCGAATTCGATCAGCTCCGGGTCATGGGCCAGGGCGGCGCTGAAAAAATTTTCGCCGGGCACGAACATCACCACGAATTCAGGTGAACGGTCAAACTGCTGCCAGTAGGCCTTGCTGCTCAACTGATTGAGATGGGTGCGCATCTGCCGGGCATGGCTCTGCAGTTTTGCCAGGCGCAGATCGTCATCCGCCATTTCATGGGCCTCGAGATAGGCCTGCAGGGAGGCCTTGGAATCAACCACGATATGCTGCCCGTTAGGCAGCCTGATGACCATATCGGGCCGCAGGCTGCCTTCCGGGCCGTCCACCGTCTGCTGCTCGACAAAATCGCAGTACTGCACCATGCCGGCCATCTCCACCACCCGGCGCAGCTGCATCTCGCCCCAGCGGCCCCGGGCCATGGGCGTGCGCAGGGCCCGCACCAGGCTGGCCGTTTCCCCCTGCAGCCGGGCCTGACTCGCCGCCATGGACTTCACCTGCTCGGCCAGGGAGGTGTAGGCGGCGATGCGCTCTATTTCCAGCTGCCGCACGTGCCCATCGACCTTCTGCAGGGATTCCTGCAGCGGTTTGACCAGATCGCAGATCGCCTCTTTTCTGCGGGTCAGATCATCCCGGGCCTGCTCCTGAAAATGGGAAAAGGTCGATTTGGCCACCTGTAGAAACGACTCGCTGTTGCTGCGGCAGATATCGGCGGAGAGCGCCTTGAACGAGGCGGCCAGCTCCTCCCTGGCCTCTTTCAGCAGGGCCAGCTGGCCGTCCAGCTGCCGGTTGGCCGCGAGCAGTTCGCTCCTTTCGGCAAGCAGGCGGCTGTTGGCCTCCGCGGCACGCTGCAGCTGACTCTCCAGCTCCAGGGCCTTTTCCTGCCGGCCGGTCAGGCGCTCCTGCAACACCGCCTGCTCGGTCAGCAGCCCCTGCCTCTCGGCGGCCAGCCGCCGGAATACCCGGCGGTCCAACAGAAAAACCGCCCCGGCCAGGGCGAAGCCAAAGGCCGCCAGCACGATAAGCAAGGGGGTCAGAGAAGAATTCATTTTGATATTATCAATTTAGAATATAAAATACAAACAGTTCTTGACTTTCTGATAACTATTACTAAAATTAAAATCAACATGTGGATTGAGTAGATGCAGGAGATATTTTAAGATAATCCCATTCACATTACCACTCGATTTTCAATCATTTACTTTCAATATATACACTAGTGTTTAATTGCATAAATTAACGATAGTATTTTTAAGCTGACTGCCTTTGACTTCTCGTTTGCGCCACAAAAAAGGCTTTGCATTTTGCTGGTAA
>QZKJ01000075.1 GCA_003605035.1 Desulfurivibrio sp.
TAGCAAAATACGCGAATGTAGTGCCACTGCAACTTTTCTCGATCTGCAACTTGCTGATTATGTAGGGAAAATTTTTTATGGTGTTAAACTTGGGTTAGGAGTGAGAAGTGAGAAGTAAGGAGTAAGGAGTGAGAGGGGGGGCTGCCGCGCTGTTGCGGGGCAACGGGCGCCGGGGGCAATCCGTGCTCAATTAGCTTGACACGGCAATTGCAATCACCGGCAGCCTGTGCTAGTTTGTTTTCTTACTGTCGTCATCATGCGTATTCAACCATACGGACTTGTCGCAAGCCAATGAAAACAGCACCTGAAATCACCGTACAACTGATCCATATCGAAGGGCCCCTGAAAGGACAGATCCTGGAGCTAGCCGACCCGGAAATCAGAATCGGCAGGCATCCCTCCTGTCAGCTGCAATTCCCGGCCGATTTCAATGTCATCTCCAGACAGCATGCCACCATTACCAGGGAAGGCAACCGTTTCAAACTGACGGACCACAGCTCCAACGGCACCATTGTCAACGGCAAAAAAATCAAGGAAGTATACCTGAAGGACGGGGATGTCATCACCATTGCCGAAGGGGGGCCCAAGGTCAGCTTCCTGACCCGGGAAGGAGCCCCGGCAGCCGCCGCCCCGGCCCCGCCGCCGCCCGCGCCGCCCAGGCAGGAATTCGTCCAGCCGGCCCCGCCTCCCCAGGCCAGGGAATACATGCCGCAGCCTCCTCCCGCCGCGGCGCAGCCGGAAGTGAGACCGTACATCCCGCAGCAGCCGCCGGCGGCTCCCCAGCCCGAGGCCAGGCCGTATATCCCGCAGCCTCCTCCGGTCAGCCGGCCGGCCGAACCCGCCCCGCCCCGGGAAAGCAAGGAACCGCTGATCATCCAGTACGGGCCGACCCTGCGTTCCTTTGACCGGTTGCCGTTAAAGATCGGCAAGCATCCGAGCTGCGATTTCCAGCTTGATCATGCCGCCATCCATGATCTGCACGCGGAAATTTACTTTGCGGATGGCAACTACTGGGTGCGGGATCTGACCGGCCGGCACCTGGTTACCGTGGCCGGCGTTGCCGCCGACCAGGGCGCCCCGCTCAGACAGAATGACGAACTGTTTTTCAGCCCCACCGGCCCCTTTTTCCAGTTTCTGGGCAAAGGTCGGCTGGGTGAGCTGGAAAGAACCCCGGCGCCGCCGGCTGAAGAGGCGCGGGAATCAGGCAAACAGCCCGCTGACAGGATGCAGGAAAAAACCGGCCCGAAGAGCCCGATGTCTTTTCTGAAAAAGATTTTCTCAAAGGATTGAGCGGCGGAGGGGTGGCGGATGCTCAGGATGCGGGTATGGCTCCAGCCATGATCCCGGAAGGGGGGACAGACTTCTGCGCGGCAATCAGGCGGATTCTCTTAACAGCGGCAGTCCCTTGCCGAGTTTTCCCAGCACCCGGTTGATCTGCTCCAGGGTCATGACGCCCTGCTCCAGCAGGATCCTGCCGATCAGCCGGTGCCGCCCTTTTTCAATGTCTTCCATGACCTGAATCTTGAGGGCATCGACAAACTCCCTGGGGGTGACATAGCCGCTTTCAATGGCAATGACGCCGAAACGTTTTTCAAGATGCTGGGTCTCCATCTCTTCCTTCATGTCCGCCTCCCGTTTTCTTTCATCTTATCTCGGCTAACAAGGCAAAAGCAAAAAAAAATTTTAAATTATCCATGATCCGAATATACTGGTTGATAACAAAAAGGACCTCACTGCCGAGCAGACGGCAAGGGCAGGCACCGCCCCCGGCAACGGGGTGTATCCCAACCAAACTTCACTGGCAAACATACCGGGAGTGATGCATGAAAAGGCTGGACGGCATAATCCCATGGCATAATCTTTATCTCTCCTATTGCGGCATTTCTGACCTGGGACGGACCCGCAAGGAAAACGAAGATGACTTCCTGGTCATGGAACAACATCGGCTGTTTGGCGTGGCGGACGGCATGGGCGGCCAGGTGGCCGGCAAGCTGGCCAGTCAGACCACCCTGGAAGGGGTGTCCCGCGCCATGAACTATCTGGCCGATACCGGCGACACCACCATCCCCTATGGGCTTACCGCCGATATGCTGCGCCAGCCGCTCCTCTCCTGCATCGCCCAATTCGCCAACTACCTGGTGCATCAGAAGGCGGACGGCAGCAGTATGGGCTCGACCCTGGTGGTCGGCCACTTCACCGAAGACCGCCTTGATTTCGCCAATGTGGGCGACAGCAGGCTCTATCTGTGGCGGGGCGGACAGCTGACCCAGCTGACCGAAGATCATTCCCTGGTCTACGAGCTTTACCGGATGGGCAACATCAGCCGGGAGGAGATGCGGGTGCACAATCTGCGCAACATCATCACCCGCGCCATCGGCACCCATCCCCAGGTTGAACCGGGTCTCGGCAGCAGCGATGTCCGGCCGGGCGATATCTTTCTCTTCTGTTCGGACGGCCTGACCACCATGCTCGAGACTGCTGAGATTGCCGCGGTGCTGGCCTCAGGGGCAAACCTGGCGGCGATCAACCAGACCCTGGTGGCCAGGGCCAATGAAGCAGGAGGCCGGGACAATATCACCACCCTGCTGATTGCCGCCCAGGGCATGATGTAATCGCTCGTTTGTCGTTTCCTCTCATGCGCCGATCAGGGAATGCGCCCAGTCGAGGATCGGCTTGACCCGGTCCGCCACCATCTCCCGCGCCTCCTGATAGCTGCACCAGCGGAATTCATGATGCTCCGGGTGTCCCAGCTCGGGATTTACCGGCAGGCTCACCTCGCCCTGCTCCGCTTCCGCCACATAGTAGCGGGCCACCTTGCTCATGGCATAGGGCGGCGTTTCCCGGAAATCCCTGCCCCAGCGAAAGGAGAGACTGGTAAGCCCGGTTTCCTCCTCCACCTCCCTGAGGGCCGCGGCCAGCGGCTCCTCGCCCTTTTCGGCCAGGCCCTTGGGAAAGTCCCAGTAGTTATAGACCCTCAGCAGGAGATAATGCGGTCTGCCTGCCAGCCGGCGCATGATGATAACGCCTGCCGATAACACGGGTGATGCCATAAGCGTTTGCCCCTGATTGAAGTCTTCCTGTTCAAAGATTCTCACATATTCACCTGCGCCTTGCCAGGGCCTCCGGCAAAGTCGATATCCTGCCAGCGCCCTCTTCTGAAACGGATTGCCATGAAGATCCCCTGCAGAATCATGGAGACCACCATGGCCCCCCACACCCCGACCGCCCCGAGCCGGGTCGCCAGGGCAAGGACCGCGGCCAGGGGGATGCGGATCACCCACAGCGCGCCGAGCACCACCTTCATGGTGCCCGCGGTGTCCCCTGCCCCCTCCAGCGCCCCGCCCAGACAGACCCCGACCGCCATGAACGGCTGGCTGATCATGTTAAAGCGCAGGTAGAGATGGGTCAGCTGCTGCACCAGGGGATCCGGGCTGATCGCCCTGGCCAGCTCCATGGAATAGATAAAAACCGGCACGGCCAGCAGGCTCAGGACCAGGGCGGCGATGGCCGCCACCTGCCAGCCCAGCTGGGCGGCCCGCTGCCGGTTCCGACTGCCCAGGGCCTGGCCCACCAGCACGGCGGCAATCATGTTCAGGGCGTAGGCCGGCAGATAGAGGATTGCCTCGATGCGCAGCCCATTGGTCAGGGCCGCGGTGGCCGCCACCGCCTGGGCCGGCAGAAAGCCCAGAATCGCATAGAGCGCCAGGCTGCCGAACTGCCAGCCCAGCTGCAGCATGCCCATGGGCCAGCCGAGTTTCCACAGCCGGGCCGCCAGCTGCCGGTCCAGCCGCCAGTCGCTGACCGCCATGCCCTGGCGCACCAGCACCAGCAGGGCCAGCAGGGCGCCGAAGAGCGAACTGGCCATGGTGGCCATGGCAATGCCCTTCGCCCCCACCCCCGGAAAAAGCCAGTAGCCGAAAGGCAGCAGAAAATCCCCGGCCAGATTGAGCAGGGCGGTAAGCCCGTAGCAGAGCAGGATGACCAGCATCCGACCCCTGGCCCGGCAGATGGCCGCCACCACGGTCAGAACACCCTGGGGCAGGAGGGCGGCGGCGTAAAAGGGCAGCAGCCGGGCCCCCTCAGCTGCCACCTTTTCCGGCAGGAACCAGTATAACTGATCAAAGGAGCCGAGCACAATACCAAGCAGCGACAGAGGGCCGGTAACCAGCACCGCCAGCAGCAGCCCCTGCCGGGCGGTGTGCCACATGGCGCCCTGGTCCCGGGCCCCGACGCTGCGGGCGATGATCGCCACGATCCCCACCCCCAGGGCGTTGGCGAAGACGCTGAAAAAAAAGAGCACCTGACCGCCGAAGCCCACCGCGCCCTGAACCTCGGGCCGGAAAAGCCCGGCCACATAGACATCGGTCAGGCCGACC
Source organism: Desulfurivibrio sp. (assembly GCA_003605035.1). Classification (GTDB taxonomy): domain Bacteria; phylum Desulfobacterota; class Desulfobulbia; order Desulfobulbales; family SURF-16; genus SURF-16. Next base: position 4,377 of record QZKJ01000075.1, read on the forward strand.
ACAAACTGCAGGAACATGGTCAGGACCAGCGGCCAGGACAAGACCCAGATCTCGAGCCAGGCTTTTTTTACATCACGGGTGTTCATCAGGCAAGTGTCAGCTGGAGGTAGCGGAAACGGCGGCCCGGCAAAGAGAAAACAGCATCGCCTTGGCGGGCCTGACAAAAACATTTCCATGGCAATACCGGAAAAATGCATTGCTGCAAAGCATTCTTTCGGGTGAATAAAGGACCCGGGCGGCAACCACCCTGCCGCGCCGGTGATATGAACGGTTTTTCTCTGCGCGCCCACAGACACAAAGGGTGGTTCGCGAACCGTGAACCGCGGGGCGCGCGCAGGGGCGGTGTGAACCGCCCTTACTTCCCGGAACAGCTTTCTGAAAAGATTGCTGGAGTTTTGAATTTGCCGGGGGCGGCCAGGCGCCACCGGCAAAGCAGCAGTGGTGGAAGGGAATAAAGTGGTTGACGTTGTCCAGGCTCTTTTACTTCCGGTTCTTGCGCCTCAGGCCGACCAGCCCCAGCAGACCAGAGCCCAGCAGCCAGACCGCACCGGGGAGAGGCACGGCGCTGGTATTCAATTCAACCGTATACCAGGCGGCCCCGGGAGGGGCGGCATCGTCAAATTTCAGGATCAGGGTGTAATCATTGTCAAGTTCGGGGAGTTGCCAGATGATGACGCTGCCCTGCCCGGCAGGATCATCCGCATCCCGCTGTTCGGTGATCACCAGGCTGCGGATCTCCACCCCGGCCGTCAGGGACTGGTCCAGGCCGGTAAACACGGTGGATTCCTGATCGCCGAAGGTACCGCCTGGCCATCCCGGGTACCAGTCCACCGCGCCCATATCAGCGGTGGTGATGGTGGTGGGGAAATTGGAATCCTCGTCTTCGCCATCCTCAGAGGTAATGCCGGGCACATCCCATTGCAGGTTGTGCCACTGGACCGTGTTGCCGCTGATAATCAGGTCCGATTCCCCGTCGATATAGGCACGGAAGCTATAGGTGTAGGCCGATGCCGCGGCGGGGGCTAAGATGAACGCCAGGGCCAGCAAGCCTGGCAGGGTTGCCCGAAGGCTGATTTTTCTTACAGGCATGATCTCCTCCTTTCTTTTTTTTCATTTTCGGTGAGCTGACGCTGCGACCACGATGGGCGGAGATTAAAATTGCAAGATACAGGCCAGAAAGCCAGCAATAAAAAATGCTTTTATTCCGGCAGATTACAGAGACAGTTCCCCGCCGGAGAAGGGGGGCGTTTTCCAGTATTCCGTCATCATAAAAAATTTCCTCCGGAAAACGGGAATTCTGCGAGGGTGCCTGCCTGCCGGTCCGATCGACTGATGCTGCCCATTTTTTTTGGACTTGACAGCCATCCCCTGAGGCAGGAATCAGGCGGGCAGATTGAAGAGAAAAGTAGAACCCCTGCCCGGCTCGGACTCTACCCAGATCCGGCCGCCATGGAAATCGACCACCCGCTGGCAGATGGCCAGACCGATGCCGGTGCCGTCATATTTCTCCCGGCTGTGCAGGCGCTGGAAGATGACAAAGATCCGCTGGTGCTGCTCCGGCGCGATGCCGATGCCGTTGTCACGCACGGCAAGCAGCCAGTGCCTGTCCTGCCGGCTGGCCGAGATGTGGACCTCGGGGATGACATCGGGCCTGCGGAACTTGACCGCGTTAAGCAGCAGGTTCTGCAGCAGCTGGCAGAGCTGGGCAGGCTCCCCCTGCACCACGGGCAGCGGCTCACAGGTGATCACCGCGCCGGTCTCCTGGATGACGGTCCGGCAGTCCGCCACAATCTGGCGGAACAGCTCATGCAGATCGACCGGCTCCGGCTCCCAGCTGCCGCGCCGCACCCTGGAAAACTTCAGCAGGTCGCTTATGAGCTGGCTCATCCGCTCGGAACCGGCCTGGGCATACTGGATGTACAGCCTGGCCTTGTCGTCGAGCTGATGTTGAAAACGCCTTTCCAGCAGATCCATGAAGGAGCTCACCACGCGCAGCGGTTCCTGCAGGTCGTGGCTCGCCACATAGGCGAACTGTTCCAGTTCCTGGTTGGAGCGCTCCAACTCCCCCACCAGCCGCTCCAGTTCACGCTTGCTGGCCCGCAGTTCCTCGGTCCGCTCCCTGACCCGCTGCTCCAGTTCCCCATAGGAACGCTGCAGGGCCTCCTGCGCCTGCCTGCGTTCGCGGCGCACCACAGCTTCCCGCAGCTCCCGGTCCACGGCAGGCACCAGCCTGGTCAGATTGCCCTTGAGGATGTAATCGTGGGCCCCGGCCTTCATCGCGCCTACGGCAATATCCTCGCCGATGTTGCCGGAGATGACAATGAAAGGCAGATCCCGGCCGCTCTGCTTGAGAATATGCAGGGCGGCCAGGCCACTGAAGCGGGGCAGGACATAATCGGAAATGATGATGTCCCACTCGCCGGCCGCCAGGGCCTCCTGCATGGCTTCCGCCGTCTCAACGCGGAGTGCCCGCGGTTCATAGCCGCCCCTGTGCAGCTCGCGGATCATCAGGATGGCGTCATTCTCCGAGTCCTCGACGATCAAAACCCGCAGCGGGGTCGCCATCTCACTTTTCACTGCAGGTTCACCGCCCATCACGGCGCCTCATTCAACACCAGCCAGTAGAGCCCCAGCTGCTGCACCGCTTCCAGGAACTGATTGAAATCCACCGGTTTGCGGATGTAACTGTTTGCCCCCAGCTTATAACTTTCAATGCGGTCGACATCCTCGTTTGAGGTGGTAAGGATAACGACCGGCAGGAGCCTGGTTCTTTCATCCATGCGGATGCGCTGCAGAACCTCCAGGCCGTCCAGCTTGGGCATCTTCAGATCAAGCAGGATCAGCTGGGGCATCATATGCAGCTCCCGGCCGGCAAACCGGCCTGTGCCATAGAGATAGTCAAGGGCCTCGACCCCGTCCTCGACCACCACCACCGTGTTCAGGATATTATTCTTCTTGAGGGCCCGCAAGGTCAGCTTGACATCATCCGGGTTATCCTCCACCAGCAGGATATGCTTATTTTCCATGTTATTTTCCCGGCCGCTCTTCCCACATTTTTCTCTGCGAGAGGTCCGGCCTGTTTACAAGGTAAAAAAAACCACAGCCCCTTTGCCTGGCTCTCCTTCGATCCAGACATTGCCGCCATGACGGTTGATGATGCGTTTCACCGTGGCCAGCCCGATGCCGGTGCCGGGAAATTCGCTGACCGTGTGCAGCCGCTGAAACGGCCTGAACAGCTTGCCGGCATAGGTCATGTCAAAGCCCGCGCCGTTGTCCTTAACGAAATAGACCTTTTCGCCATCCGCTTGTTCCGTAACACCGAACTCTATTTTCGCCGCGGGCTGTTTTGCCGTGAACTTGAAGGAGTTTCTCAGCAGGTTGTCAAGCACCACGGTCAGCAGATATTCATCACCCTCGGCAACCACATCGGCGGCGATCAGCCAATCGACATGGCGCCCCGGATTTCTGTCGACCAGAGAGCCGGCAACCCGCCGGGCCAGGCTGCTCAGATTGACCCGCTCCTGGCGCATCTCGGTCCGCGACACCCGGGAGAGATCCAGCAGATCATCGATGAGTCTGCCCATGTGCCGGGTGGCGGCAATGATGCGGCCAAGGGCATCCAGCCCCTCTTCATCCAGCCCGTCGCCGTAATCTTCCTGCAACACCTGGCTGAAGCCGGAGATGCTTCTGAGCGGAGCGCGCAGGTCATGGGAAACCGAGTAGCTGAAGGCCTCCAGCTCGCGGTTGGCTGCGGCCAGCTGGGTAATGGTGTTTTTCAGATTGTCGTTCAGTTTCCTGATTTTCTCCTCGTTGCGCTTGCTCTCCGAGATATCACGGGCCACATGCACCGTGCCCAGCATTTCCCTGTTTTCATCAAGCAACGGGGTGGTGGTCACCAGGAAATCGCCGCCGAGCCTCTCCTCATGCACCTCAACCGAATGGGCCTTGCCGTCCGCCAGGGACTGGCTGTGGGGGCAGAAGGCAGGGGGACGGCTGGCGCCGTGCACACACTGGTAACAGTTCAGGTCAGCACATTGATCGGGTGTTGCCCCCAGCCGCTCGGCCATGGCCCGGTTCACCCTGACAATCCGGTGCTCCTTATCCAGGATGGCGATCAGGTCCGGCACGCTGTCAAAGGTCCTTTCCCACTCCTGCTTGGCCCGCCGCACCGCCCCTTCGGCCAGTTTCCGGGCTATGGCAATGGCTACCTGCCCGGTGATGGCGCTCATCAGCTCCAGGTCGTCAAGGTCGAAAGAGGAGCGGTCAAAGGTGCCAAAGGAGAGGGTGCCAAGGATGCGGCCCTGGTAAATGAGCGGATGGCAGGCATAGGCCCGCAGGCCGAAGGAGCGGACCAGATGAACTCTCTCATCCGTTGAGTTGGCGACATCCTCGATCACCATCCTGCGGCCCTCGCGGGCAACTGCGCCGCACACCGTCAGGTCGAAATCGAGCCAGGCGATCTCCGCCGCCCTTTCCTCGCCCAGGCCGGCATAGGCGTTGAGACGCATGCGCTGGCCGCTTTCATCGATCAGATAGTTCAGAAAAAGCTGGCAGCCGAGATGCCGCATCACCTTTTCGCAGATGGTGCGGACAATCCCTTCCGGCGTCTCGCTGGTCAACAGCAGCCCGGCCGATTCAGCCAGCAGGGCAAGCCTCTCATTGCTCTTCTGCAGCGCAGCCTCAATGAGCTCGCGTTCAAAGATTTCCTCCTGCAGCTGCTCATTGGCCTCCTCCAGCTGGCTGGTGCGCTGCCGCACCAGATCCTCCAGGTGATGGCGATGCTCGACCAGCTCCGTCTCGGCCTGCTTCTGCACAGTGACGTCGATGCCCATCTCCAGGATCAGCGGAGAGCCGTCCGTGTCGGTAAAGGGATAGTCGAAGATGGCGTAATTGCGCTTGTCGGGACCGGTCCATTCCCATTCCCTGGGCCTGTTGTCCTGCAGCACCTTGAAGGTTTCGCAGACCTCGCAGGGTTCGGTACGGCCAAACAGATATTCAAAACAGCGTCTGCCCCGGGATTCGCCGAAGCGTTCCCGGAAAAAGCGATTGGCAAAGGGTACGTGGTAGTCCGCGGCCAGCAGCACCACGTAAACAGGCAGCACGTCCAGCACCTCCAGGAACCGCCGCTGTTCGGCGGCCAGCGCCTCCATGGTTTTGTTGAGTTCGGCGGTCCGCTGCCGGACATGCATTTCCAATTCGTCATGGGCCCGGCGCAACTGCTCCTCGGCCAGTTTCCGCTCGGTGATGTCATAGGCATAGATGCGCGCAGCGGAAAACTGCGGAACCAGCTGAACCGTGGCGGCGAAAACCTTGCCCGGCAGGACGATCTCACGGGAGAGGGTCTCTTCGCCCCTCTTCCCCAGTTCCCTCAGAATAAGGTCCATGTCGGCGGGCAGAAAGGCGCTGATATTTCCCCGGTCCAGGCCGGCATCACCCAGAACCCTCTGCACAGCGGCATTATGAAAAATGACCTCGCCGGATAAAGCCACCTCGAGCACCGGGTTCGGATTCAGCTCTGGGAAAGAGGAAAAGTGCCGTGTCTCCTCTTCCTGTTCCCTGACCCTGGACAGGAGGGTGAAATTGACCTCGGTCAACTCCCGGTTGGCGGATTGCAGTTCCTCGATGAGGCCCTGCAGCTGTTCAATCTGTTTCCTGCTGTCTGTCGCTTCCATCATAAAATGCCGGTAAAATGCTGGGGGTTTTCCAAATATAATGACTGGTTCCGTCCTGGCCACCCCGGCCGGAAAATAGGAGCCCGATCATGTCCGGCATGACCGGCCTGCCGCTCACGAGGTCGGCGATATTGCCGCAAACTCAAGATTCATGGCAGCCCCGCTTGGCAGGCGGACAAAAACTGCCCGGTTGGGAAGAATACCGCGCGGTCGCAGCAGATATTTGCCAGCCTTGCCCGCAGGCTAAACAAATGTAAATGGTCCGGCCCCATGGCGCAAGGAGTTTTTCGTCAGGATAACATCCGTCAGGATGGCATGGGCCAATGCCCTCAATGCCGGGAATGCGACTGCTGGCCGCCTGTTACAGCAATGAGATGAAACTTACCCGGGGAAGCTGCCCGGCAACCCGACAGCAGATGCGGTGCCGCCGGATAGCTGCCAGGTCTTTTTGCTGGCGGTTCGGTGAATAAAGCGTCTTACATCAGCCAGCTCTGCATCTCTTTTTTCCGCCCGCCGGACAGATGGATTTTTTCGAGCAGCAGGTCAAAATCGATGGGTTTGATGAAATAGTCAAAGGCGCCGTGTTCCATGCCTTCAATGGCCATGGTCGTGGTTTCGTGATCGGTGAGGATAATGACTTCAATGGCCGGCTCGAAGGTCTTGATCGCTTCCAGCACCACCAGGCCATGCAGATCAGGCAATTTCAGATCCAGGACAACCACGTCCGGCGGGTTGGTGATGACGCTGGACAGGGCCTCCTTGCCGGAATACACCGCTTCGGCCCGCAATCCTCTTGACTGAAGCCGCGCCAGCAGAGCAGCGGCAAACTCAACCTTGTCATCTACGATCAATACGCTCAGTACGGTCATTTCATCCTCTTCCTGAATCTGGCAGGAGTAATCGGCTGAATGTATGCAGGATTGTCTCCTGCCGGCTGCCATAACCAGTGACTCACCCATTTCAGCAAACAGATCAAGCTGTCAGCACGCAAAAACCAAAGTATGCTCCTTTATCGTAAGATTCATTGGAACGGCAGAACATCATCATGCGACGAACCAGCCGGGTTGAGATGATCAGCCGCCGGTATGGACGGACCATACCGGCGGCTGAGAACAGAACCAGCTCGCGGTTCAATCTCCTGCCTTACATGGCCCGGGGCACGGTAATGGGCAGGCCCATCAGCGGCCAGATCACCGCCACCATCAGGGCCAGGGCCAGCATGAGCATGACCGAGGCAATGATGCCGTAGCGGAAGAACTCGCCGGCGGTGAACTGCTTCGAGTTATAGGCAATGGCGTTGGGCGCCGCGCCCACCAGCAGCACGAAAGGCATGCCGGCGGTCACCAGGCAGGAGTAGAAAATAACCTCGCCGGCCACGCCCAGATACGGGGCGATAACCAGCGCCACGGGCAGGGAGATGGCGATGGCCGCCACGTTCATGATGAAGTTGGTCATGATCAGCACGAAGAAGGCGATGCCGAGGATAAAGACAAACCAGTGGGCCTTCTGGAACATGACCAGCCAGTTGACGGCCAGCCAGCTGGCCGCGCCGGTGTCCCACAGACAGTAGCCGATGGACATGGCCCCGGAGAACAGCAGCACGATGTTCCAGGGAATCGCCTCCAGATCGTTGATGTCAAGGATCTTGAAGACGAAAAAAAGGATGGTGGAGCAGAGCATGATGCCGGACTTGTCCAGCACCTTGAGCGCCGGCACAAAGGACTGCACGGAGATGACGAGAATGGTGCAGGCCACGATGACCGCGGTCAGCGTTTCATTCCTGGTCAGGCGGCCCAGCTCCTTGTACATCATCTTGGCCTTTTCCTTCAGGCCGGGAATGCGCGCCTTCTCCGGTTTGAAGAAGACCATGAAAAAGCACCACAGCAGAATGGCCATCAGCCAGCCCATGGGGGCCAGGTACTTGCTGAACTCGAAAAAGCCGATATCTTTTCCCGTCATGTCCCTGAAAAAGCCGACGGCCACCGCGCCGCGGGCCGCGCCCAAAAGGGTGATGATGCTGCCGGCGCCGGCCACATAGGCCAGGCCGATGAAGAGTCCCTTGCCGAATTTGGTCGGCTGGTCATCCTCGCTGTACATGGCGTAGATGGCCATGAGCAGGGGGAACATGGTGGCCGCCACCGCGGTGTGGGCCATGATGTGGGTCAGGGTCACGGTGAGCAGCATGGTGCCGAGATAGATCATGCTGGTCCGCTCGCCGACAATGGAAAGCATCTTATAGGCGGCCCGCTTGGTGAGCCCTGACTTGGTGAAGGTCATGCCGATCACCACGGAGCCGAAGATAAAGAGCACCGACGGGTCCATGAAGTCCTTGAAGGCCACCTTGGCGGGCCGGATCAGGAAAAGCGCCTGCAGCACGCCGATCATCAGACTGGTGACGCCGATGGGCACCACCTCAAAGACCCACCAGATACCGGCCAGTCCGAAAACCGCCAGGGCGCCCTTGGCCTGGGGCGACAGGACGAAGTGTTTGCCCAGGGGATCGACAGCATCCGGCCAGGGGGGCGCATAATAAATAACCAGGAAGATGACCACTCCCAGTATCAGGAACAGAGCCCGTTTCCAGTCGAATGGCTCTTTCCTTACAGCCAAACCAAGTGCTTCCGATTTTGCTTGTGCCATAATCTCCATCCTTTTTCTAATCAGTTAAAATGAAACCTACAGGTTGCAGTGGCTGCTGATCGCCTTGAATATCTCCTCCAGGCGGATGACACCGACGATCATTCCATCAGCCGCAACCGGCAGGTTAAAGTCCCTGGTACCGAGCATGACCAGCAGAGCCTCTAAAAGATGCGTGTCCGCGGACACAGAGTGCTCCACGGCCGACATGAAGCCGCTGACCGGCTTGTTCCAGCGCAGCGAGCATTCCTTGAAAAAGGAATCCTCCATCAGCAGCGCCAGATTGGGAAACTCGGCGGTCTTGCCTTCGAATTTCGCCACCTTGGTTGATTCGACCAGCTGCGGGGCAAGGCCGTGCAGAATATCCGTCATGGTGATCCTGCCCACCAGCTGGTTCTGATCATTGACAACAAGCGCGTCGGCGTACCTGAGCTGGTTTTTTTCTCCGGCAGTAAAAGAGTGAATCACTTTTGCTGCATCGCGGAGAGTCCTTTTCTCGTTCAGGTGCGGGTAGCGCTCAAGCGGGATTGTATAGTCTCTTACGACCGGTATTGCTGTAGTCACAAGTACACTCCTTGAATGTTGGCTAAATTTTCATTTCACTGCGGGATTCGCCCTGTTCTCCGGTCTTTCTGCCGGCAGCAGGACGCAACTTTCCTGCACCGGATTTTCTCCAATTGAAAAATCAGTGAATCTTTTCAGCAGATCCCGTATTGTCTAACCTCAACAAAGAGGTTAGGGTTTACCAGCTTTTACTCTTGATGATGTTCTCTACTTCCTCCCGGCTTTTCTTTTCCAGGATCAGCATGTGCTTGTGCTTGGCCTCGCTGATCTTTTCCAGCAGGACCTTCATGTCGACGGGTTTTTCCAGAAAATCCTCGGCGCCGAGCTTCATCGCCTCGATGCCGCTTTTCACC
>QZKJ01000071.1 GCA_003605035.1 Desulfurivibrio sp.
TTGCTACGCTACGAGATTTTTAAGGTCTCTTCGCTCCGCAACCCTGACGAATTAAATTTAAAAACCAATGCCTCTACCCACAAATTCTGCGGAGGAGGCGCTTTTTCTAATGGCAGAAGCCTCGGGTTGTCATTCCGGCGAAGGACGGAATCCAGAGATTAGCAGGAGTTCTGGACCCCGGCCTTCGCCGGGGTGACGGCGGGAAACTTCAAATACTCTCAAGTTAATGACATTGGAATGCAAATGATAAGTATCTCACCCTATTGACAGGAGAAAATCATGAAGAAAAACGTTTTCCTACTCAGTCTGTTCCTGTTCGTCTTTGCCTGGATGGGCAGCAGTTTCGCCCTGGACGACCTCAAGGTGCAGACACCCCGGCACAAATCCAAACTGAGCTTTCTCACCTTGAACGAAAACAAGGTGCTGGTCTCGGTGTTGAACGAAGAAAATGAGGCCATCCTCGGTCTGCAGAAGGAGGATTTCCACATCACCAGGGGGCCCAAGACCGCCCAGATCATCTCCGTGGAGGATGTGGCGGAACAGCGGGATCAGGGCCTCAACATCGTTCTGGTGGTGGACAACTCCTATTCCATGAAGATGCGCAAGGCCATCGGTCCGGTACTCGGCGCCATGGATGAATTTCTCTCCCTGGTGCGGCCCATTGACGATGTCCATGTCATCACCTTTACCGATCCCGGCACCCCGCAGGCCGGCAAACCCAGAGTGTCCTCCAGAATTACCCAGTCAGGCGATTCGGCCCTGCTCAGCCTGTCGCTGAAGGAAAGCTACGCCGACCCCACCGATGGCACCTACCTGTATGAAGCCATGCAGGAAGGCCTGAAAATCATCCGCGGCATGCCGGAAAAGAGCCAGAAGTTCATGGTGATCTTTTCCGACGGCGAAGACATCAACAGCATCATCAAACCCGTGGATCTGCAGTTGGCATCCGCCGGACTCAAGAATTTCACCGTCTTTGCCGTGGACTACATGGATAAACCAGGGCTGGACCCGTTTCTGCAGTCCTTTGCCGAGGGCACCGGCGGCAAGATCCGCAAGGCCAGATCAGCCAGCGATTTTCTGCCCATCTTCAAACAGTTCTCCACCACCATCTTCCATCGCTACGGGGTGACCTTCCGTTTCCTCAATCCGCCCACCGGCACCCTGACCAGTGAGCCGGCCACGGTCAACATCGAAGAGATCACCATCGTGGACAGCTCGCCGTTCCTCAACTACGTCTATTTTGACACCGGCAGCAGCGAAATTTCCCAGCGTTACGCCACCTTCACCCAGCCCGGGGAGACAGAAGGGTTTGCCATGGAAAAGCTCAAGGACACCATGGAGAAGTACCACCACATCCTCAACGTTATCGGCAGGCGCATGGTGGAGAATCCGGACGCCCTGATAACCATTGTGGGCTGCAATTCCAACACGGGAGAAGAAAAGGGCCGGCTGGACCTGTCCCGCAGCCGGGCCGACAAGGTATTCGCCTATTTACGCTATGTGTGGGGCATTGATCCGTCACGCATGGAGGTCAAGGCCCAGAATCTTCCCAGCGTGCCGAGCACCAGCCGGGTGCCGGAAGGCGTCGTGGAAAACCAGCGGGTCGAGATCTATTCCATCCATCCCGCCATTCTGGACACCATCAACAGCACCTATACGCAAGAGGAGTGCGATACCAGCGAAATCCGCATCGTGCCGGCCATTGAGTCGGAGACCGTGATCGACAAATGGCAGTTCAGGCTGCTGGGTGGAGGTAATGTGCTGCTGACCAGGGAGGGCACCGGCAAGCCTCCCGAGTCCTTTGCCTTTGACATCAAATCCCTCGGCGTGCACAATGTTGCCCTGATGAAGCAGATCAGCGCCGAGATGGATGGCGTGGACAACGAGGGCAACACCTTCTCCATTGCCACGGCGCTGCCCACCAGGATCAACTTCCTCAAACGGGAGGAACGTATCGCCCAGAAGCTGGAATCCAGGGTCATCGAGAAATACGGCCTGATCCTCTTTGAATTCGACCGTGCGGATCTGAAAGACCGCAACCAGGTCATCGTCAACCGGGTCATCACCAGAATGGCCCAGCTGAATTCTGCCTCCATGGATATCGCCGGCCATACCGACATCATCGGCAAGGAGGATTACAACATCAAACTCTCCGAGCGGAGGGCCAGCGCGGTCTATGGCTCCATGCTCGAAACCGGCATCGCCGTGGGCTCGCAGATCACTTACGCGGGCAACGGCCCCAACAACCCGCCCTATGACAACAACATTCCGGAGGGCCGGGCGCTGAACAGGACCGTCATCATCACACTGATGTATACGGAAAACGGGGAGTAACCCGGGACTGCCGGGCTGCCTTGCCCGGCAGCCATTGACCGAAGGACCAAAAGCCTGCCGCCTTACCCGGCGGCAGGTTTTTTCCCGCAGCCGCCGTGTCAAACGAACCCCGACATGCAGCGCCTGCCCGAACCGCCATGCCGCTGGCCCACTGGCTATGAAGGAATCGGAAATCATCGACCAACTCCGCAGCGAGATCAAACGGCTGCGCTCAATCATCACGGCAACCTCGCCTGATCTGGCCAGCCTGCTCAGGACCAGGGGGCTGACGATCTACAAAAGCCAACCGGCCCAGGACCTGCTGCTGCCTCCCGCCCCCCATCTTGACAGCTTTTACCGCAAGCTCCTCCATTACTCCTTCCGGATTTTCCTGCGGGACGTCATCAAGCACCAGCAGCAGTTTACGGTGAGCCAGGTGACCCGCTACACCTCGCCGGCCAAGGCCGGAGAGTACATTGGCTTTCTGCTGGATGTCGGCCTGCTGGAAAAACCGGACAGCCACTGCTTCCGGCTGGTCAGCCGGCCGATCCGCAGCTTCGGCGCCACCCTGGAATGGCTGCTGGCGGAGATCTGCAAAAGGGAGCTGGGGGTGGAAGCGGTGTGGGGGGTGAAATTCCGCGGCCAGGGGGCGGGCGGCGATTACGACATCCTGGCCAGGATCAACTCCTCGCTGCTCTACCTGGAGAGCAAATCAAGCCCGCCCAAGCAGGTGCTGGCCAGACACGTTGCCGCCTTTTTCGACCGCATCAACGATCTGCACCCGGATCTCTCCATCTTTTTCATGGACACCGAGCTGCGCATGAATGACAAGATCGTCCCCATGTTCGCGGAGGAACTGGCGCGCAGAAACGCGGACCCGCCGGCGATACAAAGGGTGGAAAAGGAGTTGTTTGCCGTGGGTGACGCCCTGTTCATCATGAATGCCACCGGCTCCATCCGGGGCAATCTTGAAAGAATCCTCATGGAATTTTTCAAGCCGGACAGATAATGCGAAAAACCCTCATCACCGTCATCATCCCCGCTCTCCTGCTGGCCGGACTGCCGCTGCTCGGCATCCTGGCGGCCGAAAAAAACGTCAGCCAGTACTGGGAGTTCCCGCCGCTCACCCGCTATGTGGCCCACGCCCCCTTCTGCTGGCCGTTGTTTACGGCCCTTGTCCTGCTGGGTCTGCTGGTTGCCGGGCTGTTTCTGGTGCAGATGGGCAGAGGCACAGCAAACGCGCCGGTCATGACAACAGGCGGCAAATGGTCGCTGCCCTGGTGGGGCTGGCTGGGTCTTGGGCTGCTCACCGCCGGCTGGGTGCTGGCCTGGAACCGCTTCCCCTGGTTTGCCGGCTTGCAGCCTCACACCTTTCTCCCCCTCTGGCTCGGGTTCATCCTGGTGGTCAACGGACTTACCAGAATGCGCACCGGCAGCTGCCTGTTGTCTTCCCGCACCGGCTTCTTCGCTGCCCTGTTTCCGCTCAGCGTCGTATTCTGGTGGTTTTTCGAGTATCTGAACCGCTTTGTCCAGAACTGGTATTATGTGGGGGTGGAGGATTTCAGTCCCCTGGCCTACGTCATCCACGCCTCGCTCTGCTTTGCCACGGTGCTGCCGGCGGTGCTCAGCACCGAGGAGCTGCTGGCCTCCTTTCCCCGGCTGAGCGGGCCGCTTGCCGCATCATGGCCGGTCACCTGCCGGGGCGGCAAATATCCGGCCTTTGCCCTTTTTGTCCTCAGCAGCCTGGGGCTGGCCGGCATCGGCCTACGGCCAGATTATCTCTTCCCCCTGCTCTGGCTCTCGCCCCTGCTGCTGGTCATCACCCTGCAGAAGCTGACCGGCCGGGCCACCATGCTGGCCCCGCTTGGCCGGGGAGACTGGCGGCCGGTATGGCTGCCCGCCCTGGCCGCCCTGTGCTGCGGATTTTTCTGGGAGCTGTGGAATTTCAACAGCCAGGCCCACTGGGAATACTCCATCCCCTTTGTTCAGAAATTCCATATCTTTGCCATGCCGGCGGCCGGCTATCTGGGCTACCTGCCCTTCGGCCTGGAGTGCAGGGCGGCTGGTGCGCTGCTGGCTGAGTACCTGGAGGGGGGAAATGGTTGATGAGTTATTGGGTTATTGGGTTGGTTGGGTTGACGGCGGTCAATTCGTCTGCTCCTGAAATATGGTCAACTCCCGCGCCACCGCCTCCACCGCGGCCCGGCGGCTCTGCCAGAAGACAGCCGGACCCGGCAGCTCCTTATCATCGCGGGTCGTGAACAGACTCTGCTCAAGGGCCGTATCTTCCAAGGGGAAAACCGCCTTGTACCTGCTGTCCACATAGGCGAGCCTGGACCAGTCGCTCACCACGGCATACCTGCGCTCAGGCCGCCCCAGGAGGTTGCAGCCGAGGGAATAGCTCTCTGCCGGGCTCTCCACCCCGAGCAAGGGCAGCAGGGTCGGGACGATGTCCTGATGGGAGGTCAGCCCGTCGATTTCCCGGTTTGCCGTGCCAGGCGCCCGGATGATCAGCGGGACGCGGGTCTGCTGCTCGGTAAACGCGGAATTGTGGCCCCAGTTGCCGTTTTCCAGAAGCTCCTCGCCATGGTCGCCGGTGATGATGACCACGGTCGAATCGAGCAGATTTTCCTCCCGCAGAAAATCGATGACCCGCGCCAGCTGGCTGTCAAGATGATGGCAAGCGTTGGCGTAACGGTTGCGGATCAGACCGATATCATCGTCAAGCGACATGGTGGCATAGTTGAAGTTCTCAAGATAGGGCTTCCTGATGGCGTCCTCCGGCGGGAAATAGTAACGGGCGTGGGGGGACTCGAAAAACATGAAGGTCATGAAAGGACGGGCCGGGTCCCGCTGCCTGATAAAGGAGAGCATGTCCGTCACATTTTTTCTGTCGCTCTGCCAGCCTGATCCTTCATCCGCTTCGTGCAGCGCCTCGCCCGGCACCCTGACGAAGATCGTCTGGTCAAATTCCGGGTAGGAAAACTTGGCGCTGGTATACATGCTGAGCTGATAATCCTGCTGCTGCAGCACATCCATGATCACCGGACCGCGCCGCTCCTCAAGGAAATGGAACCAGTAAGCGCCGTGGATGCCGTAAAACATGGTGAACATGCCCATGCGGGTGCCATTGCCGCCGCTGTAATGCTGCCTGAAGAAACTGGCCTGCCGGGCAAAGGCCCAGGTCGCCGGCATGATTTCCGGGTCCAGCATGTCCCAGCGCCAGGATTCCGCCACCAGCCAGACGATGTTCAACGGTTTTTCCGGCCGCTGCATGGCAAGCGCGGCCAGGGGATAGACGAGGCGGCCGCCATTTTGTTCAATGCTGATGCCCTGATTCTGCCGCACCGGGTAGCCGAGACGTTTGGCCAGGCTCCTGAAGGTAAGGGGCTGATAGAGAGGAAAGGCCCGGGCCGCGTCAAGAACCGGCTCGCGGTTCTGCAGGTTGCTCAGGCCGTAAATGACGCTCTGGGTCAGCGCCATGCCGATGATTGCCGCAACAAAGAATTGCCTGCCCGGCAAAACCAGCCGCAGCGGCAGATGTCGGCCGGCAAGCCTGCCTCGCAACCAGCCCCGGTGGATGAGGGCCATGAGCAGCATCTGCAGCAGCACAAAGCCGGTTGAGATGACACCGTAGGTGGCGTTGGCCGTCACCGTCCCACCCATTGAACCGAGCCCGCCGGGGGTGGTGATCAGATTCCAGACAAAGCCGTTGATGTGAAAGCCCAGAATCCGGTAAATCAGCTGATCGGCAAAAAGCAGGATGGTCGTTGCCGAGGTGGTCAGCACGGCAACGGTGTAGACGAGCCCCCAGCTCCAGCGGCGCACCTGCCTTTTTCTCTGTTCCCAGCCGACGAGCAACCGGTGAACGAGGATGGTCAGCAGCCCGGCCGGCAGCAGATAGATGGCGCCATAGCTCAGGTAGGTGAGCAGGGTAAAGAAACCGGTCCACGGATCGGCAAGCGGAATTTCCCTGAGATAATTCCGGCACAGCAGCAGCACCACAATAAAAGTGCAGAAAAAATAAATATGCAGGATCGTCGAACGTGCACGCGATTCCATCCCTGACTCCGTTGGCCTTTTTCTTCCAGATCAGACAAAATTACCCTTGGCCGTTATGCGCTGTTCATCCTGCCGGGAACCATGCCCGCTCCGGCATCGGGTATTACCAGTTGGCTCCCCGCTGCTGTGGGGGGGGGTATGATGAATAAGCCGTTGTAGAAAACAACCTGTCCCTTCTGAAAACCAGAACGGCAGGAGGCGCCGTAAAGGAATGGTCAGAATTGTCCAAATCCTTTCTTAACGATTTCTAAATATATGTTCAGATTCTTTTTTTTTCAACCACTTTGCAGGGAAAGAATTGCTGGTTTGCGCCAAGCGGGAGTTTTTTTTCATCGCTGCCGGCGTCATGGCTGCACGGCTGTCGCTTAAACCGAGGCGGCGGCCAGGCCAAGTCTTTTGGCCGCCCCGGCCAGTTGATCCGCCAGCCGGGTCGGCTCGGGCAGACGGAAGCGGACGGCGCAGGCCAGCACCAGCTGCTCGGCGGCGGGCAGATCGATCAGGTGGCCGATGCTGACAAAAACCGGCCGCACCCCATCCCTGGTGCGCACCACCGAGCCGAGCCGTTCCCCATGGTCAATAAGCGGGGTGATGCTGCCCTTCTGCCGGTCAGGCTCCCCATGGCTGCCGATCAGGCGGCTCTTGGCGCAGCCGATGGCCGGCAGGCCGGCCAGCAGGCCCAGATGGCTGGCAATGCCCAGGCGGCGGGGGTGGGCAATGCCCTGGCCGTCGCACATGAGCACGTCCGGCGCCTGCCGCAGTTTGCGCAGGGCGGCCAGCATGGCCGGGGCCTCGCGGAAGGTGAGTAGTCCGGGAATATAGGGGAAAACCAGCCGGCGACTGGCCAGCCGCTGCTCGATCACCGCCTGTTTCTCCACGTCCCAGAGCACCACCCCGGCCAGACAATGCGCCCCATCCGCAGAAAAGGCCGCGTCCACCCCGGCGACCAGGCGCAGCTGGAGGTTGCCGGCACACTGCCGGATGACGGCGGACGCCAGTTTTTTCTGGATGATTATCGCCTGCTGCGGCGTCACCGACCAGCTGTGGGGGGCGCGGGGAATCTGCATTGCATGGCACCGACGGTCATATACAGGAGGCTACAGCACATCACTTTCAGCTATACACAGCGCCAGCAAAAATAACAAGCCGGCTTCATGCGGCAATTTCCCTGATTTACAAATTAAGTATCTTTTTGTAAGCACTCAATTTTCTGACTTGATCTATTTTGCCGAGATAACGATATTTTTTTGACATAGTTGCTGCTCTGATTTCCGTTATGGGAATTCAGAAGACAGGAGACAGAATTCAGAAGAATTGATTTTATTACGTTTTATTCTGGCTCCTGACTCCTGGCTTCTGAATTCTCTGGGAACAAGTTCTGGGGAACCTAAGAATATTTATTTAATTTCAGCATGTTACCACAACTCAGAAAGTTGAATAAGAACATGTCAGGCCAGCGGGGGAGATCAGCCCTGCTGTGCGGGACCAAATAACCTGGAATCTCAAATGAGCCGGGTTGCCTGATGGTAGCCCGGCTTTTTTTTGGCGTCGTTTTCCCCTGGCCGGCCCTCCAGCGCTTATCGATCTTGCGGCTGGGGGAATTACCTGATAAAGATAAGAATGAGGGTGATTGCCCGCAAAATGAGAAAGAAATGGGAGAATCCCAAGTTATGAGTCGATCGGCTGTTGCCCGTATTTCCGCAAAGATCTTTCCTGTCTTGCTGCTCCTGGCCGTCATGGCGGATACGCTTGCCGCCCAGGTCACCCCGGAAGCCCCGGGTTTTCGTCCCGGCCGGGAAAAGATTGTCCCGCCTGAGCCGGTCAGGCCAAAAGTGAAAATCGACCTGCAGATACCCGAGGGCGGCAGGGTTTTCCGGGAGGAGCTGGAAAAAATCACCTTTTTCCTTGAGAAAATCGAAATTGCCGGGGTGACCGTTTATGCCGAGGAAGAGATTCGGCTGCTGTATGAGGACCTGCTGGGCAAGGAGATTTCCCTGGCCCGCATTTATGATGTCGAGGAAAAAATAACCCTGAAATACCGGCAGGACGGTTATGTGCTGTCCCGGGCCATCGTGCCCGAGCAGCGCATCCGCGACGGGGTGGCCAGGATCTCCGTGGTTGAGGGTTTCATTGCTCGAATCAGCATCGAAGGGGCGGAACCCATGCAGTCCCGGATTCTCGCCTTTCTCAATAAAATCGTCGGCAGGAAACCGCTGCGGCTCCAGGACCTTGAGCGCTATCTTCTGCTGGTCAACGACATGGCCGGGGTAACCACCAGGAATATCATCCGGCCTGCCAAAGACGCGCCGGGCGCCTCAGAACTGGTGGTGGTGGCCGAGCGCCGTATGCTGGACGGCTATCTCTCCTATGACAACTATGGCAGCTATTACCTCGGGCCGGAACGGGCCACCCTCGGACTGAACCTCAATTCGCCCTTCGGGCAGGGGGAAAGGTTCTCGTTTACCGGTCTACTCACCAATCCGACCACTGAACTCAAATACATCCAGGGGGATGCCAGTCTGCCGCTCGGCACGGAAGGGCTCAGTTTGAACGGCAGCATGTCCGAGGAACCTTCCCGGCCGGATGATGACCTGCGCCTGCTGGAAACCGAAGGCAACACTTACATCAAGACCGTCAGCCTGACATATCCCTGGCTGCGGACCAGAAATGCCAGCCTCCTGGTCGAGACCGGTTACATGCATCTGAAATATCTGCTGCACGTGCTGGATGACAAGCTTCTTGAAGATCGCATCCCAAAATTCTACGCGACCGCCACCCTTGATTTTCTCGATCAGTATGCCGGGGCAAATACCATCATCCTGACCGTCAATCAGGGGCTGGACTGGTCGGCAACACCGAAAAACTCCCTTTACTCCACCCGCTATGAGGCCAGCCCGGAATTCAACGACTTCAACGGTGAACTGCGGAGGATGCAGTATCTTGACCTGCTGACTCCCGGGCTTGGCCTGCTCACCCGCTTTTTGTGGCAGTACAGTGATGAGCCGCTTTTTTCCTCGGAGGAGTTCGGCATCGGCGGCAGGATCATAGGCCGCGGTTATGACGACGGCGAGATCCTGGGTGACAAGGGCGTGGGTTTTTCCGCGGAACTGCAGTACCTCACCCCGGTTTACCACGAATTTTCCGCTCAGTTGTATACCTTTTATGATGCGGGCAAGGTGTGGAATGTTGATGATATCGATGAAAACACGGACAATGAAAAACCTGATCTCGAATCGGCCGGCCTGGGCCTCCGCCTGTTCTGGCGGGAGAATGTCACCCTGCACTGGGAGGTGGCAAAGCCGCTGTCGCGCATTCCTTCCCGGCAGAACGACAGGGATCCCTGGTACTCCTGCGCGGTGCTCTTCAGTTTTTGAAAGTGAGTGAAAAGGCAGTCAAGCCACCGTCAACTGAAAAAAAGGGAAAGAGCGGGTTTCCCGGTGGAGAATCGCCATGAAAGCAAAAATGATGAACAGACGGGTCAGGGCCTTTGCCAAGCGTTTAACCGGCAGGAAAGCGGCGGGGAAAGGCCTGCCGGCAACCCGGCTTCCCCGGCGGGACGAGCGGGCTGTTACCCCGCTGTCAGTCTGCCTCGGCGCTTCGATCTGCCTCAGCGCCCTGGCGGCGCCGCCAAGCCTCCTGGCCCTGCCCCAGAATGGCAGGGTGGCGGCCGGCTCCGCTTCCATGGTGTACTCCCCTTCCCGGCTCGAGATCAACCAGGCCACCGATAAGGCGGTCATTGACTGGCGCAGCTTCAATATCGCCACCGGCGAACACACCCGCTTCAACCAGCCTTCCGCCTCAGCCATAGCCCTGAACCGGGTGAGCGGCGGCGATCCCTCCAGCATTCTCGGCACCCTGACCGCCAACGGCAGGGTGATGCTGGTCAACCCCAACGGCATCTTCTTCGGACCCGGCTCCCGGGTTGACGCGGGCGGTCTGGTCGCCACCACCGCCGACATCGCCAACGAGGATTTCCTGGCCGGCAATCTACGCTTTGCCATCCCCTCCCCCGTGCCGAATGCCAGCGTGATCAACCAGGGGACCATCACGGTGCACGAGGCCGGGCTTGCCGCCCTGGTGGCCCCGACAGTGGCAAACAGCGGCGTCATCCAGGCCCGGCTGGGCAAGGTAGCCCTTGCCGCGGGCAATACCTTTACCCTTGATCTCTATGGCGACCAGCTGGTGCAGTTTGCCGTCGGCTCCGCCGTGGGCGAGGAGCAGGCCCAGGCGGCCGAATCCCTGGTCAGCAACAGCGGGCTCATCTCCGCCGACGGCGGCACGGTTCTGCTGACCGCCTCCGCCGCCGGCCGCGCGCTCAGCCAGGTGGTCAACATGGACGGCATCATCGAGGCCAGGGCGGTTGAAGTGGGCCAGGGAGGCGAGATCATTCTCCATGGCGGCGACTCCGGCATCGTCAGCGTCTCCGGCACCCTTGATGCATCAGGGAGAGAGGCGGGCCAGCGGGGCGGCAGCGTCCAGGTGCTGGGCGACAAGGTCGGCCTCTTTGCCGGCGCCGTCATTGACTCCTCCGGTGATGCCGGCGGCGGCGAGGTGCTGGTGGGCGGTGATTTCCAGGGCGCCACTGCCGATGTCAAGAACGCCACCGCCACCTATGTGGACGGGGCGGCAACGATCACCGCCGATGCGGCAAGTGCGGGTGATGGCGGCAAGGTCATCGTCTGGGCCGACGGCGCCACCCGCTATGCTGGGGGCATCAGCGCCCGGGGCGGCAGCGTCTCCGGCGATGGCGGTTTTGTCGAGGTGTCGGGGGAAGCGCACCTTGATTTCGCGGGAACAGTGGATACCAGAGCCGCAAACGGGTCAACCGGCACCCTGCTGCTTGATCCCACCAATATCGTTATCGCAGATGGGACCGGTGACAGTGCTGCTGACGGGAATACGACCTTTGCGGGAGATCCCGGTGGGTTGATCGGCGCTGTTGTTGCGGACGACACCTCTCCTTCACTGCTTTATGAATCGGAACTGGAAGGCATTGCGGCAACGAACAATATTGTTCTGGAAGCGAAAAATAACATTAGTATCAACAACCTGGCCGACAATATTCTCAATCTGCAAACCGGACCAGGCAACAGTGTTACTTTTACCGCCGACGCGGATGCAAACGGCGGCGGGGCATTTTCAATGGCCGCCGGGGATAGAATCAGAACAGCCGGCGCCGCTGTCTCCATCTCAGGCGCCGGGCTGACGCGGGTATCCGTGGAAGCCTCAGGGGCTGATGTGTCTCTTGACAGCAGCAAGAGCGCAGTGATTGCGAGAATAACTTCGTCAACTGTACAAATTGATGCGGCTGACAATATCACCGACAGCAGCAACGCCATCATAAATGTCAGCGGCCAGGGCGTCTTGACTGCGGGCGGCGCCATCACCCTGGGTGACACGGTCGCGGACAGCGTCAATTTCGGCAGCCTGGCTGCCACGGCCGCGACCTCGCTGACCATAAACGAAAACAGCAATATGCTTGTGGACCAGCTGAGTGCGGCAACTGCCAGCCTGGCCTCAACCGGTGCCATAACGGACAGCAGCAGCGCCACCATAAACGTCAGCGGCCTGGGCATACTTGCCGCGGGCGGCTCGCTTACCCTGGGTGACACAGACACGGACAGCGTCAATTTCGGCAGCCTCGATGTTTTGGCCGCAACCTCGGCAAGCATAAGCGAAAACAGCGGCATGCTGGTGAATCAGCTGAGCGCGGCAAGCGCGCAGCTGACCTCAACCGGCGATATCTCCGACAGCAGCAGCGCCACCATAAATGTCAGCGGCAAGGGCATTTTTGCTGCAGGCGGCTCCATCACCCTGGGTGACACGGGTACGGACAGCGTCAATTTCGGCAGACTCGACGCCACGGCTGTCTCGGAGATTGCCATCAACGAAAACAGCGGCATGCTGGTGGATAAGTTGAGCGCGGCAACTGTCAGTCTGGGCTCAAGCGGGAGCATCACGGACAGCAGCAGCGCCGCGATCAACGTCAGCGGCCCGGGCATACTTGCTGCGGGCGGGTTGATTGCCTTAGGTGACACGGGCACGGACAGCGTCAATTTCGGCAGCCTGGATGCCACGGCTGTCTCGACGCTCGCGGTAAGCGAAAACAGCGATATGCATCTTGGCGCGCTGAGCGGGACGAGTATAAATCTCGCCTCGACCGGCTCGATTTATGACGCGGATGTGCTCAGTGAGGCGAGCGCCAATGCAACTGGAAACCAGATAATACTGCAGGCTGCCGGATCCCTGGGAGCAGCGGGAGATGGCGATCTTGACATCAACTCGCCCGCCCTGACCGCCACCTTTGCTGGAAATATCTATGTTGATAATACCGCTGACTTCGCCCAGCTAAGCCTGATCAGTACCAGTATCGCCGCCAATATTTATCAGATAAGCGGCGACAATCTCACCTTCAGCGTAACGGATAATGGCTTGGCTTATCTGCTGACAGAGGTAAGCGATACGAGCGGCCTGAATTTTTCCTTTCAGGGAAATGGCGATATCGAGATCGGCGCCCTCGATGTTGGTGTTGGCACAGTCACCCTCAGCGGCAATGCCATTAATGACGTGCCGGGCGAAGTCGATACGGATATCACCGCTTCAGCCGTGGAACTCAATGCCCTTGCCGGCATAGGCAACAATGCGGCCATTGCTCTGGCAACGCAAGGGATACAGGCGGACAGCACAAACGGAGCGATCGCTATCCATAACAGCAGCGCCGCAACCATCACCGTCCATTCACTGACCACCGGCACCGGCGCCATCAGCTTTGCCCAGAGCGGCGGCGGCGGGCTGCTGGCGGAGACGATCACCACCACCAATGGCGGCATCGCAGTCAGCGTGGCCGGTGCGCATCTTGACAACAGCGGCGGCGCGATCACTGCCGGCGGCGCGGCCGACATGGCGCTTACCACCACGGGGTCAGGCTCAATAACTCTCGGCAGCCTCCAGG
>QZKJ01000055.1 GCA_003605035.1 Desulfurivibrio sp.
GCAATAAAGCTTTGGGGTCTTTCGCGGCATGGCAACCTCCTTTGTTGTTGCCATACATTATGCCAAATATCAAAAACTTTTGCAATTAAACACTAGCAAGCTGCCCGGGCGGCACCGCTGAAAATATTGACGGTTTCCCTAATCTCCTGTATCACTGATTGAAGTTTGCCCGCCCACTGCAATTCCGCCCGCGGGCGGGCCAGTCCGGTTCAGCCATGTGGTCAGCCGGGCACGAGCAGGGCGGGAGACGGTGAACAACCGGCGGATGGAGTGGAAATGGAGAAAGAGCACCAGGAAATTGCCGAACTTTTCGGTCCCGCCTCCATCACCTCCTATGAGCAGGGCAGGGCCGCTGCCCTGGTGACCGGGCGCAACCGGCAGCTCGGCGCTCTGCTCACCTCGGAACGGGCTGTTTTCTATGTGCAGATTCTCTACCGCCTGCTGCTCTTTAAACGGGTGCACGAACTCGAACCGCTCTACGAAGATATCTTTCAGGCGGTGCGGCCTGCCCAGGAAGCCTGCGCAGGCGAAGAATACCCGATGCAGCAGTTTTATGTTGACATGCAGCAGCTCAGCGACTGGCAACTGGTCACTTTTCGGATCGAAAAAGAACGATTGCGGGGCTACCGGGACAACCGTAAACGGAAATTCCGTTATATCCTGACCGATGAATGCGCCTCCCTGCTCGAGTGGCTGGAGAATCGTCTGCTCGATGATCTTGAGGATCGCGGCCATGATACCCGGGACCTGCTCCAGGAGGTCTGCGGCTCACTGCATGAACTCCTGCGCCTGCTGCATCATCTGAAAAAAGACGACCCTGATCAGGTGGATCAGGCCCGCCGTGTCCTGTTCCAGTTCTATAAGACAGATGAGTTGACCAGGACCATCACCGCCAATCTCACCGAGTTCAACGCGCGGCTCCTGCATTTCATCATTCAGCAGTATGACCTGGAAGAGATAAAACAGATCCTCACCGAGCTGGACACCTATGTGCATTCCTTCCTCAACCAGGTTTTCACCCTGCGCCGGGAAATAACGCCGCTGCTTGACCGGCTTCTCCTGGAGACGAACCCGCAGAAAATGGAATTAAGCCACCGCATCATGGACGCTGAGAGGTTGCGGACCCCGCACCTGTTGCAAAGCGGCTATGGGGCAGGCAGACAGGGGACCGCGGCCGGGCTCCATGAATTCTACGTCGAAGACGGCAAACTGGATCTGTTGCACCGGCGGATCAGCGATTCGGTCATCAAGGTCTGGCAGAAACTGCGCAGCCATCTGCGGGAGCTGGAGCGCAAGAACAACCGGCTCCAGGATCTGCGCGCCAGAATCTGCGAAATTGCCACCCTGCCCGCAGACAGTACACCGCTTGCCTTTCTTGACAAATTGCTGGCGCCGGCCCATCTGCAGGGGGATCCCCATTACTGGGATGAGTTCCAGCAGGCCGATCCCCCGGAACCCCGCAAACAGGTGTCCAAACAGTCCGGCTTTACCAGAACCTATCTCCGCTCCAAGATCCAGGGGGGCGGCAAACCGGTGCAGACCATGGACGAGACCCGCCTGGCTGAGCTTGACAGCTGGCTGCGCGCCAGGGTGCTGCCTGAAAACGCGAGCCAGGCCAGGATTTCCGCCCTGCAGCCCGCCTGTCCGGATGATTTTACCAAGGTCATGGATCTTGCCGTATCCGGCAGCCTTAACCAGGGCCGGAGACTGAAGCGCATTCATTACCGGCTCGACCATGAACAAGAAGAGGTGCGCCTCGCCCTGACCCAAGCCGGCCAGTGCCTCTCGTTTCATGATTTGCGGGTGATAAAAGAGGGATGAAACAAGGGAATATGGAAGCTGAACTTGCTAAATTGCTGGAGCGCAGCGGTGACCGGGTGCGGGCTGTGCTCAATATCCTGGTGGAGGCCCCCTATTTTTACCACACCGACAATCAGGAGCTCTATTTTTTTCTCAAACGACATCGCCGGGAATTCGCCGAGTTTTTCAAACAGTTCTATGGCTGGACCCTGCTCATGGACGGCAAGTGCGCCAGGGTTTATAAATCCGAGTGGTACAATCAGGCCATATCACCGGCAACCAGGACCATGTTTAATTTCACTCGCCGCGACGAATGTCTCGCCTTTATGATGCTGCTGGAATTTTTCGAGCACCAGCTCGAGGAAAACGGCATGACCGTGGAGGACCGCGACAACCTCCGTTTCCGCTTCGGCGATCTCCTGGGCCATGTGTTTCGCCGGTTCCAGGAAAGCTTCCCGGAAAAAAAGGAGAGCTACAGCGAGGATCTGGTCCGGGCGCGCATACTCAAACCAATCATGCCCCAGCTGGAGCGCTACCGTTTCCTGATGCGGATAACTCCGCCGGAAGACCTGTCCGCCGGGGAAGACGAAATCATTTATGAGGCCCTGCCGGCCATGTATCATTACAACGGCAACGCGCTCAGCCGGGTCATTCCCGAGCTTGCAAACGATGAACAGTCCGCATCAACCAGGGAAGAGACCTGATGAACGCCAGCCAGACCATCCCCTATCAGATAACCCGCATCCGCTTGATCAATTTTCACAACTTTATCGATGAAACCATTGATCTGCCCCACGGCGGACATCTCTTTCTGCTGGGGGACAACGGCTGCGGCAAGACCACCATTCTCGATGCGATTCACTATGTGCTCACCGCAGGTCTTTCCATGGAATGGAACGCCGCCGCCCGGGTGGCGGGATCACGCCACGAAGGCCGCCGGGTGCAGGGAATCGTCATGCGCTACAACCTTGACACCGGCGCCATGCACCCGGACGGCGGCATCTCCTATGCAGCCCTGGAAATCCAGGGCCGGCACGGCAAACCCCTGACCATCGGCATCGGCATGGCCACCACTGCCATGGAGGAGCGGGTCCGCCACTGGGGCGTCATCCGGGAGTGTCCGCTTGCCGAGATTGCCTTCACCCTGACCGACCTGACCGGGACCAGGCCGGCCTCCCGCCTGGAATTTAAGGATCTCCTGGGACCCGGCCGCGGCTTTTACAAGGATGCGAAATCATACCGGCAGGAACTGGCCCATCGCTTATTCAGCGATTACGAAAACTATCTGGAAATCTGCCGCTTCCTGTCCATGGGCAAGGCCTACCGGGAAATCGCCGCCCACGCCACGGACTACCATGAGCTTTTCAAAAGCCTGCTGCCCGAGCCCCAGACGGATCTTTTCGAACGAATCATCGAGGCCTTGCGGACCCTGGACCAGTCCAAGACCCTGCTCGATGATATGACAAGAAAGCTCACCTATCTTGAGGGGTTGCAGACCCTGGTCACAGCCATTGCCGAGAACCGGGAAGCCGTGCTGCGCTACGAATGGCTGGGCTGGCACAAAAGAGAAGAGTTGGCGGAAAACGATATTGGCAAGTATACCAGCGAGATCCTCGGCCGACAGACCGAAGAGGCGGTATTGGCCACGCAGCTTCTTGAAAAAGAAAAAGATGAATCACAGTTGCGAAGCCGGCTTGACGACCTGAAAACCAGGGACGCCAGCGGTCTGGTGCGCCAGGAAAAAGAGGGGCAGGCCGAGCTGCGCCGCAAAAAACAGGATCTGGAGGACAAGAGGGCAAATCTCAAGCAAAGCGGCAAGGAGATGCAGGCCGCAGCCACCCTGCTTGCCAAGGAGCGCAATGCCCTTGATAAGACCCTGGCTGCGCTGCTTACTGAACTGGGTCGCAAAGCAGCCAAGCTCCCTTTCACCATTGCCGACCTGCTGGCCGAGCTTGACCAGATGCACCGGGCGGAACAGAGTGAGGACCAGGCGCCGCATCTGTCGTCCCAGCCTGTTCTGGTCCGGGCGGAGGCGGAACGCGATTCACTCAGGGAGAAACGTTTTATACTGGAACGGCAGCTCGCTGAATGTGAAAAGGAAATAAGTGGTTGGTCTGAAGAATTGAAAAACCTCATGAAACAGCAGGAGGTTGCTCCTGGCCTCAACGGCTGGACCGAATGCCGCAACCGGCTGCAGACAGCCTTGCTTTCCCCGCAGCCGTTCTATAAAGGGCTCGAATGGCGCCCCGGACTGGCTGCCGGAGAACGGGCGCGCATCGAAGAATTTATTGGTGAAGATATTCTTGCCACCTTGCTGGTGCCCGAGGCGGAATATGAACAGGCCCTAGCCGTTGCCGCCGGATTTCCCGGGGTGAGGATCAGCCATCCGGGGCGAGGGTCGGCCGAAATGCCCGAGTGGATACGGATGAGCCTGGATATAACCCGATCAGATCCGGATGTTCTCAGATGTCTGGCTGCGGAGATGATCAGCGATTTCGGCCCACAGACCGCCAGGGTGAACCAGTGCGATATGTTGAGTTTTCGCAGCCACGACCGGGCACTGGCCGGAATAACGGCCAGGCTGATCGGCGCTGCCGGCCGCAAAGAGGCATTGGCGCGGGAAAGAGGACAGCTGGAAGTGCTCCTCCAGGATCTGGCCAAGACCAAAAACGGCCTGGAGCGGCAACTAAAGGCGCTGCAGGAAAGTGAGGACTTACTGAGAGCATTTGTCGAAATGCTGCAGGAAAAACTGGCGGACCTCGCCACCCAGGCCCGGCAGACGGTCAATGCCCGCCAGGAGGTCCTCCGGCTCGGGCAGATTTATCAGCTGCATGAACAGCGGCTCCTGGAACTGGAGCGGGAGACCTCGGCCCTTGACGAGCGCATGGCCGCAATGGGCCGCCTGATCAGGCAGGAGGGGCTGGAAAATCTCGACCGACGCATCGAAAGAGTCGAAAAACAGCTTCAGGCCAATGGCAAGTCCATCAGGGACATCATCAGCCGGCAGGGAGAAATCAAGTCCGACAACAAAAAGGCGGCGGAAGAAATTGACAAGACGCGGCTCAGCAGGGAAAAGGCCGCCTCGGCCCGGCGGCAGACCGAAGAGAGACTGGCAGCGCTGTTGCCTGATATAGATGATCTCAGTCATTATATTCTGCGCACCAGAAAAGGTTTTCAGTTCAAGACACTGGAGGCGATTGACAAGGAAAGGGCAAACAGCGACGACTTAATCCTGGAAAACCGAACGCTGCTGCGGGAGCGCTTGCATGATACTGAATTCGGCGCCGCCTTTCGTTTCTGGTACGAAGAGGAAAGCAACCGGCTTTTTGATTACCGCTCCCGGCTCTTAAGCGAAATCATAAGCCAGCAGGGCAGGGAAATCGGCGAGCAGCAGGAGATTATCAACGAGCGTACCAAGGAGCTGTTCAAAAAGATCATCATGACCGAGCTGGTCAATTACCTGCGCAGCCATGTCAGTGATCTTGAACAGATGCTTGCCAGGATCAGGAAACTTCTCGCGACCCGCTTCTTCGGCGGCCAGCAGTACCGTTTCCGCATCAGGCCCATGGACAAATACAGCCGCCTGGTGCAGGTCATTAAAAAGTTCAGCCCCTTTGACCCGGCCGCGGAAGAGGAATTACGCCATTTTTTCGAAGACCGGAAGGACGATATCGTCAACACCGTGGTCGGCACGGTGCCGGATGAACTCGACTACCGCAACTGGTATCACTACGAGATGGAGGTAGCCACGGGCGAACAAGGAGTGGTGATGGACAGGCGGACAAAAAGCATGGGATCCGGCGGAGAGCAGGCCGTGCCCAACTATCTGCTCATTCTGACCATTGCCCATTTCTTTTTCCACGGCAAAAAAGTGCGGCTGCACATCCTCCTTTTTGATGAGGCCTTTTACGGCATCGATGCCGGCAGGCGCGACCAGCTGCTGGGCTTTGCTTCCGATCTCGGGCTGCAGCTCTTTGTCGCCTCCCCGGATCAGGACGGCGTCAGGCAGGAGGTCAGCTATTCCACCACCATCCTGATAAAAAAGGATACGAACTTTGATGTGCATCTCTATCCCTATCACTGGGAAAACCCGAACATCATCAAACAGCCGGGCCTCTTTGACGAGCCGACGCAACCGCACCCCGTGCTGTTTGGTGAAGAGAGCGGCAAGCCATGACCGCCTCGCTCATTGCCGGTCTGCTGGACAAATACCCGCAGCTGCGACCGTATCTGCAAAAAATCTGCGACCGTTGCCGGCGACGGGCAACCCTGTCCGGTACCATGAAGCTCGTCCGGGCTGACCGTAAAATAATTGCCGGGCTGCAGGAATTTTTCGGCCTGGCGCCCCTGACCATCTCCGCCAACGGTGAGGTCAGGATATCTTTTGATCGATTTTTTCAAGGCATGGCGCCTGGGACAAGAGAGGAATGGATCAACGCTCTTCATCTGGCCCTGGGCCTCACGCGGGAAAACTATGCGGCAGATCAGGCCCGCCTTGAAGACACCACTGCCCGCATCCGCAAACGCCTGGAAATCGCCTACCCTGATTTACCCGGTCTGGCCCAGGCGGTCGGCGGATCTGATCGCCTGGGCCGCCTGGTTGCCGACTCAGGGGAGAACATCCAGCAGGAACTTTTTCAGGCGGCGGAAGTCATCCGCTTCCTCAAACAAAACAGCGAACCGGTCACCTTTTCCGAACTCGGGGCTCGCTTCTGTCGAGACAGCAAGGCCCTGCGCGACACCGAACTTGTGAAAATGATCGCCTCCTGGCTTGAAATTCTGGACGAGGAGCAGGGCGCATCCTGGCAGGAGCAAACCGTCTGGGGCCGCTACCACGTGGTCCGTGATCGACTGACGGTAAGCGCAACCGTATGCGGACCGCTCCTTTATGAAAAGAACGGCAAGGTCTATGACTGGATCTATCAACTCTGGCAGGCCGGCGAGCCCGCCACTCTTTCCTGGCAAAACATCACGGGGATCGAGAAAATGTATCAGACAGGCGTGGTTGCCGAGAAATTTCCGCTGGTCACCTGCGAAAATGAAGCGCCCTTCGGCCGCCTGGTCCGGGAAGGGCATCCCGCCGTTCTCCTCTACACCTGCGGTTTTCCAAACGATGCAGTCCTGACCATCTACCGCCTGCTGGCACCCGAGGCGGCAAACCGGCTCCATTGGGGAGACAGCGACCTTGCCGGACTGCGGATCGCCGCCATCCTGCATAAGGCCTATCCCTTACAGCTCTGGCGTTGTGATCTGAAATCCCTGCAGGCCCACAAATCCCGACTCCTGCCGCTGCTCTCCAGCCAGAAACAACAGATAAGCGATTTTCTGAGCAGAAATCCGGATTTCCCTTTTGCAGCAGAATTAAAATTTACCCGGGAAAACGGCTGGCTGGAACAGGAAAACCTGCGGGAAAAGGGGGGAGAGAAGTAAAATTGTCGGCACCAGCGGCAGCGAACCTCCAACAACTTCGCATCCGGACCGACGCCGCTTCAGTTCCCAAACCGGGAATCGAATTGGCCTATGCCTGCTGGCCGAAAACCGTCCTGACCAGGTAGGCCGTGTAGCCCACGTAACAGGCCAGCAGCACCACGCCCTCGACGCGGTTAATGCGGCCCCGCCCCCGGAACCCGTAGCCGATGACGAACAGCGACAGGGTCAGCGCGGCCATGACCAGCATGTCCCGGTTGAAGACTTCCGGCCCCACGGTCAGCGGGTGAATCGTGCCGGCGATGCCGACCACCGCCAGGGTGTTGAACAGATTGGAACCGAGCACGTTGCCCAGGGCGATGTCATGCTCCCCTTTGCGGGTGGCGATGATCGCCGAGGCCAGTTCCGGCAGTGAGGTGCCCACCGCGACGATGGTCAGGCCGATGATGAGGTCGCTGACTCCGAAGCCATGGGCGATCTCCACCGCGCCCCAGACCAGGATGCGGGAGCTGACAATCAACATCACCAAACCCACCACCAGCCAGAAGACCGCCCGGCGGATGGGCATGGCGCGGACTTCGAGCTCCTGCTCCATCTCGCTGCCCAGCGCATCCACTTTTTTCTGCATACCCTGCCGGATGGTCCAGGCCATCAGCCCACCGAACACGGCAAGCAGCACCACGGCATCGGTTCGGGTGATCCCGCCATCCCAAATTTGCCATGCGGCCAGGGCGGTCACAGCCGTGAGAATGGGCAGCTCCTGGCGGAGCACCTGCGAATGGACGGCGATGGGGCTGATCAAGGCCGTCACCCCCAGGATCAGGGCGATGTTGGTGATGTTGGAGCCATAGGCATTGCCAAGCGCAATCCCCGGGTTACCCTGCGAGGCGGCCAGCGCCGACACCACCATCTCCGGCGCGGAGGTGCCGAATCCTACGATCACCATGCCGATCAGCAGCGGCGGCATGCCGAAATAGCGGGCGGTGGTGGCCGAACCCTCGACAAAACGGTCGGCGCTCCAGACCAGCAGCGCGAGACCAAATACCACGGCACTAAATGCAAGTGTCATACAGCTCCTGTTTTCATTTCGATTCCCCAAGATATTTTTCGAACCTGCGGCACATACGCTCGAAGGCTCTTAATTCGGCCTCAGTCATCTGGTCATAATCATCCGGCAGAATGCCGTCATCAGCCACCGTTTCGGCCAGCTTTTCCAGTGGGTCGTCCTGATATTCCTCATACAAGGAAACCTCACGGATGATGGTCGCGCCAAGCAGCCACAGATTGTCACGATATTGCCTGAAGGTCTTTCGGGACATCCCCTCGGCATAAAGTGCCTGCAGAAAACCGGAAAACCAGGGCAACAGCTTCCGGCCGTAGGCGAGATCTTCCTCAACGCCCATCCAGCTCTCCGGCCACTCATCGAAATCCGGCACCCAGACGCGGAAACTCTCCGATCCCGTGCTTCTGTTTGCGTTCACTTGTCCCGCCATAGTCCAGCTTTAACCAGACGTTGCACGAGGGCACGACGGCGCGAGTGTTCGGCCATGAACCTTTGGAATTCCTTTTGGAACGCAGCCAGGGTGGCATGTTGGCTGTAGGCGTCGCGCAGATCGACCAGCTGCCGGCACGCCGCATCGTAGGCATGCGCGTGGCCCTTGTTGGCGTCTTCATGGGCCGCTTTCCAGGCCCGGGGAAAATCCGCCGCCAGTTTGGCGAGCCAGACATCCCGTTGCCTCTTGCGCTCGGCCTCGGCCTGGCGGCGGGCTTTGGCCTCCTCGATCAGCCGCACGCCTGTGGCCTGCTCGGCCAGCTGCCACAATTCCGCGACGGAGCGGCGTACTCTTTCCGGCGTCGGCGCAAACTGCGCTTGCCAGGCGGCATGCCGCCGTTTCAGCGCCCGTTCGGCACTCGCGCCCTGCCCGTCCAGCATCTGCCGAAGGTATCCCCTGACCTCGATCTTCGGCAGTCCGTCCAGCCAGGCATCGAGTGTCGCGTCATCCGCTGTTTCTGGTGGACTCGTCTGGCTGTCGCCGCCCACCCCGGCCAGCAGATCGATATCGACTTCGAGAAATTCCGCCAGCGCCTGCTGCGCCGCCGTCAGCTGCCCCAAACCCTGCAAGGCCATCGGTTCCAGTGCCTCCTGGTCCGCATCCTCGTTGGTGATAGCCCTTAACCAGCCGATATACAGGCTGCGCAAATCGCCGCGCATCAATTCTTCACGCAGAGGGGCCAGACGGGCCATCCAGCCCGTACCCTCCACATAACCAAAGCGGTCGTTGTCCTCCGTTTCACCGAGGGACCAAGTCAACAGCCAGTGTTCCGGCAACTTCTCAAATTCCAGATGAGGGCTGGTACAAAAGGCCTTGAGGGTCTTCTGGTCGACGGCCTCCCTTGGGAGCCGCACCATCAAGATGGCATCCCCCCAGTTGGCAAGAAACACGTGAACATCGAAGAAATGCCGCATGAAATTGCGAGGATCGGCCTTCAATCCGCCCCAACTGTATTCGTTGACAAAACTGACCGGGGTGATTTGCGCCCGCGAGGAAATAGCCCGCAGGTGGTCCATCTCCCGTTCCGAGAGCGGACGGTCGACGGCGAGAAATTCAAGATACTGATACTCACTCACAGCAACACCTCACCCTGTTTTCGTGGCCCGAAAGGCCGAGTCGTCAGCCAGATGCTGATAGACGCGACCGTTCAGCTCGCCATTTTCGCTGACCGCCCAACCCCGGCCGCAGACCGGATCGTTTTCGTCCTGCCCTGACCAGGAGAATTCAAAACGTGGCGTATTACCGCATTGTTCCGCCCGCCCATCGATATCCCCGGATACCAGCCCGAACTGAAACCGCCCGGTGCCGTCCGCGCCAATGCGGATGTATCCCGGCACTTCCATGTCGACATAATCCTGGTCCCAGACTTCCATCTCGACGATGCGCCATTTTCCGGCAAATGCTTTCATCTGTTTCATATGATCACCTTCTGTTGCCTCGCTCTGTCGCCGCCAAGCCCAACCCCAAGAGTGTCACAGCTCGATGTCACAAGTCAAGTCGTGTCGCGAGTTTGTTGTAAGTTATCCACCGCCATGCTGGGCCGCCCGATGGCCTCGCTGATCGCGGCGACCCGGTTCAGGATCTCGGGGGTGATGGTGTAGGGTAGCTGATAGTTGGAGGGCTTGCTCATGGCTGGTTCCTCCGCTTAGCGGTGCGCATCTTGTACAACCGCTCGGTAAAACCGCCCTCGTTTTCGAAATCCAGCGCCAGGCGTTCGACCTGCCTGTCGAGGAAATAACAGGCCAGGTTCAGCAGCGAGAGCGCTCCGTTGGCAGCCAGACAGGCTGATGTCATGGACTGGCACGGACTTTCACGGACTGGCATGGCCGAATTGCTTCTCGGCGCGTCAGTGACCGTCTGTGTCCGTCCTTGTTCGTCCGTGAACCTCCTCCGCTCCTCTTCCACCCAAGCCGCGAACGCTTCCACTGTTTGCGGCTTGTGCTGCTTGAAGCGCGTCAGCGCGGGGTGATTCGGCTCCAATGTTGCCAGTCCCCGCTGGCGGAGAAAATCCTCGTAATCGAGCTTCAACTCCTCCAAGCTGGCCCGCGCCACCTGGGTGAGTTTGAGCTCGGTCTTCTTCGAGGTCGCCGAGGCTTGCGAGCCCTCGGCGATATTCTGGACGCCCGACCGCGCCGCCTGCACCATCTGATCCTTCGTTCGGCTGAACTTATCCACATAACGGTCGCAGAACCGTACCGTAATGTCATAGACCAACTGCGCCACCTGAAAGCTTTTCAGCTTACGGTAACCGCCATGTTTGGGGATCAGCTCGGACATGCCCTCTCCTGCAAACCATGTCCATGCAGTCCACCTCGTCCACCTTGATTCATCCCTGCCATCACGGCGTAGAGGAGTTTAGTCTGTTTGTGGGTGGCGGCCTCGATCTGTTGTTCCAGCGTGTCGCACAGGGCCATCAACTGGTCGATGCGGGCGACGATGCGGTGTTGTTCTGGGAGTGGGGGGAGAGGAATTAATAATAGCCCAAGACTTTCGAGGTTTAGCTTGGGCATCTTTACCCGATTCTCAGCCAGCCTCACTTGAGCCAAAAAAGGTTCAGACAGAATAGCTTTGAGCATGTACGCTGTGTGTGCATGACAGACGATTGGATACATGTCTGCACTGCAAAGACCGTCGTATGGTGCGACAACAACCTTGTTCAGTGAGGGACGAATTTTCGAATAAAGAATCTGCCCTTCGTAAAAACGATTATTGGGGCCAATTGCACCTGACTCTGCGACCGTTCGATGGAACAACAATCTACCCGTATCTTTTTCGATTGAGTCAGGCGCAATTTGATTCTCGTCAGGGTAATCCCTAGCGGAGACCAGCTCTGACTTTACCGTGTTTGGTTCGAAAAATCGCACCCACTCCCACCCCCGCGGCAGTGCGTAGGGCACTTCCTCCGGCTTGATGGGCGGCAGGGACTTGGTGGGCTTACTGGATCCCCGCCTGCGCGGGGATGACGAGGAGTGGAACCGCTGTTTTTCGACTTCAATCTCTTTCAGCAGTTCGCTGGCGGGCGGGTCGTTTGTGTTCTGGGGAACGAGGCGGCCCATGACGGCGAGCTGGAGGATGGCCTTGCGCAGTTCGACGACGTTTTCCTTGACGGTGTAGAGTTCGCCGAAGTGTTCTTGAATAAAGTCCCAGGCGCTAACAGAAGCGCCGTCACCCCCGCGCCCACTAACGTCATTCCCGCCGCCACTAACGTCATTCCCGCGTAGGCGGGAATCCAGGGAATCGGAGTGGCTGGACCCCCGCCTGCGCGGGGGTGACGATGACGCGTCGAGCAGTTGCTTGATGGCGGCGGCGTGGACGGCCAGCCGCTTCTCCCCCCGCACCTTGCGCAGCCTCTCCAGCTCATCGCAACGGGCCATCAACTGGTCGATGCGGGCGACAATGCGGTGTTGTTCGGGGAGAGGGGGAAGTGGGTACACATAAAGACGTACACTATTAGCGGAAAGATTTGGCTGAGCAGAGCCATTATCAAATCTGAATATCTGACTTCTACCTACTGGGCAAATTAGATACTGGTACATGTAGCGATTGGAAATTGGCGCGAAGGGGCGAATTATCATCAACGACGAAGCAATAGAACCTTCGGCGTATGGGTCGACGATTGCAGTCTTACCGAACGTTGCCCCCCTCAAGCAATAAACCAAATCGCCAAGCTGGATTTTCCCACCATTGAGACTTTCAAATTTCTTCCTTGTAATGAAGTACATGTCTCGACGGGTTAATGATCCGTCAGGCTCAATATGGCCTGTATTGATCCAAGGAATTCCCTCCGGCACATACTCTTCTCGATTGGGGTAATTCTTCCCTCGGTCTCCATTAATGAATTCGGCAAGTTCTCCCAGCCTCACCCACTCCCACCTCTGCGGCAGTTCATAGGGCACTTCCTCCGGCTTGATGGGCGGCAGGGGCTTGGTGGGCTTACTGGATCCCCGCCTGCGCGGGGATGACGAGGAGTGGAGCCGCTGTTTTTCGGCTTCGATCTCTTTCAGCAGTTCCGTGTACTTCCGGCAAGCCTGTGTGACATAAGCGGCGCAGCATATTATAGTCGGTTATCTATTCATCAGACATGGAGGATAACCGATGCAGCAGCACAC
>QZKJ01000077.1 GCA_003605035.1 Desulfurivibrio sp.
TCCCTTCATTGCAGTCTTAGCACTGATCGTGGTTGCCTTCTTGGGAGGGAAGGTAACAGGTCTGCAGTATCTGTTGGGGGTGGTGCTACCCTACCTGGCATTCGGTGTGTTCATCGTGGGATTTTGCAGCCGCGTGCTTAACTGGGCAAAATCTCCGGTACCATTCCGAATTCCAACCACATGCGGGCAGGAAAAATCACTGCCCTGGATCAAGCAGGACAGGCTTGACTGTCCATCTACAACGCTGGAAGTCTGGGGCCGGATGTTCCTGGAAATCGTGCTTTTCCGGTCACTCTTCAAAAACACCAAAGCGGAAATCTATGACGGTCCGAAACTGGTTTATGGTTCCAGTAAGTCCCTCTGGCTTTTTGCCCTGCTGTTTCACTACTCATTCCTGGTAATCGTTCTCCGCCACCTGCGTCTTTTCACCGAACCGATTCCCTTTTTCGTGCCGCTGATCGAATTCGCGGATGGCATGCTGCAGATCGGGGCTCCCCGCCTGTACCTGACCGACAGCATCTTCCTGCTGGCCATCGCTTTCCTTTTCCTGCGACGGGTATCGCTGCGCCAGATTCGCTACATTTCCCTGCCGGCTGATTATTTCCCGCTCTTTCTGATCTTTGCCATCGGCGTCACCGGTCTGCTCATGCGCTACGTCTATCGGGTG
Organism: Desulfurivibrio sp.; assembly: GCA_003605035.1. Lineage (GTDB taxonomy): Bacteria > Desulfobacterota > Desulfobulbia > Desulfobulbales > SURF-16 > SURF-16. The sequence continues at coordinate 668 of QZKJ01000077.1, forward strand.
GATATCACGGCCGTCAAACAGATCACCGCCGGTCTGGCAGCTTTTTCACCAACTCTGCCGGCGGGAATTCATGCGATTTTCTTCGTCCATGTCACCCTGGTGTGCGCATTGATGATCTACTTCCCGTTCAGTAAACTGATGCATATGGGCGGTGTTTTCCTCAGCCCTACCCGCAATATGGCAAACAACAACCGTGCAGTCAGACACATTAATCCATGGAACGATCCGGCGATCAAACCGCATTCCTATGCAGCCTATGAAGATGATTTCAGGGAATTCATGAAAGATGCCGGTATCCCAGTTGAAAAGGAATAAAACAAAATGGCGATTCCAAAAGCAGCTCAATTAGGTGTAAGTGTAGCAAGGGAGCCATCCCTGATGACCGGGTCCATCCCCAAGAAGGACTGGATGGACATCCCGGTGGTGTTCAAGGAGGGCAACTTCTGTTATCCTGCTAAGAAATCCATGGTGGAATACCACAAGTTTCCGAATCCACGCGAGTGGAGTCCCGATCAGGAGGACTGGAAACTGCCGGAAGGTTGGGAGGATATCATCTTAAACGGTCTGAAGGAGCGGCTGGACAAATTCCGCTCCCTGAAATTATTCATGGATATCTGTGTCCGTTGCGGCGCCTGCGCTGACAAGTGCCATTTCTTTCTGGGCACCGGTGATCCGAAGAATATGCCCGTGCTGCGGGCGGAACTGCTCCGCTCCGTTTACCGCAATGATTTCACCACCGCCGGCAAACTGCTGGGCAAAATGGCAGGCGGCCGTCCCATGACCGTCGGCGTGCTGAAGGAATGGTTCATGTACGCCTATCAGTGCACGGAATGCCGGCGCTGCTCCGTCTTCTGCCCGTACGGCATTGACACGGCGGAAGTCACCATGATGATGCGCGAACTGCTGCATCTGGTCGGCGTGGGCACCAACTGGATCCTGGAGCCGGCGGCCAACTCCAACCGCACCGGTAACCACATGGGTCTGCAGCCCCATACCCTGAAAGAGAACGTCGAATATCTCTGCGATGACATCGAGACGATTACCGGCATCAGGATTACCCCGACCTGGAACCGCAAGGGCGCCGAAATTCTCTTCATCACCCCTTCCGCGGACGTGTTTGCCGAACCGGGCATCTATACCGCCATGGGCTATCTGCTGCTCTTTGAGCACATCGGTCTGGATTATACCTGGTCGACCTACTCATCCGAGGGCGGCAACTTCGGTCTCTTCACCTCCAACGAGATGATGAAGAAGCTGAACGCCAAGATGTACGCCGAGTCCAAGCGGCTCGGGGTCAAATGGATCCTCGGCGGCGAATGCGGCCATATGTGGCGCGTCCTGCACCAGTACATGGACACCATGAACGGCCCGGCTGATCACCTCGAGGTGCCCAAATCACCCATCACCGGCACCGTATTTGAAAATTCAGCCTCAACCAAGATGATTCACATCAGCGAATTCACGGCTGACCTGATCAAAAACAACAAGCTGAAAATTGATCCGATGCGCAACGCCCATCGCATCCCGACCTACCATGACTCCTGCAACCCCGCCCGGGCCATGGGTCTGCTGGAGGAACCCCGCTACATTCTCGATCATGTGGTGCCCAAGTGGTATGAGATGCCGGAAAACACCATCCGCGAGAAGACCTTCTGCTGCGGCAGCGGCACCGGGCTCAACACCGGCGAGATCATGGAACTCAGGATGCGCTCCGGTCTGCCCAGGGCCAATGCGGTCAAACATGTGGAAGATAAATTCGGCGTCAATACGCTGGCCTGCGTGTGCGCCATTGACCGGGCGACACTGACCTCGCTCGTGGAATACTGGACACCGAATGTCAAGGTTTGCGGACTTTCGGAAATGGTGGGCAATTCGCTCATAATGGACGGCGAAAAAGAGAGGGAAACGGGACTCCGATTCGAGCCTCTTGAAGGAATGGAGGGGTAATTCTATGTATGACGGTGGAAAAATTATTCCCGGCCTGATTATTTTCGTTGGCCTGATGTTGTTTGCCATCTTTAATAACGCCGGGAAAAAGATTGAGGCGCCCAAGGTTGAAAAACCGGTCGGGTACAAGGAATGTGTGAAACCTGTTCAGTATATGAAAGAGTCACACATGGATCTCCTGAACATATGGCGTGATGAAGTCATTCGTGAAGGAAAAAGAGAACCAGTAGAGGCCGGCGGCGCTATGTACGAAAAAAGCCTGCAGAACGGCTGTATGCATTGTCACACCAGCAAGAAGAAATTCTGTGATACGTGCCACGAGTTTGCTTCGGTATATCCATACTGTTGGGACTGCCATGTCGCACCCCAGGAAGATGTGGCTTTGAAGGAGGCGAGATAATGGATAGTTCAAGAAGAAAATTCCTCAAGATTGCCGGCATCACCGCTGTTGCCGGAATAGGAGCGCCTTCTGCCCTGAATATGCTGATGAAACAGGAGGTGCAGGCATCATCCGCAGGTGACGGCCATGGCGCCCAGCCCGCGGCCCACGGCGGTGAAGGCGGCCACGGGGCGGCACCGGTCGGCAAACGCTACGGCATGGTGATTGATGCGGTCAAATTCCATGAAAATCCCGGCATGGCGGAAAAATGCATTGAAGCCTGCCACTCCTACTACAATGTGCCGGATTTCGGCAACAAGAAGGATGAGATCAAATGGCTCTGGCAGGTGCCCTTTACCAATGCCTTTCCCGGTGATGAAAGCCATTACAAGAAGGATGACCGGACCCACGCCATGCAATTCATGGTGCTCTGCAACCATTGCGACAATCCTCCCTGCGTCAGGGCCTGTCCGACCAAGGCCACTTTCAAGAACGCGGACGGCATGGTCATGATGGACTTTCACCGCTGCATCGGCTGCCGCTTCTGCATGGCGGCCTGCCCCTACGGCGCCAGGAGTTTCAACTGGCGTGATCCGCGGGGCTCCAAGGACGGCGTGCCCTTCATCAAGAAAGTCAACCCCGAATTCCCCACCAGGATGCGCGGTGTAGTGGAAAAATGCAGTTTCTGTGATTTGCGCGTGAAAAGGGGTCTCATCCCCCTCTGTGTGGAGGCAACCGGTGACAGCAAGGCCATGGTCTTTGGTGACCTGAATGATCCGAATTCCGAAATATCACAGGTATTGAAGGCACGGTTCACCATTCAACGTAAACCCTCTTTGGGCACCATGCCCTCAGTATTTTATATAATCTAAGGTGATCAACTATGTTAGAAAAATCGCTCAAAGGTAACTTAGGATACTGGGCATGGGTTCTGTTCCTGCTCGGTATCATCGGGGTGGGCGTCATATGTTACATAGTCCAGTACAACTACGGACTTGGCGCCACGGGCATGAGCCGCGACGTAACATGGGGAATTTACATTTCCCAGTTTACCTTTCTGGTCGGTGTCGCTGCCGGTGGTCTGATGCTGGTTCTGCCCTATTATCTTCACCATTACAAAGACTTTGCCAGGATAACCATCCTGGGTGAATTCATGGCCATCGCCTCAGTTGCCATGTGTATGCTGTTCATCATGGCTGACCTTGGTCAACCGATGCGTGCTTTAAATGTCGTCCTGCATCCTACCCCGAACTCCATGCTGTTCTATGACATGATCGTCCTGAGCGGCTATCTGTTCCTCAACGTGGTTTGCGGCTGGGTTGTGCTGCATTCCGAGTACAAGGGCATCAAGTATCCCAACTGGGTCAAACCGTTTATTTATATCTCGATCCCCTGGGCAGTCAGTATCCACACCGTAACCGCTTTTCTGTACTGCGGTCTGCCGGGCCGCCACTTCTGGCTCACCGCCATTCTGGCCCCCCGCTTCCTCGCCTCGGCCTTTGCCGCCGGACCCTGTCTGCTGATGGTTATCGCTTTGATCATGAAGCGGACCACCAAATTTGACATCGGCCGGGTGGCCCAGGACAAACTGGTAACCATCATCGGTTACGCCGCCCTGCTCAACTTCTTCTTCCTGGGCTGCGAGATCTTTGTAGCTTACTACAGCACCATCCCCGGTCACATGCATACCCTGGACTACCTGTACTTCGGCCTGGCCGACCACGCCACGGGCCAGGTATACAACAACCTGGTGCCCTTCATGCTTTCCTCGGTTGTCATGGGCTTTGCCGGTATCGGCCTGATCTTTGTCTCCCGCTACCTGAAGTCAGACCCGCTGCTGGCCCTGTCCTGCCTCCTGATCTTCGTTTCCTTCTGGATTGACAAGGGTCTTGGTCTGGTTCTCGGCGGCTTTGTCCCGAACGGTCTGGAACAGATCACCGAATACGTCCCGACCTTTGTGGAATTAGGCATCACCGCAGGCGTCTGGGCAACCGGTTTCTTTATCATTACCGTGTTGTACAAGATCGCCATCTCCGTAAAACTGGAGAACGAAAAAACCGCCTGAGCATTTTTTCACTCGATGAACAAAGAGCAGGTCCTCCGGGGCCTGCTCTTTTTTTTTGGCCCGCCACCGCCACGCTTATGCCTTGCATGGTGAGGCTCTTACAAAATGACGACAAGGGTCGTTTCGTCATTCCGGGCAAGCGCAGCGCGACCCGGAATCCATAGTGTTTCCGTCATTCCCGCTTTCGCCGGAATGATGGCGAAGTGATTTTATGTCATTTTGCAAGATACTCTGGTTATGCGAATTTCATCATGATGAAAAAACAGGTTGACAAGATAACGATTATTGATAATTATTATTAAAACTTATTTAACTATATCAAAATATGAGGTGAAACGATGGCTTGTCAATGCTCTTGCAAAAGTGAAATCACGGAAGACCATAAAAAAATTCTGACGGCAATGGCTGGCCTGGGAACCCCCTGCGGCTGCAAAGAGATCTCGGCCGCCACCGGCATCGACGGCAAAATCGTTGGCAGCCACCTGAAAACCCTCAAGACCAAAGGGTATGTCGGCAGTCCGGCCAGATGCAGATACGAAATAACCTCCGAGGGGAAAGCCGCCATTTAAATGCTGCCGGTGAAGTGGTGATAACTATGAAAATTACAATCGATAGAAACATCGTGGAACTTGTTCCTGAAAAAAATGAAGAGACAGCTTCGCTCACCACCTTGTGGCGCATCCTGCTGGACTGCCTGGGTGACAACAAGATGCTGAACCCCATTGGCGAATACCTGCCGGAAAAGAAAAATCTCGCCCGCTTTGTCATCGAGGGCATTCCCGGCGGCATCACCAGAAGGAGCAGCGACCAGCAGGCCGAAGCCGACGCCGCATACTACTGCGCGATCTGCAACAAGTACATGAATGTCAAGGCAGGTGAGGAACTTCCCCTCTGCTGCGGCAGGATCATGGAAAATATGGATTAATCAGAACAATGAAAAATGGAGGACAAAATGGCCAAAGCGAAATATGAATGCCCATGCGGTTATGTGTATGATCCGGCGGAAGGGGATATGGAACACGGGGTTGAACCGGGAACCGCCTTCGAAGATCTGCCCGATAACTGGGTGTGCCCCAAGTGCGGGGCGGAAAAAGAGTACTTCAACAAGATGTAACAGGCCGTGCTGCACCCGGCGGCCCGGTAACGGCCGCCGGGTTGCCGCAGGCGTCCCGGCCGACGCCGCACAGACTGCCGGCAAGCTTCATTTATACTCTCTCCTCTCTCTCCCGCAGGAGCGAAGTTCGCACTCCGCGCCTTCTCCTCACAACACAACGCTGTTCTTCTCCCGCCCTGCCAAGCCCGTCCCTGCCTGACCGGCTTTCCTCTTGACAAGATGGGCCCCGCATTATAATCAGTCATTATATTTATTGGCTCATGCTCCGGAAATTTTACGGCTAACTCAACGGGCGCCTGTTTACTGCATATGGAATATAAAAATATCCTAGACCTGATCGGCAACACGAAAATCGTGCCGATCAACCGGCTGAACCCCTATAAAAACGTCATCATCTACGCCAAAATCGAGGCAGGCAATCCAGGCGGCTCGGTAAAGGACCGCATCGCCCTGTCCATGATCGAGACCGCGGAAAAAAACGGCGAGCTGACCCCGGATAAAATCGTGCTGGAGGCGACCAGCGGCAACACCGGCATCGGCCTGGCCATGGTCTGCGCGGTCAAGGGTTACCGCTGCCAGCTGATCATGCCCGAGTCCGCCAGCATTGAACGCCGCAAGATCATGGAGGCCTATGGGGCGGAGATCCTGCTGACGCCCGGCAAAAGGGGTACGGACGGCGCCATTGAAAAGGCCTATGCCATGGCCAGGGAGCATCCGGACCAGTACTTCCTGGCCGACCAGTTTAACAGCGAGGCCAACTGGATGGCCCATGTGCGCACCACCGGTCCGGAGATCTGGGAACAGACCGGCGGCCGGGTAACAGACGTGGTGGCCACCCTGGGCACCTCGGGCACGGTGATGGGCCTGTGCCACTATTTCTCGGCAAGCCATCCCGAGGTGCGGGTCACCGCGGTGGAGCCCTTTCTCGGCCACAAGATCCAGGGACTCAAAAACATGAAGGAGTCATATAAACCGGGGATCTTCAACAAGAACAAACCATTCCAGATCATCAATATCCCGGACGAGGAGGCCTTCCGCCACGCCAGGCTGCTGGCCAGAAAGGAGGGAATCTTTGCCGGCATGAGTTCCGGCGCCGCCATCTGCGCCGCCCTGGCGGTGGCGCAACAGCTTGAAGCAGGGGTGATTGTCGTCATCCTGCCGGACAGCGGCGACAAATACCTGAGCACAGAGCTGTTCACCAGCAAGAAGGAAAAGCGGGCCAGGACAACGGGGCTGCGCTTTTTCAACTCGCTGAATCGCAAAAAGGAGGTCTTCCAGCCCCTGTCCGCCAGCCGGGTGACCTTTTACGCCTGCGGCCCCACCGCCTATGAGCATACCAACCTGGCCCACTGCCGGCGCTTCATCGTGGCGGATCTCATCCACCGGCTGCTGCTCAGCAAGGGCTACAATGTCCACTTTTACATGAATTTCACCGACCTGGACGACAACACCATCACCGGTGCGGCCAGGGCGGGCAAAGCGCTGAAGGAATTCACCGAGTACTATATCAGCGAGTTCATGCAGGAGATCGAGGCCCTGGGGGTGAAAAGGGCCACCGGTTATCCCCGCGCCTCGGAGCACGTGGATGAGATGATCAACATCGCCCATGAGCTGATCCATAAAGGCTACGCCTATGAACAGCACGGCTCGGTCTATTTCGACATCAGCAAATTCAAGAAATACGGAAGGCTCTCCAGGGTGCCGCTGGACAAGATCCGGGTGGGCAAGACCGTTGATCTGGATGATTACGAAAAAAACAACCCCCTGGACTTCACCCTGATGAAGCGGTCAACCCTGGCCGAGCTGAAAAGCGGCATCTTCTACCAGACCGACCGGGGCAACATGCGGCCGGGCTGGCACATTGAATGCGCGGCCATGACCCTGCACTACCTGGGCGACACCATGGATATCCACACCAGCGGCCGGGATCTCATCTTTCCCCACCATGAAAATGAAAACGCCATTGCCGAAAGCCTGACCGGCAAGCCTCTGGCCCGGCTCTGGATCCACAGCGAACTGCTGCTGGTGGACGGCAAGAAAATGACCCCTGATAATAATAATGTTATCACCCTGCGCCAGCTGATCGACCAGGGCTATACCCCCCGGGAGATCCGCTTTTTCATGATCCGTAACCATTACCGCAAGCCGATCAACTTTTCCAGCAAAAAGCTCGACGCGGCCAGGACCAGCCTGCGACGCCTCGATGAATTCACCCGCAAAATCCAGTGCCTGCCCCCGGGCCTGCCCCATCCGAAGGTGGCGGCCTATGTCACCGAGATGGAGGAGAGCTTCCAGGCCGCCATGGATGACGACATGAACGTTTCCAAGAGTTTTGGCAGCCTGTTCGATTTCATCAAGAAGGTGAACCCCATCATCAATGACGGCCAGCTCGACCTTGACCAGAAACAGTATATCAAGGAATGCCTGGAAAGGATCGACTCGGTTCTCCATGTCCTGAAACTGGAGGAGTGCCCGCTGGCGCCGGAGATCGACAAGCTGATCCAGGAGCGGGAAAAGGCGAGGAAGGAAAAGGACTGGGCCAGGGCGGACGATGTGCGCACCAGGCTGGCCGAACAGGGCATTACGGTGATCGACACGGCCAAGGGGCCGGTGTGGAAGGAAAACGAGAAAAACTGAGACCGGCCGCCCCCTCCTCATGAACCCTACGGCAGGGACGCCTTGACCACCGGCAGTTCCTGCCAGCTGGTGGTGTAGGCCGGGGATTTTTGCTCCTGCCGGTTTTTCCACGGCTTGGCAAAGCCTGCCGCCCCGTGCTGGATGGTGGCGCGGCCCCACCGGGCGTTGATCTGGTCCAGGGCTGCCATGAGCGCGCCGCCTTTCTGGTCCCGCGGCCGAAAAAGATTGGCCTGATAAAAGGTTTCCGGCACCAGGCCGAAGAGCACCACCCCGGCCTTCTGGTAGCACAGGCCGGGCCTGTACAGACCGCTCAGGGCAGGCAGGGCGTGGCGGATCAGGACCGTGGTGCTGGCCGTTGCTTCAGGCAGAGTGACGACCGCACGGCCGCTGTAATGGGCCGCGGTTTTGCTGAAACGGTTGGTGGTAAGCGAGATCTCCAGGCTGTTGGCCAGCAGATGCTGGCCGCGCAGCCGCACCGCCGCCTGCTCGATATAGGTGGCCAGGGCCTCTTTCAACTCAGTCAGCGACTCCACCTGGTAGCCGAAGGATTTCGAACTGGCGATGGATTTGCGGCTGACCGGGCAGTTCTCCAGGGTAAGGCAGGGGACGCCCCGCAACTCCATGGCGGTGCGCAGACCGGTGATGCTGAGCTTTTTCCGCAGCCAGCCGTCCCCGCAGTTTTTCAGATCCAGGGCGGTGGTGACGCCGCACAGGGTCAGCCTTTCCGCCAGGCGGCGGCCAATGCCCCACACCTCGGCCACGGGAAAACGGCCGAGAATCTCATCGACATCCGCGCTGGTGATGTCAAACACCCCCTGCAGCGCCTCATTCTTTTTGGCAAGATGGCCCGCCACCTTGGCCAGGGTCTTGGTCGGCCCGATGCCGATGGAAACCGGAATGCCCGTCCAGCGCCGCACCGTCCGGCGCAGCTCCCTGCCATAGTCGGTGAGCGTCCCGCCGGCCATGGCCGTAAGATGGAGAAAGGCCTCATCAATGGAATAGACCTCCATCTCCGGCTCAAGCTGCCCCAGCAGCGACATCACCCGGCTGGAGATATCACCGTACAGGGCGTAATTGGAAGAAAAGACCTCCACCCCCCGGGCCTTGAGCAGTTTCTCGCACTTGAAATAGGGGGCGCCCATGGCAATGCCCAAAGCCTTGGCCTCGTTGGAGCGGGCAATGATGCAGCCGTCATTGTTGGACAGCACCACCACCGGTCGGCCGATGAGCTGCGGAGCAAAAAGCCGCTCGCAGGAGGCGTAGAAGTTGTTGCAGTCAACCAGGGCGAACAGTTTGCTCATACGACGGGTACCCTCGGGCGGCTTGCCGGCAGCGGCGCCGCAGTCTTGCCTGCACCCGGCTACAGGCGATGAATGGCGCAGGTCGCCACCCCCCACACCTCAAGCTCCATTTCCTTTGCTATCTCCGTAGGCGGATAAAGGGGGTTCTCCGCCACCAGCCGGCAGCACTCTCCTGTTTTTATCAGCCTTTTCACGGTCAGCTCGCCGTCAACAATGGCGATGACGATCCTGCCGGACACCGGCTCAAGGGAGCGATCGACAATGAGGATGTCATCATGGTTGATGCCGGCGCCGATCATGGAATCCCCGGCCACCCGGACAAAAAAGGTGGCCGCAGGGTTGGTGATCAGATATTCGTTCAGGTCCAGCTCCCGGTCAATATAATCATCGGCCGGTGAGGGGAAGCCGGCCGAGACGCCGCTGGAAAAAAGCGGGCGCAGCACCTGGCCTTTTTTTTCAAACCGGTAGATGCCGGCAATGGAGGGAGCAAGGCGGGGTGCTGTCATGGGACCATTCCTGTTACGGAGTGAAAAAAAGGGCGGAAACCGCCCGGCAGTCTCTGCAGAAAATAACAGAGGGACTTTTAACAGTCAACCTGGTTATAATAGGGGGCAGCATTCAGGAGACAGGAGACAGAATTCAGAAGAAAGAAGCGAGGAGCGGAGTGGCTCTCGATGGAGGGAAAAATGCGAAAAACCATGCTTGCCGCAGCAGGCGTCCTGCTCGTCACAGTCCACAGCGTCCCGGCGCCGGCCGCGGAATACACCACCACCCTGGCCGACCAGCAGGGCGTGGCCGTCACCATCTACAACCAGGATCTGGCCCTGGTGAAAGACCGGCGCACCATCAGCCTTCCGGCCGGGCAGCATGTCCTTGCCTTCCGGGAGGTCAGCGCGCAGATCAAACCGGAAACCGCCTTGCTCACCGGCGGCGATCTTGACGTGCTGGAGCAGAACTTTGAGTTCGATCTGCTCACCCCCCAGGCCCTGCTGGAAAAATATGTGGGCCTGGAGGTGACGGTGATCAGAACCAACCCCACCACCGGCGAGGAAACCAGGGAGCAGGCCAGGGTGCTGAGCGCCAACAGCGGGGTGGTGCTCAAGCTGGGCGATCATATCGAGACAGGCATCCCCGGCCGCCTGGTATTTGACCATGTGCCGGAAAACCTGCGGGACCGGCCCACTCTGACCATGCTGGCCAACAGCGGCACAGACCAGCCCCGCCAGGTGGAGTTGAGCTATCTGACCAGCGGACTGGGCTGGCAGGCCGACTATGTGGCGGAACTCAACCCGGCGGACAATGCCATGGATATCAACGGCTGGGTCACCCTGACCAACCAGAGCGGGGCCACCTACAGCAATGCCAGTCTGCAGCTGGTGGCCGGCGATGTCCATCAGGCGCCGCCGGAACAGGCGGCCCGCCTGCTCCGCATGGAAAAGTCCATGGCCATGAGCGTGGAAACGAAGGATGCCATGGCTGAGGAACAGATGTTCGAGTACCACCTCTACAGCCTGGAGCGGCCGACCACCATCCGGGACAACCAGACCAAACAGGTGGCCCTGCTGCAGGCCGGCCAGGTGCCCTGCCGCAAGGAGCTGATCCTGCAGGGCGCCGACTATTATTACCGCAGCCAGTACGGTGAACTCGGCGAGAAAATGAAGATCGGCGTTTTCGTGGAGATTGCCAACAGCAAGGAAAACCATCTGGGCCTGCCCCTGCCCAGAGGGGTGGTGCGTGTCTATAAAAAGGATTCCCGCGACCGGCTGCAGTTTGTCGGCGAGGACCGCATCGATCACACCCCGGAAAACGAGACCCTGCGCCTGAAACTCGGCGACTCCTTTGACGTCACGGCAAACCGCAAACAGACGGATTTCCGGAAGGTGGCAGGCTCTTCCCGCTATGACTACGTCTACGAGGCCGCCTTCCGCATTGAGCTGAAAAACGGCAAGAAGGAGGCGGCCACCGTCAAGGTGGTGGAACCCGTCCCAGGCGACTGGGAGATGCTGGAAGAGTCGCTGCCCCACGTAAAGGCGGCAAGCAATACCGCGGTCTGGCAGGTGCCGGTGCCGCCGCTTGGCGCAGCCATCCTGACCTACAAAGTCAGGGTGAAATATTAACGTGGCTGAAGCATCAAGGTACCTGAAGTGGCTGCCGGACTTACGGGACGCTGATTTTTTTCGGCTTTTTGCGCCAGCCGTCCACGATGTGCATGAGACCGAGCCAGGGATGGTAAAGCATCATGCGCGGGCCGACGAAGCGCATCACCTTTCTGATTTTTTCCCGCATCGCCGGTTTGTAGCAGTGGATGGCGCACTTGCCGCAGGTCGTCTTGCCTGCCTGAAAAGGGCATTTCCTTAAACGCAGGCGGGCATAATCAAGCAGCTCGCCGCACTCGGCGCAGAGCGGCTGGCCGCCGTGATGCAGCCTGCGGCAGTAGATGCGGATCATGGCCTCAATGGTTTTGGCCTCTCTGGCTATACGTCTGGAAGAATACATGCTATTATTATCTGTATCGGTCAGACAAAAAGCAAGCAATGATCAGCAATAAGAGCCTGTTGCAAAATGAACGTCGTAGCGAGATCGAGAGAAAAATATTCTGGGCAAGGATGAGTGGTGAAATCGCCCGGAAGCGTAGCAATGCTACGTTGAGGACG
>QZKJ01000061.1 GCA_003605035.1 Desulfurivibrio sp.
CTCCTCACTCATCCTTTTTTTTTCCGTTCGCCTCGCCCCGCAGCAGGGGGACGAATCTGACCGGCAAAAGGCTTTGGGTGGTGATCTTTCCTTCCCGCTTCTCTACCAGCACCAGGGTCTGCAGGAAAAACGGCGAGCCGACCGGGATGATCATGCGGCCGCCCTCCTTGAGCTGGTCAAGCAGGGGAGGAGGAATGAACTCGGCCGCGGCGGTGACCACGATGGCGTCAAAGGGGGCCTTTTCCGGCCAGCCGTCAAAGCCGTCCCCCAGGCGGGTCTGCACATTGGCATAGCCCTGTTCTTTAAGCCGGCTGGCGGCCGAGCGGGCGAGTTCCGGTACGATCTCGATGGTCAGCACCTCGGCCACGATCTCGGCCAGCACCGCGGCCTGGTATCCTGAGCCGGTGCCGATCTCCAGGACGCGGAAATCGCTTTGGGGCCGGATGGTCTCGGTCATGAAAGCGACGATATAGGGTTGGGATATGGTCTGGCCGTAACCGATGGGAAGCGGGCCGTCCGCATAGGCATGCTCCCGGAAGTCACCGGGAACGTAGAGGTGCCGCGGCACCGCACGCATGGCCTGCAGGGTGAGCCGGTCCCGCACACCCAGTGCCTCGATCTGCTCCTCCACCATGCGGAGGCGGGAGGCGCGGAAATGATCGGCCTGACCGCTTGCGGCGGTGGGCGGGGGCGGCGGATCGCTGCCCAGGCCCGCCGCGGTCCCGGGTTTAAGACAGCTTGCCCCGAGAAGAAAAACGAAGAGGGCGACCCCTGCCGGCAGGGAAAAAAGAATGGTCTTCATACCGTTTGGGCTGATCATGGTTTTGTCTGCTGGTGAGCATCCGGCCCGCTGACCGTCCTGCCCGCCCGGTTCTGCAGCCGGCTCACCTAGCAGGTTTTACTCTTTTGCGGGTTATAGATCTCAGTTTGAGTTTAATAGATTAATGTTTGTCAGGCAATGGGCAAAAATAATTATCTCAAGCAGGAATCGCCTCTCTGGATATGGATGCCTAAAATGCGCCATCATTGCCGGCAGGCGCAGCGCGACCCGGAATCCATGGCCTTTCCTGATTGCCGCGGCAGTTTATTCCGAAAGCAGACCCTTTTCACACTTACCAAAGTCCTGCCGGCGATGATTCCCCGTTCTGACCGGGAAAGCCGTAACTTTCCATATCACCGTCATTTTTAACCTTGCCTCATGACTTCCTCTTGGGGTAAAAAAATCAGGAACAACAGATGGGCAGATTATTTCGAGTTCGCGCCAAGCTGAAAAGGGGACCCCACCTTCGGAACACCGGAAAATCCGCAATTATCTCTCAGCCGAGATCCTTTGTCGGCGAAATAGGGGCTGCTTTTCGTATATCATGAAAATTGGGAAGATGTGCAGGTCTGTATAATTACCTGTTGTGAGAGCCGGTGTTGATGATATAGCGGACGAAGTTGACCTGTCACGGGAATCAATCGCTCAATCCCGGCGGATTTTCAGGTTCCGGTGTCTGATCGCAGGCCGTTAATGTTATTACCACGGCAAATCCCGCTGGCTGCATGTTGCGGGCAGAGACCGTACCTTTGCACGCTTCGATGCAGGTTTTGACAATGGCCAGGCCAAGGCCCACGCCGCCGGTGTTCCGATCGCGGGAAGGTTCGGGACGAAAGAATGGTTCGAAAATCCGTCCTATCAGATCCTCGGCCACTCCCGGACCGGAGTCCCTGATTTCCATAGCCAGCCCATCATTTTTTTTCTCGGCGGTAATGTAAATCGGGCCGGCCTTGCCGGCGTATCTCACGGCATTTCTGATAAGATTGGCAATGGCCCGGGTCAGCAGCTCGGGTGCCGCCATCACCGTAATCCCCGGCTCTATCTGCACAATAATCTCCGCCCCTGGCTCCCCCTCCCGCAGCACCGCACCCTGTACCAGGGGAAGCAATGCCGTGGGCGCCAGGCTGATCCTGGCCGGGTTCATGTCCGCCCGGGAAAATGACAGCAGTTCATTCACCAGGTTTGACATGTGGGCCACATCCTCCAGGACATCTCTGGCCCGTTCCCGGTTATCTCCCTCCAGGCGCTGCTCCAGGACACTGAGCCCCAGCTGAATCCGGGCAATGGGAGAGCCCAGCTCATGGGCCACATCGCCCAGAAACCTTTTCTGGCCCTTGACGTAACCGCCCAGGACAAATGTCATGTGGTTGATGGCACTGGCGAGACGGCCGATCTCATCGGCGCGGGGTTCTTTGATCCGCACGTCAAACCTGCCCTTGGCGATCTCTTCGGCGGCGCGGGTCATGCGGGTCAAGGGGCCGGTGATGTTTCGCACCAGTGGCAGCCACAACAGAACGGAAATGAGAATCACCGCCACGGCAACGATCATCCCCGGCAGGGGGTCGAAAAAAAAGCCGTTGCCGGTCATGGAGTCCGATACGGCGAGCAGCATGGCTTTCTCATGGGGATGCGGGGGGACCAGCAGCACCGGCACGGGGATGCCGGCCCAGTAGCGGGACGGATTTTTGGTGTGGATCATCAAGCGCTGATATGACCGGTCGTCTCTATCGTGATTCTTATGCCGCACCTCGCGGTCCCGCCGGTCCGGCTCGTCGTCGTTGTGCCGGTTTTCCCGCTCTTCGTCATGGTCATCGTGGGGTCTGTCCGGCAATAAATTCCTTGCCGTGGAAGGCATCGGCCGGTTGCTGGCCGCAACCTTGCGCATGACAACCTCGGGAATTGCCGGCTTTTTTGCTGAAACCTGCGATCCGTCGGCAAACACCAGCACGAAATCCACCTGGTAGAGTTCCCCATGCCGGGCGAGCACATCGGGCCACTGTGAGGCGGGAGTCTGCTTGAGATCATGGGAGATGAGACGGCCGGCAACCCGCAGCCGGTCAGAGGTCTGATGCCCGAAAAAGGCGTGCAGATCCACCTGGGACTGGAAGGCGAAAAAAACCAGCAGGAGCGCGGCAACCAGGGCCATATTCATGAAAAACCAGAGAACGATTCTGGTAAACAGAGAGGAAAAAGGTCTCATAACGGGTGAAGGCCCGGTGCCTGAAACATGTAGCCCGCCGAGCGCACGGTACGGATGAATTTCGGACTCCTGGCCGTATCTCCCAATTTGCGCCGCAGGGAGGAAATATGGACATCGATGGACCGGTCAAATATCTCGTAACTGCGGCCGGCAACGGCATCCAGCAGCTGATCCCGGGTCAGCACCCGTCCCGCCGCCTTCACCAGGCAGACCAGCAGATCGAATTCCAGTGGCGTAAGCGGCAGGGTTTCCGCCCCCAGGCAGGCGGTGCGGGATGTCTGGGATATCCGCAGATCACCGATGAGCAGCGTTACATCGGACGGCGGGGCGCTCTCCTGCCGCTCTGTTTTGAAAGAGCGGCGGGTGACTGCCCGCAGGCGGGCCAGCAGCTCCCGGGTGGAAAAGGTCTTGGGCAGATAATCATCAGCACCCATCTCAAGGCCCACGACCCGGTCCGTCTCATCGCCAAGCGCGGTGAGCATCAATACTGGAATGTCCGATGCCATGCGCAGCTTTTTCAACACTGCGAAACCGTCCATCCCCGGCATCATGACGTCAAGAATCACCACATGGAAATCGCCGGCCATGGCCATTGCAAGCCCTGCCGGTCCGGTGTGGGCGGCCTCCACATCATAACCCATGGGTCCCAGATAATCGCTCACCAGCCTGCACAGTTTCCTGTCATCATCGATAATCAGCACCTTGATGCGCGCCGCTGTATTTTCACTGTTCATCGTATCTTGCCATTTCCCCTGCGTTTGCCGGACTGCTTGCCTGTTCCAATTGTCCACACTCCTTGCCGGCCTGCAATCCATTTTACATAAACTTTACAATTTCCCTGCCGGATCGACATCAAATCTTTACATCTGGTCTTTATGATAGCAGCAACGGAAGAAAGACTCCGGAAAACAAACCGGTAGCTGAACCCTTTTATGCACCACACCACAGACGCGGAGGCACAAAATGTACGCGAATCAACGACAAAAACTCGGAGCATTGACCATTTTTCTGCTGATCACCTACTTTTCCGGCTCTGCCATGGCCGGCACCCATGCCCATGGCGAAGGACACGACGAGGGGTTCGACAGGTACGAGGGGCACGCATCGGCCTGCGGTCTCTGGCGGCATCCTCAAGCTGTGGAGAAACTGGGACTCTCAGACAAGCAGATTACGGAACTGAAAAATGCGGATTTTGCCTTCCGCAAACAGCAGCTGGAGTTAAAGGACCAGCTTGGCATGCTTCACCTGGAGATGGAACAGGCATTTGCTGATAAAACGCCCGACGAGGCCACAGTGCGGGAACTGGCCGGGAAAATGGCTGATGTGCAGGGGAAAATATTCATTCAGCGCATTGAGTCACGTTTGGCGACAGACAGGTATCTTACCGCGGACCAGCTGATGAAATTCCGGGCGGAAGAGTCGCGCCATCATGACGGCCAGCCAAAAGACCGACATCATGATAAGGAACTTTACGGGAAGAAAAAAGACCGATAAGGTAAAACGGTAACAGCAGAGCCCGGCGCATGCATAGGCGCCGGGCAGCAAAAGGAGGATCGGTAATGAACAGGATGCAAAAGACAGGTATGGTTGTGCTGTGTTTTTCTTTGTTGTCCCAGGCAGGCTGGAACCCCTGCCTGGCTGACGATGATTCTCATCAAGGCAAGGATCACCGGCACCCGGAAAAAGAGCGCAAACATCATCTCGCTCCCGTAACCAACCCTGTTTATAAAGAAACCTGCGGGGCCTGCCATTTCGCCTATCAACCGGAATTGCTGCCGGCGGCCTCCTGGCAGGCAATCCTCAATAACTCCGCAGATCATTTCGGCGAGTCTCTGGAGCTTGATGACGCTTCCCGCAATGGCATTACCGGGTATCTGCTGGCAAACAGCGCGGACAAATCCGGGGCCAAACGGGCGCTCAAGATCATGCGCAGCCTGGGAAGCGTGGTGCCGCAGCGCATCACCGCTATCCCGTATATCAGGGAAAAGCATCATGAGATTTCCGCACAGGTCTTTGCGCGGCCAGCCATCGGTTCCTCGGCAAACTGCGCGGCGTGCCACAAGACAGCAGAGCAGGGGATCTATGACGATGACACGGTGGACATCCCGCGCTAGCAACGCCTCACTATTTAAACCAGAACCAAAAAAGGAGATCTGTTTGAAACAGCTGGTATTATTAGAACTCATGAGAAAGTTTAAGGCCAATGGTCAACTCAAGCGCAAGCTCAAAATCCTTCTCGGCGTCGGCCTCGCCGGTTTGCTGCTGGTGGGCGCCCTCATCATCTGGGCAGGGGTTGCCACCATTCAGCATGTTGCGGGCCTTGGCGCAAACGCCAACGTGCAGGAACAGGTGCGGGATCTCAAGACGGAGATCCCGGCCCTTGCCAAGGTTGGTTGCTGGGATAAGGTGCAAAGCCTGCTGAGTGTCGAGGTATGGCTTGAAAATCCTGCTGCCGCGAATTTGCAGAGCTTAAAGGAAGCCTGCGTGGAGTGAGGAAACGGCAAAATTGGCGGATATCGCCGGTTTCCTTGAGGTCGTCCTGGGATCATCGCCGCTTGGGCACAGGAGCAAATCATGACGCAGTTTCGCCGGGCAAGGTCATCATCGATCACCTTGTTGCGGCCAAAAAGGTTCAGGGCGAATTCGGGTAAATATAACCCGTCGCTCAGTCGTAAATAATCGTGGTGTACTGTTCCAGAATGGCCGAGGTTTTCTCGTCGAGATCAGCGGCCACCTCATGGATCTGATATTCGTGCCGGCAGGAGGAGCACTGCAGGCGCACCCTGCGGCACGAACGTTTGACCACCAGCTCGCCATTGTTGCATTTGCGGCATTTCATAATGCTACCCTCTGAGCAATTCTTCCCTGGTGAAAATGGCTTCAAGCCGGAAACCCTTCTCCGCCAGGGTTTCCGCCCCGCCTTCCTGGCGGTCGACCACGGTGATGATCTGCGCCACCTTGAAGCCCTGGGCCGCCACCCGGTCTATGACCTTGAGCAGGGTGCCGCCGGTGGTCACCACATCCTCAAGCAGGGTGACCGCACAGCCGGGGGGCATGTTTTTCTGTCCTTCCAGATAGGCCTCGGTGCCGTGCTTTTTCGATTCCTTGCGCACGATAAAGGCCGGAATCGGCGATTTTTCCAGAAAACTCACCAGGGAGGTGGCGGTGACCAGCGGGTCTGCGCCCAGGGTCATGCCGCCGACTGCGCCGATTTTTTCCGGGTGGTTTTTGATCAGCTGAAAGATGAGTTTGCCGCACAGATAGGCCCCTTCAGCCGACAGGGTGGTCTGCTTGCCGTCGATGTAAAAGTCCGATTCCCGGCCTGAGGAAAGTTTGAAGGCGCCCTTGCGGTATGATTTTTCCAGGATGATTTCTTTAAGTCGTTCTTTGTCAGTCATTATAGTGCCAGGTGCTAGAGTTTGGTAAAATAGTTTTTCAAGTTTGCCTCGCCGTCAAGGCGGGGCACGATAAGTCCGTCTTTGGAGGCCATGGCCACCATGGCGCCGGGGCCGTGTCCGGCCAGCACGCAGTCGGAATGGACGATGACGGCAACGACCACGCCGCCGGTTTTATAGATGCGGCCATAGGTGGCGTCGGCATCCATGATCGCCACCACATCCCCCAGTTTCAGATCACTCAGTCCATACTCCGCGACCGTGGGGCCGTCAAAGAGCTGAATGTCGTAATCGCCGGCATGGCTGTGGGAATGGCCGATGCCTGAGCCCATGATCCTGGCCGGCACCATGTGGGTCACCGGCACCTCAAGCCGGCCGTCCGCCAGTTCCTGCAGACCCATGACCGCCAGCAGGGCCGGGTCGAGATTCATGATTTTGATGGATGGGAAATCGGTGAGCGACAGACCGCAGCCGTATGCCTTGATCTGTATTTTGTCACCTATAACCAGATCTTCCAGCACCTCAGGCTCAAAGTCAAGCAGAACATGGTCGATGCCGCCGTGTTTGCCGGTGACCCGGCCGGTTTTCCCCTGGGCCTGGCCGGACACCACCCTGGCCAGGTTGCCCGCGCAGGCGAAGAGATTCAGCGCCCGGTTGGGTCCGGGCTGGCTCTGGAACTGGGTGAAGTTCGAGATGCTCACCCCCGGTTCCACATGGTCGGCAAACAGGCCGCAGGCCGCATCGCCGATGCGCACGTTGTAGGTGATGCCGCCCACCCCGGGATAGATGTCGGAATGGCCCTCCGGGTTGATGCGGTATGGGTTTATGCCGCCGAGCGGCGAGGTGATCTCCCCGAGCACCGACTGGCACACCAGTTGACTGCTATTTGTTTTCAGCATGTTCGTTCCTCGGATATTGCGGATTTCGGATCGCGGATTACGGATTTAACTGCAGTCATCAGCCATGAGCCTTCGTCTCTAAATAATTAACGCAAAGTTGCAAAGTGACAAGGTGGTTTTTTGTCGCGCCCCTCATTCTCTGCTGCTTTGCGTTACAGTACGGTTGCTGGTTGAATGATGGTTGATGGTTGATGGTTGATGGTTGATGGTTGATGAATGATTTGCAAAAAAGAGTCCTTATATAATGATTTCTTTGCAATCAAGCAAGTATTGATTATCTTGATAGGCCGAATGAGTAAACCGACACCGATCCGCACACTGCTTGAGTCCCTCATTGCCGATAAGGGCTGGGAGGGGCGCGTTGAGCTGCACAAGGTCTTTACCTTCTGGGATGAACTGGTCGGCCCGGATATCGCCAGGCAGGCCCAGCCACAGGTGATCCGCAAGACCGTGCTCTGGGTGCGGGTCTCCGATTCCGTCTGGATGCAGCAGCTGCATCTGTTGAAAACCATGCTGCTTGACCGCGTAAACAGCAGACTGCAGAAGCATAAACTGACCGATCTGCGTTTTCAGCTCGACAGCACCCTCGGCCGCGAGCAGGAAGCTGCCGGCCGGCAGGCCGCCCAGCCGGACCATGTGCCCTCCCCCGAGGAAAAAAAGCAATTCGAGACCCTGCTTGCCGCAATTGGTGATGAAGAGGTGAAGGCTGCCATCAGGCAGTGCTGGCTGAAGGTGGGCCAGTTGCATGATGACCGGCAGGAGAACGGGCTCTGATTTCTCTCAGAACTCCTTGCTCGAATCGATCAGCAGGGTCACCGGCCCGTCATTGATCAGTTCAACCTCCATCATGGCCTGAAAGGTGCCGGTCGCCACCCGCAGATATTGCCCCATGGCGGCGACAAAGGCCTGGTACAGGGCGTCGGCGGTTTCCGGCGGGGCGGCGTGGGAGTAAGATGGCCGCCGGCCTTTTCTGCAGTCGCCGAACAGGGTGAACTGGGAGACCACCAGGACCTCGCCGTTGATATCCCGGACCGAGAGGTTCATCTTGCCGTCCTGGTCCGGGAAAATGCGCAGATTAAGGATCTTGTCCACCATATACTCCACGTCTCTGGCCGTGTCGCTGCGGGAGACCCCAAGCAGGACCAGGAGCCCCCGGCCGATCGCCCCGCTGGTTTTCTTTTCTATGGTGACTGAGGCTTTTTTGACAAGCTGGACTACTGCGCGCATAAATTGGTCTCACTGGTCTCACTGGTCTCACTGGTCTGACCAGTAGGACCAGTAGGACTAATTAGACCAGTCAGACTAATCATCATCATCTTCACTGCCGGGGTAGCGTTCAGCCATGCATTTTGGACAGATGGCGTGGCTGAATTCGGCATGGGAATGTTCTGTAACATATTTTTCCAATTGGTTCCAGTAGCCGCTGTCATCCCGGATCTGTTTGCAGAAGGCGCAGATGGGAATAATGCCCTGCAGGGTTTTGATGTCCTCCAGGGCCTGGCGCAGCTCGGCAATGAGCCGCTCCTTCTCCTCTTCGGCCGCTTGCCGGGCGGCGATATCAGCCACCAGTCTGGCATTGGCCTGCTGCAGATCAGCGGTGCGCTCCTCAATCAGATGTTCCAGCTGATTCTGATGCTCCAGCAGCTCCTGCTCCGCCTTTCTGCGCAGGCGGGCGGCCTGCAGGGACTGGAAAACCAGCAGCCCGGCGAACAGCGAGACCAGCGCGAGAATAGCGAGAGAGGCGTAAAGCAGGCGGCGGGTCAAGAGCGCGGTTTCCTGTCTGACATCTTCGAGATAGATGCCGGTGCCGAGGATCCAGCCCCACGGCGCAAAGGCTTTGACAAAGGAGAGTTTCGGCACGATATGGTCCGGGTTGTCCTTCCACTGCCACATATAGGAGATAAAACCCTCGTTGCTGCTTTGGACCGTTTTGACGGAATCCATAAAGAGATGGACGCCATTGGGATCGCTGAAATCAGAGATGTCTCGTCCTTCCAGATCAGGGCGAAAAGGGTGCATGATCATAGAGGGCCGCATGTCGTTAATCCAGAAGTAATCCTTGTTTTCCTTGCCGTAGCGGATGCCCCGGATCGCGGCGATTGCCGCCTGCTGGGCCTGCGCGCGGCTCATCACGCCGGCCCGTTCCTTCTGCTCCATCTCGGCAAGGATGCTCCACGCCGTCCGGGTCAGTTCCCGGATCATATCCTTTTTGCCGTTCAGCAGGCTTTGCCGGTAGGTGGGCAGGAAGACGGCGAAAACCGTCAGCACGAATAAAAGAACCGCCATCACCGCCGGCGCGACGATTTTGAGGTATTCCGGCTTGTGGCAGTCCGTGCGCATGGGGAATTCCCTCTGGTTTGGCGGCAAGGCCAGAATGTGGTCAGTGGTTCTGGGAGGTGAGCGGAGAGTATAGGTTAAACATAGTATATTTTTGCAGCAGAATAAAGCAAATGTTCCGCGGCTACAGGTTGTCGCCCAGATACTGCAGGATGGCCATGACCGACAGGGCCGCCGTTTCCGCCCGCAGGATTTGCCTGCCAAGGGAGACAGGCGTAAAGCCCGCCTGCACGGCCTGTTCGATTTCGGTATCGGCAAAGCCTCCTTCCGGGCCGACCAGGGCGATGATCGACGGGTGGGGGGGCAGCGGGGCAAGTCCGGCCAGGCGGGTGGCGGTCTCTTTTTCCCAGAAGATGAGTTTGCAGGGGTGGTGCGCGGTTGCCGCCAGCAGGGTGCCGAAATCGCTGACTGCCGCCATCTGCAGCGGGATGGGCCGGCCACACTGTTTGCAGGCCTCCATGATGATCTTCTCCCAGCGCGAGCTTTTGGCATCCTTGATCAGGGCCGGCACCGCGCAGAAGGCGGAGTGGAAGGGCAGAAAACCGGTCACTCCCAGTTCAGTGGCCTTCTGCACCAGAAAATCCATTTTCCTGCCCTTCAGCAGCCCCTGGGCGAGGAACAGGGCGGGAGTGCCGGGTGAAAAACGCTGGCGGGAGATGATGGCAAGCTCTACCGCCTTGCCCAGCTGGTCGATTTTCGCCCGGTAGATCGTTCCGCTGCCGTCAAACAGCTCGATCTCCTCGCCGGCAGTCAGCCGGAGCACGTGGCGCAGATGATGGGCTTCCGGGCCGGCCAGGGTGGCCCGGGGGCCGTCAATGGCGCGGGGCTCGATAAAAAAACGGTGCATGGCTGGTCCAGCTGCTCAGGCGGCAAAGAGGAAGGCCTGCCATTCGCCGTCAAGCGGGGAAGCAAGCAGGGTAAGACCCAGGCCGGTAAATGTCCGGACAATGCCCTGGCCCTGGTCGCCGGCCAGGATGCCGGCCAGAATGAGCCGCCCGGCCGGGGCCACCAGGCTGACCAGCTGCGGGGCCAGGCCGGTCAGCACATCACTGGTGATGTTGGCGACCACCAGGTCAAAGGGGCTGCGCTGGTCGCTTAAGGCTGCCCCGCTGACCGACATGGTCTGGCTGACCCGGTTCTGCGCCACGTTGGCCGCCGCGCAAACCACGGCGTCCGGGTCGTTATCAAGGCCCACTACCTTCGGCGCGCCGAAAAGGGCCGCGGCAATGCCCAGGATGCCGGTGCCGGTGCCCACATCAAGCACGCTCCGCGGGGTCTTGCAGCCGGTGAAAGCTGCCTCGATGAGTTGCAGGGCCAGCCTGGTGCTGGCGTGTAGGCCGGTGCCGAAAGCCAGGCCCGGATCGATTTCGATGACGATTTCATCTTGGCCGGCCTGGCAGGCTTCCCAGGTTGGCTTGACGATAATGCGCCGGCCCAACCGCATGGGCTTGAAGTGCTTTTTCCAGTTGAGACCCCAGTCCTCTTCAACGATCTCCGCGAAATGAAGAAGCGGCTCCGGCCCGGCCAGCCGGGTGAGGAAGTCGCGGATCTTTTCCTGCACAACCGGCGTCTGCTCGTCGCGGTCCAGATAGCCGGTGATGGTGGTCACCGGAGAAGCGCTGCCGGGCGGGGCCATGGACTGCTCCACCCCCTTGCCGGTAACCTCGGCCACATAGGCGGCTGCCAGGTCGGCCAGTTCCTCATCGATTTCCATGGTGCATTTCAGCCAGCGCCGGGGCTGGCGATGGTTAAAGGGATCATTCATGTAATATCCTCTGCTGATAACGAGAGTATCGTTGCCGCCGGAGAGCGCTCGCTTCTTGTCGGCGCGGCATATTTCGGGTAGAATCGGTCATTGTTTCCGCCATTGCCCGGCGGTCCGGGGGGCGGTATCCTGAGCGGACGGCCTCAAATCTAGCATGCGCTGCGCCGGCTTAGCAAGCAGAAAAGGGCGCACGGACGTCCGGCATGGCTGGTGCGTTTTCATTATATAGAGAGAAAGAAAACTATCAGGATTGACTTGATTATGGATAGAAAACAGGTTGCACAGCTGCTGGCCCGGGTTAAGGACGGCGCCTGCGGCATTGACGAGGCGGTCGCGGCCCTGCAGCGGCTTTCCTCGGAAAACATGGGTTTTGCCTGTCTGGATCATCACCGCTGCCTGCGCACCGGCATTCCGGAGGTGGTGTTCGGCGAGAACAAGACGGCTGAGCAGATCTGCCGGATCTTTGCCGGCATGCTCGATCGGCCCGGAATGGTAATGGCCACCCGGGTAGGTCGCGACAAGGCGGTGGAGGTATGCCGCCGTTTTCCTGAGGCCGTTTATCACGACGAGGCCAGAATTCTGGTGGCTCGCGGTGGTGCGGCCGGGGATGTTGACGGGCAGCCCCTGATTATCGTGGTCTCGGCCGGTACATCTGATGTGCCGGTGGCGGAAGAGGCGAAAATTACCGCCGAATGTCTCGGCCAGCGGGTTGAGGCGGTGCATGACGTAGGGGTCGCCGGCATCCACCGGCTTTATTCCCGCCTGGAAATGCTGTCCCGGGCCGCGGTGCTGATTGTGGTCGCCGGCATGGAAGGGGCCCTGCCCAGCGTGGTGGCGGGGCTTGTTGATACGCCGGTCATCGCGGTGCCGACCAGTGTCGGCTATGGCACGGGACTGGGCGGCATCGCCGCCCTGCTGGGCATGCTCAACAGCTGCGCCCCCGGCATGGCGGTGGTTAATATTGATAACGGCTTTGGCGCCGCCTGCATGGCCTCCCTGATTGTCAGAGGACAGATAAAGGAAGAGACCAGAGGCTCGACCTAATTTGGATGGAGGAGTGGGGGCTGTCTCGTTGCCGATGAGTAATTCTATCTGTTTGATATTTTGTATTTATATCAACAGGCTAAAAACATCTATTGACAAGGGGAAGCTGATTCATTAGGTTGTCGTCTTTCCGGAGGGTAGCGCGAGGCAAAAGCGAAGAAACTGGAAAAAAAGATATTGACAAGCTGGCGGTGATTAGCTAGT
>QZKJ01000043.1 GCA_003605035.1 Desulfurivibrio sp.
GCCGCGAAGCAAATGCCCTTGGGGTGCTCAATCGCTGCAACCAAATCTGACCCAAACCTGAGCGCAATCTTGACCATCTTATTTTGGGACAGGCCCTTACTCCTGCAGGTCAGATATCGAGAATGACCATGGCCTGCCAGCCCTGCGCGGACTCTTCCACCCGGTAGCGGTGCAGGGTCACGGCCTTGACGTCCACCCCCATCTCGTGGCGGCGGACATCGATCTCTTCGCCCTCGGCCACGGCGGAGAGACGCAGCAGCTCCCCATCCGCGGCGATGCTGACCTCTGGTACCCGCAGCAGCAGCATCTCGGCATCCTTGTAAAAGATCAGCTCCTGCAGCAGGGCAAAGAGCAGCATTTCATGGTCCTCGGCCGCCACGGTAAGTTGCCGTTGCTGCCGGGGTTTGACGCTCGCCAGATCAGCCACCATGACGTTCAGCATGGCGTCTGACGCGGCAACAAACAGTTCCTCCGCCGTTCGGCCCCAGGCCTTGAAGGCCACATCCGCCGTGGCGATATCATCAATGAATTCAAAGGGCATCCTGTTGCTCGCACCCCTGCAGCTGCCGCAGGATCTCTTCCTGGCTGCCGGCCAGGTCCCGGCCGATAAAGACCAACCTGGTTTTTTCCGCGGGAAACCGCTCGAAATCGCTGCGGCCGGCCACGTAATTAAAGAGCAGGCTGCCGCCCGCGGTGCGGACAAAACCCTTGGCCCGGAACACCTCTGCGGGCAGCTTGTCGACCAGCTCCCGGAAGGCCTGTTCGCTGAACAGCTTTCCGCTCTGGTAGGTGAAGGAGTCAAAGCGCGGCCCGGGCGGGGTGGCGGACCCGGCCTGGCTGCGCCGTTCCCCCGGCAGGTGCGGCCCGAAGAGCAGATCAATGTCCACCCCGCAGGCCACGGTATGAAAAATCGCCCGGGCGGCACTGAAGCGACGCACCTGCTCCTCCACCTCGCGCAGCTCCGCCGGGCTCACCAGGTCGGTCTTGTTGAGCAGGATGACATCCGCGGCATTGAGCTGGGTGCGGGCCGTGTAGCCCACCGCCGGGAAGCGGATGCTGATATCGGCGTCCACGATGCAGATGACGCAGTCGAGCCGCACCTCGGGCAGGTTGTCCTCCACCTCGTAGACCAGGGAGTCCGCTTCCGCCACCCCGGTGGCCTCCACCACGATGCATTCTGGCCTGACCTGCTGGAGAATCTCCCGCACCGCGGCCTCGAATTCCCCGGTAAGCGAGCAGCAGACGCAGCCGCCGGCCAGTTCGACGATGCGCACGTGTTCCCCCTCGATCACCTTGCTGTCGATACTGATCTCGCCGAATTCGTTCATCAGCACCGCCAGCCGTCGCCCGCTGGTCTGGGTCAGGATGCGGCGCAGCAGGGTGGTCTTGCCGCTGCCGAGCGAGCCGGTGATCAGCATGATCGGGGTGCGTGGTTCCATCTTCGCCCCCTAACCCTTGATGTTGCCGATGGGCTCCAGCTTCGCCACCCGCCGGCTGATGCCGGCCTGCTCGCTCGCCTGCACCACCTCGTCGATATCCTTGTAGGCGGCCCCGGCCTCCTCGGCCAGGCCCGCATAGGAGACGCTGTGCACATAGATGCCCCGGGCCTCCATTTCCTGCTGCAGCTGCCTGCCCTGGAACTGCTTCTTGGCCTGCCTGCGGCTCATGGTGCGGCCGCTGCCGTGGGCGGTGCTGAAGAAGGTGGCGGCGCCGCTTGCCATGCCGCAGAGCAGGTAGGAGCCGGTCTCCATGCTGCCGCCGAGGATGACCGGCTGGCCGGTCTCGCGGTAAGCCTCGGGCAGCTCCTCCCGGCCCGGCCCGAAGGCCCTGGTCGCCCCTTTGCGATGCACCAGCAGCTCGCGCAGCTCGCCATGCACCAGGTGCTTTTCCAGCTTGGCGGTATTGTGGGCCACGTCGTACACCTGCTGCAGGCCCATGTCGTCCGGGTCCCGGTGGAAGACATCGGCAAAGACCTCGCGGATGCGGTGCAGGATCACCTGGCGGTTGGCAAAGGACATGTTGATGGCGCATTTCATGGCGGCGAAATAATCCTGGCCCTCGGGCGACTGGAAGGGCGCGCAGGCCAGTTCCCGGTCAAGGATGCTGATGCCGTATTTTTTCTCCATCACCCGCAGGAAGATCTGCAGGTAATCGGTGGCCACCTGGTGGCCGAAGCCCCGGCTGCCGCAGTGAAACATCACCACCACCTGGTTGGGCAGGGTGAGGCCGAAGGCCCGGGCCAGTTCCTGATCCATGATGTTCTCCGGCCGCGCCACCTGGATTTCGAGATAATGGTTGCCCGAGCCCAAGGTGCCGATCTGCTTGTAACCCCGCTCCACCGCCTTGTCGCTGACCCTGGTGGCGTCCGCGCCGGCAATGCAGCCGTATTCCTCGGTATAGGTCAGATCCTCGGGCCAGCCATAGCCGTTTTTCACGCACCAGGGCGCGCCCTGTTCCACCACGGTGCGAAACTCGCTGCGGGAGATCTGCAGGAAACCGGAGCAGCCGACACCGGCGGGAATGCGGGCAAAGAGCCGGTCCACCAGCTCCCGCAGCCTGGGCCTGACCTCGTCATAGGTGAGGGTGGTGAGCACCAGCCGCATGCCGCAGTTGACATCAAAGCCGATGCCGCCCGGCGAGATCACCCCGTCCCGGCTGTCCATGGCCGCCACCCCGCCGATGGGGAAGCCGTAGCCCCAGTGGCCGTCCGGCATGCAGAAGGCATAGTCGACAATGCCGGGCAGGGTGGCTACGTTGGTCACCTGCTCAATCACCCCCTCGTCCATCTCCTCCACCAGCTTGCGGGTGGCGTAGATGCGGGCCGGCACCCGCATCCCCGGCTTGTAGCTCATGGGGATCTCCCAGACGGTAGGGGAGATCTGCTGTAAATTTCCCAGAAATGTCATGGTGGTATCCTTCGGCGCTGGCGATAATTTGCTGCCGGTCAGGCAGGGTCGCATGTCGTCTGTCAGGGTTCGGGTGAGTCAGACGCGTTAATTGCAAACGCTGCGCCAAGAAATCTTCCTGCCCGGTATATACCTTGCAAAGGCAGACTTGCATCAGCCCTGATCGCGTGCACGGGGCAAAGAAGAAAGGCCGTCGGTGTGCTGGTTGAGCCGTTTTCATTCCTTCAGAAGGAGGTTTCCATGCTGAGCAGAAAAAAACCTATCATGCTGGTCATTCTACTGGTTCTGGCCACGGCCGGCGCGGCTCTGGCCGAGCCGACGCTGCAGGAATTTGCCGTGCCCCCGGGGTCGCGGCCCCATGACGTGGCGCCGGCAATGGACGGCGGGGTCTGGTACACGGCTCAGCGCGCCGGAGCGCTGGGCTATCTCGATCCGGCAACCGGCCGCACCCGTCATATCCCGCTTGGCGAGAATTCCGCGCCCCACGGGGTGATCGTCGGCCCCGACGGCTCGCCGTGGATTACTGACGGCGGCGCAAACGCCATTATCCGGGTGGATGCGGCAAGCGGGGAAATCAGCCGTTTCCCCCTGCCCGCCGCTACTCCACCGGTCAACCTCAATACCGCCACCTTTGACCACCTGGGCCAGCTCTGGTTTACCGGCCAGAACGGCTATTACGGCCGGCTGGTGCCGGCCACCGGCAAGCTGGAGGTGTTCGAGGCCCCGCGGGGATATGGCCCCTACGGCATCTGCACCACACCGGACGGTGCGGTCTATTACGCCTCGCTGGCCGGCAGCTATGTCGGCCGCATCGATATCGCCAGCGGCCGGGTCACGGTGCTTGAGCCGCCGACCCCGAATCAGGGGTCCCGGCGGGTCTGGGCCGATTCCCGCGGCCGGCTCTGGGTGAGCCAGTGGCAGGCGGGTAAGCTGGCCCTTTTTGATCCCCGAAGCAACGCCTGGCGGGAATGGAAAGTGCCCGGCCTTAATCCCAAACCCTACGCGGTTTACGTTGATGAGCAGGATATGGTCTGGCTGAGCGATTTCGGCGCCAACAGCCTGGTGCGTTTTGATTCGGCCGCTGAAACCTTCACCGTCATCGAGCTGCCCAGCCGGGGAGCCAACATCCGCCAGATTCTGGGTCGCCGGGGCGAGGTGTGGGGAGCCGAGTCAGGGGTGGATAAACTGGTGGTGGTCCGTACCGGCTCGGGCAGCGGCAATAACAGCAACCTGTCACCCCGGAGCAGGTGAGCGTCGGCAATCCCTTATTGCAGGCCTCACTGTCCGGCAGTGAGGGATTTTGTCCTGTCAGGCAGGATTGCCGCTGGCTCCGCTTTACCCCTGTTTTGGCCATTTCTGCCCATGATGCCACGGTATTGTTTGTGAGCAGCGGGGCGGGCTTTCGGCTGGCAGAGTTATTGCTATGATTTTCCGGCAGGCTCCTGCTGCCCGATGCTCAGGTCGAGGTCAGCGGTAAGGAGCCGCGACAGTGAGCTGAAAACCACGGAGGAAACCTCTATGAAGCATCGACTTGCAAATAAACGGGCCCTGGTGACCGGCGGCAGCCGCGGCATCGGCGCGGCCATTGTCAGGCGTCTGGCCGCGGAAGGCGCCCAGGTGGCGCTGACCTATGTCAGCAATCCGGCCAGGGCCGAGGAAAGCGTGCAGGCCGCCCGGGCGCTGGGGGTGAAGGCCCTGGCCATCCAGGCCGACAGCGCCGATGCCGGGGCGCTGACCGCGGCAGTGGACAAAACCGCCAGTGAACTGGGCGGCCTCGACATTCTGGTCAACAGCGCCGGCATTGCCGTCATCGCGCCCCTGGACCAGTTTCGCCTTGAAGATCTGGACCGCACTCTGGCGGTGAACGTGCGCGCCGTGTTCATCGCCACCCAGGCCGCGGTGAAGCACATGCAGCCGGGCGGCCGCATCATCAATATCGGCAGCTGCAACGCCGAACGGATGCCCTTTACGGGCGGCGGAGTTTACGCCATGAGCAAGGCCGCCCTGGTGGGGCTGGTCAAGGGACTGGCGCGGGATCTCGGTCCGCGCGGCATCACCATCAACAACGTGCAGCCCGGTCCGGTGGACACCGACTTGAACCCGGCCAACACCGATTTCGCCAGGACGCTGACCGCGTTGATGGCGTTGCCCCGCTATGCCAGCGGCGACGAGATCGCCTCCCTGGTGGCCTATCTAGCCAGTCCTGAGGCGGGCTTTGTGACCGGGGCCAGTCTGACCATCGACGGCGGCTTCACCGCGTAACAACCTGGAGAGAGGGCACGGGTGGGCAAGCGCCAGGGGTGCCCCTGCTGGCCGGTGGCGTTGGCAATCAACGCTGATAACAGAAAAATTTTCAAGCGGAGACCAAGATGACATCCGTGCGCAGGATCAGCAAAATCTGGAAGAGCAAGGCGACCATCGAAGGGGCCGGGGTTCATCTGAAACGGGCCTTCGGCTACAATCAGGTCCCCCTGTTCGACCCCTTTCTCATGCTGGACGATTTTCATTCCAGTTATCCGCCGGACTATGTGCAGGGCTTTCCCTGGCATCCGCACCGGGGCATCGAGACGATCACCTATGTCCTGCACGGCAGGGTGGAGCACGGCGACAGCATGGGCAACCAGGGGGTCATCGAGTCAGGTGACGTGCAGTGGATGACCGCGGGCAGCGGCATCATCCACCAGGAGATGCCCCGGGGCGACCAGGAAGGGCTGCTGTGGGGCTTCCAGTTCTGGGCCAACCTGCCCGCGGCCCGCAAGATGATGGATCCCCGCTACCGCGGCATCACGGCGGCCGAGATCCCGGAGGTGAGCATGGGGGAGGTGCGGGCCAGGATCATCTGTGGCGAGGTTGCCGGGGTGCAGGGGCCGGTGCGGGACGTGGTCATTGATCCCGAGTATCTGGACGTGACCGTGCCGCCGGAGACCACCTTCACCCACCCGATCAGGCGCGGCCACAAGGCCTTTGCCTACGTGGTGGAAGGCGAGGGGTATTTTGATCCGGAGCGCAACGCCTATGCCCATGAGGTGGTGGGGGCCAACTACTTTGACATGAAGAGGAATTGCTCCTGCAGCGCCGAGAATCTCATCCTCTACGAGGACGGCGACGCGGTGGCCATCACCACCCGCGAGCGGCCGCTCCGTTTTCTGCTGGTGTCAGGCCGGCCCATCGGCGAGCCGGTCGCCTGGTACGGACCCATTGTCATGAATACCCGGGAGGAGCTGCAGCTTGCCTTTGAGGAATATGAGAAGGGGACCTTCATCAAGCACCGCTAGCCAGCAGGCAAATTCGCTTCCCGTCCCGGTTGACTGCGCGGGAAAAATGGAAACTTTTCCGCTCAGCCAGGGTCTAGAGCGATAGTGCCTTCATTCATTCAACCGGGATCAGAACCATGCCACGCCCCGCCATAACCAAGACCATCTGCTTCCTCGTTTTTCTTCTGCAGCTGACCGGCACGGCCGGCCAGGCAGCGGAATCCACCGGCGGCTGCCACTGCTTCAAGCAGCGGAGCTTTAATCCGGCCGAACCCTTTGCCGCTGACGAGTATCTGCTGGCCACCTCCTTTAACAGCCTGCTGGCCAAGGCCTTTGGCGTCAGCAAACAGCAGATCGTCATGCTGAAGATGCGCGGCGGCGTCGGCTCGGACGATCTGCTGATCGGCCTGCAGGCCGCCCAAAGGACCGGGAGCGAACTGCAGGTGCTGCTGGACTCCCGCAAGAGCGGGCACAGCTGGCCGGAGATTCTCGCAGCCCCCGCCATGGCCGCGAAAATCAACGGCGACGAACTCCTGGAGAAAATAGGCAGCGGCCTGGCCGAGGCTGAGGCCGGCCGCCTGGCGGCGGACGGGCTGCTGGCCCGATTTTTTTCTGCCCCGCCGGCCGAGGTGGCCTCTTTGCGGAAAGCGGGCCTGCAGGAAAAGGAAATGACCCTGCTCCTGCTGCTGGCCCATGTCAGCGGCAAATCCCCGGCAGAACTGGCCGCCGGCAAAAAACAGGCTGGCAAAAGCTGGAGTGAAACGGCCTTTGCGCTCGGCATCACCCCGACCGCGGCCGGCAAGCTGATTCTTCAGTACCCGGACAAGACCCTGCCGAAGTAGGGGGAGGTTCGCGAACCGCCCCCCCCGTCTACGCCCCCCCCCCTTTCACACCACACAGTAGCTGCCCAGCAGGGCGGCGGTGAAGCGGTAGATTTTTGCCAGGGACGGGAGATGGAGTTTTTCATCGGGCGAATGGGGGTTTTGGATGGTCGGGCCGATGGAAATCATGGCCAGGCCCGGGTTCCTGGCGCCGATGATGCCGCATTCCAGCCCGGCATGGATGATCTCGATCACCGGTTCCGCGGCGAAAAGCTCCCGGTAGATCCTTGTGGATCTGGCCAGCAGATCGGAGTTGAGATCCGGCTGCCAGCCCGGATAGCCGTTACCGGTAAGCAGCCGGGCCCCGGCCAGCCGGGCCAGGGCCGCGATCCGGTCGCTCAGCCGGTCAATGCCGTATTCCTTGTCGCTGCGCTGGCTGAAGAGCAGGTGCAGTTCCTCTCCCTTTTCCCGGATGGTGGCGAAATTGACCGAGGTTTCCACCAGGCCGGCGACCTCCCGGGACATGGCCATCACCCCGTCCGGGGCGGCCTGCAGCAGATCAAGCAGACGGCCGGTGCTGTGCCGGGCAAAGACCCGTTCCGGTTTTTCCGCCACGCTTTGCAGGGTGACGGTAAGTTTCGGCTCGTTGGGGTATTCCTGGGCAAGCCTCTCCTGTATCTGCCCCACCAGTCCGGTCAGCCGCGGCGCCTCGGTCCGGTCCGCCGCAAAGCGGGCCGTGGCCTCGCGGGCAATGGCGTTATGGGCGCTGCCGCCGGCAATGGCGGCCAGTCGGATTGCCGCCACGACATGGAACTGGGCCAGCAAACGGGTCAGCAGCACATTGGCATTGCCCCGCCGCTCGTGGATATTGACCCCGGAATGGCCGCCCTGCAGGCCGCTGATCTTCAGCGCAAAGAGCAGGCTCGGCTCGGGGCAGGGCTCAAACTGCAGGGGGAAAACCACGGTGTTCTCCCGGCCGCCGGCGCAGCCGATGGTAAAGACCCCCTCGTCCTCGGAATCGAGATTGATCAGCACCCGGCCGCTGAAAAAGCCCGGTTCCAGACAGGAGGCGCCGGTCAGCCCGCTCTCCTCGTCCACCGTGAAGAGCAGCTCCAGGGCGGGATGAGTGAGCTGCCGGTCCTCGGCCAGGGCCATGGCCAGGGCCAGGCCGGCGCCGTTGTCCGCCCCCAGGGTGGTCTCCTCGGCCCGCAGCCATTCGCCCTCGACACGCAGCTTGAGCGGGTCGCGGGCAAAATCATGGCCGCTGTCCCGGTTTTTCTCGCAGACCATGTCCATGTGGCCCTGCAGGACAATGACCGGGGCCTGCTCCTGTCCCGGGCTGGCTGGCACAGTGACCAGCAGGTTGCCCGCCGCATCGGTCCTGCCGGCAAAGCCGCTGCGTGCCCCCCAGTCCCGGAGAAACTCCCGCACCTTTTCCTCGCGGCCGGAACAGCGGGGTATGCCGCTCAACTCCTTGAAGTGATCCATTACCTGCTGCATGGCAACCCTCCTCATCATGTTAATGGCGGTCAGCCTCTTTATTGAGGTATCTGGTCTCGATATTGGCCGGGATGAGCCACTGCCCCTGGGCCCTGGCCGGCAGGATTCTGGTCATTTCCGCGGCAATCTCGGCGGGCGGTATCTTTCCCGCGGTGAGCGCCCTGGCCATCCTGTCAAAGAGGGTGATATAGCCCTTCATGTCCGCCACATCCTGTTTGGTCGACAGCGGCCCGTGGCCGGGAATGATGTAATCGGCCTCGAGGCCGGCAAGAAAATCAAGGGTCTGCTGCCAGCCGGCGAGGTCGCCGTCGCCCATGTAGGGATGAAAAGCGGTGAACAGGATGTCGCCGGTAAACACCACTTTCTCGCCAGGCAGATAGACCAGGATGCTGCCCGGCGAGTGGGAGGGGGCGACATGGATGAGCTGCACCTCCAGGCCGCCCGGATACAGCTGCAGCCGGCCGGTGAAGGTGAGGTCCGGCAGGACGATGGCCGTGCCGGCCATCTCTTCCGGGGTCAGGCCGTATTTCCCTGCCTGGGCAAGGGTGTCAGCCCCCTTGCGGGCCATTTCGTCCCGGCAGTCGGCATGGGCGATAAGTGTGGCGTTCTTCCCGGCAAACACGCCATTGCCGAAAACATGATCAAGATGAGCGTGGGTATTGATCACGTAGCTGATCGGCTTGTCGGTAATTTCCCGGATATCCCGGAGAAACCGCTGCGCCTCCCTGGCCGAGATCAGGGTGTCGATGACCACGATGGAGTCAGGGCAGATGATGATGCCGGCATTGGCCCCGAAGCTGTTGGCCGGGCCGGCTTCCTTGACGTCCACATAGGCGTAGACGTGATCGGTGATGCGCGTCAGGCCGTTGCCGGCGTAGGCCGCCTGGGCCAGGACTAAAAAACAGCACACCGCCGGCAAAGCCCATAAAAATCTCTTCATTTTCACAATAATGTCTCCTTCTGTTTCATGATTTCACTTTTTTGCAGCCAACTGGCTCAGGACAGGACATGCCAGTTTTCCGATTGTATCACCAATGGTTTGCCGGAACAAATGCCTCTTTGCAAAAATCCGCCTGTCCACAGCGGCCGGACTGATTGCAGCCGCAACGCGTCCTGTTTGACAGGAAAATCCTGCGGCAAGGGAAAGCCGGGGGGAGCGGCAGCCTTGGCAAATCAGCCAGTTACGCCGGCAAGACCCATGGCATCATTCTTGAAGTTTCCGCTTGATTTAAAAAAAATCAGGCCGATTGCCGGAAATGGCTGAAGGGCTGCCGGTCTTAGGACCGGGCCGGCATCGGACCGGACACGTCAAACCTGAACACGACCATGAGGAGGGGAGTATGTTTTGCTATCAGTGCGAACAGACCGCCAAAGGGAAAGGCTGCACCATCGTCGGGGTCTGCGGCAAGAATCATGAGGTGGCCACGCTGCAGGATCTACTGGTTCATGCCCTGCAGGGCATGGCGATCTATGCGGAAGAGGCGCGGAAATACGGGATCAGCGATCCGGAGGTCAATATCTTTACCTGCCAGGCCCTCTTTGCCACCCTGACCAATGTGGATTTTGACCCTGAACGGTTCAAGGGCTTCATCCATCGCGCCGTGGGGCTGCGGCAGAAACTGGAGAAGGCGGTCAAGGCCAAGGGCGGCGAGGGCAGACATCCGGAGCCCCCGGCCGCTTTCAACCCGGCCGGCAGCATCGAGGAACTGGTCACCCAGGGCGAGCTCTTCGGGCTCAACAGCTACCCGGCGGCCAGCGAGGATATCCTGTCCCTGAAGCACATGCTGCTGTACGGCATGAAAGGCATCTCGGCCTACGCGGATCATGCCATGATCCTCGGCCAGCAGGATGAGGAAGTGTACGCCTTCCTGCACGAGGGCCTGGCCGCCATTGCCCGGCCGGAGCGCAGTGCCGAGCACATGTACGACATGGTCATGCAGTGCGGCAGGATGAATCTGCGGGCCATGGAACTGCTTGACGCGGCCAATACCGGCGTCTACGGCCAGCCCACTCCCACCCGGGTGCCCCTGGGGGCGAAAAAGGGCAAGGCCATTCTGGTCTCAGGCCATGACCTGCTGGATCTGGAACGTATTCTCAAGCTCAGCGAGGGCAAAGGGATCAATGTCTATACCCACGGCGAGATGCTGCCCACCCACGGCTATCCGAAACTGAAAAAGTACCCTCATTTTTATGGCCATTACGGCACCGCCTGGCAGAACCAGCGCAAGGAGTTCCCCGATTTCCCCGGTCCCATCGTCATGACCACCAACTGCCTGGAGAAACCCAGGGAGGTTTACGGCGATCATCTCTATACCACCGGGCTGGTGGGCTGGCCGGGCATCACCCATATCGTTGACAAGGATTTTACTCCGGTGATCGACAAGGCCCTGGCCATGGAAGGCTTTACCGGGGACGTTGACCATGGCTCGGTCACCACCGGCTTCGGCCGCCACGCCATCCTTGCCGTGGCGGATAAAATCATCGGGGCGGTGAAGAGCAACAAGATCCGGCATTTCTTTCTGGTGGCCGGCTGCGACGGCGCCCGGCCGGGCAGGAACTATTACACCGAGTTTGTCGAGCAGGTGCCAGGGGATTGCCTGGTGCTGACCCTGGCCTGCGGGAAATTCCGCTTTTTCGACAAGCAACTCGGCGATATCGAGGGGATCCCCCGGCTGCTGGATGTGGGGCAATGCAATGACACCTATTCGGCCATCAAGGTGGCCACCGCCCTGGCCGACGCCTTTGGCTGCGGGGTCAATGATCTGCCGCTCTCCTACATCATCACCTGGTACGAGCAGAAGGCGGTGGCCATACTGCTCACCATGCTCTACCTGGGGCTGCGCGATATCCGGCTCGGGCCCACCCTGCCGGCCTTCATCTCCCCGAATATTCTGCGCACCCTGGTGGAAAAGTTCAACATCAAGCCCATTTCCACCCCGGAAGCGGACCTGCAGGCCATCCTCGGCCGGTAGTAAAGGGTCGTCCCGGCAACCCCGCTGCCCCTTTTCCGGGGCAGCGGGTCAGGGTTACTTCGACCATCCTTCAGACCTGAATATCTCAAACGCCTCGTCACCCTTGAGAAAGGCGATAAAATCCCTGGTGGTTTCATCGGCTTTTTCGTTGGTGACAATGGTGAGTCCTCGATAAATGACCCGTTCGGGCGGAAGTTCCACCACTGCAGCATCTTCAGGATGGGTCAATGGCCAGTGAATCCAGGTTATCCAGGCGTCAGCGTTCTGTTCCTTGAACGCCTTGAAACTGGCCCCGCTGCCCGTGGCAAAGGCGATGATGTTCCGGCGGAACGCCTTGACATCTTCCAGGGAACCAAGCCGGCCGGCGATATCCTCCCAGACCCCGGTGCCCGAGGTGTTGGACACGCCTGACCCTTCGGTAACGACAATCCTGACGCCG
Source organism: Desulfurivibrio sp. (assembly GCA_003605035.1). GTDB lineage: Bacteria > Desulfobacterota > Desulfobulbia > Desulfobulbales > SURF-16 > SURF-16. Next base: position 11,893 of record QZKJ01000043.1, read on the forward strand.
GGCTTAAGCAGGTCCGCAAAACCCCTGATCTGTTTCGGGTTGCCCTTCTGTACGGTGATCACCGCCCGGCGAATGAACAGAGGCTCGACCTCGGCGCTGTTGAATTCCTTGTAGGTCTGCAGAAAGGCGGTCATGGACTGCTCTGAGGTGCCCCAGATGATGTCCGCGTTCCGCTTGGCATTGCCGGTCCATGTTTTCTCCGGCCCGAAAATTACTTCCACCGGGATACCCGTTTTCAGGGTGTACTGTTTGCCGGCCCGGATGAGGGCGGTGTGCGGTCCTCCGGCGCCATAGAGGCGAATTACCCCGTCGCGGGGCTGATACTCCGGCTGCCCGGACACGGCGGCCATGGCCATGGCCGCGGCGAGGATGGTGATCAGAGAGAAAAAATAGACTGCATACCGGTTTATTTTGTGCGTTTTCATGTCAGCTCCTTTTTTTTGGTGGCGCGCCAGCCGCCGCCGGACTTTTCAGGCTCCCTTGCTTTTCTTCTGTCTGCTGCCGTGCTGTGTTGCCGGGGATCAGCGAGCGCTTGATAGAAATGAAAAACAGATTTATTGTGCGGCCGGGCAAGGTCGTGTAGTCAAGCGGGTGCGAATCCCGCTCCGGAAAGCTGGCCAGCTACCGGGTAGCGAGTCCTTGGAGGCTG
>QZKJ01000066.1 GCA_003605035.1 Desulfurivibrio sp.
GCTGGTGCGCTACAAGCGCATGATGGGCTACAATACCCTCTGGGTGCCGGGCACGGACCACGCCGGCATCGCCACCCAGAATGTGGTGGAGCGCCAGCTGGCCGCCGAGGACCTCACCCGCCATGACGTGGGCCGGGACAATTTCATTGAACGGGTCTGGCAGTGGAAGGCCCAGTCCGGCGGGCAGATCATCAACCAGCTCAAACGGCTGGGCTGCTCCTGTGACTGGGAGCGGGAGCGCTTCACCATGGATGAGGGGCTGTCCAGGGCGGTGCGCACGGTTTTTACCCGTCTCTTCAAGGAAGGGCTGATCTACAAGGGCGACTATATCATCAACTGGTGCCCCCGCTGCCATACGGCCCTGGCGGATCTGGAGGTGGAGCATGAAGCCACCGACGGCAAACTTTACCGCATCAGGTATCCCTATGCCGCAGGCGACGGCTATATCGTGGTGGCCACCACCCGGCCGGAGACCATGCTGGGCGATACCGGGGTGGCCGTGCATCCGGAAGATGACCGTTATACCTCCCTGCCGGAGAAATCGGTGATCCTGCCCCTGGTCAACCGCAGGATCCCCATTGTTTTCGACCCCCAGGTGGAGCGGGAATTCGGCACCGGCGCCCTGAAGGTGACTCCGGCCCATGACCTCAACGATTTTGAGATCGCCCGCCGCCATGACCTGCCCTCGATCAAGGTGATGGATGACAACGGCCGCATGAATGTGGAGGCCGGCCCCTATGCCGGGCTGGACCGCTTCGAATGCCGCAAAAAGATCGTCGAGGATCTGCGCGAGCAGGGATATCTTGAGGGCATCGAGGATTACCAGCACGGGGTGGGCCACTGTTACCGCTGCGCCACGGTGGTGGAGCCCTACCTGTCCAAACAGTGGTTTGTCTCGGTGAAACCCCTGGCGGCCAAGGCCATTGACGCGGTGAAAAACGGCGACATCAGGATTCATCCCAAGACCTGGGAAAACACCTTTTTTGACTGGATGTACAATATCCGCGACTGGTGCATCTCCCGCCAGATCTGGTGGGGCCATCAGATTCCCGCCTGGACCTGCGAGGCCTGCGGCGAGCTGATCGTCAGTGAAAGCGATCCGCAGCATTGCCCCAGCTGCCAGTCCGGACAGCTGCTGCAGGACACCGATGTGCTGGATACCTGGTTCAGCTCCGCCCTCTGGCCCTTTTCCACCCTGGGCTGGCCCGACGACACGGAGGAACTCAAATTCTTCTACCCCACCTCGGTGCTGATCACCAGTTTTGACATCCTCTTCTTCTGGGTGTCCCGCATGATGATGATGGGCATTCACTTCATGGGCGAGGTGCCCTTCAAGGACGTCTATCTGCATGCCCTGGTGCGTGACGCCCAGGGCCAGAAGATGAGCAAGTCCAAGGGCAATGTCATGGACCCGCTGCTCATCATGGACAAGTACGGCACCGATGCCCTGCGCTTCACCATGACCGCCTTTGCCGCCCAGGGCCGGGACATCCGCCTGTCGGAGGAGAGAATCGAGGGCTACCGCTATTTCATCAACAAGATCTGGAACGCCAGCCGCTTTGCCCTGATGCATATCAGCAGCTGCGATGCCGCGGTGACCGCCGGCCTCAGCCCCAAGGGGCTGGGGCTGGCCCACCGCTGGATCCTGAGCCGGCTCAACCGCACCATCGGCGAGGTGCACCGGGCACTCGCCGACTACCGTTTCAACGAGGCCGCTTCGGCCATGTACCAGTTTGTCTGGCATGAGTTCTGCGACTGGTATGTGGAAATGATCAAGCCGGAGCTGTTCAGCGAGGTGCCGGAGAACAAGGAGCAGGCCCGGGCCGTGCTCTTTACGGTGCTCGAATCGGTGCTCAAGCTGCTCCATCCGGTCATCCCCTTTGTCACCGAGGAGATCTGGCATGTGCTGCCCGGTGAGAGGGCCAGCATCATGACCGAACCCTATCCCCTGGAAAATCCGGACTGGGATGATGCCGAGGCAGAGGCCACAGCCCAGCTGGTCATGGGGTTGATCGGCGGCATCCGCAATATCCGCAGCGAGATGCAGATCCACCCCTCGGCCCGGATTGAGGCGATTGTCGTCTGCCCTAATCAGGCCCGCAAAAACACCATTGAAGAGCATGGCGACGAAATAAAAGGGCTGACCCGCACCGCCAGCCTGACCGTGCGGAGCGAAGGCCACGGCCCCAAAGGGTCCGCCTCCTACATCTTTGAGGACATTGAGATCTGCGTGCCCCTGGCAGGGCTCATTGATGTGCAGAAGGAACTGGACAAGCTGGCCAAGGAGCAGGCCAGGATCGACAAACAGCTCGCCCAGAGCCGGGGCAAACTCGGCAACAGCAAATTCCTGGATAATGCGCCGGAGGATGTGGTGGCCAAGGAAAAGGAAAAGGTGGAAAGCCTGTCCGCCACCCTGGCCAAGATCGAACAGACCAGGAAACGCCTGCAGGAAATCGGCGGCTGATTCCTGTTTTTTTGTTTCCGGCCAGAGGGGCTACTTGCGCCGGGTTTGCTCCACCCGACCAGGGGCAGCCACAAGGGTTGCCCCTACGCAAAACAATCGCCAGCGGCCGTGGGCCAGACGAAAAAAGGCAGGCCCCGGGGGGACCTGCCTTTTTTGTCTGCTAATGCGAAGATGCAGCCATGGACATTGCCGGGCAAGGGAGGCGCGACCGGCTAATCCATGGAAATACCACCGTCTTATTCGGCCATGGCGTTCATTGCCCTTTTGGGATTCTTCTCAACCTTGGCCAGGATTTCCGCTACCTTGGCTTCCGGCAGCCAGTCGACCTTGCCGTTGCTGACATCATACATGGCGCCGACAACCTTGGCTTTGCCGCTCTTGACCATGTCACGGGTGGCTGGGCTGTTCATGAACAGATCTTCAATCCCCTGCCAGATGTTCTCTTCAATGCCGTAAGGAACAACGTCCGCGCCGTGTTTGTCCGGATGGGCGGCAACGGCCTTTTTAACCGCCGGGATGATGTTGTCAACCAGCGGCGGGATATTTCTTTCCAGGGCATGGCCATGGCCTTCCACCGCGGCGGTGACCGCGGTTACCGCGCCGCACTGGGTGTGGCCCAGCACCACCAGCACCGGGGTGTTGACATGGGCGAGGCCGTATTCGATGGAGCCCGCCTCATCAACGTCAATCACGTTGCCAGCCACCCTGATGATGAAGATGTCCATGACGCCGGCGTCAAAAATACGCTCAACCGGAACCCTGGAGTCGGAACAGCTGATAACGGTGGCATAGGCATGATCACCCTGATTTTCCTTGCCGGCCTGGATGAGGCGGTTGGTGTCGCTGTGCGGGTGGATGGCCTTGTTGGCCACAAAGCGGGCATTGCCCTCCTGCAGCATCTTGATGCACGCGTCAGGGCTGGGCTTATGGGCTGTGCTGCTTGCATCTGCCTGAAAAGCGGTGGTCGCCAGAAGACAGCATCCCAAAGTGAAAGCTTTCAACATCTTCTTCATTTGCAAATCCTCCAATTCTTTAAATTTGGAATTCAGAAAAACGATGAATGGCTGCTCATTCAAAGGATTTTTTTTATTCTGTTTCTTAGGGGCTTGTCAAGGCAAAAAACGAAAAAGCAGGGCAAAGGTATGTATTTTTGTGTCAAGTTTTGGTAAGTTAGCCAGCTGGATATGAGGGATTTCCCAGGGTTCCGCCGAGCCGGAACCTGATCTTTTTATTTGCTATCATTGAAGCCGGGGACAGAATGATTTTCGCAAAACAAACTGCGAAAAAATTCTGTTCCCTCATACTTGGATAACTCCTTTAACTTCAAGTACTTCAGACACTTCAGGCACTTCAGGCACTTCAGGCACTTTAAGTACTTCAGGCACTTTAGCGCACTTTAGGCACTTTAGCGATACCAGGAAGGCCAACGAAACGAACCGGGGTCTGGCTCCGGTGGGGAGGGAAAAATGACAACGCATCATCTTTTTTATCGCATCATGTTGTTTTGCCTCCCGGCTCTGCTCGCCGCAGCCACCGGCAGCCGGGCCGGAGAATTCACCGTTGATGCCGGGGCCATGGTCAAGGCCCACAATCAACTGCGTGCCGCGGTGGGCGCTCCCAAGGTCAGCTGGTCCAGGACCCTGGAAGCCCGGGCAGCCAAACGTCTGAAGGAACTGCAGAAGATGGGCTGCGCCATGAAGCACGACGGACCGGGAGAAAATCTTTTCTGGGCCAGCCCCAGGCAGACGGCAAACAAGAAGAATGCCTTTGGCCAATGGATATGGCATAACAGCGTGCAGAACTTCAGTGAAAAAGATGTCGTTGCCAGGTGGGCCAGTGAAAAACAATGGTATGCCAACGATGAGGGCGCCTGCCGTGCCCCCCGCGGGGAAACCTGCGGTCATTACACCCAGCTGGTCTGGGCCGACACCACGGAAATCGGCTGCGGCAGATCGATCTGCCGCGACAAATCGCAGGTCTGGCTCTGTCTCTACGCGCCGGCCGGCAACATCATCGGCCAGCGCCCCTTCTGAAGGTTCCCGGCAGTCCGGTAAATCGGCATATGGAGGAAGAATGCACAACGAAACCGTATTAATCACCGGCGGCAATAAAGGCATCGGGCTGGCGCTCGCCGAAAAATTTCAGCGCGCCGGTTATCCGGTCAAGGTCGTGGCCCGGGATTTCCGCAATTTCAGCCTGCGGGACTGCGACAACGTCCAGGCCATCCCCTATGACCTGCGGGATGTGGAGGGCATTCCGCAACTCATGGCGGAGATCGGGCCCGTGGATATCCTGATCAACAATGCCGGCATCATGCATGCCCTGCCCTTTGACAACTACCCCTGGCAGAAAATGGATGAGATCCTCAGAATCAACATCCAGTCGCCGGTGGCCCTGATCCGGGAGGCATCGGCAGCCATGATCGCCAGAGGCGGCGGCAGAATCGTCAACAATGCCTCCATTGCCGGGGAGATCGGCCACCCGGATGTGTGGTACGGCATCACCAAGGCCGGGCTGATCAACATGACCAAGAGCTTTGCCAAGATCCTCGGCCCCAAAGGCATCGTCATCAATGCGGTGGCCGCCGGACCGGTGGAAACCGACATGCTCGCCGTCATCCCGGAGCAGCGGAAAAAGGATATCAGAAAAGCGGTTTACACGGGCAGGTTTGCCTTGGCCACCGAGGTGGCGGACGCCATGTACTGGCTGGCGACGGACTGCCCTGAATACATCAACGGCACCTGTCTGGACATCAATAACGGCGCCTTCCCGCGTTAGAGGAGTAAGACCGGGAGACATATTTAATTTTTCCTCCCACCTGAGGGGACAGAATTTTTTCGCAGTTTCAGACACTGATCCCGGCAAATTTTACTTTGATACCAGGATTGCGAGTCGAGAAGAGTGCCTAAAGTACTTAAAATACCTAAATTACTTGAAGTTGCGGTACTTTCTGATTAGAAACAACCTTAAGCTAATGGCATTGGAAAATTATTATCAATTTGCTTAATTTCATTATACATTTGAATGGAATGGTTATTTCGTAACGGCTCCTAATCTCACCCCCCGGTCATAAATAAAACCATGAACAAAGAAAATTCTCCTGCAAGTTGCGCGAATCCCCCTGACAGCAAGACAAAAATCGTCTGCACCATCGGCCCGGCTTCCGACTCTCCCGAGGTCATCCGGCAGATGATTCTGGCCGGCATGAATATCGCCCGGCTGAACTTCTCCCACGGCCAGTTTCAGGAGCATGGCGAGGTCATCAAAAAAATCCGGGCCGAGGCCAGGGCCCTGAACGCCCGGGTCGCCATTCTGGCTGATATGCCCGGCCCCAAGATGCGGCTGCGGGAGCTGGCCGATGAACCTCAGCTGCTCGAACAGGGTGATGGCTTCATTCTGACTTCCGATGACATTCTCGGGACAAAACAGCGGGTTTCCACCACCTTCAGCCAGCTGCCCCGGGTGGTCAAGCCGGGTGACATGCTCTTTATCAACGACGGCCTGATCCAGGTCAAGGTGGTGGAGGTGCAGGGCAACGATGTGCTGTGCAACGTGGTGGTCGGCGGTGAACTGCGGTCGAGAAAGGGGTTGAATCTGCCCGGCATCGATCTCGGCATCAGCGCCTTTACCGAGCATGACCATGCCTGCATGAAGTTCGCCCTGGAAAACGGGGTGGACTGCATCAGTCAGTCCTTTGTCACCTCGGCGGCGGATATCATGGCAGTGCGCCAGGCGGCGGCCGACCTTGGCTACCAGCCTTTCATCGTCGCCAAGATCGAGCGCAAGAGCAACCGGGAAAATATCGACGAAATCCTGGAGGCGGCGGACGGCATCATGGTCGCCCGGGGCGATCTCGGCGTGGAGATTCCCATTGAAGACATCGCCGTGGCCCAGAAATATATCATCGCCAAGGCCAATGTGCTCGGCAAACCGGTGATCACCGCCACCCAGATGCTGGAATCCATGCGGGCCAACAAGCGGCCGACCCGGGCCGAGGCCACCGATGTGGCCAATGCCATCCTGGATGGCACGGACTGCGTGATGCTGTCGGAGGAATCGGCCATGGGCAGGTATCCGGTGGAAGCGGTGGCCATGCTGGTCAGGATCGCCGCGGCGACCGAACCCTACCGCCCGCCCAGGCATTACCACCGCATCCTGGGCTATCTGCGGGAAAAGGAACGGAAAAACCTGGTGGATCTCATCACCCTCAGCGTGGAAAACACCCTGGAGGAGATTGACTGCGGGGCGGTGATCGTGCCCACTGCCAGCGGGGCCACGGCCAGGAACATGGCCCGTTTCCGCATGCACTCCTGGATCTTTGCCGTCAGCCCCAACGAGAAAACCTGCCAGGATCTCCTCTTTTCCTATGGCGTGCTGCCGGTGTCCTACAGGGACCACCCGGAGAACTGGACCGACTTCGCCACCCGCATGGCCCAGGCCCATGGCATCAAGGGCCGCCATATCGTGGTCATCGAAGGCCCCTCCCCTGCCCACCCCCAGGCCAACCACCGCATGGAAATCATCAACATCCGGACCACAGACAGTGAGATGAACAGATGAAAAAATATCCGGTAAAGCCGGGACGGCGCTACCCCCCCGGCGCCAGAGTCACTGCCAGAGGCGTCAATTTCTGCATCTTCTCCCGGCAGGCCACGGCCATGGAGCTGCTGCTCTACCGCGATCCCCACAGCACCGAACCCTTCCAGACGGTGACCCTGGACCCCCTGGAAAACCGCACCTTCTTCTTCTGGCACGTCTTTATCGAAGGACTGCCCGCCGGCGTCTGCTATACCTGGCGGGCCGACGGGCCGCAAGACACCTCTGTTTCCGGCTGCCGGTTCAATCCGGACAAGGAGCTGCTCGATCTCTGGGCGAAAACCGTCACCGACAAGCTGTGGGACAGGGCCCGCACCTGCCTGCCCGGCCCGAGCAACGGCCGCAGCATGCGCGCCGTGGTGGTCAGGGAGGAGTATGACTGGGAGGGCGACACCCCGCTTTACCACAAACCGGAAAAGACCATCATCTATGAACTCCATGTCGGCGGCTTCACCAGGAACACTTCAGCCAGGGTGCCCCATCCCGGCACCTATGCCGGGGTCATCGCCAAGATCCCCTACCTCAAGGAACTGGGCATCACCGCGGTGGAGCTGCTGCCGGTCATGGCCTTTGACGAACAGGACCTGCCGGCCAGCGCCCGGCAACTCGGCCTGAAAAACTTCTGGGGCTACAGCACCCACAGCTACTACTGCCCCCATCCCCATTACTGCACCGATCCCCTGGCCGCCAACCATATCCAGGAATTCCGCGACATGGTCAAGGCCCTGCACCGGGCCGACATCGCGGTGATCATGGACGTGGTTTACAACCACACGGCCGAGGGCGGCGAAGACGGCCCGCTGATCAACTTCAAGGGCCTGGCCAACAGCGGCTTCTACCACCTGGAGCCCCATGACCGCAGCCGCTACCGCGACTATACCGGCTGCGGCAACACGGTGAACTGCAACCATCCCCTGGTGGCCCGCTTCATCGTCGACAGCCTGGAATACTGGGTGCGGGACATGCACATCGACGCCTTCCGCTTTGACCTGGCCAGCGTGCTGGCCCGCGGCATGGACGGCAGGCCGGACCATTTCGCCCCGGTGATCTGGAGCATCGAGTTCTCCACCGTGCTGAACCGCACCGGGCTGATCGCCGAGGCCTGGGACGCCGGCGGCCTCTATCAGGTGGGCGGCTTCCCCGGCTTCCGCTGGGCGGAATGGAACGGCCGCTACCGCGACCTGGTCCGCCAGTTCGTCCGGGGCGACCAGGGCATGGCGGCCGAGATGGCGACCCGCTTCTGCGGCAGCAGCGACCTCTACGAACCATCGGGCCGGCTGCCCATCAACAGCATCAACTTCATCACCTGCCACGACGGCTTCACTCTGTGGGACCTGGTGAGCTACAACGAAAAACACAACGAGGCCAACGGCGAAGAGAACCGGGACGGCAGCAGCCACAACCTGAGCTGGAACTGCGGGGTGGAGGGCGAGACAAAGGATGCCAGAATCCTCGCCCTGCGCCGGCGGCAGGCCAAGAACTTCATGGCCATCCTGCTGCTCAGCCACGGGGTGCCCATGCTGCTGGCCGGCGACGAGGTGCTGCGCAGCCAGCAGGGCAACAACAACTGCTACTGCCAGGATAATGAACTGGGCTGGTTTGACTGGGAGCTGGTGGCGAAAAACCGGGACATGTTCCGCTTTGTCAAGGAGATGATCGCCTTCCGCAAACGCCATCCCTGCCTGATGCGCCGCCGTTTCGTCACCGGCGGCAAACCCAGAAACGCCCGCCTGCCCGACATCACCTGGCACGGCAGGAAACTGGGCAAGCCCGTGTGGAACAACCAGCGGGCCACCTTCCTGGCCCTGACCATGGGCGGCGCCGGCAAAGAGGAAGATCTGCACGTCATTTTCAACATGTCGGCCAGGGTCATGGGCTTTGCCCTGCCCGACATCCCCGGCCGCCGCTGGCGCCTGGCCATTGATACCGGGGCGGCCAGCCCCGATGACATCAGACTGCCCGAAGACCAGACGCCCTTTGCCGGGAAATGCGTCAGGGTGATGGCACGAAGCGTGGTGGTGCTGGAAAGCAGGCCGATTGCCTAAGCGGCCCCAGCCAAGGCCTGCCGCCTCCCTGCCGGTTCCCCGGAAATATTCCCCTTCACCTGATGAGCGCCGCCGGCAACTGTGTGGCCGAACGGTAGGAGCGGGCCATGCCCGCGATAACAAGGTTTACGTAATGCTGGAGGTCGCGGGCATGGCCCGCTCCTACCCCGCCCCAAGAGGCCATGCGGAATTCCCCATCCCCTGCCATCTCCGGCAGTTTTTCCCTTGCAAATTTTATCATTCGCAGTATGGGTATTTCTGCGGGGGTGATTGTTCCGGTGGGAAAATGCGGCACAAGACCCAGGAGGGCGCAAGGGCCGACTCGCTGCTCCCGGATTTGCCGCCGGGCAGCTCCGGCACGTTTTCCATGTTTTGCCCGCAATCTCGCAATAAGTGGAAATCAATACAGCGGAATATAATAAGTGGACAAAAGCGGAAACGTTCGTCCATGTTTTGGCTTTAATATCATAATAAGTGGAAAATGTGTCCGTCTATAGGGCAATATGATGGAATGCTTTCCGCTTATTAACACTGTTCGGCTGACAAAATAGCGACCGTCACCATGCAACTTCCTGTTTGACAAATACAACAATCTTGAATACTATGAGTAGCAATTCTGGCTTACTCAAACAAGGTTAAAAAATATGAATACAAGCGCCCTTCCTGCTCCAAGATATAAAGAAGTAACACGTAAGAAATCCGAAGGCGCCACGTTCACCCCCAAGGATCTTTCTGATTTTGTAGCAAAAAATATTGTGATAGCGGCTCAAAACGAAGTTATGAGCAAGAAAAAGCTTCGCATATTAGACCCCGCTGTCGGCGAAGGTGAACTCCTTTTATCTTTGATCGGCGAATTGCACAAAAGCAAAAAACATGAATTGGAGGTTTTCGGATTTGATCAAGACAAAGAGTCGCTATCAATCGCTAAATCTCGAATTGAAAAAAAATTCCCTAATATCAATTTAAAATTAGAAAATATTGACTTCCTTGATTTCGTTATAAGTGAAACAGGACAAAAAACTTTATGGTGTGCTTCCGATAATTCAACTCCAACATCTTACGACTTAATCATTGCAAATCCCCCTTACGTTAGAACTCAAATAATGGGGGCAGACAAAGCCCGTAAGCTATCTCAAAATTTTAATCTCACAGGAAGGGTAGATTTATATTATGCGTTTATTTTGGGAATATCAAAAGTTCTCGATCCTAAAGGAACGACAGGAATAATTGTATCTAATCGTTTTATGACTACGAAATCAGGTGGTTCAGTTCGTAAAGCGATACTAAATCAGTTTAATCTCAATCATATTTACGACCTCGGAGACACAAAATTATTCGATGTTGCAGTTTTGCCATCTGTTTTGATTGCAAGCGGAACAGAAACCCCCAAAAGCCTGGAGCCTAAATTCACATCTATATACGAAACAACAGCTGAATCTGTACAAAAACTCGAAAGTCCTATCGAAGCCATAAATAAAGAAGGGATAGTTTCTGTTAACGATGGACGTGTTTTTGAAGTACAGCAAGGCATTCTTGACGTAAACAAAAATCTATCCTCGGTTTGGCGTATCCATACAAAATCCAACGGGACATGGCTTTCTACAGTAAGAAAGAACAGTATAGGGAGTTTTAGAGATATTGGTAAAATTCGTGTCGGTGTGAAAACATGTGCTGATAAAGTTTTCATTCGTTCTGATTGGAACAATGAAACATCTGGAAATATCCCTGAGGTATTGTGCCCTTTAATTACTCATCATATTGCAAGACGGTACAAGTCTCTTTCTATAGAGAATCAATTACAAATTTTATATCCTCACAAAATGCTTAATGGTAAAAGAAAAGCTATTGATCTTGAAAAAGTTCCAAATACGAAAAAATATCTCGCAAAATATCGACAGGAGCTGGAGTCAAGAAAATATGTTATTGAGGCTGGTAGGGAGTGGTATGAAATATGGGTACCCCAAGATCCATCGGCATGGAAGAAAACTAAATTAATTTTTCGTGATATCTCGGCTGAACCTACTTTTTGGGTCGATGAAAGTGGGGGGGTTGTAAACGGCGATTGTTACTGGTTAACATGTAATAATGGTGTCAACCTAGATATGCTTTGGTTGGCTGCTGCTATAGGGAATTCTACCTTCATTGAAGAATACTATGACCACATGTTTAAAAATAAACTTTATGCTGGTCGAAGAAGGTTTATTACACAATATGTAGAAAAATTTCCTCTAATCGACCCGGATAGCAATATAGGACAAGATATTATCAGGTTGGTCAAAGAAGTGTATTCATCCATAGATTCCCAAGAAACGGTGGGGATACAAGAAGAAATTGACGGCATGGTTTGGAGAGCTTTCGGGTTATCTGGTAAAAAAGTTTACCGGTAATGGAATTTGTATTTTTTTATTAAGAACTTTTCCTTGAAATTGAGGAAATCGCTGAAAAAACATTTCGCCGGTTGTTAAGAAAAAATGTGTAATAGTTACCGTTTCCCCATCTGTTTGGGCATAAAACAAGGCATAACGGACATCACAGTGCCTTATTTGTAGCCCCTCCAATTTGGGAATATCGAGAGGAGCTGTGCTGTCGGGACAAATTAAACCAAGATCAATAGTGGGGGATGTTTGCAGCTTTACTTCAAGAAGTTGGTTTCGGACGTCTGGGAACCTTCCATCATCCCGGTAAGAGGAGTAGCCCAAAGCCTTACATACAATACTATGCAGTGCTGCTCCTCTGTTTCGTTCTTGGTCATAGCCGCTGTCAGGGAATTTTATTCCAATAAGTTGTGAAAGTCTTTCAAAGAGAACATTGACAGGTAGTATACCCGCAACTACTGGATGATCAATCGGGCTAAGGCCATCTAACGCCGTATGCGGATTCACAAAAGGCAGAATAACTTTTGTGTCACTATTGGAAATTAATTCTCCTTGATGTTCTCTTGGGATTAGACGGGCTTGGTATTTTTGTGTCAATGTTCCTGTTGTATCCAGTACGGCCAAATCTTCACCCGTTACCACTTTTACTCTGGTAATTTCATCGTATCCGTTCACCGGGCAGTAGCCGGCAAAGATAAGTGGGGCACCGAGTCATTCGGTGCCGCATGAAGGGATGGTCAGTTGGGAAGGAGAAAAGGCA
>QZKJ01000045.1 GCA_003605035.1 Desulfurivibrio sp.
GTAGCCCTGCTACGCCTGCGGTTTTGTGCCGCGAAGCAAATGCCCTTGGGGTGCTCAATCGCTGCAACCAAATCTGACCCAAACCTGAGCGCAATCTTGGCCATCTTATTTTGGGACAGGCCCTTAGGAGGCAGCGAGATAATCCTTCAGCTCGGAATAGGCCCTGACCTGATTCCTGCCGCTGTATTTGGCGGCATAAAGGGCCTGATCGGCAGCGGCGATCAATTCCCTTTCATTCTTGGCATCGGTGGGGTAGAGAGCCAGCCCCACGCTGATGGTGACCCGCAGGTTCTGCTTGCCGGGCAGGATATTGAACTCTTCCTTGGCCACGGCGGAGCGGATACGTTCCGCCAGTTGCTGGCGGGCGTTGTTTTCCGTCATGTCCGGGGCGAGGATGATGAATTCTTCGCCGCCGTAGCGCGCCAGGCAGTCCACCTCCCGGATATGTTTGGCGATGAGCGAGGTGATGGCCACCAGCATTTCATCACCCACCAGGTGGCCGTAGGAGTCATTGATTCTCTTGAAATGATCAATATCCACCAGCAGCAGGGCCAGGGGCCGCACATGGCGTCGGCTGCGGGCAAGTTCTTCGCTGAGTCTGATGTTCAGCAGCTGCCGGTTATAGAGGCCGGTGAGCGGATCGTTATAAACCAGTTCCTCCAGCCGTTTTGCCATGCTGTACATGGTCTGGCTCAGCAGGTTGAATTCGTCATTGCTGTCAGTGTCGGGTTTTTCGATCTCGAAGTTGCCCATGGATATTTTCAGGGCGATTTTTTCCAGCTGCACAAGCGGCCTGGTGATCATGGAGGTCAGGAGGATGGTGAGCAGAAAGGCGCCGGCAAAACCGGCCAGCAGGGTGATCAGGGTCTGGTTGTTGAGATTGGAGATTTTTTGGGCAATGTCAGTATGGGAATAACCGAGAATGACATGCCCGAGCAGATCATCGGCCAGGGTGACGGGTACCGTTATTTCCGCGATGGTCTCCCCGTTTTTGTCAATGTAATGGGGATTGGCGTCCAGTTTTTCGTTGAAATAGAATTTTTTGATGTGTTCAGGAGGGTAGGAGCTGTCCACCTCTTCGAGATTGTCTGAGACCAGCACCTTCCGCTTAGGATCAACCACCACCACATGCCGGATGTTTTTATCACGCATGGCAAAGCGGATCTGTTCGTAAATGCTGGCCAGATTGCGGCTGATGATGGCCTCGCCGGCAAATTCTGCCAGGTTCTTGGCCAGATCCTCGCCGTGGATGTGGGTCTTTTCGTGCAGGGACTCCTTGGACTGACGGATAATAATGTATGCCGTGGTCAACTGGCTGACAAAAACCAGGAGGGAAATGGCGATGATGAGCTTGAGTCGGCAGTTGAGTTTCATTGTTAGAGAAACTTTTTGCGTAAAATGGCTAAATCGCTTTCCAGTACAGGAGCAAATCCCCAGGTTTCAATATTTTTCAGGACGTTTTTGTGATTTTGCGAGGCATGGAGGGAAAGCAGGACCCTGGTTACCGCGGAAACCATGGCCGCATCCGCGGATTTTACCGCGCTGAAAATCCAGGTGGGGGTTTTTTCCGTCTCGGCAATGACCCGCAGGGTGTTGGGCGGAATGGGCCAGGATTCCTCCCTGAAGGAATCAAGACTAGCGGAAGCATGGTCGCAGACAAAACCGGCATCAGCCGCTTTAAGGTACACATTGAGGGCCACCTCGTCACAGGAACCGCCGTAGCGGTATTCCCGCAGGTCCTTTTCGTAGTTAATGCCGTGTTGTTGCAGCAGCGCCTTGCCGGCCATTGTTTTTGTGGTGGAGAATTCCGAACCGAAGAGCAGCGATCTGTCGCGCAGATCCTCAACCCTGTGGATGGAACTGTCGTGGCGCACGACCAGGATGGCATGCTGGTGCCGTTCGCCACTGAGGGAAAGAGCGGTAAGTATATCACTCTTTTTGTAATAATTTTCCAGCTGCACGTAAACATGGGGGGGCTGGTAGACAAAATCCGTTTCGCCGGTGCTGACCAGACGAAAGAGTTCATTCCAGTCCTTGGGCACCTGAATAACCACTTTGCTGCCGATCTCATGGCGCAGCAAAACTGCCAGGGGGTAGAATTTCTTATAGGTGGTGACGATGTCCGCGCAGGGGAGAATCGTTATGGTAATGGGCGGGGGTTCACTATGGCTTCCCGCCATGCCTTGCTGAGTATGAAGAAGAAAAAAGGACAGGCCGATCAGCAGGGTCAGTCGTAATGATTTTGAAATTTTCATGCCCAATTCCTCCTGATGCAATGAATTTTGCAAAAGAGCGCAGGATATTGCGGGCAAAACCTATAATGAGACTTATAACAGGATACACACATTTATCAATATAAACTGTTAGAATCGTACAGTTATTTCTCATGCTTAAACTTCTGGAAAGGAAAAGGTGTTTCTGCAGCGGTAATAGTATTCTTTTACCCTATCCGGGCAAACTACTGGATATGGTAAATTGTCGCAGTGATTTCAAAAATTCTCCGCCGCTGGTCCGCTTGACGGCCTGCTAAAAAATAAAGCCTGCACCGGGCGGGTGTAAGCTCTGCAGAGCCGAAGCAGTTGCTGAACCTGGCAGCTGCTAAGTCGTTGTAAAAAATAACATGGTCAGAGAAATGCGCGGAACGGCACAAGGAGCCGTAACGAAATTGAAAAAAAGGCCATGTTTATTTCGCAACGGCTCCTAAACGGATAAATTTATACTGTATTTGCCGGTTGACATGCCTCCGGCGGCAGCCATGGGGGCTTCCTGGGCCGGTTTCTGCGGCGTGTTCTGGTTCTGTGGCGCAACAGTCTGGGCAACAGGTGATGGGTTCAGGGCTGCGCTGTCGGCCGTGGCCTCGTTCGGCTGATCGGAAACAGAAGTATTCTCAGGAGAGGAGGAAGGGGAAGATGATGCCGTGTCTCTTGCTGCCGCCGGTTCGGTGGCATTCATTTCTGCGGGCTGCTCCGCAGGGGCTGCAGGGGCAGGCTGGGCCGAGGGGGGTCTTTGCGCTGTCCGCGGCTCTGCTGAGGTGCTCTGTTCATTTCTGCTTGTATTCTGGGCCTGCAGGCCCGGATTAACCTGTGTGGTGTTCTGGACGGTGGCTGTCACGCTGGCGGTTCGGCTCTGCTGGTTGTTCAGGGCCTTTGCTTCTGCAGACAGGGACACTGTATCGCTCGCGGAAATCTGCAGGGCCGCCTCGGTCTGCTGCAGGGTCTGCTGGGCTGTCTGCCCTCTGTTTTGGCTGTCAGTTTCAGCAGGTACGATGACCGGCATATTGGATGCTGCATTGGTAATCTGCATGACTTGCCCCTCCTGAAGTAAAGTAGCCAGCCTGGACAACATCTTAGAAATAGTATATGACAGAGAGCCAGGCATATGCAAATCTTTCTTGCGGGAAGAGAAAGGCCGCCCGGATTGCTTCTGCGCCTTCTCCCCTTCTTGCTTTCGCTTCTCCGCGCAGCATGCGGACAGCATCCGGCCTGGCTGTCTAACTTGTTGAAATTACGTCATGGCGCAGGGTTTCCGCGGGTTTCCTCAGGAGGTGCACATGTTGTGGCAAACGGGCCAGACCGGCTGTTGTGACGAAAAAGGAAAGGAAACTGCCTGCCGGGGCAGCGGCCAGGACGGCGAGTTCTGCACAGGTGCCCCATGGCCTGCGCCGCGTTTTGTGCTGCAGGGGGAACTGGTCCTCGACCGGCTTACCTGTCTTACCTGGAGCCGGGATGCCAATCCGACCGGCTTTCCGGTGACCTGGCAGGAGGCCCTTGACGCTGTCGCGGTCATGAACCACGATCAATATCGGGGCTGCAACGACTGGCGGCTGCCCAACCGGCTGGAACTGCGCAGCCTGATGAGCTACCAGAGCAGAAAACCCGCCCTGCCGGCCGGGCACCCTTTTGTAAACGTTTTTCTCGGCTGGTACTGGTCGGCAACCTCGGCAGCCATCAACCCGGCCTATGCCTGGTATGTCCATCTGGAAGGGGCCCGGATGTTTTACGGCCGGAAAGATCAGTATTATCTTTTCTGGCCAGTGCGGGGAACCGGCAACGGTCTGCTGCGGCGCACAGGCCAGCAACTCTGCTACGACAGCCATGGAGCGGTCATCCCGTGCCCGGGCAGCGGCCAGGACGGGGATTTGCGGCTCGGCCATCACTGGCCCGCGCCCCGCTTTGTGCCGGCAGAATTGACGGTACTGGACCGGCTGACCAACCTCCGCTGGAGTCGCCAGGCGGATCTCAGCGCCGGGCCGGTCAGCTGGCAGCAGGCCCTTGACCTGGTTCGTGATCTGAACCGGAGACGCTTTGCCGGGATTGACCATTGGCGGCTGCCCAATATCAACGAACTGGAATCCCTGGTGGACTCCGCGTCCCACAGCCCGGCCCTGCCCGCGGATCATCCCTTTATCAGCCTGCAAGAGGGGTACTGGTCGTCCACCACCAGCTATTTTGAAACCGATTGGGCCTGGGTGCTCTACCTGGTGAAAGGGGCCTGCGGAGTGGGTCATAAACCGGGGAAGACGTTTACGGTCTGGTCCGTATGTTCAGGCTGAGGCCCGGGCCGCAGGCAAATGAGGCCTGACGCCTCGCCCCGGACCGCAGATGCCGGTGGCGGTCACGGCAGCACAATGAGGGGGACATGGAGTTCCTGCTCGGAGAGGCTGCCATGCACGCCGATATGCCGATAGTTTTTCTCCCCCAGCAGATGATCCCTGACGATGTAATCCTCCTTCATCAGCAGAATGTACTCCCCGCTGCGCTCAGCCAGGCGCGGGGAGGGCGTTCCCCGGCCGAAAAAACCGGCCCTGATCAGCTCACTGCTTTTGCGCAGGTCACAGGCATGGCCCAGTCTTTCCCGCACGTAGCATTCAAACTCCTGGCCGCGGTCCGCGCGCACGTAACAGTAGGCGCAGCGTGGTTCCCCGCACAGGGGCAGGGTAAGGCAGGCCGCCAGCTCCCCATGGTCTGCCAGGTGAATGGTATGCTCCCGGCAGGTATCGACCAGTCCATGATCGGCACTGACCATCACCGTGGCCCCCCGGTCGGCCAGGAGGGACAGGGTCTGCCGGCAGGCCCGGTCAAGCTCCAGAAAATGGGCGGCCACCCGGTCGCTGCCTATGCCGTGCTCATGGGCCAGGCTGTCCAGCTCCGGCCAGTAGGCGATAATCAGACCGGGCTGCGGCGGCGCGGCCAGCTTTTCCAGGAGCCCGCACATCCCGGCCAGACTGCCATAACCATGCCGGCTGGCCCGGCCGGACAAAACCCGGCTGTAATCGGAGCCGACCAGCTGTTGCGGCAGCACCACATGACAGGGTACGTCCAGGCTGTTAAGCAGGGAGCCATGGTCAATCAGCAGGGCAGGGGAGATGCCGGCCCGGGACAGACATGGCCCGCCATAACGGGCTCGGAACGGCAGAATCGTGACCACCGCCCCGACCTCCCTGAACCAGGTATGCCAGCCGGTGATGGCATGCTGCTGGGGGGCGACGCCGGTAAAAAAACTGGTAACCGCCGAGGCGGTGGTAGGCGGGAAAACCGAGGTCAACCGCCCCCGGCGATGCCGGCAGAGAAAACTGTGCGGCTGGCTGCCTAAAAAGACATCACCCAGCCCGTCCACAATGAGCAGCACCAGGGGCCGGCGGGCAGGCGCCAGGCCGGTCAGTCCGGCAAGAGGCGCATAACCGGTCGCCGGGCCGCCGCAGGCCTTGGCAATGGCGGCGACCAGGTTGACGATACTGTTGTTGTAATCCGGCTGCAGCATAAGGGTCTCGAGAAGGGCAGGAAGAAAAAAGTGAACGGAGCGGAAAGCAGTCGATTTTTCCGATCATAATGGGTTATTCTGCTGCTTAACAGGTGAATATGCAAGCGCTTTTCACCATGTTTTTTAGCTCTGCATGCAAACGCTTTTCTTTTCGCCGCGTGGTATTTAACCCTGGCTTGAGGGCTTTGCCGTAAATGAGCAGTCTTAAGAGCCTCTTGCAAAATGAACATCTACTCCGATCGGTTAAAAATATCCTGTGCCGCCATCCTGGTGAAATCGTCCTCAACGTAGCACGGCTACGCTTCCGGGCGATTTCACCACTCATCCTTGCCCAGAATATTTTTCTCTCGATCTCGCTACGACGTTCATTTTGCAAGAGGCTCTGAAGAGAAAAACCAATACGAGGGCATACACATGGATCAATATACGGAAGCGCATGTCTTTGTAGCAGCCATCCGGGTTCTTGAACACCAGAAGAGACGGCCGCCGACGGTGGAAGAAGCCTGCGGGATGATCTCGATTTCCCTGGAAGCCGGCTATGCGCTCTGCCGCAGGCTGAAGGAAAAAGGCATTGTGCGGACGGTGGAGGGAAATTTCGGGGTCAAGCTCTTTGTCGAGGATCATCTCAGGATTGAAGAGTTGCCGCGGGAGGAAAAAAAGAACGACCTGGCCCAGGAGTTGGCGGAATTCCAGAAAAAACAGCAGGATAAAAGCAAAAAGGTAGAGGCTATCCAGGAAGAGCTGGCCAGGAAGCGCCAGGAAAAGTTTGCCGAGATTGAGGCGAGATTTAAAAAGGAATTAAAAAAAGAGTAAAAAACGGTGGGCTTCCCGCCGGGCCGCCAGGCTGCTGGCCGGAGAATGTGCGGGGCGCGGTAACCTATCCGCCGTAATAGGCGGCCCGCAGGTCCTGGCCGAGCTTTTGCAGGGCGGCCACGGTTTCCGGGTTGTCTTCCAGGGTGTTGATGCCCACCTTCTCCACCGTGGCGTCCGGACCGTGGATCATCTTCAGCCCCGAGACCTGGCACTGGATGCCGGTTTTGCATTTGACGCAGGGCACATTGCCGAGCACGGACACCCCGCCCACGTAACGCAGCCCTTCTTCCAGCATATAGTTGCGGATGGCCTGCAGACCGTTTTCGCAGGCCGGCGGCATGTCCGGCCTGTCCTGCGGCATGGCGCAGGTGACTATGGCGGCCCCGGGCTTGCCGGCCATCAGGCCGTGCCGGTGCCGCAGGGGATAGAGTCGTTCCAGAAAGGCCTTGGTGCGGCTGTCCAGGGAGGAGTAAGGGGTATAGCCGCCGATGATGATGACATCCGCCTTAAAGGCCTTTTCCGCCAGCATGAGGCCATCGTCGTCAATGACGCAGCGGTTGCTTTCCACGCAGCCCAGACAGGCATTGCAGGGGCTGATGCGGTAATCGCTCAGCTTGTAAAACCACTGTTTGCCGGCCATGGTGGCCTCCATGACCATTTTTACCGCACGGTCCGTGTTGCTGTTTTTGATGGGGGATCCGGAGATGCCGAGCACTTTCATCATGACTTCCTCCTGAAAAATATTTGCAGCGGTGAAAGCCAAAATATGCATGAATGGGGGTTTCGTCAATACCGCGGGAAACCGGAAGGCGAGGAAGAAAAAATAAAGCCGTTACCGTGTGCGGCTGTTGCCGTCAGGCGGCAACCCTGGCGGAGAGGGTGGGATTTGAACCCACGGTACCCTCACGGATACACCGGATTTCGAGTCCGGCTCATTCGACCACTCTGACACCTCTCCAGAAGGCAGTTGCTGTTCAGCAGGGAACAATGCGACCCTGCCTATAATTAAAACAAATCTTTGCGAAAAACAATACCCATCACATCAGCCCCGCAAGAAAGCCGGGCAACCTGCAAAGCGTATTTACGAAAAAGCTCTTGAAATGGTCTTCCCGGTTGGCAGAGGGCGAGGTTGGGGATACAATGAACCTGTCAAGCAGGCAATCCGGCAATCCGGCAGGCCGGCCGTGATCCGGCACCCGCCTGGATAGCATGAACAGTGGTTGAAAAATGACCTTTGCGCGATTATTGCTCAATATTGTATCAGGTTTGCTGCTGGCCGCCTGTTCGCCGCATTTCCCGGCTCCGGAGGAAAAGATGACGGTTACGCCTCGACTGACCGAGACCGCATTCATCAGCTTTGACGGAAGCGAACTGCCGCTGAAGACCTGGCTGCCGGCTATTCCTCCCGGGGCGGTGATCATTGCCCTGCACGGCTATAACGACTATGCCAATTTCATCAGGGATGCGGCCGTCTGGTTCAATGAGCGGGGCATCGGGGTTTACGCTTACGATCAGCGGGGTTTCGGCGGGGCGCCCCACCGGGGAAAATGGGCCGGCCATGGAGCCATGTGCCGGGACCTCGGAACCATCATCACACTGGTACAGAGACGGCATCCTGAGGTGCCGCTCTATCTGCTGGGCGACAGCATGGGCGGAGCGGTGATCATGGTGGCGGACCGCCCGGAAGATCCCCTGCCGACCGACGGGGTGATTCTGGTGGCGCCGGCGGTCTGGTCGCGCTCTACCATGCCGTTTTACCAGCGCTGGGCCCTCTGGCTGGGTGCCCGGCTGATGCCCTGGCAGCGGGTATCCGGCAAAGGACTCCATATTACCCCCTCGGACAATAAGGAAATGCTCAAGGCCCTGGGCCGGGACCCGCTGATCATCAAGGAATCGCGGATCGACGCGGTTTACGGCCTGGTCAATCTGATGGATGCCGCCTACGAGGCAGCGGACCGCTTCAACGGCAAGGTCCTTTTTCTGTACGGGGCCAAGGATGAGATCATCCCGCCGGCGCCAATGGCCGATGTCTTTGCCCGGAGGCTGCACGGCCGGTTTGCCAAGCCCCAGCGGCTGCTGGTCTATGCAAACGGCTATCACATGCTGCTGCGGGATCTGCAGGCGGAAGTCGTCTGGCAGGATATTCTCTGCTGGCTGGCCTCTCCGCAGGAGATCTTCCCGTCAGTCCGGCAAAAGGCGGCCGCGGAAATCACCAGGGTTGAAGATATTGCGGCCTTTGTCCACCCGCCGGCCCCACCTGCCGAAGTCGACCCTGACGGCAAAGAGAATGCAAAAATGCTCAGCAATGAAACAAAACGGCAGGGTAGCCACTCTAAACAACAGTAACCCGAACTTCCCGGGCCTCCCTGCCCCCCGCTTTCTGAAGGCGCATCAGCAGGAGTCTCTTATCCGGCCCGGAAACTACGAGCTTTTCCGCCAGAGCTTTTAAAAACAAAACGCGCCCCCTTGACAGCTCCCTGGTGACTGACAGGCAGCAGGCAAGGGGACTGCCAGAATTGAAAAGGGCTCATTATGCCGCGTAAAATGATTACTTTTCTGCTGCTGCTGGTTCTTGCCGGAGGCTGCGCCCAGAAAACCGCCTTTTATTCCAGCCCTCCCGGCGCCATGGTTTTCGTCAACGGTGAAGCAATCGGCCAGACTCCCTGCGAATTCGAGTATACGAGCAGCACCGCCCGAACCTATCAGGTGGAGCTGCAGGCTGAGGGCTATAAACCGTTACAGACTGAGGTCGCCACCGATGAGGTTGACCGCAAGGCCCGCGGCAGATGGCTTTCCGCCGGCCTGGTGTGGAGCCCCCTGTTTATCGGCGCGGCTTTCACCAGAAAGCTCAAAAGTGTCTATCACTATTTTCTTGCCAGAGAGGATGACGACGAAAACCAGGGCCTGCAGGCAAGGCTGGAAGATCCTGACCTGCTCTCGAAAACCAACTGAAATATTTCACCCCGGGGGGCCTCCACTGATCCTGTCTCACTTGTTGCCTGGCGGGGGCAAAACTGCGGCCCGCTGCAACACTTTATTGACGAAACAGGCGGTTTGTGGTTTATCATCAGATCATATGGGGCTGTAGCTCAGCTGGGAGAGCGACGCGTTCGCAATGCGTAGGCCAGGGGTTCGATCCCCCTCAGCTCCACCACTAAGCATTCCAAAGAGGCACATAGAAGTAACAAAAAACCCGCGAAGCTCTAAGCTAAGCGGGTTTTTTGTTGTCCTTAGTAGTCCAAAGAAATATATTGACATGCCGTCTTTTTTGTCGGTATATTTGGCGTAATAAGCCGATACCGTCCGACTTGATACCGTCAAAGCCACAAAATCAAGCCTGACAATGGTTTCCGCTTATTTGCAAATTCCAGCGCCATACCCATCGAACCGTAGAATATTTTTGATGAGGTCCGTCATGTCTCTTTCTGATACCGCCATTAGAAACACAAAACCAAAAGAAAAGCCTTACAAGATGGCCGATGGAAAAGGCCTTTATCTGCTGGTTACGAAATCCGGCCGGTACTTCCGCTTTGATTATCGCTTTGGCGGCAAAAGGTTGACCTTGGCCTTGGGTGTTTATCCTGATATGAGTTTGAAGGCGGCAAGGGAAAAACACAGCGAGGCCAGGCAGCAACTGGCAAACGGCGTCGATCCTGGTCAATTCAAGAAAGCCACCAAGAACATGAATAAAATAAGGGCTGCCAATAGTTTTGAGGCCCTGGCGCGTGAATGGTTTTCTAAAAAATCTCCTGTATGGGCTGAAAGCCATTCGTTAAAAATCATTGTGCGGCTTGAACAAGATATTTTCCCATGGCTTGGGTCCAAGCCAATAACAGAAGTTACTGCGCCCGATCTGCTGGCTGCATTGCGGAGAATAGAAGGCCGTGGGGCCGTTGACACGGCACATCGAGCAAAGCAAACCTGTTCACAGATATTCCGCTACGCGATCGCCACCGGCAGGGCTGAGCGTGACCCTGCGGCAGACCTGCGCGGGGCGCTGCAGTCGATCCACAAACAGCATTTTTCAACCATCACCGAACCGGCAAAGATAGGCGCTTTGCTGCGGAACATGAACGAATACAGCGGTTCATTTGTTGTGCAATGCGCCTTGAAGCTGGCCTCCCTTACCTTTGTCAGACCGGGGGAACTGCGGCAGGCTGAATGGGCAGAGATAGACATGAATCGGGCTGAATGGCGAATCCCGGCAGCCAAGATGAAGATGAAAACCACCCACATCATCCCGCTTTCACGGCAATCGCTGCAAATTCTAAAAGACCTTCATCCGCTCACCGGATCAGGAAAATATCTTTTCCCGAGTATCCGGACCACTGACAGGCCCATGAGCGAAAATACCGTTAATGGAGCCCTGCGGCGGCTTGGGTACACCAAGGAAGAATTGACAGGTCATGGCTTCCGCAGCATGGCGTCAACCAGTCTGCATGAACATGGCTGGCCGTCTGACATAATAGAAAGGCAATTGGCCCATGGAGAAAGAAACCCGGTGAAGGCTGCCTATAATCATGCCGAATATCTACCAGAGCGGCGGCGCATGATGCAAGCCTGGGCTGATTGGCTTGACGGACTGGCTACGGGCGGCAAGATTGTTTCTTTGGAATTTGACGGCATCAAAAAATGATATTTTATTTCCAAGATTCACTATTCCGCACCGTAACACACGTAACAGCCGTACAAGTTAATATTAGCAAGTCTTTCCGCTGTTACGGTAGGTTTTTTTGTGCCGTAACAGCCGTAACGTTTGTTTGGCATATTGTAAACAGATAACAAATTGTTTTAACAATGAAATAATGAAAATTACGGCATCTGATCAAAAAAATAATCCCTGGGGGAAATTGACTCAATGCTTGTTAGGTTGGCCTTTTTGTTCACGTTTTATGGAAGGCCGGCGGGCTGAAAAGTCCTACGCCGGTTCTCCCGGCTTTTTATAAAATCGAAATGGTGCAAGTTCACGATAAATAACTGGAGGTTCAGACCATGAACAGAGATAGGCAAAAACGGCCGGTTCATTTGCGGATGATTATTGATTGGATGGATGAATGCTGTAGGATGGATGAATGCTGTGGGGTGGATGATGCCCTGGAGAGTGAGAGGCTTTATACTGATATGTTGGACAGATACCCAGACTTTGTGGGATTTATTAACCGAAAAAGGAAATCGAGCGGCTGGCCTGTAGCTACTTCTGGAAACCGCCTGGAAATCTCTTCTGCCGGTTCTCCTCCATTTCCGGCCGAAACGGCAAGTATGTTTTCAGAAGAAATGAAGGCGTGCAAAAAATTTCCCGAACGACGAATCAAGACCAAAACCGGCCAGACATTGCGGGTGATTCAGGGAGGTGGAAAGACAAGAAATATGGTCATCTTTTGAAAGACTGAAGGGAGGTGCCGAAATGTCTTATTTCTTCCCATTGCCTTATTCAAAACAATCTGGGGCTTTGCCTGGTCATTTTGATATTGCGTGGCCTAAAAGAAGAGCACGCGATGAAACTGATACTAGTGTTTAATTGCATAAATTAACGATAGTATTTTTAAGCTGACTGCCTTTGACTTCTCGTTTGCGCCACAAAAAAGGCTTTGCATTTTGCTGGTAA
>QZKJ01000106.1 GCA_003605035.1 Desulfurivibrio sp.
CTGAGCGAGCGGCCGTCCAGCCGCTTTTTGATCAAGATGAAATCGTTGATGCTGGCCAGGAAGATGTCCACCAGCTCAGGGTCGAAATGCCGTCCCCGTTCCCTGGCAAAATAGGCAAGAATTTCATGCATATCAACGGCCTTGCGGTAAACCCGGTCGTTGCACAGGGCGTCAAAGACATCGGCGATGGCGGTAATCCGGGCAAAAATATGGATATCCTCGCCGGCGAGCCCCGCCGGATAGCCGCTGCCGTCATATTTCTCATGGTGCTGGACGGCGATGATCGCCGCCGCCTTCATGATTTCGCGGCTGGAGGAGACCAGCATGTCATGACCGATGGCCGCATGGTTTTTCATGGTGGAGAATTCATCGGTGCTCAGCGGCCCGGGGTTATTGAGGATAGTGTCCGGGATGGCCACCTTGCCCACATCGTGCATGGGTGCGGCCAGCCGCAGGATTTCCACATGGCTTGCCGGCAGCCCGCATTTTTCGCCGAGCAGCCGGCTGTATTCCGAGACCCGCTTGACATGGAAGCCGGTTTCCTGGGAGCGGGCCTCGGCGATCTCGCCCAGGGTATAGATGATCTCCTTCTGGGTATCCTCGATCTCCATGTTGAGATGGGTGTTTTCAAAGGCGATATGGACGTTGGTGCAGAAGATCTCGATCAGCGACTTGTTGAGTTCGCTCAACTCGTTCCAACCCTCGCAGTAGATGACCGTTTCCGCGCCGAACTGGCTTTTGAAGTAACCGATGTAGCGGTCGGCATAGCAGAGGCATCTTTTGCGGGAAATGGCCTCATGCAGATCGCTGCGCACGTTTGCCGGCAGCTCGTCCTCCCTGGTGATCTTCGTCAGTCCTTCAAATTTGCCGGTGGCGGCGAGGATATCAAAGCTTTTGGCCGATTTGGCGGCGGCAAAGCCGGAGGTCTCGAAAACAATGGCATTGGGGTCCATGTGCAGGATGGACACGAGCTGGGTCAGCACCCCGGAGGCGAGCTGCCGGAGGGAGCGCAGCTCGAAAAGGTTGGCCGAGGCGTCGATGATGCGCCGCAGGCCCTGCCGGTTGGCCTCGATGACCAGGATATCCCGGTAGGTGCGCAGCGAGGAGACCATGACCGTGAAGAGCTTCTGGGAGGAAAGTTCGGTCTTTTCCTTGTAGTCATTGATGTCATACTCGACAATCACCTTTTCTTCCGGCGCCTGGCCCGGCTGGCCGGTTCGCAGGATGATGCGGACAAAGGGGTTTTCCTGCACCTTGCGGACGAATTCGACAAAGGCCAGCCCGGAATCATTGCTCTCCATGACCACATCAAGCAGGATAACCGCGGTGTCGGGATGCTGCGTGATGAGGGCCTTGGCCTCGCCGGCGCTGCCGGCATGGAGAAACTGCAGCCCCCTGCCTTCATAACGGAAGTTCTTCAGCACCAGGGTAGTGATGCTGTGCACCT
Organism: Desulfurivibrio sp.; assembly: GCA_003605035.1. Taxonomy (GTDB): domain Bacteria; phylum Desulfobacterota; class Desulfobulbia; order Desulfobulbales; family SURF-16; genus SURF-16. The sequence goes on from QZKJ01000106.1 coordinate 1,448, forward strand.
CCGGGTCATCATCCACGATCAGAATTTTCCAGCGTCTGGCGGCAGAGGGCAGGGCGTCAGGGGCGGTAGCCGGGGTTGGGGCGGCGCTGGCCGGTTCATCGAAAAAAATCAGTTCATCATCGGGATTGGCGGTCATGGAAATGCTCCTGGTTTTCTTGCGGCGGCGGGTTGATTACGGAAATTGCTGATACCTTGCCTTTGCCGCTCATCATTTACTCCAGAGGGATGGTAACGGCAAAGGTTGCGCCTTTGCCGGGTTCGCTCCGGCAGCTGATGGCGCCGTGCAGCTTCTGGGTGATAATATTGTAAATTATGTGCAGACCCAGCCCGTTGCCCCCTTTTTTTCTGCTGGTGGTGAAAAACGGTTCAAAGATGCGGGGCAGATTCTCTGCCGCAATGCCCTTGCCGTCATCACTGTACTCAAAAGAAAGGGCATCCCCGTTTTTAGAGAACTGCAGCAGGATCCGGCCTGCTTCACCCTGGTCATAGGCATGGGTAAGCGAATTGGTGATCAGGTTGGTCACTATCTGGGAGAAGGCGCCGGGATAACTCAGCAAAGAGATATCCTCAGCGCAGCTGACCGCGATCTCGTGTCCGGTCTTTTTGATGATCGGCCTGAGGCTCAGCAGGATTTCCTGGATATAGTCATGCAGCTTGAAGGTGCGTTTCCCTTCGCCTGACTGATCAATGGCCACCTGCTTGAAGCTGCGGATCAGCTCGCCGGCCCGCTGCAGATTGGCCTGCAGCAGGGTGGTAGATTCCCGGCAGGTGGTCAGATACTCCTCGAAATCGCTGCGCCTCATCTTCCCGCTGCGGTACAGCTCGAGCATCTCGCCGGTTTCCTTGTCAAGGTGGGTGGCTGCGGTATAGGCGATGCCCACCGGGGTGTTGATTTCATGGGCCACGCCGGCCACCAGTCCGCCCAGGGAGGCCATTTTTTCCGACTGCACCAGCTGGGCCTGGGTTTTCTGCAGCTGGTCCAGGGTGTTCAACAGGTCGCTGTTGATGGCGTTCAACTGGGCCGTGCGTTGCCGCACCCGTTCATCCAGGGTGGCGGTCAGTTCGCGCAGCTGCTGCTCGGCCTTCTGCTTTTCGCGCTGGATGCGTTGCTCCTCGGTAATATCCTCAAACAGGACAACCGCGCCGATCACGGTTTCATCCTCGATGATCGGCGCGCTGACCAGCCGCGCCGGAAAGCTTGAACCGTCCTTTCTGACAAAGACCTCGTGGGAACTGCGGTGGGTTCTGCCGTCCTTGAACGAGGCGGGGATGGGACAGTGCAGGGGGTCGAAGCGTGGGCCGTCTTCCCTGGTGCCGCGGAAAAAAATGCGATAGGGGAGGCCGAAAACGTCATCGCCGCGAAAGCCGGTCAGTTTCTCCGCCGTGGCATTGATAAAGGTGATGCTGCCCTCGACATCCACGCCGAAGATGCCCTCAGCCACGGAATTTAAAATCAGTCCGTTCTGCCGGTTCAGCAAGGCCAGCTCAATCTCGGTGGCCCTGTGTTCCCTGATCCTCTCCTCCAGGGTGCGGGTCAGGGCGCGCAGTTCCCCTTCCACCCTTTTTCTGGCGCTGATATCCTGTTTGATAAAGGCGATCCAGCAGATGCAGTCAGCGTCGTCGGTGATCGGCAGCACGGAAATCTGTTCAATAAACGAGTCGCCGTGTTTGGTATAGCTGGTGATTTCTCCCTGCCACACCTCGCCGCGGCTGATTGCCGCCAGCGAAAAGCCGGGCATGGACTCACTGTCGTGCAGCTTGCAGTCGTCCAGATGACGGCCGATGACCTCCTCGGCCAGCCGGCCGGTCATGGAGGTGAAAACAGTATTGACATACTCGATGATACCGCCGGTATCGGTGATAATCAGGGTGTTGGGGCTGTATCTGATCAGATATGCCAAGCGGCCAAGCAACTTCTGCGGCGGCTGCATGGGTCTTCCTCTCTGTTCGCGTGGCTCTGCAATGCCAGGTAAGCTTTCCTGCCTCGGCTTTTTTGCTTCGCCTGCCTTTATACCTTGTTTTTTTTGGGTTAACACATGTTTTTTCACAAATGTTAAAAATAACAAATTGATAGAGCGTTGTTGGCGGCTGCCGGTTACAGATTGCCCCGGCAGCACCGCAGAATGGCAGGCAGTCGCGCAGACCTGCAGTAAGCAGCGTCCCTGATGAGCGCGCCCTGGCTGGCCTGACACAATTGCTGATTGACAAGTATGTTGATTAGCAGCAAGCTATACGCATTACCATTGTTGAGCAGAGAGGGAAAAATGATGATTGACAGAATTTTTCAGGAATTTTCCAGGAAATCCGGCCTGCCGCCCGGCTCCGTTGTGCTGGTCGGGGAACGCAGGGAGCAGCCGATCAGCATCCGGTTTGTCAGGTATGCGGAGAGTGCGTGCAGCGAACAGGAGTATCTGCGGGTCGAGGATCTTCCCGATGATGCCGGTCCAGGCAGCGTCACCTGGATGCATATGAACGGCATTCATCATCCGCAGGTCATTGAGGAACTCGGTATGAAATTCGCCGTCCACTCGCTGGTGCTGGAAGACATCGTCAACACCGGCCATCGGCCCAAACTTGATGACTGGGATGAGTATCTGTTCATTATTATCAAATCTCTCATCTATGATGAAGAGACCGCCATGGTCCTGCCCGGCCACGTCAGCCTCATCTGTTCCGGGGATACGGTGTTTTCTTTTCAGGAATCCGGACCTGACCTGTTCACCCAGGTCAGGGAGCGGATCAGATCCGGCAAAGGCAAAATCAGAAAAATGCAGGCGGATTACCTGGTTTATACCCTGCTCGACACCATTGTTGACGGCTACTACTCCATGCTGGAAAAGATCGGCGACAGAATCGAGGAGCTGGAGGAAACCATCCTGGAAAACAACACCCGTGAGGCCTTTCACCGCATTCACGAGCTGAGGCGCGAAATGACCGTTATCAGAAAAACGATCTGGCCGGTGCGGGACATCCTCAGCGGTCTTGAAAAAAATGACTGGCTGGTGGCCGACCACACCAGGTATTATCTGCGCGATGTCTACGATCATGTGATCCAGTCCATTGATATTGTCGAAACATTCCGCGACATGCTGGCCAACCTCCACGAGGTGACCCTGTCCTTCAACAGCAACCGGATGAATGAAATCATGAAGGTGCTGACCATCATTGCCACCATCTTCATTCCCCTGACCTTCATCGCCGGGGTGTATGGCATGAATTTCAAATACATGCCTGAACTGGAATGGCGCTGGGGCTACTTTGCCGTGCTCTCCTTCATGTTTCTGGTTGCCTGCCTGATGGGATATTATTTCAAAGTCAAGAAGTGGTTTTAGAGGGAGAAAAAGGACCAATGACGCAGATATATATTGCCAGCGGGGAAGAGGGCAGCGGCAAGTCGCTGGTGGTGCTGGGCATGATGGATCTCTTTGCCAGAAGCGGCCACAGGATCTGCTGCTTCAAGCCGCTCATTGCCTCAGGCGACCAGCCTGATCCCGACCTGCGCTTTATCAGGGAACGCTACCGCTCCGAGGCGCCCTATGAGTCCATGTACGGCTGTACCGCTGACAGCGCCAGGGAGCTGATCAACTCCGGCAAATACAACGAACTGCTCAAGGCCATCCTGGAGAAATTCAAGGCCCTGGAAAGCCGCTGCAGCCAGATCCTCTGCATCGGCACGGATTTCAGAAACATCTCCCCGGCCCTGGAGTTTGATTTCAACACCGATATTGCCAACAATCTCGGCTGCCTGGTGCTGTTTGTCGTCAACGGGCGCTGCGCCGCCCCCCAGGAGGCGGTGGACAGAACGCTAACCATCATCGATTCCCTGCATGACCGCCACTGTGACATCCTGGCCGTGGTGGTCAACCGGGTGGCCTCCGCCATGATGGGCGAGGTGACCGCCATGCTCGACAAGGCCCTGGCCGGCAGGGTGCCCTTTTATGTGGTGCCGGAGAGTTCCATTCTGGCCAAACCCACGGTGGGCAACATTGCCGAGGCCCTGGGCGCCGTGCCCATCAATGCGGAAAAGGAATGGATGCACCGGCAGATCAGCAACTACAAGGTGGCGGCCATGGAACTGCGCCATTTCCTCGATTACATTGAACCGGGCAGCCTGATCATTGTGCCCGGCGACCGGTCGGACATCATTCTCGGCAGCCTGCTTTCGTATCCGGCCAGAACCTATCCGCAGATCGCCGCCCTGCTGCTCACCGGCGGCCTGCAGCCCGCTCCCCAGGTCAGCAGGCTCATTGAGGGGCTTGACCGCATTCCGGTGCCCATTCTCGGCGTGAAAACCGACACCTTCACCACGGCGATGAACGTCAGCGCCTTAAGCGGCTCCTTTGTGGCCGGCGATCAGCGGAAAATCGCGGCCGGGCTCGGTCTGATGGAGGCGGCGGTCGACCTGGTCTCCCTGGAAAAACGCATCGCCATGCCCCGGGTCACCAAGGTGACGCCGCTGATGTTTGAGCATGAACTGCTGCAGCGGGCCCGCGAGAAACGCTGCCGCATCGTGCTGCCGGAGGGCAATGATGAGCGCATCCTGCGGGCCGCGGAGATCATCCTGCTGCGCGGGGTGGCCGACCTGATCCTGCTGGGCAATATCCAGGAGATCCGCAACAGAATCAGCGGACTGGGGCTGCGGCTGGAGAGGATACAGATCATCGATCCGGCCGAGTCCGAACTGCGGGAGGAGTTTGCCGGCATTTACCATGAACGGCGCAGGCACAAGGGCATTTCCCTGCAGATGGCCCAGGATACCATCACCGATGTCAGCTATTTCGGCACCATGATGGTTTACTGCAACCTTGCCGACGGCATGGTGTCAGGGGCCGCCCACACCACCCAGCATACCATCCGCCCGGCCTTTGAGATCATCCGCACCAGGCCCGGCTGCTCCATCGTCTCCAGCGTCTTTTTCATGTGTCTGGCCGACCGGGTGCTGGTGTTCGGCGACTGCGCGGTGAACCCGGACCCCAATCCCCAGCAGCTGGCCGACATTGCCATCAGCTCCGCGGAAACCGCGCTGATGTTCGGCATCGAACCGCGCATCGCCATGATGTCCTATTCCACCGGCGAATCCGGCAAAGGAGTGGAGGTGGACAAGGTGCGGGAGGCGGCGGCCATCGCCCGAAAACTGCGGCCCGATCTGAAGCTGGAGGGCCCCATCCAGTATGATGCAGCCATTGATCCGGGCGTGGCCAGGAAAAAGATGCCGGGCAGCGAGGTGGCGGGCCGGGCCACGATTTTTGTTTTTCCGGATCTCAACACCGGCAACAACACCTACAAGGCGGTGCAGCGGGCCGCCAACGCAGTGGCCGTCGGGCCGATTCTGCAGGGGCTCAACAAACCGGTCAATGATCTCAGCCGGGGATGCACCGTGGCTGATATTGTCAACACCATTGCCATCACCGCCATCCAGACCCGGGCAGGCGAAAATCCGGCCTGAAGGTTCCGGCGCAGAGGATGGCGCGAGGAGTAATTGCAGCGGCGTCAGGCTGAGCGCCGGGGAGGAAGAGCTTGATCATGCAGGATTATCAGGTGGATTATCGCAAGTTTATGGATGGGGACAGCCTTGCCGCCGCCCTCGCCGGTTTCATTGCCGCAACGCTGCAAGCCGCCGTGACGGCAAGGGGGGGCGCCAGCCTGGTGGTCTCCGGCGGTTCCACCCCGGTGCCGCTTTTCCAGGCCCTGTCCCGGGAAGATATTGCCTGGGACAAGGTGATCGTCACCCTGGCTGATGAACGCTGGGTTGACCCGGCAGAGCCTGACAGCAATGAAAACCTGGTGCGGCTCCATCTGCTGCGCAACCGGGCGGCGGCGGCCCGCTTTGTCGGACTGAAAACCGCGGATGCCACGGCCCGGCAGGGGGAAGAGGCCTGCCGGCAAAGGCTGCTCGCCATCCCGCGGCCCTTTGATCTGCTGGTGCTGGGCATGGGCAGCGACGGCCATACCGCCTCCCTGTTCCCCGGGGCGGCGGAGCTGGCCAGCGCAATTGACCCGGATTCCGGCAGGCTGTGCCAGGCGGTCAGGCCGCCGGCGGCCAGCCATGAGCGCATGACCATGACCCTGCCGGCCCTGCTTGCCGCCCGCCGCATCATCCTGCTCGTCAGCGGCAGGGAAAAGCTCACGATACTGGAAAAGGCCCTGGCCACGGCGCCGCGCTCGGCGGAGGTGCTGAACGAGATGCCGGTCAGGCATGTGCTGGCAGGGGCCGGTTCGCCGGTGACGGTCTACTGGGCGCCGTAATTGCTTCTTTCTCTTTTTTTCTTTCCATGTTATAAGTTGAAAATGGTAATGTTTGGCAAATACTCTTTATCGTATTAACCTATAAAGAAAAATTTCACATAGTCTATTTCTATATCATGGGGGGGAAGGGTAATGGCGGATCGCATTGAGATGGACTGCCGGGGACTCAAATGTCCGCAGCCGGTGCTCAAGGTCAAGGACGCCCTGGAGCGGATGACGGCCGGGGAAATTGCCATCACGGTGGACAATGAGGCCTCCAGAAGCAATGTCGAACGCTTTGCCGGCAGCCAGGGCTGCCAGGCCACGGTGACCGAAGACCACGGCAATTTTCACATCATCATCAAAAAGGACGGCGAGGCCAGGCCGGTCAGCGGCGCGGCCGAGGCCGCCAGTTTCACCTGCGAACCGGGGCAGACCGGGCTGGTCCATGTCATCCCCGCCAACACCATGGGCCGGGGCAATGATGAACTGGGCCAGGTGCTGATGCGGGCCTATATCAAAACCATCAAGGATGTCACCCCCCTGCCGCGCAAAATCCTGTTCTACAACAGCGGGGTGCTGCTCACCGCCACGGACTCGGATATCATCCAGCCGCTGCGGGATCTTGAGGCCGGCGGGGTGGAGATTTTCTCCTGCGGCACCTGCCTCGACTTCTTTGATCTGAAGGACAGGCTGCTGGTCGGCAAAACCACCAACATGTATGAGATCATGCAGAGCATGGCCGTCGCCGCCCGGGTGGTCAGCCCTAATTAACCAAGCGAAATGCCCGATAAATCCGCTATCTATGCCGACAATGCGGCAACCTCGTTTCCCAAGCCCCGGCAGGTGCTTGACGCTGTTGCCGCGGTGCTGGGCAGCATGTCGCTCAGTCCCGGACGCTCGGCCCATCGCTTTTCCCTGGAGAGCAGCCGGCTGATCTTTGATACCCGGGAGGCACTGGCCGAGTTTTTCAACTGCCCGGACTCCAGCCGCATCGCCTTCACCTGCAACGTTACCGAGGCCCTCAATGTCGGCATCTTCGGTCTGCTGGGTGAGACACTGCACCCCGGCGACCATGTCATCACCACCGCCCTGGAGCATAACGCGGTGATGCGGCCCCTGCGCCATCTGGAAAAAACGGCGGGTATCGGCATCTCCATTCTGCCGGTGTCCGGGGAAGGCGAGGTGATGGTCAGTGAACTGCCGCGGCTGATGCGGGACAACACCCGCCTGATCGTGGTCAATCATGTCTCCAACGTCACCGGAGCGGTGGCTGACCTCGAAGCGATCGGCCGGCAGAAGGGCGAGGCCTTCCTGCTGGTCGATGCCGCCCAGTCGGCCGGGGTCTTCCCCATTGATGTGGTCCGCATGAACATTGACATGCTGGCCTTCACCGGCCATAAATCCCTGCTCGGCCCCACCGGCAGCGGCGGCTTTTATCTCCGTCCGGGGTTTGGCCTGCGGCCGCTGAAAATGGGCGGCACGGGCAGCAACTCCGAAACCGAAATCCAGCCTGATTTCATGCCGGACTGTTATGAGGCGGGCACCCCCAACACCCTGGGCATTGCCGGCCTGGGGGCAGGGCTGAACTTTGTCACCGGCACCGGCCTGGCCGTCATCCGCGCGCATGAACAGCGGCTGTGCCGCCTCTTTCTTGACGGTCTGGCGCAGATAAAAGGAGTCACCGTCTTCGGCCCGCCAGCGGACCGGGAGCGGGCCGCGGTCATTTCGCTGAAGGTCAGCGGGAAAAGCGAGTCCGAGGTGGCGCAGAGGCTTGACCGCGACTATCACATCATGGTCAGGGCCGGTCTGCACTGCGCCCCGGCAGCCCACCGGGCCATGGGCACCTTTGCCGAGGGAACGGTGCGTTTTTCCTTCGGCTTTTTCAACACCGAGGCGGATGTGACGGCATGTCTTGCCGCCCTGGAAATCATCAGCGGAAAGTAAACACCATGTGGTCTCCCATCCAGCAAACACCGACCTGTGTGGTCATCCTTTTTTCCATCCATTTCGTGCTGAAGGCGGAAAAACTCCTCAAGGCAAACGGCATCAGCCATGACGTCATCCCGGTGCCGCGGGAGATCAGTTCGGACTGCGGCATGGCTGTTGAGTTTCCCTGCCTGGCAAAGGAGCGGGTTCTGGAACTGCTTTCCTCGGCCGGTCTGCGCATCGCCGGTCTGTACAGCAGGGAGGGCAGGGACTCCTTTCAAGCCATTTCCCCGGAGGAGCTGGCGGCAGGCGTCGTCAATTAAATCAGTGGCGCCCGCGGGCACAAAGTGCCTGCCCGCGGGGGCACGGAAGGCGGGCGCGGCCTTATTTTTTCCGCAGGGTGATCAGGGAAGGGTCGTAGCCCTCCGGCGCCGCAAACCCGAGCAGGTTGCAGAGGGTGGCCGCGATGTTGCTCAAGCCCGGATTCTGCACGTCGGCCAGGGCGAATCTGTTTTTGCCGGAAAAGTCTTTGATGATGAACGGCACCGGATTTGTCGTGTGGGCGACCATGGGGGAGCGGATGCCGTTTTTTTCCGTCCACATGCAGTCGGCATTGCCGTGATCCGCGGTGATCACCGCCACGCCCTGTTCCTGTCTGAGCGCTTTAAGCAGGCGGCCCAGACACATGTCCACCGTGGCCACGGCGATGCGGATGGCGCTGGGGATGCCGGTGTGGCCCACCATGTCGCCGTTGGCATAGTTGAGGCGGATGAACTTGTATCTGCCGCTGCGGATGGCCTCGACCACCTGATCGGTGATTTCCGCCGCCTTCATCCAGGGGCGCAGGTCAAAGGCGATCCGGTCCGAGGGGATTTCCACATACTTTTCCAGTTTTTCGTCGATGTAGCCTGAATTGTTGCCGTTCCAGAAGTAGGTGACATGGCCGAACTTCTGGGTCTCGGAAATGGCAAAGGAGGTGATGCCGCTGGCGCACAGGTACTCACCCAGGGTATGGTCAATGGCCGGCGGTTCCACCAGGTAATTTCTGGGAATCGCCGCATCGCCGTCATACTGCATCATGCCCGCGTAGAAGACATCGGGAACCCGTACCCGGTCAAATTCGGCGAAATCCTGTTCATCAAAGGCCCGGGACAGCTCGATGGCTCGGTCCCCCCGGAAGTTGAACAGCACCACCGCATCCCCGTCCTCGATAGTGCCCACCGGCCGGTCGTTTTCGGCCACCACGAAACTCTCCATGTACTGGTCGGTGATATCCGGGTCTTCCGCGTAATAGGTGCGGATTGCCTCACAGGCCGAGGCAAAGGGACGGCCCTGGCCCAGCACATGGGCCTGCCAGCCCCGTTCCACCACCCGCCAGTCCGCCTGGTAACGGTCCATGGTGGTCACCATCCGCCCGCCGCCCGAGGCGATGCGGTAATCCCGGCCGTCGCGGGAAAGATCGGCAAGCCGCTGTTCCAGGGGCTCGAAGTAGGACAGTCCGCTCCTCTCTCCCACATCCCGGCCGTCCAGCAGGCCATGCACGCGGACCCGCCTGATGTTTTCCGCCGCCGCCCGGTCAAGCAGGGCATAGAGATGATCGATATGGCTGTGGACGTTGCCGTCGGAAACCATGCCGATCAGATGCAGGGTGCCGCCCGCTGAGGTGCGGCCGAGGATCTCCTTCCAGGCCCTGCCGCCGAAGATGGCCCCCGACCGGATGGCCTCATTGACCAGTTTGGCGCCCTGGGAAAAGATGCGGCCCGCCCCCAGGGCATTGTGGCCGACCTCGGAGTTGCCCATATCGTCGTCCGAAGGCATGCCCACTGCCGTGCCGTGGGCCTTGAGCCTGGCGTATAAAGGCTCGCTGCTCAGCTCGTCAAGCTGCGGGGTATAGGCCAGATAAATGCCGTTGCTTTCATCTTCCGGGCCGATCCCCATGCCATCCATTACCACCATCACCACCGGTCCGGGAAAATCGGCATAACCGGCATATCTGTTCAGCTGCATCTTGCTCATGGGACCCTCCTTGATGAGCAGTTATCGGAAAAAAATCGTAAGCGCCGGGGCGAATCGAACGTTTTTCGACCCATGCGGAATAGTTACAAAAAATCTCAAGCACCATTTATCTGGCGGATTCCCTTAGGGCCTGTCCCAAAATAACATGATCATCCTGCATCTCATCTTCGAGCCATCTTTGGCTGCATCTCAATCGCAAAATCCTCACCGTAGCCCTGCTACGCCTGCGGTTTTGCTCAATCGCTGCAACCAAATCTGACCCAAACCTGA
>QZKJ01000098.1 GCA_003605035.1 Desulfurivibrio sp.
TCAGATTTGGTTGCAGCGATTGAGCACCCCAAGGGCATTTGCTTCGCGGCACAAAACCGCAGGCGTAGCAGGGCTACGGTGAGGATTTTGCGATTGAGAAGCCAAAGATGGCCCGAAGATGAGATGCAGGATGATCATGTTATTTTGGGACAGGCCCTAACGGTGCAGACCATTCACGCCCTGCCCGAGGCGCCAGCACCCAGGCGCGATTGCCCGGCTGCTTGCGGAAAAAATATTTTCTCCCGCAAAAACCATTGGGCAGCCAAACCACTATGTGGTACCGTAGGGCGGTGGAATGGACATAACCGCAAGCCCCTGCCAGCCATGAGCATGATATAATCTACAAAGCGAAGCGCCGGGTGCCGCGGTTAGCGCAGTGCGAGGGTGCCTGATCAGATTCTGCAGTGACCGGCAGCCTTTTCCCAGCCTTTTTTTGAGTCAACAACCCGTCAGCAGCCATAAAGCATCACCGCCAGACAGATCCCCGGCCCGCGGCAGTCACAGGCTAGACCCGCAATGGCAAGCCGTTCGGCTCTGCTATCGCGTCACAGTGGAAAAACACCAATGAAAAAGAAACTCAGCAGCTATATCGGCACCGCCTTTTTTATCAATGTCCTTGCCATCATGAGTGTCGGCGGCATCTGCATCATGATGGTCAATGACATGGTTCGCAACATCTCGCGCCTGGAAGATGAAAGCGGGAATGTGTCCAGGATTTACCGATTGAATGACCGGATCCAGAAAGTTATTTATACGGTGCACGGCTCAATCATTGATTATGACGGCTCGCTCAAAGGCGAGGTCATGAAAATGCTGGATACAGTCGATGATGACCTGAAAAAATACAAGAAAATCGGGCAACAGGAACAGAGTCCCCATGTCAACGAGGAAAATATCCTGCTGGACAAGCTGCAGGACAATCTCCTGGGCATCAGGCAGGTGCTTGATGAAATTTACCGGAACCTGCTCATTGCCAGCCCGCTGGATGAAACAGGTTTCAAAAAACTGGAAGGATTCGGCTTTACCATCCACAACCTGACCAAGTCGATCAATGATCTCCATTTCAGAACCGTTTCCGGCCTGGTCAAGGAGTCTTACAGCAAGATGTATTTCATTCTGCTGCTGTACCTGGTCTCTTCCGTGGTCGGCATCCTGGCCTCCTGCGTAGGCTATATCGTACTGACCCGCCATACCATCAGACCGATCATCAACCTCGCTTCCGCCACAGAAAAAATTTCCGCCGGCGACCTGGCCATCCGGCTCGATACCGCCTCGGAAACGGAGATCGGCACTCTCTACCAGTCTTTTAACGCCATGACCGCACGACTGCAGGAGCATGAAAGGAAAAGGGAGGATTTCAACCGCACCCTGGAAAGCCTGGTAAGGGAGAGGACCCGCGAACTGCGGGAATCCGAGGAATCCCTGCGCCGGACCCAGTCCGAGCTGCTGCGCATGGAAAAAATCGCCACCCTGGGCCAGATCGCCACCTCGGTCAACCATGAAATCAAGACCCCGCTCAATGTGCTCTATATGAACCTGCAGCTGCTTATCCGCAAAATCAACAAATGCGATATCGTGGAGAACGAACTGAAGAAAGGCATGCTCGGCCTGACGGAAATCATCAATGGTGAGATCTCCAGAATCAATGAAATCATAGAAGAATTCGTCAAATATGCCCGTTTCCCCGCCCCGAATTTCAAACCAAACAGCATCAACCGGATTCTGGCCGACATTGCCGAGATGATCGCCCAGAATGCCAGCGAATCGGAGATTACCATCGAGGTGGTCCCGGACGAAACCCTTGAGCTGCTGCAGATCGACGAGAAGATGATGATCCAGGCCCTGCTCAACCTGTGCATGAACGCCATCCAGGCCATGCCTTATGGGGGCCTGCTGCGGCTGTCCAGCAGCAAGGAGGGAACCTGCGCCAGGATATTGATCGAGGACACCGGCCAGGGGATCGCGGCCGATGACCTGAAAAGGATATTTGATCCCTTTTTTACAAAAAAAGATGGAGGCCTTGGCTTCGGCCTTGCTATAGTGCAGAGAATCGTCGAAAACCACCGGGGCACCATTTCCTGCCGCAGCGAGGTGGACAAAGGCACGGTATTCGAGATCGTGCTGCCGATTCCGCCGGGCAGCATCTGCCAGGAGATCACATAACACATGACACCGCCTTTTATCCTCATCGTCGATGACGACAAAATGACCCGGCAGACCCTGTCGCTTGCCCTGGAGGACCAGTATCAGACCGTCATGGCCAGGGATGGCAAAACCGCTCTGGAGGTCCTCAAATCCCGGGAGATCGACCTGGTCCTTTCCGATCTGTTCATGCCCGGCATGAACGGCATTGAACTGCTGGAGCAGATCAATCTGCTGCCCGACCGGCCCCCGGTGATCTTCATCACCGGCCAGGGCTCGGTGGAGACAGCGGTCCAGGCCATGAAAAACGGCGCCTATGATTATGTCACCAAACCGATCAACATCGACCGGCTGACCCTGCTGATTGAGAAAACCCTGGAGAACAAAAGGCTCAAGGAAGAAAATATCCTGCTCAGGAAAAAGATCGAGGAGAGCTATCCGGACCTGTCCATGATCGGCAACTCACCGGCCATGCAGAAAATCAAGGACCTGGCCAGACAGGTTGCCGCCACCACCGCCACCGTGCTCATCGAGGGGGAGAGCGGCACGGGCAAGGAACTGGTGACCAACATCATCCATTACAACAGCCCGGTGGCCCATGGCCCCCTGATCAAGGTTAACTGCGCGGCCTTTGCCGAAGGGGTGCTGGAGTCCGAACTTTTCGGCCATGAAAAAGGCGCCTTCACCGGGGCGGTAGCCACCAAGAAAGGACGCTTCGAGCTGGCCAACGGCGGCACCCTCTTTCTCGATGAGGTGGGGGAGATGCCCCCCGCCATTCAGGTGAAACTGCTCCGCTTTCTCCAGGAACAGACCTTCGAACGGGTGGGCGGCACCAGAACCCAGAAGGTGAGCGTGCGCATCATCTCCGCCACCAACCGGAACCTGACGGACATGATCAGGCAGGGCAGCTTCCGGGAGGATCTCTATTACCGCCTGCGGGTGGTGAAAATTGAGATGCCCGCCCTGCGCGAACGTAAAGGGGATATCCCGGAACTGGTGGCCAGCTTTCTGCAGAAATTCGCTGACCGGCACGGCAAACAGATTGCCAGGGTGTCCGCTGAGGTGATGGAGCTGATCATGCAGTATAACTGGCCGGGCAACATCCGCGAACTGATGAACTGCATTGAAAGCTCGGTGGTCATGGCCCGGGGGGACGCCATCACCATTGACTGCATTCCCGAGTATCTCACCTACAGCGGCAGTGAGGCGTCCATGGACGGCAAGGCCGGACTGCTGCAGGAAATGGAGCGGCAGACCATCAGCGAGGTGCTGGGCAAGACCGGGGGGGATAAGGTGAGGGCCGCGAAAATTCTGGGCATCGGCCTGCGGACCCTGTACCGGAAGATCGACCAGTGGGGGCTGTGATCAGACGCTGGAGCTGAGGGTGCAGGCCTGGTCGGCGGCCTGGGAAGAACCGGCAGCGCCCTCCCGCCTTTTCTTGGCGGTGCATTCGTAGATGATCTCCATCTCTTCCCGATCAAGGGTCTCATTGACCAGCAGCATATCCGCCAGATAGACCAGAAAATCCTGCTCGGCGATCAGAATCCTTTTGGCCTCCCCGTAGCAGGTTTCAACCAGCCTTTTCACCTCCCGGTCGATGATCTGCCCGGTTTCTTCGCTGTAGGCGTTTCGGCTCAGCTGCTCACCGAGAAAAGCGCCTTCATCCCGGATATAAGACATGGGACCGATCTCGTCGGTCATGCCCCATTGACAGACCATCTTGGTGGCCAGATCAACGGCCTGGCGGAAATCATCCTCCGCCCCGGTGGTCTGCTGGCTGAGGCAGATCTCCTCGGAAGCGCGGCCGCCCATGAGAATGGTGATCCGGCTCAGCAGGTACTCCCTGGCATAGGCATGACGGTCGGTGAGCGGCAGCTGCTGGGTATGGCCCAGAGCCTTGCCCCGGGGAATGATGGTGATCTTGTGGATAGGGTCCGTCTCCGGCAGAAACCTGGCCAGCACGGCATGGCCCGCCTCATGGTAGGCCATGGTCTTGCGGTCCTTGTCGCTGATGACCAGACCTTTTCTTTCCACTCCCATGAGAATGCGATCCTTGGCGGTTTCGAAATGCGCCGGTCTGATGGCGCTGTCCCCTTTGCGGCCGGCGATCAAGGCCGCCTCGTTCATCAGGCTGGCCAGTTCGGCGCCGGTAAAGCCGGGGGTGCTTCTGGCCACCTTTTCCAGATCGACATTGTCAGCCAGGGTCATCTTCTGGGCATAGACCTGGAGAATCTGCAGCCGGCCCTTCACATCAGGGGGCAGAATGTTGATCTGCCGGTCAAAACGGCCGGGCCGCAGCAGGGCCGGATCAAGGATGTCCGGCCGGTTGGTGGCGGCCAGGATAATGATGGTGTCATCGGTGGAAAAGCCATCCATCTCCACCAGCAGGGCATTGAGGGTCTGCCCCCGCTCATCCTGGCCTCCGGCGACGTTGCCGGAGCTGCGCCTGCCGCCCACCGCATCGATCTCGTCAATGAAAACAATACAGGGGCTGTGCTTTTTGGCCTCCTTGAAAAGCTCCCTGACCCGGGACGCCCCGACCCCGACGAACATCTCGACGAAATCTGAGCCGCTGATGGAAAAAAACGGCACGCCCGCCTCACCGGCAATGGCCCGGGCAATCAGGGTCTTGCCGGTTCCCGGCGGGCCCTGGAACAGGATGCCCCGCGGGATGACCGCGCCCAGCCGGCTGTATTTCTTCGGCCGCTGGAGGAAATCGATCACCTCCAGCAGTTCCTCCTTGGCCTCCGGCACCCCGGCCACATCGCGGAAGGTCACCTGCTGGTTCCTGGCCTGCGGCGCAAAGCGGGCATGTTTATCCTTGTCTTCACTCTCGCTGTAGTCGCCGGGCTGATTGCGCAGAATGGCATACCAGACCAGCAGAATCAGCATGACCGGCACTGCCATTTCGGCAAGACGCCAGATGCGGTCCGCATGATCCGCTCCGCCGGTAATGACCACTCCCTTATCCAGCAGTTTGGGCAGCAGGGCGGGAATATCCGGGGAATAGGTGGCAAACTCCCGGCCGAAGGTATCTTTCAGGGCAATCTCGCTGCCCTGCAGACGCACCTCGGTGATCTCATCCTTGTCCAGGATGGTCAGGAATTCGTTGTAGCTGATGGGGGGGAGACGGGTTTCGATGTTCCAGAATACCGTTGCCATGCCGCCAACCACCAGCAACACCACCAGTGCGAATATGGTTCTTATGAACAGGGTCAAGGGGATCGGCTCCGTTTTTGCCTTGTGATTCAGGAGCCGTTACGAAATAAGCTCTTCATTATTGAGCATTTCGTTACGGCTTCTCATGCCTTCTCCGACAAGCGGACGGCGCTGTTATTTTATTGCAGCGGCTTCCTCAGTTATCCGCTGATTATAGCATATCTCGTCAGGAAAAGATGCAAAATGTATTCCCCCTGTGACAGCCGACAAATAAAAGCAATTATTTCAATAAGTCAAGCAACCACCCCCTGTCGTTCCCCATGACGGCCGCCTGCCTCGCTGCGGTAAAAATAATGGATAATCAACACATTACAGCGCACACCCTCACTGGCGGCCCAGCTTGAAGAAGAGCGGGCGCGCTGTCGTCTGTCCGCCGGTCAGCAGCAGGACACCCCAGCCATGCTTGTCAAAATGGCACGTTTTTTTGCCATTTTGGCAAAAAAAAACCACCCGCCAAAAGCCAATATACCGGAATAACAGAAATAATTTCTTTGGCACGAGTTTAGCATTAATAACACAGCAAAGGCAACAATGACAATTAACGTCAGCAACAACCCCTGAAATAATGGAGGAAGAGAAATGAAAGGCATGATCCCCGAAGCAAAAGTTCAGGTTAAGAAAAGAAGCATGCAGCGTACCGCGGAAAACGCTCCCGCCAAAGTCGAGGTTTCCCGGGGCGCAATGATGGCGATAGGCGCCGTCCCTGCCCTGGTCGGCCTCTGGGCCGCAGCCTGCTTTGTGGGCGGATTGATTGCCAGCGGCGGTCCGATTGCCATGGCAAAGAGCTGGTTTTCGGCCTTTACCGGAATGTAACGGGTTTCAGGGAAAGCCGTTAAAACAACTGTAAGCCAGGAACACTTTGAACGACATAAACGGAGGTGCACCATGAAAGAGACGACATTGACCAAAAAGAGACAAGGGGTACGGACAGACGCCCAGGCCCGGGAAGGTCTTGACACTTTCGCCAAAAGCGGCATTTCCGTTATGGGTGGCGTTTCCGCGCTCATCGCCTTATGGGCGGCAGCCTGCTTCATCGGCGGGCTCATCAGTGCGGGCGGCCCTGTCGAACTGGCTTACAGCTGGTTTAAAGCCATCGCCGGGCTGTAGGGGACGCCGAGAGATAGACAGACATTTCCTTACTGCCACGTATGCCGCAAATCTGCATTACGGCTTCCGCCAAAGCCGTAATGCATGATGCGGCGTATAGAGCGGGCAATAATTTTCGAACCACCGCAAACCACCACGTAAAAACATTACCATTAAAGGTTAGGATTATGTTAGGCTGAAGGGTACGGAAGCCGTTTCGCTCCGTGCTTTTCAGGCGATCCCGTTCAAGGGGTCGGTGTCCGCTCATGGTCACTTGCCAGAATACTGCTTGTAAAGGATACACTGTTGACAAGGGATACACCGAGGACAGCACCGACCCCGACAAAACATACGACTGTGGGGCTGCAAAGTGGATAAGACATCCGCCTTTATCAAGACCGCGGTCAATCTGATGTCACGCAGCAAGCTGTCCGTGCTGGGCAGCATCATGATCACGGTCCTGACCCCGGTTCTGCTGATCTGCGTCCTGCTTGACATCAGGGGAACCGTTGATAATCCCTACTTCGGCTTTCTCATCTATCTTATCCTCGGCCCCCTGTTCATGCTGGGCCTTATCCTGCTCATC
This sequence comes from Desulfurivibrio sp., assembly GCA_003605035.1. GTDB lineage: Bacteria > Desulfobacterota > Desulfobulbia > Desulfobulbales > SURF-16 > SURF-16. Next base: position 7,034 of record QZKJ01000098.1, read on the forward strand.
ATCGGGGTATACAGCTCCCGCGGCAAAGAGGACATAGGCCTGTTCACCTTCGAATATATCGAGGAACAGCTGACCAGACCGGGACGATACACCCGCATCCGCCGCCACATCCTGCTCTCCCTGATTTTCACCCTGACCACTCTCTTATTGGTGGTCATGGTCTCCTACACGGGATTTCATTACACCGAATCCACCGCTTTCTGCGGCCTGAGCTGCCATCAGGTGATGGAACCGGCCTATGCCACCTATCAGAACTCACCCCATTCGCGGATATCCTGCGTCGAATGCCATATTGGCAAAGAGTCCCAGTGGTTGACCAAGGCCAAATTTTCCGGCGCCTACCAGATTTTCGCCGTACTCTTCGACACCTATCCCAGGCCGATCCCGCAGCCCATCACCTCGTTGCGCCCTGCCCGGGAGACCTGCGAGGAATGCCACCGGCCGGAAATGTTTCATGGGGACAAACTCTACATCAAGGACCGCTTTCTGCCTGATGAAGACAATACCCACGTGCAGACCGCGCTGCTGATGAAAATCGGCTCGGGCGGGTATCTGGGCAGAAAGGCCCAGGGCATCCACTGGCATGTCTCCGAGGATCATCCGGTCTACTACCAGCATACGGACCAGACCCAGGAGGAGGTGACCCAGGTCTGGCTGCAGGATGGCGGCCGGGAAATCCGTTTTCACAAGAAAGTGGCGGCCGGCGAGCCTGACCCCTCCTCCCTGCCGGGCACCGCACGTAAAATGGACTGCATGGACTGCCATAACCGCCCCACCCACGTCTTTCTCAGCGCGGATGAGGCCCTGGATGAAAAATTGCTCACCGGCATGATCCCCCGCGAGATTCCCTTCATCAAACGGCAGGCCCTGAAAATCATCAGCCAGCAGTATGACTCGGTTGATGAGGCCCTGCAGGAGATTTCCCGGGGCCTGAAAGAGTGGTATGCCGCCAACTATCCCGAGCTGGCCGGACAGGGCAGGACAGTACTGGATAAGGCCATTGCCGGCGCGCAGCAGGCTTACATGGAAAACGTGTTTCCGGCCATGAATATCGACTGGGACACCTATACCGATTTCATCGGCCACAAAAACGACAGCGGCTGTTTCCGCTGCCATGACGGCCGGCACGTCACCGAAAACGGGCAGACCATCAGCAATGACTGTGACCTCTGCCACGTCATCCTGGCGGAGAATGAACCGTCCCCCGACGTATTAGGTCTCCTGCAAAAAACGCTTCAGCATAAAGGGCAGCCATAAGGCATTCATATATCATCAATTTTCATGAGGGAGTAGTACGCAATGTCCAACAACGAGCAGAATACCAACCAGGAGAATGACATCCCGGATACCCAAGAGGGAAAAGGCGCCCTGGCCCGCCTGATCCAGAGCCTGTTTCGCTCGCCTCTCGGCGTTTTCGGTGTCGGCATCACCACCATCAGCATCACCCTGATATTGATCGGCACCATCATCGACATGCTCGGTCTGATCGAAAATCCTTACGCAGCACTGGTGACCTACACCATCCTGCCCGCCCTCATGCTGTTCGGGCTGTTCCTTATCCCCCTGGCCATTTATCTGCAGCGCCGGAAATGGCGCAAACACGGCATTGACCGCGACCAGATCATCATCAACCTGAGCCACCCCAAACACCGCCTGGGTCTCATCGGTTTTATCGTCCTGACCGTAGCCAATGTCGCCATCCTGGCCATCATCAGTTACGAGGGCTATCATTTTACCGACTCCCCCTACTTCTGCGGCATGGTCTGCCATCAGGTGATGGAACCGGAGTACGTGGCCTACAAGCGATCAGCCCACTCCCGGGTCGCCTGTGTCGACTGCCATATCGGTCCCGGCGCCGAGTGGTACGCCCGGGCCAAGATTTCCGGTCTGCGCCAGGTGGCGGCTGTCCTGCGTGACACTTACAACCGGCCGATCCCGGCCCCTGTCCATGAACTGCGCCCGGCCAGGGATACCTGCGAACAATGCCACTGGCCGGAAAAATTCCACGGCGAGAAAATCAAAAAATATATCTCCTTCACCAATGAAAATCAGCAAGAGCCGCAGACCACGGAAATCAGGCTGCATATCGGCGGCCATAATCCGGAGAACAACGTGTTTGAAGGAATCCACTGGCATGTCAGCCAGCAGGTTGAGGTGAGCTACCTGGCGGCAGACGAAAAGCGCACCCAGATTGCCAAGGTCAAGGTCAAACGGCCGGACGGCACCACTGACGAGTTTGTCAAGAACGATATCGAGGTTCCGGCGAACGAGGAACAGCAATGGCGGGTAATGGACTGCATTGACTGCCATAACCGGCCGACCCACATCTACAACATGCCTGAGGAACGGGTGGATTTCGGTCTGCTCAGCAAAAGGATCAACCCGGAAATCCCGGGTATCCGGGAAGACAGCCTTCAGGTCCTGACCAAAGAGTATGCCACCCGGGCCGAGGCCCAGGATGCCATGATCAGTGATCTGCTGCTCCTGCAGAAAAACCGCTCCGCCGACCTGGCGGCAAAATACAAGGAAGATATCATCAAGGCAGGCTCCTTCTTGCTGGAGGCATATCTGGGCAATGTCTGGCCGGAAATGAAAGTGCAGTGGGGCACCTACCCGGGTCACCTGGGCCACCAGAATGCCGAGGAGGGCTACGGCTGCTGGCGCTGCCACGACGAGGAACATCTGAACAGTTCCGGGGAGGCGATCTCCCAGGACTGCAGCCTGTGCCACGATGAACCATAAGGTGATTCCACCCCCCTTGTTTTCCTGAGACACCCACAGGCCGGAAGGGTAATCCTTCCGGCCTGTGCCTTCCCCCGCCCTGGCCCATTTCCCCCACCCTTTCGCGCCTCATCATGCCGCCTGTTCTCCCCCGGCCCGCTCCAGACAGGAAAGGCCATCACAAAAGGATATGGATTTCAGCCGGAATATGGTACAGAGAGACAGAGCTGATCAATCCACCAACCTCAACCTGATTTTTTTCACAAACGTGGCCGTACCCACCACCGAAGAAACAGACCCCAAACTCCTGCAGCGCGCCTGGCTTCTCCAGCTTTACAAGGAACATGAAAGGATCTGCTGGCAGCATGGGGTCAGGCTTGCCGTGCCCATCATCGAGATCAGCAGTTCCTCCTCCAACTGGGGCAGCTGGCATCCTGCCGGCAGAACCATCAGGATTGCCGCCCGACTCATCCAGCACCACTCATGGGATGTGGTGATCAACATCCTCAAGCATGAAATGGCCCATCAGGCGGTCAGCGAACTGTTCGACAGCCACGACGCCCACGGCCACCGCTTTGACGAGGCCTGCGACCTGCTCGGCGTGCCCGGCGAATTCCGGGGCGCCAGCGGCGATCTGCCGAGAACGATTCCGGATGCCGGGGCCATGGCATGCGGCAGCCCACACCGCAGCCTGCTCATGAAAATAGAAAAACTGCTGGCCCTGGCGGGATCGGGCAATGAGCATGAAGCGCTGCTGGCCATGGAGAAGGCCAATTACCTGATCGCCAAATATAACCTCCGGAGAATCGAGCAGTCCCGGGAGGCCCGCTACGAATGCCTCATTATCAATCACCAAAGCAGACGGATAGAAAATTACCAGCGGAAGATCTGCTCCATCCTGGCCAACCACTTCTTTGTCAGGATCATCCTCGCCGATCTTTTTGATGCGGAGCAATGCTGCACCCACAAGACCATCGAGATCCTGGGCACCAGCGAAAATGTGCTGATCGCCAACTACGTCTACTCTTTCCTGCTGGCCCAGCTGGATTCCCTGTGGCGGCAATTCCAACGCAGCCACCGGACCAGCGGCAGACAGAAACGGTCTTACTGCCTCGGGGTGCTGGACGGCTTTGCCAGAAAACTTGCCGGCCAGCAGCAGGAGCATGCCCGCGCTCATCATACATCGGCCGTACCGATGCCTCTCTCCCTGCAGGTGTGCAGCATGGACCAGGGGCTGAACCGCTTCATCGAAGAACGGCACCCGCGCCTGTCACGCCGGAAATTCTCCTCATCCCGGGTCTATCTCAAGGAGTATGAGGCCGGTTGCAGCGATGGCGGCAACCTTACCCTCAACAAAGGGGTCACCGGCACGGACGGCTTTCAGGGCAGAATGCTGCCCCTCTTCCGCTGATGGACTCCGGGCATGAAAAAAGAAAATATTTTCAGTAAAATCCCCGCCGAACTGCCGGCAGAGGTGTTTGAAACCATCCTGGAGCAGGGGGCATTCACTCTGGAGCGGATCATTTCCAGGGCCCATGCCACTCCGCCGGGAATCTGGTATGACCAGCAGACAAACGAATGGGTCCTCCTGCTGGCGGGATCCGCCGGGCTGCGCATTGCAGGCCGCGATGAACTCGTTGTGCTGGCGCCGGGCGATCATCTTTGCCTGCCGGCCCGCCTCAAACACCGGGTTGAGTGGACAGACCCGGACAGGGAAACCATCTGGCTGGCCCTTCACTATTAACCCCGCCTTAAGGCCTGTCCCAAAATAACATGATCATCCTGCATCTCATCTTCGGGCCACACCCCACCAGGGGGCACCGAGGTCTTTGGCTGCATCTCAATCGCAAAATC
>QZKJ01000100.1 GCA_003605035.1 Desulfurivibrio sp.
TCAAAGAAATCCGGGAACGCCTCGGCAAATGAACTACGCATTCCATCCTCTTGCCAAAGCAGAATTGGCTGAGGCGGCAGATTATTATGAGGAGTGTCGTCCAGGGTTAGGAGATGAATTTCTCAAAGAAATCTATTCCGCCATTCAAAGAATCATCCTCTTTCCCAACGCCTGGTCTGGTTTATCAGAGAATACGAGAAGATGTTTGGTAAACCGGTTTCCATACGGTGTCATCTATCAAATAGTTGAAGATGGAATCCTGATAGTAGCTGTAACCCAATTAAACCGAAAACCCCGAGATTTTCGAACTCGACTGGAAAAATAGCAGAATCGGGGAGAAGGAGTAAACAGCCAATGGACAGCGTGCTCGGGTGCCACAACTGTACAGATCCCTGCTTAATTGGTTATGGTTCTGTCCTCGAATCATGTTGAACGAATAATCAGCATGCTGGCGGCGAAATATCCACGACAACGATCCGCAACCGCTGTCGATCTTCTGAAGGGATAAGTGATTCGAGCGCGCATCTCAGCTCAATAGCACTTGCTGGACGCCTAAGACCGTCAGGCCGCTTCGGCGGGGGCTTGATCATTGTGCAGGAGAACAGATACGAGTCGCCCGACAGTGTCATCATTCTCATTTATCCCAGCTTTTAGAACCCTTGCCGATAACACCGCCAGGAATTGCTGAGAATCCGGGTCTTTGCAGAGTTGATAAAACCTCGGCAGGCTGCCTTTATTTTTATTCATCACGGCCGCAAGCCAGATCTCGCTCAGAACAAATTCTGTAATGGCTGGTTGTTGGCGCACTTGTTGAAGAAGCCAGGCAAACAGGGAATCATCATAACCCGGCACTTCACTCCAGTGAGAAGAGGCGGTGACAACTGCCGCGATGCAATGCGGTAATGTTTCCTCTGGAATGGTCATGCCCTCCTTGATGCGCCAGAAGATCGATACCCCCAACAAGAGATGAGTGGGCGGGACTCTGTTTGCAAGCCAGCACTCGATGATGTCTTTCTTTCTCGGAATGCCTGGATTTCCCACATACCGGATAAATCCGTGAACAAGCGCATCGGCGATCTCATTGTTTGTTATGGTGACAAGACGATCTCGCGGGTCAGTAATGTCCTTAACATCATAATATCGCCCCAAAAAAACCAAAGCAGCCCACGCAAGAACACCTTCTTCTCCTCCTTCCTGTATCAAGTTGAGGCGAGGAGTGAGGTGGGCAATATTCTCGGCTCGCTTTGCCAGCATTCTGCGGCGCTCCTTCTCGCGCAGCTTTGGTTGAGTTTGCCATTTTTCAAGCTTGCAGATTCGCCAGTCACCAAGCGCAGCCGCGAGGTCAGGACGGCGCTCCACCAAAGCAAAACCTGTTTCCATGAGGATGACAGAGGCCCCCTCCAGCGGAAACCAGGAAAGATACATACGAAAAAGATCAGCTGCGCGTTCAGGGTCGTTCTCCTTTTCAGCACGCGCCAGAAAAAATTCAGCCGGGGTGGTCGGCCACACCGACGCCGGCAGCATTTGCCAGAGGTCGTGGGCAACAAAACTCCAATATGCTCTCTCCCCATTTGGCACACCAGTGGAGAGCAGTTCGAAAATCTCAGCGAAAAGCGAAGGCTCCTGCGCAAAGCGAGACTTGAGGGCCGCCAGAGACTCGGAGTGGTCGTCCCGCCTGTCGTTTTGCATGTATCGCAGCCAATTGGAGAGTTGTGCGGCCGTGATCGGTGCAGGGGCACTAAGACGCCGCCCAAACCACCTATCATAGAGAGAACGGAATTCATAACGGGTCTCACTTTTCGGACGCAACACCCGGGGTGCCCCATCGAGAATCTCGTCCAAATCCGAGTCGGATGGCAGATCGAGCAGTGGATAAAAATGTCCGAAAACATGGTCACTGCTATCGCGGGCGGCTGCCTGTTCCATGATTGACAATAGCCGCAAGGCCAGATTACCGGGTTTTGGTGTCAAGCTGAGGAGGTCAACCCGCAATTCGGGGGTAGCGGGATCATCGGTTGCCTGGCAAAGCTCCTTATCGAGCGCTCCCATTTCGTCCAAGTCGTTCATGACCGTTTGGGAGAAGGCCTTTAATGCTGCTGACCTCAACCATGTGTTGTCACTTTTCTCTAAAACAATGTTTCGGACAATTGCATTGAGACCTATATTCTCTGTACTGTTGGCGATCGATTCGAGAACGGCAATTTTCAGATGCACGCGGACTTCCAATAGAGCCAGCTTGCTAAGCGGAAAGAAGCTCCCCGCATCCCTGCCAGCCGGTCACCTTCACCCCCTGGTGCTCAAAGGTGTCAGCGCCGCCATAGACCAGGGTGGGGTTGAGGGCGGCGCGGCCCGCCAGGACAAGGGATGCGCACTGCCCCACCGAGATTTTTACTGCGTCTCCCCGCCCTTTTTGCCATCACCCCCGCTGTCAGGCTCTTCCCACAGCCAGCCCTGTTTCGGCCGTTTGCTTTCGCCGTTCTCCGCCGGCGCCGGACGCTTCACCCTCGCTGCCCGCCGAGCCGAACTCCGGGCCTGGCGCGCCTCACGCTCCTCGCGCAACCGTTGCAGCTGCGCCTGATACTCGCGGTTTTGCGCCACGAAAGCTTCGTGTTCGGCCACCAAACGCTGATAAATGCGCTCGCCTGATGCCGGAACAGCCGTCTTTTCCATGCCGGCCGACTGCAACAGATCGTCGATAAATGCCCAGCGGTGATGATGAGCGCACTCCTTGATCAGCGGCACATTCAGGGCCGCGAAGACCGGCAGCCATCGCTCGCTGTCCGCGGTCTTGCGGCGGACCGCGAGCTGCGGATTGAACTGATACAAACCCTGGTAATGGCGTTTGAACAAACGGCGGTTATAGGCATAGTTCCGGTCCACCTCGTTGCGGGACAGGACGCTTGAGATATGGGGGCGTTTGTTCCGCTCGGGCCTGACGATATGGACGGGCAGATCTTCCCAGGCCTTGAGGATGGTCTCGGTCTTGAAGCAACCGGCGTCCCTGCTCCATGAAATTCCATGCAGCTGTCTCTTGAACAGGGTCCACATGGTCTGCACCAGAAAGTATTCGCTGAGGTGGCGGTCGATGCGCACCAGCCGCTCGCCCACCAGCAGGTCGATGCTGGGCGGAGCGATCAATTCGTACAGCGCCGCGAACGGCCCGGCTGCGTACCTGGCGTCGCGGAAAGCCTCGTTCATGGCCCAGTGCAGGGCATTACGTCCGTAATCATCGGTCTGTCCGGGATCAGCGCCCCGCTCCAGCAGCGCCTCCACCAACGGCAGATTGCCGACGATGCTCGCCGCCATCAGCGGGGTCTGATTCATGGGGTTGCGGTGGTCAACACCGTGCCGCTCGCATTGCCGGAGGACGTCCTTGATGTTGCGGGCAGCGTATGGGGCAAGATGCCTGGCGGCGATGGTCCGCTGCTGGGCCTTGAAATGGCTGGCGGCATTGTACCCTGCCGCCTCGGAGGCCAGGCTGTCCGCCAGGAAAGGCGCATCATAACAGCAGGCGTAGTCATACAGCTGCTGCTTGGGCTTGATCCCCGGCGCCCGGTCGCGGAAGACCTTGATTAAGGTGCTGCGCAGATGCTCTTCGGCAAAGACCGCCCACGGCACCGGCGTCTCCTTGAGGATGGTGGCGCGAATGGCCTCGGCCTGTTCGAGCTTGCCCTGCAGCTCCAGCTTGCGGGCCTCTTTCTGCCACTCCTCCAGGGTCGAGGTTTTGGCCGTCATCTCCACCTTTTCGCCACCCCGCCGGGCATTGAGGAGAGAAAGCAGGTCATGACCGGTGTCTGACTCCAGCCAATAGACGTTTTTCATGGCCCGGGTCAGGGCCACATAGAGGGCGTTGATAAAAAATTTGTATATTTCCAGCGATTTATCTGTTTTGTCCTTGGCCCGCCGGTACACCAAATCATCGGGTGCCAGGGCAGCAGAGTTAACGCCGGCGGCGATCTCGGCAAACTCGGCGCGGTGGTCGGAGACGAAACGGTAGAGAATGATGGTCTCATACTCCAAACCCTTGGCCTCGTGGGTGGAAAAGATCAGCGGCGTCTGAAAGAAGCGGCGGGCCATGACCTTGTCTTCGTCGCGCAGGACGATGACTGCGCAGCGGGTCGAGCCTTTGCTCTTCTGATTCAGCTCCCGTTTCACCGGGTCGGTGTCGGCCAGGACGGTGACGGCGCCGTCATCACCCGCTACCGCCTGCACCAGAAAATTGCTCTCCCGGTCAATCGAACCGAAGCGGCAGTGCTTGATCTTCAGCAGGGTATTGGCGATGCGGGTGGCCTCGCGGCTGTTGCGGAAATTGGTCCGCAGCACCTGCACCTCCTGATGGGCCGCCAGATCCGGGTCGAGCCAGAAGAGGGACTTGACCTTGGACCAGGAAAAGAAATTTGGATGGACGATCTGGTTGGAATCGCCGCAGAGCAGAAAGTTCCCTGGCCTTTTCAAGGTCTTCAGGATCAAGCTGAGCTGGACCGGGGTCATGTCCTGCACCTCGTCAACCACCACGAAATCAAAACGCGGCTCAGCCCGCTCCAGCCACTCGGCAGCCAGGAAATTGAGATCGACCAGGGAGCCGGCGCGCAGCCACTCCCGGTATTTCTCAAACAGGTCATAGACCCGTTCCCGCTCATGGCCTGCGAAGATTGACTGCCGTACGCCCAGGGAGAGATAGGATTCACGGTCAAGCGGTCCGGCGGGGTCGGCGCCGAGCACCCCGCGGATCTCCTCAAAGGCCTGGTGGGGGTCGATGCCCTTGAACTGCTGGCGCATGCGGCCAAACCAGGCGGCGAAATCACGCCACGTGGCCTCCCGCCCCTGCGGCACCCGGATGCTCTCCATGAATTCCCAGAAGGAGAAGAAAGAGGCCTCCTGGCCATCGCGCTCGAAACCGTGGCTGTAGTAGAGATTGCGCGCACTCTGGGTCAGAAAGGCGGAATGGGTGACATAGAGAACCTCGCCCTCGATGTGCTTCATCTTTTCCAGGGTCAGGGCCGTCTTGCCGCTGCCGGCCGAGCCCACCAGGATCACCGGCGACGGCAGGCGATAGACCGCCTCCTGGGCATCGTCAAAGGAGATCATCTTGTCAAGGAAATGCACCTCGCGCCGATCAGGGTGGACATAGCGCACCGCCTCCGCCTCCCCGGCCGCCCGCTCCGGTTCGATGGCGGCAAGCGCCGCGTCGTCCACCGGCGCCCCGCGCAGAAAACGGGACTTGCCGTAGTCATGATTCTCGATCACTTCCAGCAGCAGGGCATAGACCTCATCGTTGTGACGGACGATGGTAAACAGCAGCCGGTTGGCATAGTCGAGTTTGGCCCGGTAGAATTTGCCATGGCTGACATTGGCCAGCTTCTTGACCTCGGCGGTCCTGAAGTCATCGCGTTCAAGAGCGGCCACGATCTTTTTGTACTGGTTTTTGCAACGGGATGGGTTGATGCCGGTGTATTCGAGAATCTTCATGCTGGTCCGGATTAAGAATTTTGACAGTCTCTCTTTGTGCCCCCCAGCGCGGGGAAGGCTGCTCGGCAGCCGCACAGCACATGACAAACGCTTGACTTATCGCCACGGAAAAAATGCCCGGGGTACTGTTTACACACCCATCAATTCCGTTGGACAGAGTGCGCCCCGAATAATACTCCTGAAGCGTCAATTCGGCAAGCATGGGGAAGCGGGAAGACATTTCCCGGCCTACCTCCTTAAGCAGCGTACGCCGGGGCGCCCCCAACCTGGGCAAGGAGAGGTCCGCCTTTTCCCTTGCATCGATTTGCTTGTCTTGCCCGGCAATTACGGTTACAATCCAGGATATTTTTTACGGATGGGGATAACGGCAAAATCGCCAGCGCTGGCTCGCTTCCTGCCAAATTTTTTATCTATCATGAAGATATCATAAGGAAAGAAGGCAAAGATCATGGGGAAAAAGCTGTTTGCCGCTATAGCCCTCTGGGTAGCCCTGCTGGTCTGCCTGGCGAGCTATCGTTTCCTGCCGCTGCTGCAACCCGCTCCCCAACGGCCCTGGGAGGCGCCGGAAGAGGAACCTGAGAAACTGACCCTGGAATCAGCCAGGCAGTTTTGGGACTATTACGAAACAATCGGCTATACCTGCGGCGGCGTCGAAAAAAGCGACTTTGAAGTGCCCCGGATTTATCTGGACACCATCTCCGGCAACTGGGCGGACGACCAGTCCGTTGCCAGCCGAAAGAGCCTTTTCTACCTCACCATGCTGCCGCTGGTGCTCCGCGTCAATGAACAGATCAGCGCGGAAAGAAGCTATCTGCAGGTCCTTGAGGAGCAGTACCGGGAGGGCCGGCCGCCCGCTGAGCAGGATCGTGCCTGGCTGGAGAATCTTGCCAGGCGTTACAAGGTGGTGCAGGAAGACGGCGAGTTTGCTCTAACTGAGGACTTTTTTGCCAAGATCTCTTTGCGGGTGGACACCATTCCCGTCTCCATCGCCCTGGGGCAGATGGCCTATGAAAGCGGTTACGCCACCTCACGTTTTGCCACCGAAGGCAATGCCCTCTTCGGCCAATGGTGCTGGGGGGGCGAAGGCATCATGCCGGGAAACAGGCGCGAGGACCTGGGGGATTACCGCATTGCCGACTTCCCGACCCTGATTGATTCCATCAAGGCCTACGCCATGAACATCAACACCCATGAGGCATACAGGGATTTCCGCCTGGCCAGGGCCGATCAGCGCCGGGAGCAGAAGGACGATCTTGATGTCTACAGCCTGCTCGCCACCCTGGAGTTTTACTCGGAAAAGCGGCTGGAATATGTGGAAACGCTGCAGGGGATCATCGGCCATAACAAACTGACCATGTTCGACCGGGCAAAATTATCGGCTGGCCGACCCGTCGTGCTGGTGCAAGACTGAAGAATCCGCAAGGAGAGACATGAAAAATTTCCAGGCAACACCTGACTGTTATGATGATTCCGACAACTGCCTCAACAGTGACTTGACATTGCCATATCAGCAAGATACATTGAAAAACATGAATATGCAAAACTGCCCATATTGCAAGGAAAAAATCTACAGCAACGCCCTGGTCTGCCGTTACTGCAAACGTGACCTGCCTGATATGACGACGCTGCCGAGCCAGTCGAACAACTGGATTCCCGCCCTGCTGGCTTCCGCGCTCATCGTCACCGGCACGGCCTTTCTTGCCTACGAGTTCTTCAAGGAAAGGCAGAACTGGGTGGACAGGGAATAGCAGGAACCAGGATTTCCCGGTTCCACGGCAAGGAAATTAGCCGCCTGCGCAGCCAGTCCGCGGACTTCAACCTTTTTCCCCGACCAGTAGACAGAAGCCGGCCTGTTCATCAAGAACCGGCCGGGAATGTTCCATCTCGCTCAGTTCCCCGGGACTCTGCAGAAGAGACGAACGGCTCTCCACCACGGCAAATCCCGCCTCCTGCAGCCAGCGGACCCCCTGCCCTGCCTGATAAAAAGAAGCATGCCGGTAGAAGGGATGGTTCTCCTCCTTTTTGGCCTGCAGAGCCCTGCCCCAGGCCCCCCCGGCCGGCACCATGCCCAGCACCAGATGCCCGCCCGGCCGCAGGATGCGGTGGCATTCGGCCAGCACCCTGGGCGGCTCGGCCAGGAAGCAGAGGGTAAACAGGATAAAGACGCTCCCCGCGCTGTCGCTGGCCAGGGGCAGCTGCTCGCCGACGGCCTGGACCACCCCGATGTTTCTGGCCCGGGCGAGCATGAGCGGCGCCAGGGCCGGATCGACCCCGACGGCAATCCCCAGGTCCTGGGCAAAACGGCCCGGCCCCACGCCCACCTCGATCCTCGGCTGGGCCAGCGGTGTCGCCAGCTCGCGGACGGCCGCCAGTTCAATGGCATACAGCAGGCTGCCCTCAAACCACTGATCATAGTCAGCCGCCCGCTCATGAAAGACCGCGGAGCGTTCGCGCCAGGCTTCCTGCAGTTTCGTCATCGCCAAGTCCTCCCGCGTCAGGCGGCCAGCAGTTTTCTGACCCGCTGCGGCAGGGGCGGATGGCTGTAATGGAGGGCAATATACCAGGGATGGGGATGGAGATTGGCCAGGTTGTCCCGGCCGAGTCTGGCCAGGGCCCGGGCCAGGGCCCGGGGGTTGCCGGTCAGCTCCACGGCGAACCGGTCCGCCTCCCACTCGTGCCGCCGGGAGGCGAAACTGAACAGCGGCTTGCAGGGAAAGGCGGCCAGCACGCCGCAGAAGCCGACCAGCAGCAGCTTGACGTACACATTGGGCTCGCTTATATGAAAAATGGCGGTCAGGGTATCGTTCTGCATGAAGCGCCAGGCAAGATAGAGGGCGGCAAAGGATACGCACTCCATGACCACCAGCCTTTTTGCGATATGTTTTTTCTTCCAGTGGCCGGCCTCATGGGCCAGAATTCCCAGGATTTCCTCCTCGCTGTTTTTTTCCAGCAGGGTATCAAACAGCACAATCCGTTTCACATGGCCGATGCCGCTGAAATAGGCGTTGCCGTGGCCGCTTCTGCGGGAGGCGTCCATGGTAAAGACACTGGAGATGGACAGGCCTGCCCTGGCCAGCAGATTCCTGATCTTTTCCTCAAGACTTTTATCGGCGATGGGCGTAAACTTATTAAACAACGGCTCGATGACGTAAGGCGAGATGTAGAGCATGAACAGCTTGAAAAAGAGCATGAAGAGCCACAGCAGCAGCCACCAGTAGTTCGGCACGGCGGCAATGATCAGCAGGGCCACCCACAGCAGGAGACCGGCAATGACGGTGGTGAGCAGCAGACCTTTGCCGGCATCCGCCAGCCACAGGGCAAAAGTCTGGCGGTTGAAGCCGTATTTCTCCTCAATGACAAAGGTGTTGTACAGATCAAAGGGGATCTGCAGCAGGAAACTCGCGTAGGTGAGAAAGAGAAAAAAACTGATGCCGGTTACCAGCGGCGGCCAAGCCAGGCCGGTCAGCCAGGAGTTATACCAGTTCAACACCCCGCCGAAGAGAAAAACAATGGTGATGACCAGATCAAGGGCGGATGACAGAAGATCAATGCGGCCATGATCAACGGTGTAGTCCCGCATGCGCGAAAGGGTCCGGTCATCGACAAAACCGGCAAAGCCTGCCGGCACAAGGTGGCCGTACTGCCGGATATGACGCAGGTTGACGAGTGCGACAATATTTTCTATACCTTTAAAAAGCATGAAGATAATCAGGATGAGCAGCAGCGGCGAATTCATAAAGTTATATGCCCTACAGGCGGATGACAGACCATTGATCGTAAACCTGACAATACTTTCCCGATACCCATCTAACCAGCATGACCACAGAATGTAAAGACAAACCTGCAGCCCGGCCCCAGTCCCGGTTCCGGCAGTCCATCACCAACCGGGCCGAGTTCACCATCACCTTTGAACTGGTGCCAAGCCGGGGCGGCAGAAACCGGCAGATTGACCGGACCCTGACTCTCGCCCGTGATCTGGCCGGCGACGGCAGGATCCAGGCGGTGAGCATCACCGACAACGCCGGCGGCCATCCCGCCCTGTCGCCGGAGGTGCTGGGCCTGGAAATACTGGACATGGGTCTTGACGTCATCAGCCATTTTTCCTGCAAGGATAAGAACCGCAACGAGATGGAGAGCCAGCTCTTCGGCTGGGACCGGCACTGTCTGCACAACCTGCTGGTCATCTCCGGCGATTATCCCAAACAGGGCTACCGCGGCCATCCCAAGCCGGTGTTTGATCTGGACAGCGTCCATGTGGTGGATATGCTTGAGCTGATGAACAGGGGGGATTACCTCAATCAGCCGGGCCAGGCCACCTCGTTTTTCAAGGGGGTTGCCGTCTCACCCTTCAAGAAGACCGAGGCGGAGCAGCTCATGCAGTATTACAAGCTGCACCGCAAAGTCGCGGCCGGCGCCGATTATGTCATCACCCAGCTCGGCTTTGACGCCCGGAAATTCCACGAGGTCCTGCTCTACATGCGGCAGCAGGAACTCAGGGTGCCGGTACTCGGCAGCGTCTTCATCCCCAGCATGCCCCTGGCCGACATCATGTACCGGGGAGGCGTGCCCGGCTGCGTTATCCCGGAAAAACTCTACAAACAGATGCAGCAGGAGGCGAAAGCGCCGGACCGGGGGAAAGCGGCGCGGCTGACCAGGGCGGCAAAACTGCTGGCGGTGCTGAAGGACATGGGTTTTGACGGCGCCCATATCGGCGGTCCCTGCCTGACTATGGCGGACTTTGACTTCATGCTCAGCGCCATGGAAAAATATCAGTCCCAGGCCAGGGAGCTCATTGCCGAGCTCAGTTTCTGGCCGGAGGAGGGATTCTTCCTGTACCGCAAGGACCGCAAAACCGGGCTCAATCTTGGCGAAACCAAGAGCTGCGGCCAGGGCTATGAAAAACTCAGGCCCGTCTATACGCTGTCCCGCCTGGTCCACCACCTGGCCTTTGACCCGCAGAGCCCGACCTACAAAATCTGCCGGCAGAGCTGCCTGGCCCTGCATGATTCACTGCTTGCGCGCCCCTTTGCCGCCTTTGAATACCTGACGAAATTTCTGCTCTTCGACTGCCGGAACTGCGGGGACTGCACCCTGGCCTCCCTGGCCTATCTCTGCCCGCAGTCGGGCTGCGCCAAGTATATGCTGAACGGCCCCTGCGGCGGCAGCCGCGACGGCTGGTGCGAGGTCTATCCGGGCCAGAGGCGCTGCATCTATGTCAAGACCTATGAACGCCTTGCCGCGGCAGGAGAGGCGGAGCAGTACCGGCACGGTTTTGAACCGCCCCGCAACTGGCTGCTCAACAACAGCTCCTCCTGGCTCAACTTCTATCTCGGCCTGGACAACCGGAAAAAGCAGGCCTGATGTCTGATTTTCCCCCCATCAGCGAGGGGTTGGCTCAGCGACATCGGCCTGCGTAGTTGAGGGACTCGGGGAATACTCATATACCTGGATCGCGGCAGCACCAAGGCCGTCATTCCCGCATGTAGTTAGCGGGAATCCATGTGTTTTCACTATGCTGGACCCCCGCTGACGGCATGCGGGGGTGACGGAAAAATGAATCTTCGCCGGTCTTCGGTCTCATGTCAATCTTCCGAACCAAACGTAACGGCTTGATTTTTCGTTTCAGGGTCAGGATGTCTGAAACTGGTATTTCCCGGGTCCCTGAGCAACCCCGCAGCACGCGGCTCTGCCATGGGGGGTTCTCAGCTCCATTCATGATCGGTCACACCTCCGGCCCCAATCATCCCGGGTCTTGTGGCCTCCTCACCCGGCTACGCCCAGCCTTTTAAGGCGGCAGGACTTGTACTCTTGGCCGGCTCCCTGTTTTTTATCTTTACGATCGGACCGCATAGTGATTCGCGGTAATTTTGTTACGTATCTCAGGAATAGTCTAAAGTTACGGATTTGCGGGAACTGTTAGTATTGCCGAGGGATCTCATTGAAAATTTCTCAAACTTCCGGTAGGCTGATCTCCAATT
>QZKJ01000002.1 GCA_003605035.1 Desulfurivibrio sp.
TGCAATAAAGCTTTGGGGTCTTTCGCGGCATGGCAACCTCCTTTGTTGTTGCCATACATTATGCCAAATATCAAAAACTTTTGCAATTAAACACTAGGCAAATTCGGCCACCCTTTGGCTTTTAGATCAGTATAAACCATTTGCTCGGGTGCAAGTGTGCCTGGCAGGCTTAAGCAGTTTTGGTCAGGATGGTCTCCATCAACGACTGCCACAGCTTTGTATGGTAATTTGCCTGCTTTCGCAAGTGATCCGAGCATGGCCACTACATTTGATGGGCCTACAGGGCTCATATCAATGCGATGCAACAATTTAGCGGTCACTTCGGATGACGCGAGAATTTCTCGAAGAAGCGTTTCCGCTTCACGGTCTTCAAGAAAAACATGCAAATCTGGGTGGACCTCATCGTCGAGTCTACTCATTGCGAACTCAGTGGAGATTCCATAGACGATACTTAAACCCTGCGGACCCGGGAGTAAAAGGATTCTTGCTTCTTGAGGCAACTCTTGGAGAACGAATGGGCTATGCGTTGTAATGATAGCCTGAATTCTGCGATGGCGCGCAAGCCAAAGCAGAAACCTTGTAAGACGTCTTTGTGCTCTTGGATGCAACGACGCTTCGACTTCGTCCACCAATAGCATAGAGTTCTCTGGAAGACCTTGAAGCGTCCGAAATAAATCAAGTGTGGCATCTTCACCAGCGCCCTGATGGAATTGAGAAAGTTCACCCCATTCCCGTTCAAGTAGCCCAACTTGACGTTTGGCATCAACGTCAGAAGTGGCGAACCGTGCTTTTTTGTAGTCTCTGCCTAATACGTGAGAAAGGCGCCCACGAAATTCATCGGACAATTCTGAGCTCTCAATTTCTGAAGCAGCAGAACGTGCGATCTTCGCGTAACCAACTGATGCTTCCAGTGGTAACGTTCGAGCAATGTCAAGAATAAACACGTTCCTTTTGGGCGAGTTTTCAGGAACGCGCCAACGTTTCGATGGTTTAGTAATACGAAAGCTTTCAATGCTTGGACCTCGTTTAATGCGATATTCAATCTTGACATCTTGAATACGGTCCCAAACCGTTTCGACAAAGAATGTTGAAGGGTAAAATCGCTTGTCTTTGTCTTTGTTGTCATATATGCACGCTGCAACTTTCAGGAGCGTGCTTTTCCCACTTCCGTTTTCACCCACGATTGCAACAACTGGGAAATTGAACTCAACTGCTTGCCCTGCCCAACCACGTAGCCCATCGATTTTAATCATTTGCAAAAATTGCGGCCAAAGTCCGGCCTGAAATTGGGTGCGGATGGTGTTTATTTCGTGATAATCCATATTCAGAATCTCCTTGGTGGGGCAGTAATATGGCTAACGCTGAGTTCTGGGGCAGCGTAGGTTAGTCCCTAGCAGCACCTTGTTATGCAAGACTCTTCTCCGCCGTAGTTAAAAACACCAATGTAGATGCCGTCATATGCAGCATGTATGCAACTAGATAATCTGGCACCGTCGTTGGGCTTGTTCCTTGACCGTGACCACTTAGTTTATTGCGACCAGTTGGAATACTGCTTTCCAACATACTACGCAATGAACTCAACTGCTGCTGCCAAAATGCCGGAACGAGATCATTATCAAAACATACTTGGATTAACGCCTTTGAGGTACCATTTGGTTGGTATGCCCATTTTCGCTTGTCACATATGGCCTTCATAGTACTTTCAAAGGATTTCAAACAATCATTGAGCGCCTCTTTGTTTTTTCCATGCCGGTAATGCTCGTAGGCGCTCAGAAACTCCTGTTGCGCGCCTTGATAATTTTTCTCATTAAGCAACCGCAATGCTGGCTTTACTGCTTCAGAATGGAGAAGTTCAGAATCTACTCTAACAATTTCACCTTCAACAAACTGGTAACCTATTCCATGCTCCTTGAATCTAGCATTTAATTCACTGATAGCTTCATCCACGCTTTCGGAGGCATTCCGCTTTCCTAAGTAGTCAAATTCGCGCGTAAGACGATCGATGTACCGAAAACTCAACTCAACGATATCAAGTTGCTTTTCAACGTCATCAACTTGCAATAGGTAATTGGCCAGTTCATTTAGATACATTCTCCCTCGATGCTTTTCCGCCGTAGGGAGTTGAAACATTCCATATTCTCTACATAGAGTATCGACAATAAATTTATAAGCAGCTTGAATATTAGGACCATAACCATATTGGTCATAATAATTTTTATCACTTCCAAGTACATCTGTCCAAATGTGAACGATTTGCACCCTTAAAGCATTTGGCAAGTCATCGTAGGTATAAACATCAGGAACATCGCCTCTTAACGCTTTTTGCCTTTTGGAAAATAGGTCAAAGATTGCCATCAATGCTCCTTCCTTATTGATTGCATAACCAGTTATTATCTAGACGGATGTCCATAGCAGATTTGTTTGTGATCCCGCCATGGCGTAAAAAAACAAACTACGGTAGCTATAGGATTTCATTGCAGTTAATAAATGGCCAAATGCAATTTGGGAAATATCCGATCGGCAACGACTACCATGCGCTCCGCGGCTTAGTCACGGTTGATTTGAACCGCCCTCTGCTTTCTCTTGCGCCCGCTATTTGAATACACTTTTTCTACGGATTGATGGTGATATCCATCATCCGGCCTGTCTCCTGATCCCGGCAGCGTACTTCGGCCCGGACCAGGCCGGGGGGGAGCGGCTCGGAGAGTTCCATGCTGATGCGGACCCTGCCCGGCTGCACATTTTTGATCAGCCATTGCACCTTGCCCCTTTTTTTATCAAATTTCATATAGGCAGGCGAGGAGCCGGTGATGTCCACTTCGGCGGGCAGAAACTGATGGACGATGAGATTGCTGGGGGAAGGTCCTTTGACATCCAGGTCAAGGACGATATTTTTGCCGGCTGAGGAAATATATCTGCCGCTCACCAGATCCCGGGCAGAGGCCGGCCGCACCGCGGGCAGGGTGACGCAGGCCAGCAGCAGCAACAACAACAACAAGAATATCCTTTTTTGATGACAGATCATTCTCCCCTCCTTCCTGTCATTGTCCGTATCATCAGGGCAGCACCTCGAATCTTTTCTTTTCCTTATTCCACACATAGCCGGAGCCGAGCCAGATCTCCTCCACCTGATCGATATTGATCGCCAGGCCTTTGATGCCGCTGAATTCATCAGAGACCATAAGAATTTCCTCATCGCTGATGCGGCCGTCGGCATCGGCATCGGCCCAGTGAAACTGCCCGATCTGCACCACGGCATTGCCGCTGACCTCTATCTGCCGTCCGACCCCCCTGGACAGGGCCACTTTACCGGTAAAGGCCGCCGCGCCCTCCGGCTGTTTGAGCTTGACCATATAGGCAAAGACCTGGCTGCCATCTATCTTGCGCAGCCATTTTACCTCCCGGGCCTTGTCTTCATAGGCGGAATAAGCAGGCACGGCAGAAAGCAGTGCCGCACCCTCCGGCAGATTCTCCCGGACAATCAGGGAAAGAGGCGTGGTGGAATTGCTGGCCACCGTGATGGCCACCGGAAAGGGCTGGCCGGCCACCGTGTGTCTGGGCAGCAGGCGGCTGGCGGTTATGGTGAACTGTTCGCTGACCGGATAAACCCACCAGCCCAGAAAAGCGAGCAGGGCGAGGAGCAGCACCCCTGCCCCGGCAAATTTCGGCCAGGAGGGCGGCCTGGCGGCAGGCAGGACCTGTTCGGCGGCAGGCTCCTCCTCCTGCTGCCCGCCAGACTCCGGAGCAGGGGCCGGGGCGGCATCGGCCGCAGCAGGCGCTGCAGGTGCAGCGGTGGGCGCAGCAGGCGCCTCCACGGCGGCGGGCTGGGGCTCTGCCTCTGCGACGCTTTCCAGGATTTCCGCAAGCTCCACCTCAAGGGCCTCGGCGAGCTTCAGACCGTTTTCTTTTTTGATCGTCGGGTAGCGCTTGTTTTCCCAGCGGGAAATGGTGTCGGTGGTCACCCCCACCGAGGTCGCAAGAAAAAGCTGGGTCAGACCTTTTGCCTCCCGCAGATTTCTTACCCTGGCGCCATCTATTCTGACCATCGGCACGCCGCTGGTCATCCTGTTCATATCCATCTGTTCTAATCCGTCAATTATCAGTTAATTTTTCTGCTCCATCATAAACAATTCTGCGGCAAACCCGCCACTGGATTTCGCATCTTTTTCAGGCCGGTCAAAACCTGTGCCGACAAAACAGAAATATTGCCGGCAAATCTCATGTCGGGCAACCAGACCTGCCCGGCCGCCCAACATCTTGATTTTACAGGGATGTCGGCCAGACATCGGCCCGCTTGCCGCCCGATTCCGGCCGATGTCCTCTATTTTTTCCGGCAATTGCGACGTAGAGTCTGGACAAACGGGACAACATCCGCCCGCAACCTGAAAATCTGCTGAATACCTAAGAAAAGGAGGAAAAAGATGAGCAAAGATGCTGCCTGCAAAAAATACCGCCTGGGCAACCTGTTCGGTTCATGCTGCGCGCTTGCCCTGCTGTTGAGCCTGCCGGCGCAGCTCCCGGCCGCTGAGTTGCCGGAGAAGACCACCATCAATGTCCAGACAAGCTGCAGCCAGATAGCCGGTCTTGACCCGGACAAGAAAGAGGTGAAGGAGTTCAGTCACAAACTCCATGCGGAAAAGTATCTGTCCGGCAAGAGCGCCTTCAGCGCCCACCCTTACACCGATGCCTTCACCTGCGCCGCCTGTCATGTCGGGGCCAAGTCGGCTGAGGAGATTACCGGCGCGGACAAATGCGAACGCCTGACCGCCGCGGTCGAGCAGGGCGGGGGGCCGAAAAAATACAAAGAGATGATGCACGCCATCTGCCAGAACTGCCACAAGAACATGCAGAAGGCAGGGGAAAGCAAATCAGGACCGACCAAGTGCAATGAATGCCACGGCAAGTAACAGGGCCGCACCGTAAAAACCAACCAAATCAAGGAGAATTACCATGAAAAAGACCATCAGCACCCTCTTGGCCATCGCCTTTGCTCTTACTACCGCCGGAGCAGTCTATGCCGCCAGCGGCAAATGCACAGTCGTAGCCGTGGAAGATAACAAAGTGACGCTGGACTGCGGCAGCAATACCGGAGATTTTCCGGTGGGCACGGACGTGAAGATTAAAAGCGTAGCCAAGGGAAAGGCGGTTGAAGGCTGCTAGACACTCTCTTCCGTGTTGTTGCAGAGAGGGGGGGGGCTGCCGTCGCTGCCGGGTGCGGATGATGGCGCCGGCAGCGGGCCATCGCCCTCCTTGCGGACCACCCGCACCAGCATGGCGGCGGTCATGAGAAAACCACAGGCCCGGCAGCGGAATTGCCCGCTGCCGGGCTCGAATTCTTCCGGCGGAAACGAATAGCGTTTCCCGCACTCCTCACAAAAGACCAGCATTCGACTCGGGACTCCTCAGTTATTTACCGGTTTCAATCATTTTTTCCAGCAGCTCTTTGCGCAGTGCTTCCACTTCCCGGCGGACAATGTCCATGACCGCTGTAGTCATGGCCGCCGAAAGCTCTCCTTCGGCCACGGCAGCCGGCCGGGCGGCCCGCCGGGCAAGTTCGGCAACCACCTGCTCATGCCACTTGATATAATCATGCACCGTCTCCAGATGGGAAGCGAGCAGGTTCTTCTGCGGCTGCATGGTGAAAAGGGAATGGGCCAGCCGGTCATAGACGGTCTGCAGCAGGGCGCACGACAGGTCGGCCGCCACATCGCCATGGTGGTCAAGGTGCCGGCCCACGGCGCCGATCACCTCCATGAACAGGGCCACCGAGTAGTGATCCGGGTATTGCCTGCGCAGGCTGGCAATCTCCCCGGCCAGTTTGCTGAGCAGAGGGGTGGAGATGCCGTATTTGGTGTTCTGGATAATCCTGGCCAGCTTATCGACATTAATCTCCTCTTCCTCAAGCCGCTCCACCGGCCGCTCCGGTTCGGCCTTCTTTTCCTTCTTCACCTCGATCTGACCAAGGTCCACCTCCACCGTCTCTTCCACGGCAGCGCGGGCCTCTTCAGCCTTTTCCTCGGTGATGGAAAAGGCCAGCCCGTCATCGGCAAAGAAATCGTCAAGCAGACTGTCGGCCTCGGGAAACTCCTCGTCATCAATCCTGGAGAGCACCACCTCCTTGGCGTCGGGACCGGCCACCCCGCCCACCGAGGGCATGGCCCGCGGCGCCGGGGCCGCCTGGGCAGCGGGACGGTCATCGCCAACCATTCCCTGAAAGATGGCATTGAAGGCCCCATCCACCGCCTGATCTTCCTTCTGTTCCAGCAGATCCCTGATGGCGCTGCCGCCTCCGCCCGAGGCAGGCGGGGCGCCGGCTTCGGGTTTTGCCGCCCCGGGGGCCGGCGGCCTTTCCCGTCCCTGCTCCCTGCGCGGTTTTGCCAGCTGGGTCTTCAATCTGTTGTATTTATCCACCGCGCCGCGCACCAGGGCAATCTTGCGGCCGTCATCCATGCCGCCGTCGGTGATCACCGTTTCCAGGGTGGCAAAGACATCGGGCAGCAGCTTGATGGCGTCCGGGTGGGCTTTTTCCCTGGCCTTCTTGATGTACTGCCCCAGGGTGCCGATGACCTGCAGACAGACGAGCAGCGGTTTTTTGCCGGCCCACTGCTCCTTCAACGGCTCGATGGTCCGGGTCAGGTTGTCCATCACCTCATCGGTGATCTCCCAGTCAATGGCCAGGATGGCGGCCTTCAGTTCCTTGATCTTCTCTGCGCCAGTGCTCATGCCTAATCTCCTATTGCAGTTCCTTGCGGAAAGAGATGAGCGTCATGGAGATAATCTTTTTCAGGGTTTCCACGACATTATCGCCGGTCAAGGCGCTTCCCACAAAATAGGGGACCCGCAGCTGCTGGTTGAGGTCCTGCTCCATTTCTTCAACGGTCAGCAGCGGTATCCCCTGGTTTTTCAGGTCGATCTTGTTGTATTGCAGCACCAGCGGGATCTTGAAGACATCCTTGTTATGGCTGAGCAGGTTCTCCTTCATCTGCTCCAGGGATTTGAGGTTGCTGTCCCGGCGCTCCTTCTGCAGGTCGGCCACGAAGACAATGCCGTCCACTCCCTTGAGCACCAGTTTGCGGGTGGCGTTGTACTTGACCTGGCCCGGCACGGTATAGAGCTGGATCTTGATGTCAAAACCGTGGATCTTGCCGATATCCACCGGCAGAAAGTCAAAAAAGAGGGTCCGGTCGCCGTGCGTTTTGATGCTCACCATTTCGGTTTTGATGCGCTGCTTGTATTTCTTGTTGATGTAATCGAGATTGGTGGTCTTGCCGCCGCGGCCGGGGCCGTAATAGACGATTTTGATCTGTACTTCTTTTTTCTTTACATTGATAAATCCCACGGGTTACCTCACGCTCTCATCTGCTCCAGATTAATTTTATCTTATCGATGACCTCTGATGTCTTCAGCCGCAGAAAGCCCAGGGAAACATCCTGGCCGAAAATACAGATAAGCAGAATATCCTCATTGACCTTGCTGAAATGGATGCTCTCATTTTCCCCCCGATGGAAATGCAGGGAAAACTGCTGTTCCCCCACCAGTTTGGCCATGGCATCCACCGCCGCGAAATTGCCGGCGGCCAGCGCCGCAAAGGAGGCCACATCAAAGGAGCAGCGGCCATTATCCAGCTGGGCGATGGTGTTGCCCGCCACATCAATGATAATTGCACAGTGCACTCCTATCGACAGCAGATCGTCCTTGAGAATCACATCTATGGTTTCCAACTGTTCCTGAGAAACATTGTACATGGATCTGTCCTTTAGGGGCCGTTAAGAAATCACCATAACTTTGCCGACTATTTCGTTACGGCCCCTTATGCCGTTTACAGCATTTCGCTATTACAGTTATTTTTGAACAACGGCTTACGCGAAAATCACATTTTTTTAAAAATTATCTTCTTTTTATGATGCACAAAGAGAAGCGGAAATGTCGAGCAGAATTTCACATCAGACAAGTGGTGCGACAATCTGGGCCATTCCTGCAGGCAGCTCTCGGTCCATGCCGGAGCGGAACGGCCCTGGCCTCCTTTTCGACCAGCCGGCCACTACAGGCAAATGTTTTCCTGAGCGCAGCGCACGGCGGAGTCGATCAGGGCCGGCCGGCGGAACAGATCCCCGAGCACAGCCGCCGCGGCGGGCATCTCCTGGAGCCATGCTGCGCCAGCCCGCTTTCGCCTTGCTTTTTTTGGCCGCAGACCGCATC
The DNA here is from genome assembly GCA_003605035.1 of Desulfurivibrio sp. Taxonomy (GTDB): domain Bacteria; phylum Desulfobacterota; class Desulfobulbia; order Desulfobulbales; family SURF-16; genus SURF-16. The sequence goes on from QZKJ01000002.1 coordinate 8,200, forward strand.
ATAAAACTAGGCCCAGGGTTATGACAATGTGGTGCTGCGTCAAACCTGCTGTTGGCCGACACGTCTTTGCAGAGGATTGCCTATGCAGGAGCTGAGAAAATTTGTCGCCCCGGAATTTGTCTTCGGCTGCGGCTCCCTGAATCTCGTCGGCCGCTATGCCAACAATTTCGGAGCGGAAAAGGTATTGATCGTCTCCGATCCGGGGGTCATTGTCGCCGGCTGGTGCGGCAAGGTCCAGGATGTTCTTGCGGCCGCCGGGATCGCCAGCGTGGTCTTTTCCGCGGTCTCCGCCAATCCCCGGGCCGAAGAGGTGATGGCCGGGGCGGAATTTTATCGCAGCCACGGCTGTGACGTCATTGTTGCCGTGGGCGGCGGCAGCGCCATTGACTGTGCCAAGGGGATCGGCATCGTCAGCATGAACCGCCGGCACATCCTGCAGTTTGCCGGGATCGACAATGTCACCGTGCCCGGCCCGCCGCTGATCTGCATCCCCACCACCGCCGGCTCATCAGCCGATGTGTCGCAGTTTGCCATTATCACCGACCTGCAGGAACGGGTGAAGGTCGCCATCATCAGCAAGACCGTGGTGCCGGATGTGGCGCTGATTGATCCGGCCACCACCGTGACCATGGACGCCTATCTCACCGCCTGCACCGGCATTGACGCCATGGTGCACGCCATTGAGGCCTTTGTCTCCACCGCCCATTCCGCGCTGCTGGACATCCATGCCCTGGAGGCCATCCGCCTGATCCGCGCCAATCTCCAGGACGCCATCGCCAACCCCGCCGACCTGGAACTGCGCAGCAGACTGATGCAGGCAAGCCTTGAGGCCGGACTGGCTTTTTCCAACGCCAGCCTCGGGGCGGTGCATGCCATGGCCCACAGCCTGGGCGGCTTTCTCGACCGGCCCCATGGCGAATGCAATGCGATCCTGCTTGACCATGTCGTCTCTTTTAATTACGAAAGCTCCGTGGAGCGCTATCTGCAGATCGGCGAGGCCCTGGGCCTTGACATGCGGGGCATGCCGGCAAAAGAAAAGAGGGCCGCTGTCCTGAATGCCATTGCCAGCCTCAAGCATGCCTCAGGCGTTGACAAAACCCTGCGGGAGAAAGGCATCCGCCTCACCGACATCCCGGAACTGGCCGAAAAAGCCCTGCGCGACCCGTGCCTGGTCACCAACCCGAGACGTTTCAACAAACGGGACATCGAGGTCATCTATGCCGAGGCACTCTGATGATGAAGAAAGATGGGGGATGATGCGGGAAAAAATCATCGGCCTGGGCGAGAAATCCATCAGAAAGAGTTACTATCCTGAACTGCGGCAGAAAATCATCGAACTGGAAAACGCCAACCGGGAACTGGCCCTTGAAGTTATTGAACGGCAAAGGGGCGAAGAGGAAATCAAACGCAACTACGAAATTCAGACGATCATCAACTCGCTGCTCAAACTCTCCCTGCAGGATATTTCCCTGGATGAACTCTTTGCCATCACCATTGACAAAATACTCTCCCTCAACTGGCTTGCCCATCAGGGCAAGGCCTTTATCTTCCTGGTGGAAGAGGTGCCGGAGCTGCTGGTTTTCAAGGCAGGCGCAGGTCTGCCCGGACAGCTGCCCGCCCATTGCGCCACGGTCCCCTTCGGCAGCTGCCTGTGCGGACTGGCCGCAGCCACCGGGGAGATCCAGTTCGGGGGCCATGACGATGAACGTCACACCCTGCGCTATGAAAACATGCAGCCCCATGGTCATTACGCCGTGCCGATCCTGCTGGATCAGCGGACCATCGGGCTGATCTGCATCTTTTTACCGGCAGGCCATAAGCGCGACGCCAGGGAAGAGGAATTTCTCGCCTCCATCGCCCACACCCTGGCCGGCATTATTCAGCGCCAGCGGATGGTCCTGGAAAAAGCAAAACTTGAGGAAGAACTGCGCCAGGCGGCGAAAATGGAGGCCATCGGCACCCTGGCCGGCGGCATTGCCCATGACTTCAACAACATCCTGACCGCCATTTTCGGCTTCACTGAACTGGCCCGCCTGGATCTGCTTCACCCGGAAAAGGTTGATAAAAATCTCAATGCAATTTACCGGAGCACCCTGCGGGCCAAAGAGCTGGTCAAACAAATCCTCACCTTCAGCCGGCGCTCGGAACAGCAGAAAAAACCCCTGCAGCTGTCCCTGCTCATCAAGGAATGCCTCAAACTGTTGCGCTGCACCATTCCGGCCACCATTGAGATCAAGCAGGATATCCGCTCCAGCGGGACGGCCCTGGCAGACCCTACCCAGATCCATCAGATCATCATGAACCTCTGCACCAATGCCTACCATGCCATGCGGCAGAACGGCGGCCTGCTGACCCTTGCCCTGGAGGACGTGGAAATGAACGTAGAGGATGCCGGCCTGGCCGGCATCCAGCCAGGGCCGTACATCCGGCTTACCGTGGCCGATACCGGCACCGGAATGGCTAAAGAGAGCTTAAGCAAGATTTTCGACCCCTATTTCACCACCAAGGAGATCGGCGAAGGGACCGGGCTTGGTCTTGCTCTGGTGCATGGCATTGTCCAGGGTCATCACGGCCACATCACGGTTGCCAGTGAACCGGGCAAGGGCACCGCCTTTCAGGTCTTTCTGCCCCGCCTGCCCGGGACGCCGGCGGCATCGGCCACCGTCCTAGAGGACACCGGGGCCGACAGGGGCCATGAACACATTCTCATGGTTGATGACGAAGAAAACATTGTCAGGATCGCCAGGGAGATCCTCGAGGACAGCGGCTACCAGGTCTCGGCCCACCGCAGCGGCGCCGGCGCCCTGCAGGAATTCCGGCAGCAACCGGACCAATATGATCTGCTCATCACCGATATGGCCATGCCCGGCATGAACGGGGTGGAGCTGGCCCGGCAGGTCAGGGAGCGCAAGCCCTCCATGCCGGTGATCCTCTGCAGCGGCCACAGCGACATGGTGAACCGGGAGCAGGCATTGGCCATGGGCATCAGCGCCTATGTCGACAAACCTTACTTCATGAGTGAAATGCTGCACACCATCAGGACCGTACTCAACCGAAAAAATGGGTATGAATGACCCACAGTGGCCAATTTGACCCATCCCAAAAAATATACCTGTTTCCAAAATGTTAATACGGAAAACCCCATTAACAAAGGGACATTTTTACCCCCATCGCGCCTTCCCACCCTTGGCCTTCCTCGACAATAAATATCATAATTTCAAGAAATTAT
>QZKJ01000091.1 GCA_003605035.1 Desulfurivibrio sp.
AGGTGAAAGGTGAAAGGTGAAAGGTGAAAGGTGAAAGGTGAAAGGTGAAAGGTGAAAGGTGAAAGGTGAAAGGTGAAAGGTGAAAGGTGAAAGGTGAAAAAGATTCTCACAAATGCAGCTTGTGTGCAAGTTTTTTCTCCTCACTCCTCACTCCTCACTCCTCACTTTTCACTTTTCACTTTTCACTTCTCACTTTTCACTTTTCACTCACAAAACAATGGCTCTTCTCGGCGCGCATATGTCCGTGGCAGGCGGACTTCATCTGGCCTTTAGCCGCATCACCCAGGTGGGCGGCCAGGCCCTGCAGATCTTTACCCGCAATCAGCGGCAATGGCGGGCCGCGCCCATAAGCGCCGAGGAGCAGCGTTTGTTTCAGGCCGCATGGCGACAGTGGGGCAACTGGCCGGTGGCGGCCCATAACTCCTATCTCATCAACCTGGCCTCACCTGATCAGGAGGTGCGGGGCAGGTCGGTCACCGCCCTGGCGGCCGAGCTTGAGCGCTGCGCCGCCCTGTCTATCCCGCTGCTCATCATGCACCCCGGCTCCCACGGCGGCGACGGGGCTGCAGTTGGTCTTGAGCGCCTGGTGGAACATCTTGACCAGGCCCTGGCCCGGGCAGCCGGCGCTGAACAGGTCGACCTCCTGCTGGAAAACACCGCGGGCCAGGGCAACGACCTGGGGGCCACCTTTGCGGAGATCGCCTATGTTCTCAACCATGCCGCCCACAGCAGCCGGCTGGGCGTCTGCCTTGACACCTGCCATCTCTTTGCCGCGGGCTACGACTTCCGCACCAGCAAAAGCTACCGGCAGACCATGGACGAGTTTGACCGGCTTATCGGCCTGGACCGCCTGCGCTTCTTCCATCTCAACGATTCAATCAAGGGGCTCGGCAGCCGGGTTGACCGCCACGAGCATATCGGCCGGGGCCGGATCGGTCTTACCGGATTCAGAAATTTCCTCAGAGATCCCCGTTTCCGCCATCAGCCCATGACCCTGGAGACGCCCAAGGGCAAGGACCTCAAGGAGGACATGGTGAATCTGCAGGTGCTGCGGAAACTGCAGGGAAAGGCAGTGAGAAGTGAAAAGTGAAAAGATAAAGGCCCTCTCTTCTCACTTTTCACTTCTTACTTCTCCCTTTTCACTTAAAATCCAGCTGCACCGGGCAATGGTCCGAGCCCATGACCTCCTTGAGGATGGCCGCGCCCTGCACCCGCTGCCTGCTTTTCTCATCCACGCAGAAATAGTCGATCCGCCAGCCGATGTCCTTGGCCCTGGCGTTAAAGCGGTAGCTCCACCAGGTATAGTGGCCTGGTTCATTGTTGAACATGCGGAAGGTGTCAACAAAGCCCGCGGCCAGAAAGGCATCCATCCAGCTTCTTTCCTCCGGGGTAAAGCCGGCATTCTGTTGGTTGCTTTTGGGGTTCTTCAGGTCGATTTCCCGGTGGGCCACATTATAGTCGCCACACAGCACCACCGATTTTTGCGCGGCCAGCCCCTGGGCAAATTCCAGCAGGGCGCGGTTAAAGGCGAGTTTAAAGTCCAGCCTTTTGAGCCCTTCGCCGGCATTGGGGAAATAACAGTTGATCAGGAAAAAATCGGCAAACTCCAGGGTCAGCACCCGGCCCTCGCTGTCAAAGGCGTGATCATTCATGCCATAGCGGACGGAGAGCGGCGCCATGCGGCTGTAAACCGCTACCCCGGCATAGCCCTTGCGCTGGGCGCAGTGCCAGAAGGAGCGGTAGCCGGCAATATTTTTCAAGTCGTCGCTCAGCTGATCCTCCTGCAACTTGGTTTCCTGGATGGCCAGGATATCCGGGTCCAGTTCCCCGACCAGTCCGGCAAAACCCTTCTTTTCCAGGGCCCGGAGGCCGTTGACATTCCAGCAGAGAAGTTTCAGCGTTTTCTCCATGGGAGAGGTCCTCCTGTCACCTGGCGCCCGGCGCGGGGTGACGCCGATCTGCGGGCAATACTGCAGGATAACGCAGCGGTCGCAATGGGGGAAGGTGGGCCGGCAGGTTCCCTGGCCAAAGGCCACCAGGATGGAATTAACCGTGCGCCAGTGTCTTTCCGGCAATTTCTGGCGGAGGGCCATCTCCGTTTCCAGCGGGGTGCTGGTCTGCACGTAACCCCATATATTCATGATGCGGTGCACATGGGTGTCCACACAGATGGCAGGCTTCTGGAAGGCCACGCTGACCACCAGATTGGCCGTCTTGCGCCCCACGCCGGGCAATTTGAGCAGCAGGTCCACCTCAGCGGGGATCACTCCGCCCATGGCGTTGATCGCCGCGGGCAGCCTGGCCAGATATCCCGCCTTGCTGCGGTAAAAGCCCACTGGATAGATGAGCCGGCCAAGCTCCTCCTCGGACAGCGCGGCCAGGCTCCGCAGATCCGGGGCTTTTTTGAACAGCCGGGCCGCGGCCCCGGCAGTGGTCTCGTCCTTGGTGCGGGCGGACAGGATGGTCGCCACCAGCACCTGGTAGGGGTCCCCGCTCTGCACGGCGATCAAATCCACCACCGGCACCTGGTAGCCGGCCACCTCCTTTGCCAGGATGGCCAGAATCAGGTCGATGTCAAATTCCATCTTCATGCAACTACTCAGGTTGTTTAGTTTATTAGACAGTAGTCTGTTAGCTAAAAAAGTTAGTAACACAGGGCCGTTAAGTGTTTAAGCCAAAATCTTTTCACAAAAATGGTCGAAATTAGGGGGGGTAAAGCGGGCAGCATCTGGTAATTTCCCATCACTTGCAGACTAAACACCTACAGACTATACACCTGTATCATTACGTTTTCTTTACCGCCAAGGCAAAGAGAAAAAAAAAGCCCCGCACAAGGCAGGGCTTTTTGCTTCACACTTCTGATTTAAGAAAAATTAGAAGGTCATGGTCAGGTGATGGCTGAGCAGATACAGGTCATCGGTATCGTTGGTTGTATCAGCTGCCTGGGCGATATCCTCGAAGAAGTCGCCGGTGTTGAAGTAAGCGGCGCGTACCTCGTAGGTCAGGTTGTCAAGCAGTTTGTACTTGGCGCCCAGGTCAATCTCCCAGCCGTACTCGTCATCCACATCATAGGTGGGATCACCTGAGACTCCCTGTGCCCATGACTCAAGTACGCCGGTATCATCCGCCCAGGCATAGCCGATGGCGCCGTGCAGGGTCAGCTGGTCGGAAACCTGGAAGTCGGAATGAACGCCGATGGACTGCACACCGCTCTCGGTCATATTGGAATCAGCCATGAACACATCGCTGTTCAGCATGCCGGTCAGGTCGCCGGTCAGGATGTAGTAGGGATTGAAATCATCGCCCAGCCCGCTTTCCAGAACCTGCATGGCGGCTGTCTCGTCAGCGTCAGCGTCGGTCAGAATGTCGTCGTCCTGGGCCTCGGCCCAGAAGTACATCAGGCCGACATCCAGCTTGTCAAATTGGCCGCTGGCGTCCAACATGAAGGCCATGGCGTCGACATCCCTGTCCTCCTGCACGCCGGCAACTTCCGTGTCGAAATCCTGCCAGTCGCCGAAGCGCCAGCCCCACTCACCCTCGATGGTGAAATTGGCAATCTTGCCCACGCCATAGGCGCGCAGCTGATGCTGCTGGCGATCCCAGCTGTTAGCGGCACCCATATCGCTGTTTTCTTTATTATTGAAATAATCATAGCCGCCCAGGAGCAGCAGGTTGTCGGTCCGGTAGGTCAGGTCGATCTCGTAGACGTCTTCGTCTGCGTCATCTTCGTAGCCATACCAGTCGTTCTCGGTGGTTTTCTGGGTGAAAACCAGCAGTTCAAAAGGCTGAGCCACAAAGCTCGGCCACCACATGAGACGATCGGCGTGGGTGTACGTGCTCAGGAATTCACCGCCCCAGGGGGGTACTATGCAGCGGCCCATGCGGAACTTGCCGACCGGTGACAGATATTCCATGTACAGGGTATAGACATCAATGTTCTGCTCTTCGCCATCGCCGAAATCGAGATCACCGCCAGCCTGGTCACCCCAGACATCATACCTGGCCAGACGGAGTTCGGAGTGCATGCTGATCTTGTCATTGACCTGCAGTTTCGGCTTGACAATGAAGGTGTGCAGCCAGGCGGAATCGGTGCCGGCGTCGTCATTGTAGGGATCGAAACCGCCATTAGTGACACTGTTGTCCCCGCCATCCGCGTTGTTCAGCATGTAACCTTCTACCAGGTACAGGCCGCTCATGGAGAAATCCAGAGCAGATGCTGTGCCGGCCACACCGACCACCAGGCCGAGGGCGGCAACTGTTGAAATTATTTTTTTCATCTTAAATCTCCTTTTCTCTTATTAAAGATGAATGATTAAGCGGGTTCCACCATGGAACCCATCCCCTGTTTGGTCAGGCGCCCCGCGTCTTTTCCCGGAAATAATATCTATCCCCCCCGCAAAAAGACCCCGCAGGCAACTGACAATACTCAAATCATATTGAGCCGTACAATATTTACCCAAATCCGCGGCGTTTGGCAAGAAATAATCGCACACCATTGCCCGCCTATCATATTTTATTGATGATTTATTCCACTATCACTTGTCAAGACATTTTCTCTTTTTCCTGAACGGGCCTTCAGCCGCCTGGTATTTTTTCGCCGCCAGGCCTGCATTATTTCCTAACGCCTCCCCATAATTGTGTTAAAATAACTTCCCATGAAAGGCCTCACCCATACCATTCCGCGCCGCGCCAATGTGCTCTCCTCTTTTGGCCGGACCTCCGAGCCGGCCATCAGCCGCCGTTTTTCGGTGCTGGTCTGGAATATCCACAAGGCAAAAAACAGCCAGTGGGCCGCGGATTTTCAGCAACTGCTCACCGGCAAGGACCTGGTGCTGCTGCAGGAGGCCTTCCTGCGGCCCGCCATGCTGCATATTCTCCAGCAGACCCCCCATCTGCGCTGGGACCTGGCCGCCGGCTTTACCCGCCGCCTGGATGCCGTTGACGTAGGGGTAATGACCGGCTGCCGCGCCAACCCCCGCAGCCTCTTTTTTCTCCGCTCCCCGGTTTACGAGCCGCTGGTGCGGCTGCCGAAAATGGCCATCGGCACCAGATACGCCCTGGAATTCAGCGACCGGGAACTGCTGGTCCTCAATGTCCACGCCATCAATTTTGTCCGGATCAATAAATTCAAACGGCAGATGCAGCAACTGGAAGCGGAACTTGACAGCCATGACGGCCCTATCCTGCTCGGCGGCGATTTCAACACCTGGCTGGCCAGCCGGGCCGACTTTCTCCGGCAGATGACCGGCAATCTGCGTATGGATCTGGCCACCTTCCAGCCGGATCGCCGCTCCCGCTATTTCGGCCAGGTCCTGGACCATGTTTTTGTCCGCGGTCTGAAAATCGTCTCCGCCTCCTGCCATTACCAGATCAGAAGCTCGGATCATCAGCCCATTGAGCTGGTGCTGGAGGGGAATGGGACAGGAGACAGGAGACAGGGGACAGGAGTCAGGAGTCAGGAGATAGAATGAGCAGACTTCCGGTTTACGTCCCAGGCGCGAAGAGCGGCTGTTTCCATTCCCGCCAATATTGCCGAGGGTTTCGAAAAAAGAACAAAACCCGACAAGGTGAAATTTCTAAATATCGCCCAAGGATCACTGGAAGAATGCCGCTATTACCTGTTATTAGCCAAAGACCTCGGATATGGTGAGAATGAAAACTTAAGGGAACAGCTTGAAGAAACCAGTAAATTGCTGGAGTCATACATGGCTGCCATGCTTCATTCCTCCTGACTCCTGACCCCTGACTCCTACCCAAGAGATTACCGCCATGGAAAAACATCCCTCCCGCCCCAGACAACCAAACCGCCTGATCAACGAAAAGAGCCCCTATCTGCAGCAGCACGCCTATAACCCGGTAGAGTGGCTGCCCTGGGGGGAAGAGGCCTTTGCCAGGGCCCGCCGGGAAAACAAGCTGATTTTTCTATCCGTCGGCTACTCCACCTGCCACTGGTGCCATGTCATGGCCCATGAATCCTTTGAGGATGACGAAATAGCCGACTGTCTCAACCGGAATTTCATCAGCATCAAGGTTGATCGGGAGGAAAGGCCGGATATCGACCGCATTTACATGACCGCCACCCAGGCCCTGACCGGTGGCGGCGGCTGGCCCATGTCCGTTTTTCTGCTGCCCGACCGCACGCCGTTCTATGCCGGCACCTATTTTCCGCCCCGGTCAGCCCACGGCAGGCCCGGTTTTCTTGACCTGCTGCAGGCCCTGCACCAGGCCTGGCAGGGTGACCCCAGCCGCGTCCGTCAGGCAGCCGCCTCCATGGCCGCCCATCTGCTGAGTCTGGCGGCGGCCGGGGAGCAGGGCAAGGTTGACCCCAAGGTGCCTGACACCGCTTTCAACCAGCTGGCCGGCATCTACGACCGGCAATTCGGCGGCTTCCGCCCGGCCCCCAAGTTTCCCCGGCCGGTGACCTTTTCTTTTCTGCTGCGCTACGCCCGGGGCCGGGATGACAGGGCCAGGCTCATGACCCTGGAGACCTTGCGCCGCATGGCCGAGGGCGGCATGTACGATCTGCTGGGCGGCGGCTTTCACCGCTATTCGGTGGATGAGCAGTGGCGGGTTCCCCACTTTGAAAAGATGCTCTATGACCAGGCCCAGCTTGTTGTCGCCTATTTTGAGGCCTTTCAGATCAGCCGCGACCCTTTTTACCAGCGCATCGCCACCGAGACCCTGGATTATGTGCTGCGCGATCTTACCGATAGCCGGGGCGGCTTTTTTTCGGCCGAGGACGCGGACAGCGCCGAGCCGGATGACCCGCGGCAGCATGGCGAAGGGGCTTTTTATACCTGGAAGGAACAGGAGATCGCCGCCATTCTCGGCAGCGAAGCAGCGGCGATTTTCAACTTCCACTACGGGGTGGAGGCCGGCGGCAATGCCCTGGCTGACCCGCTCGGCGAATTCACCGGCAAAAATATCCTGTACACGGCCCACAACCTGGCGGAAACCGCTGCCCATTGCGGCCGCAGCGAGGAGGACGTCAAGCAGATGCTCGCCGCGGCCCGGCAGCAGCTGGCGCGGACCCGTGCAGCCAGACCCCGGCCCCACCTGGATGACAAGGTTCTCTGCGCCTGGAACGGCCTGATGATCTCCGCCCTGGCCAAGGGGTTTCAGCTCACCGGCAACACCGCCTATCTGCAGGGGGCGCAGCACTCGGCCGATTTCATCCTGACCACTCTTGTCGCTCCCGGCAGCGGCGCCCTGCTGCGCCGCTATCGCCAAGGCGAGGCCGGGCTGGCCGCCCAGCTTGACGATTACGCCTTTTTTGTCCAGGGACTGCTTGATCTCTATGAGGCATCCTTTGCCATTACCTACCTCCAAAGTGCCATCGAACTTACCCGCCAACAGATCGAGCTTTTCGCCGATAAAGCCGGCGGCGGTTTTTTTGAAACCACGGACCAGGATGCCAGCCTGCTGCTGCGCATGAAGGCGGATTACGACGGCGCGGAACCGGCGGCAAATTCCGTGGCCGCCCTCAATCTGCTGCGGCTGGCCCCTTTTGTCGAGGAGGACTGGCGGCAGCGGGCAGCCGGCACCATCGACGCCTTTGCCGCCCAGCTTAACGAAAACCCCACCGCCATGCCCCTGATGCTGGTTGCCCTGGATTTCCTGCAGGCCAGCCCGGGGCAGATCATCATCGCCGGCCGGCCTGACGCGCCTGACACCCGGGCCATGCTCGCCGCCGTGCAGGCCATCTTTCTGCCCCACACCATGCTGCTGCTGGCCGACGGCGGGCCAGGCCAGCAGTTTTTAAGCGAAAAGATCCCCGCCATTACCGGACTTGCCCCGCAACACGGCAGGGCCTGCGCCCATGTGTGCCGCAACCGGACCTGCAGTCTGCCGACCACGGACATCGAGGAGCTGGTGAAAATGCTGCGGGACGACGGATGATGGTTTGACCGGTTGACGGGGTTGGACGTTAATGGTATTTTGCTGAAGCATTTTTCCTGCTTTGACACTCTGAAATTAAGCCAGGCAAACGAATATGAACAGCAAACACATTTTTTCACTCCTTCTGCTCCTTATTATCATCCTGCCGGCCTGCGGCAAAAGACTTACCGTCCAGGATGCGGCTGAGGAGGGCGCCAAGCAGCTCTCCTATGACGAAATCCTCGGGCTTGTCGCGGCAAGAACCCTGCACATCGTCAGATGGGACAAGTCGGTTGAGGCTGATGTCACCCTGTACGACAGCGGCAAGGTCGCTGCCGTCAACAGCCTTGGCGAAAAATCAGACGGCAAGTGGAAGGTTGACAAGGAGAACACCCTCTGCATCCGTTACCACCAGTGGGCCGATAAGGACATGCGCTGCTATACCGTGTTTAAAATAGATGACGAGCTCACCATGTTCCAGCCGGACGGCGGGCTGGAATACACCTTCACCGTGGCCGACGACGAACTGCCGCAGCAGGAATTCAGCGACAGCGGGGCGGACCAGCCGGACAGCGGCGTCCGCTCAGAGGTGATTCCGGAACCGGAAACCAACCGGACGGTGGTCATCCCGGACAACAGCGTGGTGCCCACCCGGCCCGACACCGAGACCGGGCATGACAGCTGGTGGAAATTCGGCTTGTTCAAGGGGGATGAAAAAGAAACCACGGAAACCTTCCGCGACTATACCCCGCCGGCCGCGCCGCTTTCCCGGGAGATGACCCATCTGCTGGATGAAAAGGAGTGCGTGCACTGTGATCTTACCAACCAGAATCTGCAGAAGGCCAGCCTGAAAAATGCGGATCTTGAACAGGCTGATCTGTCCGGCGCCGATCTGTCCGGCGCCTTTCTCAAAAACGCCAACCTGAAACAGGCCAAACTGACCGGCGCCAAGCTTGCCGGCGCCGATCTCGAAGGAGCGGATCTCTCCGGCGCCAATCTGGAAGGGGCGAACCTGGAAGGAGTTAACCTCGAGGATGCCAATCTGCAGGGCGCCACTCTCACCAGGGCCAGACTGGTGGATGCCATTCTGGTCAGCGCCGTGCTGCAAAATGCCGATCTGGGTCAGGCCAATCTGCACTGGGCCAACCTGAGCGAGGCGGATCTGACCGGGGCCAGCCTGAAAGGCAGCTACCTGGTCAAAACCATGTTTTTCAAGGCAGACCTGACCAATGCCGATCTCAGCGATGCGGTGATCCAGCGCACCAATTTCGACTCCGTGCTGGGCTACACCCCGGCTGCCACTGATTCCGGCAGCGAGAAAAAAGAGGAAGAAAAGAAGAAATTCCTCGGGCTGTTCTGAGGGAAGGGAAAAGTGAGAAGTAAGAAGTAAGAAGTGAGGAGTAAGGAGTAAGGAGTAAGGAGTGAGGAGATGCAGGGGCTGGCCTGGTGCCTGCCCCGGGAGGGGTAGGGGCGGTTCGCGAACCGCCCTGGGCCACCACCCATCAGCTATGAGCCACGAGCCATCTCCCATCAGCCACCCTTCTTCTGCAGCACCGTATCCCTGCGCCAGTTCACATCATCCCGTCCGGGATATTCCACCATGTAATGCAGTCCCCGGGACTCCTTGCGGATCAGGGCGCTCTTGACGATCAGTTCAGCCACCAGGGCAATGTTGCGCAATTCAATAAGGTCCGGGGTCAGCAGGTAATCACGGAAATGCTGGGCCACTTCGGCCAGAATGGGCTCCATGCGCTTGACCACCAGGTTCAGCCTTTTCTCGGAGCGGACGATGCCCACATAATTCCACATCAGCCGGCGGATCTGGTCCCAGTTATGGCTGATCAGCACGCATTCCTCTATTCTTGCGGCATGGCCGGCGGACCAGGCCGGCACCTGCGGGTGTTCGCGCCGCTGCAGCGCCGGCCAGTCCCGCTCACACTGCAGAAAGGCCTGATGGGCAAAGACCACCGCCTCGAGCAGGGAGTTGCTGGCCAGCCGGTTGCCGCCATGCAGGCCGGTGCAGGCCGTCTCGCCAAAGGCGAAAAGATTTTCAATGGAGGTGCGGCCCATGGTGTCGGTCTGCACCCCGCCGCACATGTAATGGGCTGCGGGCACCACCGGAATCGGCTGCCTGGTAATATCGATGCCGTAGGACAGGCAGGTCCGGTAGATATTGGGAAAGCGCTTTTTGACGAATTCAGCCGGCTTATGGGTGATATCAAGAAAGACATTGTCATCGCCGCTGGCCTTCATCTCGGAATCAATGGCCCGTGCCACCTCATCCCTGGTGGCCAGATCGCCGCGGGGATCGTATTTCAGCATGAACGGGGTGCCGTTTTTATCGACGAGCCGGGCGCCTTCACCCCGCACCGCCTCGGAGATGAGAAAATTTTTGGCCAGGGGGTGATAGAGGCAGGTGGGATGAAACTGGACGAACTCCAGGTTGGCTACTTTGGCCCCGGCCCGGTAGGCCATGGCAATGCCGTCACCCGTGGCGATATCGGGATTGGTGGTAAAGAGATAGACCTTGCCGGTGCCGCCGGTGCAGAGCACGGTGGTCCTGGCCAGATACGGGGTGATGGAATAGTCGTTTCTGTCCAGGATGTACGCCCCCAGACAGCGGTCCGCAAACGGACCGCTGACCGCGATACCCGCCTTGGAGGCAATGAGCAGGTCCACGGCGAGATGGTTTTCCAGCACCGTGATCCGCTCATTGGCCGCTACCCTGGCCAGCAGCCCCCGTTCGATTTCCCGGCCGGTGAGGTCCCGGGCATGGGCGATGCGCCGGGCCGAATGACCGCCTTCCCGGCCCAGGTCGAGCAGGGAACTGTCTGACTCCTGGCGGGTAAAATCAACGCCCAGGGCCATGAGTTCCCGCACCCTGGCCGGCCCGGTTTCCACCACCAGGCGCACCACCTCTTCGTTGCACAGCCCGGCGCCGGCCTGCAGGGTGTCGGCGATATGCATGGCATAGGAGTCATCGGCGGACAGCACCGCGGCGATGCCTCCCTGGGCAAGATTGGTTGCCGTGTCCACCCGGTTTTTTTTGGTGACCAGGGTGACCTGGCCGAGACGGGCTGCCTTGAGGGCAAAGGAAAGACCGGAAATTCCGGAGCCGATAACGAGAAAATCTGTTGCCAGGGTCATGGTTTGTCTTTAGCTTTACTATGAGCCTCTTGCAAAATGAACATCTACTTCGATCGGCTAAAAATAACCTGTGCGGCGTCTTCCTGGTGAAATCGTCCTCAACGTAGCACTGCTACGCTTCCGGGCGATTTCACCACTCATCCTTGCCCAGAATATTTTTCTCTCG
>QZKJ01000084.1 GCA_003605035.1 Desulfurivibrio sp.
ACCGCCTCTAACAAAGCACCCTTTGATATTATTAGATTTTTTGAGAGCAAATGGAGCAAAAATCGCTAAAATAGCTTCGCTTGTGTTAAACTTGGGCTAGGAGTCTGTCGGACTTAGAGAATCGTAGCGAAAAATCGAGAAATCGAGACCAGATTTTCATGGGTTTGAGGCGAATAGTTGTGCTATTTAACGAAAAACCATGGGAATATGGGCCGATTTCTCGGGTTTGCAGTAGATATGTCTAAGTCCGACAGACTCCTAGCTGCGGAGATCAAGTATGAAACGTTTTGCAGTGATAGGGCTCGGCCACTTCGGCTTTCATGCGGCCAAGGCCCTGTTTGAAGACGGCAATGAGGTGGTGGCCATTGATACGGACAAAGCCCGGGTGCAGGAGATCTCTCCCCATGCCACGGAAGCGATCGTGCTGGACGCCACGGACAAGGAGGCCTTGCGTACCTTGGGCCTGGACCGCATGGATGGCGTCATCGTCTCGGTCGGCACCAAAATCAGCACCAGTACCCTCATCTGTCTCTATCTGCAGGAAATCGGCGTCAAGTCCATTCTGGTTAAAGCCCTGGATGAAGATCACGAAAAAATATTAAAGCGGGTCGGCGCAACCGTGATCATCCACCCCGAACGGGACATGGCCCTGCGCGTGGCCAGGGGTTTATCCACCCCCAACGTGCTCGATTTCATTCCCCTGGCCAAGGATTTCGATCTCGTCCAGGTCGTCCCTCCCAGGGAATTTCTCGGCAAAAGCCTGGCCCAGTTGAATCTGCGGGCCAGACATAACGTGCAGATCATCGCCGTCAAGGAACTGACCCCCGAAAACATGGTGCTGGCTCCGCCGGCGGATTTCGTGGTGAAAAGCAGTGATCTGCTGATCATGCTGGGCAGGTCCCAGGATATCAACAAGATCAAGGCCCTCAGGTAACGGAAATTCGTGCATGGCGCCGAGCTTTTCCAGCCGTGAAAACCTCACTGGCCTAGGTCATGCCTGAAACACGACAGCGTCAGCCGCTTCCTGATTCCCCTGCCTCCCCAGAGAAGGGGCAGATCATCCCATCCTGGAACAGGACATCTATCGGTAAGAATGAGTTTTACTTGCCCGGCACGTAAAGAATGGGTAAGATTGAACCATAATTTACTTTTCCGGTTCAAAGGAGGCCTGATCATGAAATCAATCACCATCCACAATCTGGATGATCCACTGGACAGCCTTATCCGCCAAAAGGCCAGAAAAGAAGGATTAAGCCTGAATAGCACCATCAAGAAACTGCTGGCGGAATCCCTCGGTCTCTCACCCAAAAGAGGCGAGGAGCGCAAAAAGGATTTCCTCGACCTGTTTGGTTTCTGGTCGGACAGAGACCTTGCTGATTTCAATAAAAAAATCAGCGATTTTGACAAGATCGACCCAGGTGACTGGGCGTGAAGAAAATCATTCTCGATACCAACTGCTACTCAGCCTATCTCGCGGGGGATGAAAATGTGCTCGAATCCCTGATTGCCGCAGAAACCGTTTTCATGTCCGTTTTTGTACTGGGAGAACTTTTTGCGGGCTTTAAAGGGGGATCCAGAGAGGCGGCAAACCTGAGCCTGCTTGCCCGCTTTTTACACAAGCCCGGTGTGCAGGTGTTGCATGCCACGGACGAAACAGCGGAGATTTTCGGACAGCTCAAGGCGGCTCTCAAAAAAGCAGAGACTCCGCTGCCCATCAATGATGTGTGGATTGCCGCACATGCCATGGAAACGGGCTCCGCCATAGTCACTTATGACAGCCATTTCAACAGGATTACCGGACTCCAGCTCTGGCTGCCCTCGCTGCACGATCCCGAATAGGAATGCGGCATATCACCCTCAGCCATGGCGGAGCACCATGAGCCGGAGCTCGCTCATCTCCTCCATGGCCCAGCGGATTCCCTCCCGGCCCAGCCCGCTGTCCTTCACCCCGCCGTAGGGCATCTGGTCGGCCCGCCAGGAGGGAATGTCGCCGATGACCACCCCGCCCACCTCAAGCTCGTTCCAGGCCTGATGCGCCTTGAAGATATCACGGGTGAAGATGCCGGCCTGCAGGCCGAAACGGCTGTCGTTCACCTCGGCCAGCGCCGCGTCAAACGAGACAAAGCGAGACAGCACGGCCACCGGCCCGAAGGCCTCCAGCCGGCAGATCTTCTCCTGCCTCGGCACATCTTCCAGCAGGGTGGCGGGGAGAAAGGCCCCCTGCCGCCTGCCGCCGCAGAGAAGTTTTGCCCCGGCGGTGAGCGCTTCAGCAATCCACTGTTCAAGCCGCATGGCCTCCTTTTCACTGATCAGGGGGCCGATAAAGGTCTCCTCATCAGCCGGGTCGCCCATTTTCAGCTTCTCAGAAGCCGCCACCAGCCGCTGCTTGAAGGCGTCATAAATTCGCTCATGCACCATGATGCGCTGCACGCCGATGCAGCTCTGGCCGGACTGATAAAAGGCGCCGATGATGATGCGGGCCACCGCCTCGTCGAGATCGGCGTCCTCGTCCACAATGCAGGCGGCATTGCCGCCGAGTTCCAGCACCACCTTTTTTTTACCCGCCATTTTTTTGAGCTGCCAGCCCACCTCGGGCGAGCCGGTGAAACTGAGCAGTTTCAAGCGCTCATCCTCGGTAAAGAGCCGCGCCCCCTCGCGGCGGCAGGGCAGGATGGAAAAGGCGCCAGGCGGCAGCTCGGTTTCAGAGAGCGTCTCGCCGATAAGCATAGCGCCGACGGGGGTGAGGCTGGCCGGTTTCAGCACAAAGGGGCAGCCCGCGGCAATGGCCGGGGCGATCTTATGGGCGGCGAGATTGAGTGGAAAATTGAAGGGGGTGATAAAGGAGCAGGCCCCCAGCGGCACCCGTTTGCTCACCGAGACATAGCCGGCGGTGCGCGGACTGCGGTCAAGCGGCATGAATTCGCCGCCGAAGCGCACCGCCTCTTCCGCGGCGATCTTGAAGGTCTCAATCAGCCGGGCCACCTCGCCCCGGCTGTCCCGAATGGGCTTGCCCGCCTCAATGCACAGGGCCCGGGCCAGCTCTTCAGACCGGGCGCTGAAACGGCCCACGCAGTGCTGCAGGATCTGCTGGCGCTGGTAGGAGGCCATGGCCCGCATGGGTTTTTCCGCGGCCACCGCCAGGGAGATGGCCTGATCGATCACCTGTTCATCGGCCAGGGCCACCCTGGCGGCCACCCTGCCGGTGAACTTGTCGGTCACCGCCAGCTCCGTGTTGGCAAATACCGGTCTGTTAGCCAGATAAAAAGGGTAGGTCTCTTTGAGCATGGTCACTCCACTTGGGATTTGGGATTGGGGATTGCGGATTGAAACAGCGAGGGTACATATCAGGTTTTCACAATCCGCAATCCCCATCCCAGATCCGCAATCAGTTTTTCACAATCCGCAATCCCCAATCCCAGATCCGCAATCAGATCATATGGGACAGGCCACCTTGCCCAGCCGCTGGGAAAGCAGGCGGTTTTCCCGGTAATCAATAGGCACCGCGATCAGCGCCGGCACATCGCAATGAAAGGCCTGCTCCAGCACTCCTTTGAAGTCACGGGAGTTTTCCACCTTAAAGCCCTTGCAGCCAAAGGCCTCGGCCAGCTTGACAAAATCCGGGTTGTTGAAATGCAGATCGCAATGCCTGCCGAACTGGTTCTCCTGCTTCCAGCGGATCAGGCCGTATTCCTGGTCATCCCAGATCAGCACCACAATGTTGGCGCCGATGCGCCGGGCAGTCTCCAGCTCCTGCACATTCATGAGAAAACCGCCGTCGCCGCAGACGGCCAGCACCCGCCGCTGTGGATGCACAAGCTTGGCGCCGATGGCGCCGGGCAGGGCAAAACCCATGGAGCAGAAACCGTTGGAGATCAGGCAGGTATTGGGCTCATCGCACTGGTAATAGCGGGCAATCCACATCTTGTGGGCCCCCACGTCGCTCAGCAGGATGTCCTGGGGGCCGAGCACCTCCCGCACATCCCAGATGATCTTCTGGGGCCGGATGGAACCGAAGGTATCATCATCCCTGTATTCGGCGAAATCATCCAGCATAAGCTTCCGCAGCGCCATTTTGCAGCCGCAGTCATAATCTGCCCGGAAATCCTTGGCCCGCTCATTCAACATCCACAGGGTATGGGCCAGATCGCCGACGATCTCCACATCCACGCCGTAATACTCATCCACCTCGGCCGGGATAAAATCAATGTGGATGATCTTCTGGGTCCTGTCGCCCTTGCTGGTACTCTGGCCCCACAGCCGCGGTTCGTATTCGACCAGGTCATAGCCCAGGGTGATGACCAGATCCGCCTCCTGAATCGCCACCCGGGTATAATCGTGGGCCTGCAGACCGATGGTGAACAGGCAGTTCTCCGACGATCTGGGAATGGAGCCCTTGCCCATGAAGGTGTTGATCACGCCGATGCCGGTTTTTTCGACAAAGAGCCGGAGCTGCTTGGCCGCCCTGCGCCGGATGGCGCCGTTGCCGGCCAGGATGATGGGTTTTCTGGCGGCGCGGATCAGCTCCATGGCGCGATCGACGCTCTTATCATCCGGCACCGGCCGGCGGGGGTTCTGCACCGGCAGGGGGTTGCCGGTGGCGGCAAAGGCGGCGATGTCATCGGCCAGTTCGATATGGCAGGCCCCTGGTTTTTCCATCACCGCCAGTTTAAAGGCCTTGCGCACAACCTCGGGGATATTCTTGCTGTGGATGATCGGCTGGGCCCATTTGGTGATGGGCCGGAACATTCTGACCACGTCCATGTACTGATGGCTTTCCTTGTGCTGCCTGCGGCTGTCGGCCTGGCCGGTGATCACCACCAGGGGCGAGCGGTCCATATTGGCGTCAGCCACCCCGGTCACCAGATTGGTGGCGCCTGGTCCCAGAGTGCCCAGACAGACCCCGGGTCTGCCGGTCAGCCTGCCGTAGACATCGGCAATAAAGGCGGCCCCCTGCTCATGCCGGCAGAGAATAAAACGGATAGAGGAGTTCTGCAGGGCCATCATGAAGTGGGCATTCTCCTCGCCGGGCACGCCGAAGATATATTCCACCCCTTCATTTTCCAGACATCTGATAAAAAGTTCAGCTGCGTTCATTTGTCAATTATGCGTTATCATTTTGGTTACTGGTTAATGCCCCCGCCTTCCCGCCCAGCGGCATCAACCGCCATGGCGGAGCACCTCCCGGGCGATGGCCGTAAGCGGCAGGACCAGATCCACCCCGCCCCGCTTGACCGCCTCGTTGGGCATGCCGAAAACCACGCAGCTGGCCTCGTCCTGGGCAATGGTGAAGGCGCCGGCCTGCTTCATCTCCAGCATGCCCTGGGCTCCGTCATCACCCATGCCGGTCATGATCACTCCCACCACATTCTTTCCGCCGTAACGGGCCGCGGAACGGAACAGCACATCCACCGAAGGCCGGTGCCGGCAGACCAGCGGCCCGTCCTTCACCTCCAGAAAGTAGCGGGCCCCACTGCGCTTCAGCAGGGTATGCCGGTTGCCCGGCGCGATCAGCACGCGGCCGCGCACCACCGTATCATTGTCCGCCGCCTCCTTGACCGTGACCTTGCACAGGCCGTCCAGTCGCCTGGCAAAGGCGGTGGTAAAACCCTCCGGCATATGCTGGACAATGACGATGCCCGGGCAGTCCGCGGGCAGGGCCTCGAGAAATATCCGCAGGGCCTCGGTGCCGCCGGTGGAGGCCCCCACCACGATCACCTTTTCGGTGGTCTGGATCATGGCGCTGGACGCCGGTTTGTCAATCATCACATCAGCGCTCAGTTTGGGGGCAACCAGGCCGGGCCGCCGGGAGATTCTGCCCAGTCTCGCCTGACTCGCCGCTTTCACCGCATCGCAGATGTTTACCCGGGATTCCTCAAGAAAGACTTTGGTGCCGATGCGCGGCTTCTGGATAATCTCCACCGCCCCGTACTCCAGGGCCTTCATGGCGGTTTCCGAACCCTTTTCCGTAAGACTCGAGCACATTACCACCGGAATGGGGTGCTGGCGCATGATTTTCTGCAGAAAGGAGATGCCGTCCATGCGCGGCATCTCCACATCCAGGGTGATGACATCCGGGATCTCTTCCTTCATTCGTTCCGCGGCGATATAAGGATCAGCCGCGGTGGACATCACCTCGATCGCCGGGTCCGAGGCCAGGATTTCACTTAAGGTCTGGCGGACCACGGCGGAATCATCGACAATGAGGACGCGAATCTTTTTCTTCATTGTTTAAACTCCGCGCGATTCAAACGTTTCAAGAATACCTCTCCGCTGTAGCTTTTAAAAATGATCTTACGCCCCCGCGGGCCGCCCACGTCCGAAGCCGCCAGCCTGAGCCCCTCCTGCTCCAGGGTCTGCAGGGCCATGTCGATATTCTGCCGTCCTATCCCTTTGTATTCTGGGCCGCGGGGGCCGGCAAACATGTCCGAGCCGCCAAAGACCTTCACCTCGATTTCCTCGCGGTTAATCCCCAGGGAAAAGAACCACTCCAGCATCCGCCGGATAGCGCAATCCACATAGCGCGGTCCGTCCTGGCAGCCGCCGATGCAGGGATTTTCATTGCGGCAGGAAGGCAGCATGCTGTGGCAGAGCGAGCCGACCCGGCAGCGGGGAGAGAACATGGTCACCGCCACGCAGGAGCCCAGCACTGTTTTCACCAGGGCGGCCTCCTCCCCGGCAAATAATTCCCCCGGCTTGAGATAATACCTGGCCGGCTTGGCCGGAACGGGCATTGCCGTTTGCCGGGGGCTTCCGGTTGCCGGCAATACCGTCTGGCTGACCGCCGAGGTTCCGTACCGTTTTGCGGCTGAGCGTTTCATTGCAGTTTCCTGTACACCGTGGAGGCGACACTGACCAGCGGCACCTCAAGGCCGTTCAACGTCTCGGAGTGTCCCATGAAAATATGCCCCCCTGGCCGCATATGTTCATAAAAGCGCTGCAGCAGCCTGACCTGGGTCGATCGGTCGAAATAGATGATCACATTGCGACAGAAAATGATATCCAGCGGTTCCCGCAGGCCGAAATCACTATCGAGAAAATTCAGCCGCCGGAATCGCACCCTGGCCCGCAGCTGCGGCACGATGCGCACCAGACCGCTCTGCCGGTCCTTGCTGCGCAGCAGGTATTTCGTCTTGAACAGGGAAGGCACCGGCGCCAGCAGCTCTTCCTGATACACCGCCTTTCTGGCCTGCTCCAGCACCCTGGTCGAGATGTCCGTGGCCAGAATCTGAAAATCGAAACCGGACCGGCTGGCGGCAAACTCCTGCAGCACCATGGCCAGGGTGTATGGTTCCTGGCCGGTGGAGCAGCCGGCGCTCCATACCATGAGCCGCCTCATCCCGTATTTCTCCCACCAGGCCGGCAGCACCCTCTCCCGCAGATAGTCGAAATGATCCGGCTCGCGGAAGAAATCCGTCTTGTTGGTGGTGACATGGTCGATCATCAGCACCAGTTCCTGGCTATTTTCTGCCGGATCAAACAGATAGTCAATATACTCGGCAAAACTTTTCATGCCGAGGACACGCAAGCGCTTCTGCAGGCGGCCCTCAAGCATCGTTTTCTTGACCTCCGGCATCCTGATGCCGCATTGCTCATAAATAAAGCGGCTCAAGCTGGCGAATTCCCGGCCCGACATGCGCACCAGGGAATGCGAAAAGATGTGGTTTTCTCTGTTACCCGACATTTTACCCAATGGCAAAGGTTAGGAGCCGTGACAATGTTATTTTATTGCAACGGCTTAGCAAAAAACGTAACGATGAAAATCCCTTAATACTTCTCAAAGGCAGTATCCAGTTCATCTCCATTATCCATCTGCAGATCCATTCCCCTGGCCGTTTTTCCCCCGGCGGCGGGCGCCTGCCGCTCGTGGCCAGCGGCCCTGACATGGGCGATCTGCGGACGGCCATGGGCCTGTCTGCCCCCGAGCCTGGCGCCATGGGCCTGTCTGCCCCCGAGCCTGGCGCCATGGGCAATCACTCTGCCGCCCTGGCTGTCGACCTTGAAGAAGGCGATGATGCCCTGCAGCTGCTCGGCCTGGGCGGACAGCTCCTCGGCGGTGGAGGACATCTCCTCCGAGGCCCCGGCGTTCTGCTGGATGACCTGATCGAGCTGCTGGATGGCCTTGTTGATCTGCCCGGCGCCGCTGTCCTGCTCGCGGCTGGCGGCGCTGATCTCCTGCACCAGCTCGGCCGTCTTCTGGATGTCGGGGAGCATCCTGGCCAGCTTGTCACCCGCCGTCTCGGCAATTTCCACGCTGACCGACGACAGCTGGGAGATCTCGGCCGCCGCCTTCTGGCTCCGCTCCGCCAGTTTGCGCACCTCGGACGCCACCACCGCAAAGCCCTTGCCGTGCTCCCCGGCCCGGGCCGCCTCGATGGCGGCGTTTAAAGCCAGCAGGTTGGTCTGCCGGGCAATCTCCTCGATGATCGAAATCTTGCCGGCGATCTCCTTCATGGCGCCCACCGTCTGGTTCACCGCCTTGCCGCCCTCCTGGGCGTCGCTGGCAGACTTGATGGCGATCTTTTCGGTCTGCAGGGCGTTGTCGGCGTTCTGCCTGATGTTGGACGACATCTGTTCCATGGAGGAAGAGGCCTCCTCGGCCGCCGCCGCCTGCTCGGTGGCGCCCTGGGACATCTCCTGGGCGCTGGAAGAAAGTTCCTGGCTGCCGGCCGCCACATTGTCGGCGGCGGACTGCACCTCCAGCACCACCTCCTTGAGCTTCTCCACCATGCTCTGCAGGGATTCCATCAGCTCATCTTCATTACTGCGTTTTTTGAGTTCCACCATCAGGTTGCCCTGGGCCACCTGCTTGGCGGCGCCGGTGATGCCCTTGAACGCCTCGATATTCTGCTGCAGGGAGCCATTGATCTTGGTAAAATTGCCGGCAATGGCCGCGGTATCCTCGTCACTGGCCGCCACGGCCGTATCAACGGCAAGATCGCCGATGGACAGCTTGGCCAGATTGACCAGCAGCTTAGCCACCTCTTCGCTCTGGAAACGGGCCTGTTTGTCCGCCACCCTGGCCGCTTTTTTCACCGCCGTCTGATCGCTGACCACCTCAAGGGCGCCGATGATATTACCCTGCCGGTCCTTGATCGGCACGCCGGAATAGCTGATGTCAAGATCAAGGCCGGGCAGCGGATGGGCAGCGGTCTCGCTGGTGGCGACCTGGCCGTTGACAATGGCCCGGTTGCAGGCGCAGCGCTCGCTGCGGCAGTCCGCGGTCTTGAAGTGATCGTAACACTTGCTGCCAAGGGTCTGCTGCTGCGTCCTGCCGGCGACCTTCGCCCCCAGCTCGTTCATGTAAAGAATGGTGAATTCCTTATCAATGATCATGGCCGGCGCCGGCATGGAGTCGAGAAAACCGACCAGACGGCTGATGACATCATTCATCCCCTCCACGATCCTGCGGAAATCACCCTGGTGCCGGGCCGCGTCGGCCCTGATATTGAGCCTGCCGGCAATGGCGGCGTCGGCCAGCCCCCCCGCATCGGCGGCCAGCGCCTTGATGGCGGCCGCCATTTCCCGCATGGATCCGTTGATCTTCTCAAAATTCTGGGCCATGGCCGCGGTGTCTTCGTCACTCTTTGCCACGGCCGTATCAACGGCAAGATCGCCGATGGACAGCTTAGCCAGATTGACCAGCAGCTTAGCCACCTCTTCGCTCTGAAAACGGGCCTGTTTATCCGCCACCCTGGCCGCTTTTTTCACCGCCGTCTGATCGCTGACCACCTCAAAGGCGCCGATGACAGTGCCCTGCCGGTCCCTGATCGGCACGCCGGCATAGCTGATGTCAAGATCAAGGCCGGGCAGCGGATGGGCAGCGGTCTCGCTGGTGGCGACCTGGCCGTTGATAATGGCCCGGTTGCAGGCGCAGCGCTCGCTGCGGCAGTCCGAGGTCTTGAAGTGGTCGTAACACTTGATACCAAGGATCTGCTGCGGCGTCCTGCCGGCGACCTTTGCCGCCAGCTCGTTCATGTAAAGGATGGTGAATTCCTTGTCAATGATCATGGCCGGCGCCGGCATGGAATCAAGAAACCCCACCAGGCGGTTGATGACATCGTTCATTCCTTCGACGATCCTGCGGAAATCACCCTGGTGCCGGGCCGCGTCGGCCCTGATGTTGAGCCTGCCGGCAATGGCGGCGTCGGCCAGCCCGTCGGCGTCGGCGGCCAGCGCCCTGATGGCGGCCGCCATGGTGTTCATCGCCCGCTGCAGCTCCCCGGTCTCGTCACGGGCCGTTCCGTCAAGCTCGACATTCATGTCGCCGCCGGCAATCTTTCCTGCCGCGCCTATGCAGGCGCCGAGCGGGCTGGTGATCGACCTGGTGATGAAAAGCGCAAGCCCTATCCCCACAACTAATGCCCCGGCAGCCAGTATGACGATAAGCCTGACAGCTCCGCCAACCATGATGTCAGCCTCCCTGCCCGCCTCATGAACCTGGCCGGCCTGGAATCCGACAAACCCCTTAATGCTGTCCGCATACTGCACCTGGGCCTTGCTCAGTTTTCCCTGCAGCAACTGCAGGGCCTGGTCCCGATTCCCGGATTTTATGAGGCCGAGATACTCTTCCTCCAGTTGCCGGTAGGAACCGGCAGCCTCATCAAGGGCGGTTATCTGCCTTTGCCCTTCCTCACCCAGGAGCGCATCCTGCAATGCCCGCATATTGCGCTCAATCTGTTTCCTGGCCTGGGCAAGCTGGGCATACTGCTGTTCCATGTGCTCGGCATCGGAACTCAGCACCATACTGGCGATGGCCCGTGCGGTGAGATTAACCGCATCGCTCATCTCCATGGCCTGAACAGTCGTGGAAAAACGATCATTAACCACCTTGTTGATCATCCCGTCCATCCCCTGCAGTTTCTGATAGGAAACCCCGGCCATGATCACCAGCAGCACGACCAGCAGGCCAAAACCCAACCCCAACCTCAACCCGATTCTCATGTTTGTAAACATTCCCGCTCCTCCGAGCCTCTTGCAAAATGAACATCTACTCCGATCGGTTAAAAATATCCTGTGCGGCGTCTTTCTGGTGAAATCGTCCTCAACGTAGCACTGCTACGCTTC
>QZKJ01000020.1 GCA_003605035.1 Desulfurivibrio sp.
GCCCACGCCTCCGGCGGGGCTCATGCTCAAGGGCTTTTAAGCCCAACGCCGGCATTGGAGAGGATTTGCCGTTACCCACATGAAACAGCGAGGAGCCCAGGAAATGATAATGCCAACAATACTCGTGATACTTGGATGGAGATTGTTCTTTTATGCCAACGAGGGAAATGAACCGATTCATGTACATTGCCGAAATGGCGAAATGGAATGCAAATATTGGCTTTTTCGAGAAACATTCGACATCGACGAGGCTTTTTCATATCATATGTCAGAGAAGGACAAACGGCAAATAAGGAAAATAATATTCGAACACTTTGAGTATATAGAATCGCAATGGGAAGAGTTTCAAAGGAGGCGGCAACAATGAATCAACATCATGAAATTAAAGAAATTAAATTCATAGGTGACATTCTTGAAGCTACCATTGACGGGACATCAAAACGCTTCAAACTGGAGGATATTTCTCCATTATTAGCAAGGGCGACTGAAATCGAAAGAAATACATTTGAAATTACACCCTCTGGCTATGGCCTCCATTGGCCACTTCTTGACGAAGACATCTCGATAGATGGTCTCCTGGGAATTGTCAATGCTCCCAAAAAGAAAAGAAAAATAGCATAACGCGCCATGCGCGCTCCATGGGGTCAAATCTTTATTATTGACATTCCCCTGAGGACGGCATAAAAGAAACCATGGCCAGACCACTGCGCATCCAGTATCCGGGAGCTGTTTACCACCTCACCAACCGGGGCAACGAGCGGAAGGCTATCTTCCGGGACGATGCCGACCGCCGACGGTTCCTGGAGATCCTGGCCCAGTCCGTTGATACCTATCAGGTGGTCATTCACAGCTTTGTCCTGATGGCCAACCACTATCATCTGCTGGCCGAGACGCCGCTTGGCAATCTTGCCGAGTTCATGCGCCATTTCAACATCACCTACACCTCACATTTCAACCGCCGCCATAAACGGGTGGGGCATCTCTTCCAGGGCCGCTACAAATCGGTGCTGATCGACAAGGAGTCCTATCTTGCCGCCGTGTCAAAATACATCCACCTCAATCCGGTCAAGGTCAAAGGCCTGCTGAGCAAGCCAGCGAAGGAACAGCTGCGCTGCCTCTCTGCTTATCAATGGAGCAGCCTGCCGGGGTTTGCCAACCCAAAAAAGAGACACAAATGGGTTGAGTACGGGGTGGTGCTGCGGGAGTTTGGCGGTGACAACGCCTCGGGCAGAAAAGAGTATCGCCGGCAGCTTGAGGCGGCTGTGACAGAGGGAATAGCCATCAAGGAGAACATAGTCGGGCAAAGCATCCTGGGTGACGCCCGATTTGTCGCCCGCATAAAAGAGACTTTTCTGGACAGCGGCAATGATCGTGAACAGCCCGCCTTAGGCAGCGTGCATAGTTATCTGGCCAGGGAGCAGATACTTGCCCAGCTTGCTGTTGCGACGCAAAAAACCGTGGATGAGGTGATCAGGAGCAAAGGTGCGCCCCGGCAGATGGCCATGGACCTGCTGTATCGTCTGGGCGGCATGAAAAACAAGGAGATCGGCGAACTGCTGGGGGTTGACTACAGCACCGTGAGCCTGGGCCGCAAAAGATTGGTGGAAAAACGAAAAAAAGACAAACAGTTGCACCTGGTCATCCGGGCGATTGAGCAGACATTATCAAAGGAAACAATTTGACCCCGCCCCTTCCTCCATTCACCATGCTGAGCCCTTGTCAAAAGATCTCCTGGCGCCTGCTTCTTCTTTTTCTGCCGTTTTTTATCGCGGCTCCGGCACATGGGGAATCCGCCGCCATGCTGCGATCCGGCACCGAGGCCGACCCGGTGGACAGGAAGATCTATGAGAAAGCCGCCAGGCAGCAGGCAGCCCGGCGGCATGGGATTCCACTGCAGGCCCTGCGAGTTGTAGGCAGCGTTGCCATCGCCTACCCTTTGTCGGGAACCACGGTTTTCGACTGCAAGGTCCTGCATGTCCGTAACGGGAAGATGTATGCCATCGCCCTCAATGAGGCCTGGGAAGAGGTCAACATTGCTGATCTGGATGCCGTTGAGCAGCAGTTGCGCGACGAACAGTCCGGACGTCTTCATCCTGAATTGCAGCAGCGCCTTACAGACGCACCGGACGATGAGCTGATCAGGGTCATCCTGTGGCTGCAGGATGAGGCCGGGGCGGAGAAGTCTTATCAACGCCCATCGCCGCATGGCAGGCTATCCCGGGCAGACGTGCAAGCGATCAAGAACGCGGCCCGCGGGGATAGGGCCATGGATGTTGATGAGGTGAACGGGCCGATCAGCGAGCGGATTCAGCAAATGGGCTTTGCGACCACCGCCGATCACTATTCCCCGGCTGTTTACGCTGAACTGACCCCTGACGCGATTCGGGAAGCCGGTTTCTGGGATGAGGTGGACATGATCTATGCCGATCAGATCAACGAGCCTGCCTTGAATATCGCCGGCACGACGATATATGCCGCGATCGTCCATTCCCGCGGCATCACCGGCGCGGGATCCTCTGTGGGCGTGGTGGAAGTAGGCGGCGGCATCCCCTATCCCACGAGCAACCCGTACCTGCCGGGAGTAGTGCGGGATACAACCAACACCTGCCTGTCAAGCCATTCCACCGGTGTGGCGGGCATCATCAAGAGCAGCCACAGCACATACAGAGGCATTGCCTACCAAGCGAATGTCCGGGTGGGCGGATCGTGCACCGGGGATGGCTGGGACTTGCTGAACGCCGCCAGCCGGGCGTATACCTGGGGAGCGGATGTGATCAATAACAGCTGGGGCGGGTTGATCAGCAGCATGGTGCCGGGCATTGGCGATAAGTTCTTTGATGATATGGTGATCAACAAGCATGTCAACATCGTCGCTGCGGCCGGCAACCGCGCTCCCCCCTGCGCCGGTGGCGACGCCAGGGTGATCAGCCCCGGTTTGGGCTATAACACCATTACGGTGGGTAATTTCAATGATATCAACACGGTCAGCTGGGCTGATGATGTCATGCACCCCTGCTCCAGTTACGTTGATCCCTTCTCAAGCCATGGCGATCGCGAAAAGCCGGAAATAGCCGCGCCAGGCACCAGGATTACCAGCACCACCACGACCTCGCCGTGGGTGGGAGCGATCGGCTCCGGCACCAGTTTTGCCGCGCCGATGGTTACCGGCACGATCGCCCTGATGATCGATCGCAATCCAGCGCTGGACAGCTGGCCCGAGGCGGTCAAAGCGATTCTGCTGGCAACGGCCACGAACAATATTGAAGGCGCAACCCGTCTGAGCGACAAGGATGGCGCCGGAGGCATAGTCGCCAGCCGGGCGGACTATGTGGCCCTGAACACCAGCGCCTATGGACGCTGGGGGGCCATGGCTTATTCATGCACCACGGCGGATCCCTACAGCATCTCGATGTCGCTGACCGCGGGCAAGAAGACCCGTGTCGTGATCGTCTGGGATCAAAACACCGCCTATGCTTCCTATGGCAGCCAACCCAGCGCCGATCTGGATCTGCAGATCTACCGGGGGACGACCCTGATTGCCGGCTCCTACAGCTGGGACAACACCTACGAAATTGTTGAGTTTACCCCGAGTACAACCGGGATATACACCCTGAAGATCGATCGGTTCCGCTGCAGTCTGACCCCCAAGTGGCTGGGCTGGGCCTGGTACCGCCTGCCATAACCCCTGAAGGCGCGGAGAAATACCAGGGCGCAACGGTTTCCAGGCAGTCCCTCTTTTTCAGGCACCTTGTGTCCCGCGGGCTCAGCAATCAGCCCCCCGCATCCCGCTTCAGGCCTGACCGGGACGCATGAATAACTCCGCCGGCGAGACACAAGCCGCTTTCTTTCCGCTTAACCTTTACCCATGTCTCCGCATCGGTTTAATGGTGGCGAAACCGTATGTCCCGCAAATCTTGCGGCAGCAGCCGCACTCGATACATTTTTCGGTATCAACATAAATTCCATCCGCCTGTTCAATAAGGGCTTTGACCGCACACGCGGGTTTGGCGAAACAAGATGCACAGTTCTTTTTACACATAGGATTAATCATTGGGAACCTCCTTCATGTTTTTGCGCATGATCTGACATGGCAAACAAAATTATTGCCGCGCCTCATGCAATCACACTTCATCTCGTTGTTCTTGCGCACGTTTGACATTCAGCTTACATACAGATATCCCGGTCGCAAAGGCCGAGCGGGACCATCAGCCCCACCTGATGCAGGCAGAGCGGCAACAAACGGCCCGTAAGCGCCTGCCCTTTGCGACCGTGTCAGCACCCATTATCCCAGGATACGGTCGATTTCCTCCTTATCCGCCTCCATGACATGGGAGATGCCGGATATTTCCGCGGCATCCCGGGTGAGGGCCATGATATCGTTGCGGTCGATATACCTGACGGCAAACTTCCTGCTGCCGGCCATCAGCTGCTGCAAGCCCTGTTTAAGCCGGTCAATGTACGAGTACATGCCGATGGCGCCGGTGGGAATACTTTCAAAGTCATTGCCGAACCGTTCCTTGAGCTTGGCCCCATTGGCAAAGAGGGTGAGATACCCTTCGGTGACATCTTTGCCCTTGAGTTCCATTTTCTCCTTCATGAGATTGCCGTGGGTTTTGCCGACCATGGCGGCGGTAAAAACAGCCCTGCCGAGGCAGATGGCCTTCACATAAGGGGCGCCGAGGGCAATCGCCTTGTAAATATGATCTTCCAGGGAAAGTCCGCCGGCAATGGCGATCGGGGGAACATAGGAACCCCTGGCAGCCAGCCGCTGACACATCTGATGGGCGAGACATTCCAGCTGCACGGTCGGCACTCCCCATTCGTTCATCATCCGCCACGGGCTCATGCCGGTGCCGCCGCCGGCCCCGTCGATGGTCAGCAGATCGATCCTGGCATCGGAGGAAAACCTGATGGCCCTGGCCAGGTCCGCCGGCCGGTATGCCCCGGTTTTCAGGGTGACATATTTGGCGCCCGCGCTGCGGAGATGCTCCACCGAGCGATGGAAGGAATCCTCGGCGACCATGCCCAGGCGTGAATGCCGCTCGAATTCGGAGATGCCGCCCGCGTTGAAGGCCTTCTGCACGGCGGGATTTTCCGGATCAGGCAACACGATGTACCCTCTTTTCTTGAGCTCCATGGCCCGCTCAATCGAATGCAGCTTCACCTCGCCGCCGATATCCTTGGCGCCCTGTCCCCATTTCATTTCAAAGATCTCGATCCCGAGTTTCCCAATGACATATTCGGGAACGCCAAGCTTGGTGTCTTCGACATTGGCCTGGACGATAATGCCGCCCGTGCCGTCATACCAGCGCTTAAAGGCATTGACCCGCCGTTCCATTTCCGGGGACCTGACAACCTTGCCCTTTTTGAATTCGGCCTGGGAATCCATGCCGCAGATGTTTTCACCGGCAACGACCAGCACACCGGAAATGGCAGCGCCCACTGCTACGTCCTCCCAGTTGATGCGGGCAATTTCCGTGGAACCGACCGCGCCGGTAAAAACAGGGAAAGCCAGCTTGATGCTGCCATCGGCGCCGACCGCCGTGGTGGTGTCCACGGCCGGGAAGGTGGCGATATCGGAATCAGCCGCAATGCCGACAGCGCCAACGGCCGTTCCCTGGATATTGAAGTGGGAAAAATCCACCGGATAGTCTTTCTCGGATCCGGCGGTTATTTTCCCGAACGGCATGGGATAAAGCACTTCTCGCCCCTTGAGGGCGGATCTTCCTATCTCGCAAGGCCCCTCACATCCGTCAATGCAAGTCACGCATATGCCGGATCCGGGGGCAGGATTGACTCTGGTTGTGGTAAGTGTTGCCGCGCTGTAATTCGGTTTGCTAAAGGACATGGTTACGTCTCCTCCTCAGGAAAAATTTTCAGGGAACCTGTTTCCGCAAAATCCACTTTGCCAAAAGAATATTTTTTATGTCCTTTCACCGGCAACTTATTGCCAATAAGAAGAACTAGGTAATTTTCCCGTTCCTGCTTCAGCCTGTCGATATTTTTCTTAATTTTTATTCATGATATTAAATAATTAATCAGACAACCACTGTCTGTAATTAACGAATGAATACTCATTCAATTACATATTGCCACATATTCTATCTTTCATTACCCAATATCAAGCTTATTTTGGCAATAACATGCCTGAAATAATATGTCAAAAATATTTTTAATAATGCAAATAATACGTATTTAACGATAGTTAGATAAATTACATATTATTTGACAGTGGAATAATTCTGGCAATTACGGCAAATTTACCGTTTAACACTTTGAACACGCAAAAAAAATGGCGGCAAAAACGAACAATCATTTTCAAAAAATGGTTTATTTGGTAAGGACTAGAGGGAGTGGGGCGGCAAAACCATGACTTGTTACCAGGCCAATAACGGCAAAATTGCCTTTTTCCAGACAATTTCCCTAATCAATAAATGAGTGTTTTATGAGCGAGAAAACAGAAAAAAAACAGCTGATCATTTTAAAAATTCTCAGGAAAGCGAACCGTCCTCTCGGCAGCGCGAAAATCATGGAGAATCTGGAGGCCTTTGGCCAGGACATCAATGAGCGCACAGTGCGCCATTACCTTATGGAGATGGACAATAAAGGCCTCACGAAAAATCTTGGCAGAAAAGGCCGGATCATCACCGATGAGGGTCTTGCGGAACTCAATACCGCCCGCATCTTCGACAAGGTGGGGTTCCTGGCCGCCAAAATCGACCAGCTCACCTATCGCATGACCTTTGATCTCAACAATCTTCGCGGCACCGTCATCACCAACATCAGCCTGCTGACCCCGGAACAGCTGAAAACCCTTTCTCCTCTTATCTGCCGGGTTTATGAGGAGGGATACTCCATGGGTGACATGATGGCCCTGTTTATGCCCGGGGAAAAAATAGGGAATGTGGCTGTCCCCCAGAATATGCTGGGCCTCGGCACCATTTGTTCAATCACCATCAACGGGGTTCTCCTGGCCCACGGCATTCCCACCCGCTCAACATTCGGCGGACTGCTGGAGTTGCGAAACAGGGAACCCCTGCGATTTGCGGAAATAATCACCTATGAGGGCTCCAGCATGGATCCTCTGGAAATCTTCATCAAAACAGGCATGACCGATTACATGGGGGCTACCACCACGGGTAATGGCCGCATCGGCGTGGGTTTCCGGGAAATGCCGGCTGACAGCCGCGACAGTGTGGTCAACCTTACTCACAAACTCAAAAAAGCGGGGCTCGGCTGTTTCCTGAAGATCGGCTGGCCAGGTCAGCCCCTGCTGGAAATTCCGGTAAACGAAGGACGTTTTGGCGCCATCGTTATCGGCGGGCTGAACCCCATCGCCATTCTTGAAGAGATTGACATCAAGATTAAATCGCGGGCCCTGGCGGGAATGATTGAATATGAAAAATTGTTCCATTACCAGGAACTGGCCGGAAAAATAAAAGGGATAATCTGATGCTTCCCTTCCCTCTTCCGCTCCTGAGCAGGGGCTCCTGACCTTAATTGCCCAAAACAGTAAGCACACTGTAAGTTATTAAAATTCTGAAAAGTTACATTGCAAGTTTACAATGCAACACCAGCCGGCCGCCTTGTGCCCGGAGAATCATCCGGGCAACAGCAAATATCACCAAAACAGATACTTGCCACTATATCCCGCCAGTTTCTTTTTTTTTGAAAACAAAAAAATTTCTGTAAGTCAGCTTTAAGAATGGATCTGTCATAGTTAAATCCAGCCCATCGGCGTTCTGGGCAAGGCAAGGAATACTGCCGCCCATTGCCTGGGAGTTTTCTTTGATCATCCGGTGAAAAATCACTATTGCTTATCAAAAAAAATAAGGAGGAAACAACATGATTGACACGACAAGAAGAAAGATTCTCAAAACCGGCCTCATCGGCGCCGTAGCCGGCGGTAGCCTTATCAGCGGCTTGAGTCTGTACAAGGTCAGAGAAGCGCAGGCCGCTACCGCTGTGCATCCTTATGGCTATTATCCCGGCGAGCTTGATGCCGATGCAAGCCGCCAGCTGGCCTATGACAGTTTTTTTGGCGTCTTCATCGACGGAGCAAAACACAGCGGTTGCGCCTTTGCCACCTTTCATGCCCTTATCAGCCAGCTTGCCGAATTGCATCCGGAAGGAGCATACGGTCAGATTCCCACCCAGATGATGGAATGGGCTGCGGGCGGGGTGGCCGGTTATGGTTCCATCTGCGGCACGCTCAATGGCGCCAGTGCCGCGCTGGGACTGATTTGCGCAAATGCCCAGGCAAAATCAATGATTGGCGACCTGTTAAACTGGTCAGCAACAACCCTGTTGCCAACACGACTGAGTGAGAACAATCTGACAGTCCCCAGTCAAAGGACCTATGAGCTGGAACAGAGTATTTCCGGCGGCAATCTCTGCCATATGTCCGTGACCAACTGGTGTCTGGCAACGGGCTATGCCAGCGGCTCAGAGCAACGCATCGAAAGGTGCGCCCGCCTGGCCGGCGATGTGGCGGCACGGGTGGTGGATATGCTGAACGGAGTTGTTGTTCCTGCCGCCACCGCCCCGGTGGACAAAACCTCATGCGGCCAGTGCCATAAATCCGGTACGGATTTTGATGCCGGGCAATTCACCCTGGGCAGAATGGATTGCACCACCTGCCACATTGAGCTGGAAAAGGTGCCGGAGAATGGCCATCATTGGTACGTGATCAGAAAACCTGAATAGTCACCCCTGTTAAACACCAGCAAAAGCCGGGGGGACAGACATCGCCTGATGGCGGTTGCGCACATTGCAAAACCGCCATTTTTTTTTTGCTTTATTCATGCTGCAACTCCCCTTTGACTTTTCAGCGGTATCCTCCTAACCTTTATTAGGACATTCTACTGATACGGAGCAGCTGCCCGCCAGTGCTCGTAACCGCAACAACTAGGGGGTACTGATATGCAATGGCTTGAAATGGGATCCGAAGTCTCCGGATGGCACAATCATCCTGGCGCGACCCGCCTGGTCGGGCGGGGCCTCATTAACGCCCGCTGGTTGGCGACCCGATTCTTCCCCCTTCTCGCAGGGGGCATCATGTTGTGCCTGTCTGGCTGCGGGCTGACCCAGGTCCAGCCACCACGAAGCTGGTCGCCGGTGGCGCTGCAGTTTCTGCCGGTGGCCATCAACAACAGCGAGGTGATTGCGGGCAGCAACGAAACACTCGGTGCGGTGCGTTACCACAACGGCGCCCTGGCGGGACTGGCCCACATCAATCACAGCACCGGCGGCGGACCTTACCGGGCGGTGGACATCACAACCTCCGGCGCCATCCTCGGCATTCCCGACCAGCTCGGCCTGGCCAGCTATGCCGCGGTAACATGGAGCCCCCCCACCTTCAATCCTTTTCCTATCGGCAAGCCGCCGGTCGGTTTTTTGGAACCGCAGGCAATGAACAATTCCCAACTGGTCATCGGCTGGGCCGGGGATGCACAGCTGGCCTGGAAATGGAGCCTGACCCAGGGCTATACCGAACTCAAGCCGCATCTGCCGGAGTTTCACGCCCGGCCTACCGATGTCAATGACACGGGTTTTATCGTCGGCTACGACACGACGAATGTCTCGGCAGGCAGCGTCCTGTTATGGTCACCTGGCGGCGCGGTGACCACCCTCGATACCGCTGCGGGCCTCAGGGGATTTCCCCGGATCAGAAATTCCGGCGAGGTGGTTTGGGCCAATGCCACCCAGATAAAACGCTGGTCGGCCGGCCCTGCTGTTACCGCAGTCGCGCCGGCTGGTCTGGAAAAGCTGACCGCGCTGAGTGAAGCCGGCCGGCTTGCCGGGACGCTCAAGACAAATGGCGTGTTACGGGGCTGGACTCTCTATCAGGGAACCCTGTCTTTTCTTGATCCACCCGACGCCCAGCCGGGCGATTATGTCGAGCCAACCGGGATCAATGCCTGCGGCAGCATCGTCGGGGTAGTCCACCGCACGGGGAATCCCGACTATGGGGTTTATTTTACCAGGTCAGGCCCTGTGTTCTGGTGTGACACCCCGGCTGTTGCCACGCAGTAAAGGAGGAAGGATCCTGCTGGCGGGAAAACCTGGGTTGCTCTTGTGAAATTGCGCCAACCAGCCAAAAATAATATTGATACCGGATAGAATGACCGGCTTTATTCCGCCTTCCTCGGGTAAGCGGAAAGCAGCTCAGCAGGTGGCTTATTTTCAACAAAAATTTTTAGGATTTGTGAAACAGATGAATTCAATTCTTATTCTATTCCTGCCAGCATCCATATCGCTGCTATCCTTCCTTTTACTGATCCCTATGGTCATCTGGATTCGCTATCAACGAAGACACCGGAGGAATCCGCTTACCTACCAGATGTTACGCGCCCCGGGAGAAGCAATCAGTCTGAGGATAGAACAGTTGGATGATGATATTGATGCGTATTTAATGGCAGCATCAATTCTGCCCCTGCTATGCTACTCCAGTTTCATTACGGCTCGTTACATTGCCCAGCAACAACCATCGTTGCCACTGTTTATTACAATTGGATTGATCGGTTCTGGTTTTATCGGGTTCCGTCTCTATATGCTCATCAGACAAAGACATAATGAATCATTAGGCCTTGACTGCGAACGTGCGGTCGGACAGGAATTGAACCAGCTCATGCTTAACGGATGTCGCGTGTATCATGATTTTTCAGGAGACGGTTTCAATATCGACCACATTGTTATTGGTGCAAACGGGGTATTCGCAATTGAGACAAAGGGTCGGTCCAAAACGGACATGGCCAAAGGGCAAGATGCTGTCAAGGTTGTCTATGACGGCCACATGCTGCGCTTTCCAACCTGGAGTGAACAGGAGCCTATTGTGCAGGCCAAGCGACAAGCAGCATGGCTGTCAAATTGGCTGAGCATGGCTGTCGGTGAAAAGGTTTCTGTAACACCTGCGCTTGCTCTGGCGGGTTGGTTTGTAGATCGCAAGAAAAATGACTTAACCCAAGTTTAACACCATAAAAAATTTTCCCTACATAATCAGCAAGTTGCAGATCGAGAAAAGTTGCAGTGGCACTACATTCGCGTATTTTGCTATC
>QZKJ01000029.1 GCA_003605035.1 Desulfurivibrio sp.
GATTTTGCGATTGAGATGCAGCCAAAGACCTCGGTGCCCCCTGGTGGGGTGTGGCCCGAAGATGAGATGCAGGATGATCATGTTATTTTGGGACAGGCCCTAAGGAGGCAGAAGACAGTGTCCAGTAACATGGGGTGATTTGCACGATTTTCACCCCAAGCCGGGTCGTTAACCAACCAAGCAAATTCAGGAGGTAAACCCATGTATGGAAAGGAATTGAAGCTTTTTCTGACCGGGCTCAGCATTGCCGGACTGCTGGCCGGCTGCGCCGCCGGCCCCGCAAACGATGCGTCTCCCAGCCGGGGCAGCGCCCCGAAGTCCGTGGCCCCCTCCGGCTGAGGCGGGGCGAGCAGCTGAGGCGGCTCGCCCAAGAGTGCAGGTGGCACTCAACAAGAGCAGGAAAAGGACAAAGAGGGTGAGGTTCAGCAGCAGCCCCCGGCAGACAGTCCTGAGTAACCGGCGGAACAGCGGGCCGGCATGGTCTGGCGGACAGGGCCCGGACGGGACACGGCTTTGATTCCGCCGGACCGGCACCATGCTCTCGGCCCGCCACCGACGGCAGGACGGAGGGAAGAGCCAGGGTAAGCGGCCCGCTGTTTTGGGTTGACATATATTCCAAAAAAAGCAACACACCGCTGATGACGCCGGGGGCGGGCAGCGCGAATTTGTCCTCATTGAGGTCCGCTCATGCCGCCAGGGGGCATTTGCGCCATTTACCCAGCACCCGGTCCTGCAGGCTCTGCTTATCCCCTTCGGCGGGGTCGGCGGTCTGTATCTGTTCGATTTTCTGACCAAACTGAATATTTAGGCCACGCTTAATCCAGCAAGGGGGATTATCGGCGGCGAGATCCATGTACCAGCCCCATAACTGAAGGTCCATTGACGAAGGAAGAGAAGTATGCTAAAAAATGAGAGACGATCCAATTAATAATCATTATTTTTCCAGACACATCCGATACTAGTATCAGAACTGCAAACCTCATCGACAGGCGATGAGCGAAAATCGCCCGCTCTCAGTTTATCTGGCCTTACGCGGTTACCGGATATGAACTTTCAGGCATGGGCTGTCCCGCATCCTGCTGCATAAGATACGTTCCGGTTCACCAGGATTTACAGCCATGCGAGTCATATTTCTCAGCAGAACCTTCTTCGCCCGGGCCGCGGCGGCTCTTCGCCCTTGTCCGGCCTGCCTGCTTCCCGCCATACCGCCACTTTTAACCGCTGCAGCACTGTTCACTTGCCTCCTCGGCGCCTTCACCAACTTTCCGGCAGCGGCCGCCGGCCGGCCGGCCGCGGCCGAGCATCCGCAGCTTCCCTCGGCATATGGCGAAATCATTTACCGGATCAATGAAGAGAGCGCCGGCCAGGTCTACATTATCGGCATCAGCCATCGAGATGCGGCAAGCCGCTCAAATAACGATGACACCGTCCGCACCCAGGCGGAAATCTTTCGCATCGGCGAGTGGCTGAACAGCAACAGGCAGCTGGAGTTGCTGCTGCCCGAGGGGTATTTCCGGTCAGACGGCGAGGCAGCCGGGCAGCCTCACCCGGTCCGCGGCGGCAGCAGTCTTTCCGGTTTTCGGCTGAACAACGAGCTTCTTTTCGCCAGACTTGCCGATGAGTCCCGCTTTGTGAACGCGGAAATACTGCTCATGGAGCAGTTTGGCATGCATGCCTCCCAGGTCGAGGACAGGGGAACCTACCAGGCCGTCTGCAAAAGTCTGAACGAACTTAGCTGCGAGCGGCTGCCCACGGTGGACAAACTGGCCGAGTTGCAGTATCTGCAGGAAATCCGCACTGCCAGGCTGCTGCAGAAAATCCCTGCGGCGATCGCATCCGAGCGGGCGCAAGGCACCATCCGCAACCGGTCCGCCATGTTGACCATCGGCCTGAACCATATTCAGGATATCATCCGCTATATTCAGGAAAATACGATTCGGGTCGCTGTCCCCCGCTCGGACGGCAACGGGATGGCAAACTACCAGGCGAAACCTGAACTGCTCCGCCAGGGATACGGCATCACCATCATCATTCCGCGCACCCTGGCAGACGACCGGCCCCTGCTGCGGCTGACCAATCTCGACCGCCTCCTGCTGGCCGAAGAAACGCCGCCCGGCAACTGAGCAGGGCGACGCCCGTAAAAAAAGGGGGGCTTTCATCCCCCCTTTTGCCTGCAAAGGATGATGGCGTCGCAAAAAGTCGCCAACTGCTTCGTTGCTGCAAATTATCTCGTCACTGCGGCGTACCCACGTACGCCTCATTCCTCGAAATTTGCCCGCCTCGCATTTGACGATTTTTGCTTAGCCATCCCTGAAAATGATTTTTTACGAAATTATCAAGGATGGCATCCCGGCACCCCGACAGGGCGGCATGCCATCGACCTCAGCTGATTATAGATCAGTAATTACTTTTCTCCGGATGTTTTCCCTCCTTCTCCATCATCTTTGGCGGTTCCGTTACGCCTTTTCCCCATGCCGGAGCAATGCCGTAATGTTTGTTGATAATCCCCCTGAACTCTTCATTAGACATACCTGTTGCCCGGACAGGGGCGGTTGCCAGCTTGTCCTCGGGAACCAGCAGCGTTGCCGTCCTGTGAGCGCTGTGAATTTCCAGGGCTTCCACCGGCAGCACACTGCCCGAGGCCAGGGTAACAAAGTTGACCGCGCCGGTATCAGGATTGATGTTGACATCACTGATTCTGCCGATCTCCTTGCCTTCCCGGTTGAAAATGGCCAGATTGACAAGCTCGTCCTGGGAGTAGGTCCTCGTTACCGCCGGGGTGGCTGATTTTTCTCCAGCCATTTCACCGGCAAATGCCGGCCCTGCTACCAGCACAAACGCTAAAATCGCCATCAGTAAAGCAGTCAGTTTCTTCATAACACACCTCCATTCCTTTTCTGAACAATCCCCCCGGGGAGGCCCTCCTCCTGACCTGCGGCCCCCCGTATAAATTCAGGAATCATTCCTATATTTAAAACGTAACCATTCACCGGCAATTGGCAATGAAAAATAAGCATAGATTTAGTCAGGCATATTTTAACCAGCCGGACTGAACAAGATAACATCATGATTGCATGGGAATATCTGCATCGTGCTACCGGCAAGGCAGCACTTTTATCCTCACCGTTCCACCCTGCCATACGTTCGTTTTTTTGGCAAACCGATGCCTGGAACTTTTTTCAGACAAGGGAGTCTATCAACTTAAACCCGTCAATTTTACGTGCTAAAGGGGACAGTTAAGACAATGAAAACCTGGAGGAACATTTTCAGCCCGCTGCTTGCGCTGCTGCTCATATTACAGATGAGCACGGCCTTTGCTGCGCCTCCGGGGGCCCATCTTGCATTGTGTTTCGGCTTTGACGGGCATTTTGACGTGGCGCAGGATTTCTGCGATACCAGCGTCACCCTGCCGCAGCAACAGCAGGATGACCTGTCCGCCGGGCTTCATCATGGCGACTGCCTTGACCTGGTCATCGGCTGCGGTTCTTATGATCAGGCCGTACCGCACAGCGCCTCTCTCGGCAAGACAAAGGTCCGGCAGGAATCTGCCCGGCCGGCGGCATGTCCTGCAGCGACCTTTTCCCGCAACCTCCCGCAACTCGAATTTCAGCCACCCTCTCGTCCACATCATCAGGAACTTCCCACCTCAGCTCTGCTTTCCCTGCGCACGGTCGTGCTCCTCATTTGATCCCTCCTCTCCGCTAGTTTTCACACGCCGCCCAACAGAACATGCCCAGGCATGTTTCCGGGTTCCATCATGAGCGCCGACGCGGCTGGTGATCAGCGTGGGCGGTACAACCCCAACAGGAGAGAACCACGTGAATTATCGTCTGTTTTTTATTTGCGCAGCCCTAAGCTTGTTTGCCTGTGGCTGCGCGGCCCAGCAGCGCCCTGCCGGCCAAGGCCTGGCGGACCCGGTTTATCCACCCATAGTCATCCCCGCGGACAAACCCCCGGCACAGGGTGTGGCCGGATTAACGGTAACCACTGCCGCGACCGGCATGGTCGAGCAGCTCACCCTGGCCGATGCCCTGAGCCTGGCCATCAGACACAATCCAACGCTGGCGGCCTTTGCCGAGGAGATCCGGGCCAGGGACGCCGCGGCCCTGCAGGCCGGTTTGCCGCCCAATCCCGATCTCGACCTGGAGCTGGAAAATTTTGGCGGCCAGGATGAGCTGCAGGATCTTGAAGGGGCGGAAACCACCATTGCCCTCTCCCAGCTTATTGAACTGGGCGGCAAGCGCAGCAAGCGCCGCCAGGTGGCCAGCCTGGAGAAAGAGCTGGCCGGCTGGGACTACCGGAGCAGCAAACTCGATGTGCTGGCCGCCACCGCCAGATCCTTCATCCAGGTACTGGCGGCCCAGCAGCAGGTGGCACTGAACCAGGAACTGGTCAGTCTGGCTGAAAAAACCCAGGCCGCGGTCGGCGAAAGAGTCGAGGCGGGCAAGGTATCGCCTCTGGAAAACAGCCGGGTGCAGGTTGAACTGGCCGCAGCCCGCAGCGAGGCAAACCGGGCGCAGCGCGAACTGGCGGCGGCCCGCCTGCGTCTGGGCGCTGCCTGGGGAATGGCGCCGGTCAAATTCGACCGGGTTGTGGGCGATCTGGCCGCAGTGCAACCATTGCCGCCGGCAGAAACCGTGCAGGACCTGCTGGCTGACAATCCGGACCTGCTGCGCTGGCAGAGTGAACGTGAGCGGCACGAAGCGGCCCTGGCCCTGGCCAGTTCCCAGGCCCTGCCGGACCTGAGCCTCAAGGTCGGGGTGCGCAACTTTCAGGATACGGACAGCAATGCCCTGATGGTCGGCATCCAGGTGCCGCTGCCCTTTTTCAACCGCAACCAGGGCGGGGTTGCTGAGGCCCGGGCCAAGCTCCGCAAGAGCCGGGAGCTGCAGCAGGCAGCTGAGGCTGAGCTGCGCACCGGGCTGGGGGAAACCTGGCAGATGCTCACTGCCGCCTACGTCGAGGCTGTCACCATCCGCGACCAGATCCTGCCCGGCGCGCAGGAGGCCTACGAAGCAACCGCATTCGGCTACCGGGAGGGGAAGTTCGACCTGCTGGAAATGCTCGATAGCCAGCGCACCCTCTTTACCGTCAAAAGGCAATACCTGCAGGCCCTGGAGACTTACCACCTGGCCCAAACAGAACTGCAGCGGTTTACCGGCGCCGCTGAACAAGCCGCCGGAATATCCGCCAGCGAGAATAATTAAAGCAGCAAAGGAGCAAGCAAAAATGAAAATCAAATTCCTGTTCTGGAGCGCCGCGGTCACCCTGGTCCTGGGCATAGCTTTCTGGCATCCGGCGGCCCTGACCAGCCGGGCCGGCAATCTGCAGAATTTTGACAGCCACAGCGAAGATGCCCGCCCGGTGGAGGGAAACGAAGCCGGCCATGATGACCATGAGGCGGAAAACAATGCCGCCCATGCCGGTCACGCCGGGCATGAGGCAGCGGATGAGCATGGCGTGGAGCTGGTCAGCCTGTCCGCCGCCGAGCTGCAGGAGTTCGGCATCAGGCTGGCCACGGCCGGGGCCGGCTCCCTTGAGCAGTACGTGGAGCTGCCCGGCGAGATCGTCCTCAACGCCGACCGCATGGCCCATGTGGTGCCCAGGGTTGCCGGCATTGTGCGGGAGGTGCGGGTGAGCGCGGGTGATGCGCTCCAGGCCGGAGAACTGCTGGCGGTCATTGAGAGCCGTGAGCTGGCCGATTACAAGGCGGCTTTTCTGGCAGCCGCAGAACGGGAGAAGCTGGCCCTGGCAGGCTTTCAACGCGAGGAACGGCTCTGGCAGAAAAAGGTGACCAGCGAGCAGGAATTTCTCGACGCCCGCCAGGCTCTATCCGAGGCGCGCATTGCCAGAAACTCCGCGGAGCAGCAGCTGCACGCCCTGGGCTTTTCCGATCACGCCATCAGGCAGCTGCCGGAGCATCCGGATGCCGCCTACACCTTTTTTGAGATCCGGGCGCCGCTGGCAGGCACCATCATCGAAAAGCATCTGACCCTGGGCGAATACGTCAGCGCTGACGCCGATATCTTCACCATCGCTGATCTCTCCTCGGTGTGGCTCGACATCAACGTCTACCAGAAGGACCTGGCGCAGATCCGCCAGGGGCAGTCTGCAGAGATTGAGATCGGCCACGGCATTCCCAGTGTGGTCGGCACCATTGCCTGGGTCGGCCCGCTGGTCGGCGAGGAGACCCGCACCGCCAAGGCCCGGGTGGTGCTCGCCAACCCGGAGGGCACCCTGCGGCCCGGGCTCTTTGTCACGGCGAAGGTGACGGTGGGAAGCATCGCTGCCGGCCTGGTGGCGCCCAAAAGCGCCCTGCAGACCTTTGAGGATCGCACCGTGCTCTTTGTGCAGACCGGGGAAGGATTTGTCCCGCAGCCGGTGGAAATCGGCAGGCGCAACACCACCAGCGTGGAGATCCTCGCCGGTCTTGCGGCAGGCCAGACCTATGTGAGCGAAGGGGCCTTCACCCTCAAGGCGCAGCTGTCCAAAAGCGCCTTCGGCGACGGCCACAATCATTAAGGGGAGACGGCCTGCATGGAAAAAATCATCCGATTTGTCCTGAAGAGCCGGCTGCTGATGAGTGTGCTCGGCCTGCTGGTGCTGGCCGCCGGCTGGTACAGTTACCGCTCGCTGCCGGTGGACGCCTTCCCCGATGTCACCCCCTCACTGGTGCAGGTTTTCACCGAAACCGAGGGGCTGGCTCCGGAAGAGGTGGAAAAATACGTCACCTACCCGGTGGAAACGGCCATGAACGGCCTTCCCCATCTCAAAGAGATCCGTTCCATCTCCAACTTCGGCCTGTCGGTCATCAACATCTATTTCGAGGACGGCACCGATATCTACTTCGCCCGCCAGCTGTTGGGCGAGCGGCTGCAGGCGGCCCGCGAGCAGATCCCCGCAGGTTTCGGCGAGCCGGAGATGGGGCCCATCGCCACCGGCCTGGGGCAGATTCTCTTTTACGTGCTGGAGGATGAAAGCGGCCGGCGCAGTCCGGAAGAGATGCGCGAGATCCAGGACTGGCTGATCAAGTTCAACCTGCAGACCGTGCCGGGCGTGACCGAGGTCCTTTCCCTGGGCGGCGAGGTGAAGCAGTTCCAGGTGCAGGTGCGGCCTGCCGACCTGCTGCGCTTTGATCTGACCATCGGTGAAATCGTCGAAAAGGTGCAGGCCAACAACGGCAACGTCGGCGCGCAGTTTCTGGTCAAAAACGCCGAGGAATACCTGATCCGCTCAGTCGGCCTGGCCGAGAAAATCACTGATGTGGAACGTATCGTGCTCAAGGTGCAGGACGGCACCCCGGTTTATCTGGAGCAGGTGGCCGACGTGGTCATCGGCGGCGAGATCCGCCGGGGCCTGGCCACCATGAACGGCGCGGGCGAAGTGACGGTGGGCATGGTGCTTAAGCTGATCGGCACCAACACCTCCACGGTCATCCAGGATGTCAAGGAGAGGCTCGCCGAGATCAACCAGG
This sequence comes from Desulfurivibrio sp., assembly GCA_003605035.1. Lineage (GTDB taxonomy): Bacteria > Desulfobacterota > Desulfobulbia > Desulfobulbales > SURF-16 > SURF-16. The sequence goes on from QZKJ01000029.1 coordinate 7,475, forward strand.
TGCTTCCCGAAGGAGTCAGGGTGGTCCCCTATTACGACCAGGCGACCCTGGTGGCCAGGTGCATGAAGACGGTCACCGACGCGCTGCTTATGGGCGTGCTGCTGGTGGCCGGGGTGCTGCTGCTCTTCATGGGCGGCCTGCAGGCCAGCCTGGTGGTGGCGCTCTCCATCCCCTTCTCCATCTTTTTCTCCCTGATCCTGATGAAACTCTTCGGCCTCAGCGCCAACCTGATGTCCCTGGGGGGACTGGCGATCGCCATCGGCATGATGGTCGACGCCACCATCGTCATGGTGGAGAACGTTGACCGCATGCTGCGCGAGGCCGATCCGCAGGATTCGCGCCTGGCCATCGTGGCCCGGGCCTGCACCGAGGTGGGCCGGCCGATCATCTTCGCCATCCTGATCATCATTATCGTCTTTCTGCCCCTCTTTACCCTGCAGGGGGTGGAGGGCAAGACCTTCAAACCCCTGGCCAGCACGGTGGCCATGGCCATGTTCGGCTCCCTGCTCTATGCCCTGCTGCTGGCCCCGGTCGCCTCGCACCTGTTGATGCGACGGCCCCGGCCAACCGCTGCCGGGCAAGGCCCCGGCGAGGCACGGATCGTGCGCTGGCTGCTGCTGCCTTACCGGCCGGCGGTGCGCCTCTTCGTGCAGCAGCGCTGGCTGGCCGCCGGGCTGGCCCTGCTGATGCTGGCCCTGGGCGCCCTGGTCCTGCCGCGTCTGGGCTCCGAGTTTGTACCCCGTCTTGATGAGGGGGATCTGCTGATCCGCGCCACCATGGCGCCGTCCATCTCCCTGGACGAGTCAAAGGAAACCATGCTGCGTTTCGAGAAACGGCTGCTGGCCAGGTTTCCCGAGGTGACCCGGGTGGTCACCCGGGTCGGCCGCGGCGAGGTGGGGGCCCACGCCGACCCGGTCAACAGCGCCGAGGCCTTTGTCGCCCTCAGGCCGCAGCAGCAGTGGACCACCGCCGGCAGCGCCGATGAACTCTACGCCATGATCAGTGCAGAGTTCGCGGATTTCCCCGGCGCCCAGTTCAATGTCACCCAGCCGATTGCCGCGGCGGTGGACGAGTTGCTCACCGGCACCAAGGCGGAACTGGCGATTAAAATTTTCGGGCCTGACATGGAGGTGCTCAAGGAAAAGGCGGCCGAGATCGAGGCGGTGGTCCGGGAGATTGCCGGCGCGGCCGACGTGCAGAAAGACCAGGTGACCGGCACCCCGCAGCTGCGCATCCGCATCAACCGCCAGGCCATCGCCCGCTACGGCATCAACGTGGAAGACGTGCAGAGCGTCATCCGCACCGCGGTGGGCGGCGAGACCGCCGGCCAGATCTTTGAAGGCATCCGCCGCTTTCACATCTTCGTGCGCTTTGCCAGAGAAGCCAGAGACGACGCCGAGGCGATCCGCCACATCCTGATCGCCGCGCCGGGCGGCGCCAAGGTCCCCCTGGACCAGCTCGCCACCATCGAGGAGATCGTCGGTCCCCGCCAGGTCACCCGGGAAAACAACCAGCGCTTCATCACCGTGCAGACCAACGTGCGCGGCCGCGACATCGGCTCCTTTGTCGCCGAGGGGCAGCGGGCCATCAGCGAACAGGTGCGGATGCCCCCCGGCTACCTGGTCAGCTGGGGCGGCCAGTTCGAACTGCAGCAGCAGGCCAACGACCGGCTGGCCCTGGTGGTGCCGGTGACCCTGCTGATCATTCTGCTGCTGCTGTTTTCCAATTTCAACTCGCTGGCCAACGCCCTGCTGATCCTGCTCAATATTCCGCTGGCCCTGGTGGGCGGGGTGGTCGGCCTGTGGCTGACCGGCCAGAACCTGTCGGTGCCCTCCTCCATCGGTTTCATCGCCCTGTTCGGCATCGCCCTGGAGAACGGCATGGTGCTGGTCACCTACCTCAACCAGCTGCTGCGTGATGGGGTGCCGGTGGACGAGGCCTCCATCCGGGGCGCCTGTCTGCGCCTGCGGCCGGTGCTGATGACTGCCCTGACCACCGCCCTGGGTCTGATCCCCCTGCTGTTCAGCACGGGGACCGGCAGCGAGGTGCAGCGCCCCCTGGCCACCGTGGTGACCGGCGGGCTGATTACCTCAACCATCCTGACCCTGCTGGTTATTCCGGCATTTTACAAATGGTTCTCCATCAAGGTGGAAAAGGAGATCTGAGCGTGAAGGAAATCAAGGCCTACATCAACAGACACAAACTGGACGAGGTAATCCGGGCCCTGCGCAAGGTCGAAGGTCTGACCGGCATGAGCGTCAGCGAACGTTACGGCTACGGCATCGGCTGGGCCAGGGACAGGACGTCGGAGCAGATTGACTTCAGGGACGGACTCAAGCTGGAGATCATCTGCCGGGACGAACTGGTGGACCAGGCAGTGGATGCCATTGCCAGGGCGGCCCACACCGGGCTTACGGGCGACGGCAAGATCTATGTCGCGAACATTGAACAGGCGGTGCGCATCAGCACCGGCGAACGGGGTGAGGGGGCGGTGTAAGGACCTTCACGGGACCAGGCATCGAACCATGCGTTTCTTTCCAGTGTCTTATAATAAAGGGGGGTTAGTCTCCCGTACAATTAAAGACTTGGAAATCATATCAACCTATATGAAAGGTGAATAAAATGACAAAATCTTTTGGCAAAATGATGGCAACTGCATCGATTTGCGCCATGCTGCTGAGCGGCTGCGCAACCACCGGGAATCTCCTGAACACGGCAGACTACACAGAGGAAAAGGTGGCGACCCCACAGACTTATTTCACCAAGGTGCGGGCGGCGGCCGATGATGGCGACTTCCGGGTTTCCGGCAGGCTTCGCCTGAAAGGGCAGCCGGGGTTGGATATTCCGAACCTGGTGGAAGTGGCCCTGCTGGACACCGACGGGACGCTGATCGACTCGCAGAAGGTGCCCTATTATCCCAGAATCATGGGGGGCTCCAAGCATAGCCGGGAGGCGCGGTTCGTGGCCCGCTTCAGCGAAACGCCCCCGCCGGGAACGGTGATCCGCGTGAGCAACGTGAATTAAGCGTAGCAACCACGGAAGATTTTTCTTTAACCACGGAAGGCACTGAAAACACGGAATGTTTTTTGATCTACTACATTTTTATTCCGTGTCCTTCCGTGGCTTCCGTGGTTCATAAAACCTTAACCTCGGAAGATTTTTCTTTAACCACGGAAGGCACCGAAAACACGGAATGTTTTTTTTGATCTGCTACATTTTTATTCCGTGTCCTTCCGTGGCTTCCGTGGTTCATAAAACCTTAACCTCGGAAGGTTTTTCTTTTAACACCGATTTTCGCGAACGCTTTTGCAGATGAGACAACCGGAGGCGAACCCGGCCGACTTTCAGCATAAGTTCTTGAATTAAAGATAAATATTT
>QZKJ01000031.1 GCA_003605035.1 Desulfurivibrio sp.
AATGAACGTCGTAGCGAGATCGAGAGAAAAATATTCTGGGCAAGGATGAGTGGTGAAATCGCCCGGAAGCGTAGCAATGCTACGTTGAGGACGATTTCATCAGGAAGACGCCGCACAGGATATTTTTAACCGATCGAAGTAGATGTTCATTTTGCAAGAGGCTCGGAGGGCGGTCATGAAAAAAATTCTTCTGGTTGACGATGACCGGAATGTTCTGCACAGCTTCAAACGCGCCTTTCATTCCATGCACAACGAGTGGCAGGTTGTTTTAAGCGATAATGGGAAATCCGCCCTCGCGTTGATTGAAGCCGATGGTTCCTTTGATCTGGTCATCTCCGATCTGCGGATGCATGGTTTGAACGGCATAGATTTATTCAGGAAGGTGGAAAAAACGTCCCCTGATACCATCCGCTTTTTCCTCACCGGCGCAACCGAAAGCTCCCTGCTTATTGAAGCGTCTTCCGTCTCGCACCGGCTCATCTCGAAACCGTGCGAGGGGGAAAAGCTTGTCGCTCTGATTAGAAATTCGCTGCTGCTGCGGGAAAAATTACACAATCCCGAGGTGCGCAGGAAGCTGTGCAAATTAGGCGTCATTCCGTCCCTGCCCAAATTTTACCAGGAGTTCTGCCGGGAAATCCAGACCCCGGATGTCTCGGTTGCCAGATTAGGGATGATTATCGAGAAAGACATCGGCATGACCGCCAAGGTGCTCCAGTTGGTGAATTCGGCTTTTTTCGGTTTTCGGAAAAAGGTGACGAATCCGCTGCATGCCGCCACCCTGATCGGCATCAACGGCATGCGGGATATCGTTCTCGTTGCCGGTTTCTTCAATGCCCTGGGGGAAAATGACTGCCCGAAAACCCTGGATATCGAGGCTATCTGGCAGCACTCCTTAAGCACAGCAAACAAGGCGAGGGAAATCGCTGCCGCGGAAGGGCTCTCGCAGGACGATATCGATACCTCCTATACCGCCGGCCTGCTCCATGATCTCGGCATCATTGCGCTCGCTGCCACCAACCGGGCTGATTATGAAAAGGTCATCGAGCTTGCCCGGGATGAGTGCATCCCGCTCCATCTTGCGGAAAAAAGGGTATTTGCCGTGGATCACGCCACCGTGGGCGGCTTTATTCTCAACCTGTGGGGACTGCCGCACGCGATAAGCGAAATCGTCACCTTTCACTGCTCCCCTCCCGGTGACCCATCCGCAAAAGCCACGCCCTTATCCATTGTCTATGCCGCGGACCAGCTTGTCGCCCGGGAAACGCAGAGCCCCCTGGAAAAAGGCGGAGAAACGATTTATTAGTTTGCGCCGCTGCAAAGGCTGCTGTTCCTGAAAAGTCAGTCCATAACTTACCCGCCCTTTATTCCCCGCCTCGGCCATTCATCCAGGCCGGTTGCTGCAAGCGGCAATGGCTCCAAAAGTTTGTTTGTCATGACAATCAGGAACGATTCCTCCAATCCTTGATGACAAATCAGGGGACATGAGGTTTATTATATGCTGTCAGCAGGCAAGGGAGCTGTTGCGGGAAAAGAGACGAGGGGAGGAAAAACATTGCACATCGCGCCTGAGAAGTAAGCTTTATGTCCAGAAAGCGTTTTCTCATCATGATCGTCGGCGGCATGCTGGTCGGCCTTGCCGTCTGGCTGGTTGCCACCCAGCTGCGGGACCGCCGGGACGCTGAGCAGGATGGCCGCGGCGGCAAGGCCGCGCCGGTTGAGGTGACCCCTATCGAGCATGGTCCCATCACCCTGCGCCGCACCTTCAACGGCACCCTGGAGGCCCGGGCCGAGTTTGTCGTGTCGCCCAAGGTGGGCGGCCGGGTGGAGCGGCTGGCGGTGAACCTGGCCGATACGGTTAAGCGGGGCCAGGTGGTGGCCGAACTCGATGACGCCGAGTATGTCCAGGCCGTGGTCCAGGCCGGAGCGGATCTGGCGGTGTCCAGGGCCAATCTGGTCGAGGCCGGCAATGCCCTGGAGATCGCCGACCGGGAGTTTGAACGGGCCCGGACCCTGCTGGAGCGCGGCGTGGCCTCCGCCTCCCAGTTTGACACGGTGAGCGCCGAACGCTCCGCCAAGCGCTCCCAGCTCGAAATCGCCAAGGCGCAGCTGGCCAGGTCCGAGGCCCTGCTGGAAACCGCGAAGATCCGCCTCGGCTACACCAGGGTGACGGCGGACTGGAGCGGCGGCGAGGAGGAGCGGTTGGTGGCGGAACGCTATATCGATGAGGGCCATACCGTCTCGGCCAACACCGCGCTGCTGCTCATCGTTGAACTCGATCCGATCACCGGCGTCATCTTCGTTACCGAGGAAGACTATGCCCGCCTGCGGCCCGGCCAGACAGTCATGCTGTCCACCGATGCCTATCCCGGTGAGGAGTTTGCCGGCGTGATCGACCGCATCTCGCCGGTGTTCCGGCAGGACACCCGGCAGGCCAGGGTGGAGCTGACCGTCGCCAACCACGGGCTGCGCCTGAAGCCGGGCATGTTCATCCGCTCCACGGTGGAGCTGGCGCGCCTGGCCGAAGCAACCATTGTCGCCGAACAGGCCATCACCAGCCGGGATGATCGGACCGGCATCTTTGTGGTCGATGAAGAGAAGGGCACAGTCAGCTGGCGGCCGGTGCGGGTGGGCATCCGCGAGGAGGGCCGGGTGCAGATCGAGGGCGAGGGCCTCGCCGGCCGGGCCGTTTCGCTGGGCCATCAGCTCATTGAGGACGGTTCGGCGGTCATCATTGCCGAGGGCGGGAAAGACCCGGCCCGGCAGGGAGCCGGCAGCAGATGAACCTGCCGCGGTTCAGTGTCAGGCGGCCGGTCTTCACCACCATGGTGACCCTGATCGTCATCATCATCGGCTGCGTCTCCCTCAGCCGGCTGCGCATCGACCTGCTGCCCAACATCGAGCTGCCGACCCTGACGGTGCGCACCGCCTATGAAGGGGCCAGCCCGGAGGTGATGGAGCGGCTGGTCACCCAGATCCTTGAAGAGATCATCGCCACGGTGCCGGGCATTGAGGAGATCTCCTCGCAATCGTCCGAAGGCGACAGCAGCATCAGAGTCACCTTCACCTGGGGCACCAGTATCGATACCGCGGCCCTGGATGTGCTCTCCCGCATCGAGGACGAGATCAACGAACTGCCCGAGGATGTGGTCCGGCCGCGGGTCAGAAAGTTTGATATCAACAGCTATCCCGTGATTCTGCTGGGCATTTCCAGTGATCTGGACCCGGTGGAGATGACCGGGCTCATCGAGGAGGAGATCCGTTACCGCTTTTCCCGGGTGCCGGGGGTGGCCCAGGTGGATGTGTGGGGCGGCTTCAACCGGGAGATCCGCATCGAACTGGACCCGGACCGGGTGAACGCCCTGGGGCTGCCGCTGGACCGCGTGCTGCAGGCGATCCGCGACGCCAATATCGACCTGCCGGCGGGCAAGATCGAACAGGGCCGCTTCGAGGTGACCCTGCGGGCGCCGTCCCAGTTTGTCAACCTCGACCAGATCCGCCGCACGGTCATCATGGAAAAGGACGGGGTCACCGTGGCCATCGGCCAGATCGCCGAGGTTCGGGATACCTATGAAAAGGTGCAGCGCATCATCCGGGTCAACGGCGAGCGCGGCATCCGGGTGGCCATCCGCAAACAGGCCGATGCCAATACGGTGGAGGTCGCCAAGCAGGTGCTGGCGGAGATCGATGCCGCCAACGCGGCTTACCCCCAGATCCGCATCGTGCCCGTGGTCAATCAGGGCAATTTCATCGAACGCTCCATCGCCAATGTCACCAATTCGGTGCTGTACGGCGGCGGTCTGGCCATTGCAGTTCTCCTCTTCTTCCTGCGCAATATCCGCAGCACCGCGGTCATTGCCCTGGCCATCCCCATCTCGATCATCGCTACCTTTGCCCTCATCTATTTCGGCGGCTTCACCCTGAACCTGATGACCCTGGGCGGACTCGCCCTGGGGGTGGGCATGATGGTGGATAACTCCATCGTGGTGCTGGAAAACATCTTTCGACGGCGCGGTGAAACGGGGGAACCCGTGGAAACGGCGGCGGTGAACGGCACCAGCGAGGTGGCCGCCGCCATTGTCGCCAGCACCGTCACCACCCTGGTCATCTTTCTGCCGCTGATCTTTGTCCGGGGCGTGGCCGGCATTCTCTTCAAGGAAATGGCCTACGTGATCATCTTCGCCCTGCTCTGCTCGCTGCTGGTCTCCCTCAGCCTGGTGCCGATGCTGGCCGCGCGCCTGCTGGGCAGGGTGGAGCCCCCGCCGCAGGGCCGGCAAGGCCTGGCCGGCAGGCTGGCCGCCTGGGCGGACATCATGTTCCAGGGCCTTGACCGGGGCTATCGGCAGCTGCTGGCCCGGGCCCTGGACAATCGCCGGCTGACCGTGGCCGGCGCCGCGGCGCTGCTGGCAGCAAGCCTCCTGCTGCTGCCGCTGATCGGCACCGAATTTCTGCCTCCAAGCGACGAGGGGGAGGTGCGGGTGACCGGCGAGATGGAGGTGAGCACCCGGCTCGACCTGGTAGACGAGCAGAGCAGGCTGATGGAAAAAATGGTGCTGGACGCGGTGCCGGAGGCGGTTTCCTCGGTGGTAGGCATCCGCTCGGCCGGGGTGGAGACGGCCCGGTCGGAGCTCAATCTCTCTTTGCTGCCGCTGGCTGAGCGGCAACGCTCCAATCTGGAGATTGCCGAGGATCTCCGCAAAAGGCTGAATGACAGGATCCCCGGCATGAAGGTCCGCACCCGCGCCCCCCAGGGCCAGTTTCTGCTGGAAAGGCTGCTGGGCGGCGACGAGGGGCTTGTCATCGAAGTGCGCGGTTTTGATCTGCAGCAGCTGGAGATGCTGGCCAGACGGATAGCCGCCGACGTGGTCAAGGTGGGGGGGGTCACCGATGTGGAAACCAGCAACCTGACCGGCACCCCCCAGGAAGAGATCCGCATCGACCGCGGCAAGGTGGCGGATATGGGACTCAGCATCCGGGAGGTTTCCAAGGTCATCGAGACGGCGGTGGCCGGCTCCAAGGCCGGAGAATTCAGGTCAGAGGGCAACTCGTACCGCATTTTCGTGCAGCTCAAGGACGCGGAAAAACGCTCGCTGGATGAAATCCTCAACCTGACCCTGTCCACCGCCACCGGTGAACAGGTAGCGCTCCGCAATCTGGTGAGCACCGAGTCGGGCCGCGGACCGATCCTGATCGACCGCAAGGACCAGCAGCGGCTGGTGGCGGTTTACGCCAATGTCGCGGGCCGTGATTTCGGCTCGGTGGCCGCTGAGGTGCAGACCCTGCTCGACGGGCTGCCGCGTCCGGCCGGCTATGATCTCACGGTCTCCGGCAAGTTCGAGGAGCAGAGGAAGGCCTTCCATGAACTGGTGGTTTCCCTGGTGCTGGCGCTGGTGCTGGTCTACATGGTGCTGGCCTGTCAGTACGAGTCCCTCATCGATCCGCTGGTGGTCATGACCTCGGTGCCGCTGGCCGCGATCGGGGTGCTGCTCATGCTCTTTTTCACCAGTACCACCCTGAATCTGCAATCCTATATCGGCTGCATCATGCTGGGCGGCATCGTGGTCAACAACGCCATTCTGCTGGTGGATCAGGCTGGGCAGCTGATGCAGGGCGGCATGGCGATCAGGGAAGCGCTTGCCGAGGCGGGCCGGCGGCGGCTGCGGCCGATCCTGATGACCACACTAACCACCATCCTGGCCCTGCTGCCCCTGGCGTTCGGCATCGGCGAGGGGGCAGATGCCCAGGCACCGCTGGCCAGGGCGGTGATCGGCGGGCTGACCGCCTCGACGCTCATCACCCTGGTGCTGATCCCGGCGGTTTATTCCCTGTTTCATCCGGAGGCGACACCGAACTCATGAAGACAATCTGGCGTGGACATATTGCAGCAGTACTGCTGGCCCTGTTCACCGGCGGCTGCGGCCAGCCGGACCGCTGGTCCTCCCTGGCGAAGGTGGGTTATGATGATGTCCCGCTCAGGGCCGAGGAGATGATTGAGGTGCCGGCAGACCTGCAGCCGCGGCCGGCGGCGGCCGGGGAGGGGCCGCTGGCGTTTCCGGACGGCGGGGTGCTGGAGCTCGGGGTGGAGCAGGCCATCGTCTTTGCCCTGCGCAACAACCGGGACCTGCGGGTACAGCAGCTCTCACCGGTGATTATCGGCACCTTCGAGGCCGTCGAGCGCGGGGTGTATGATCCGGAACTCTTTGCCGACCTGGAGTATGCCCGGCAGGAGGGCAGCGATACGGACCGCTTCGGCGCGCTCGACGCCGACGCGGAGGAGGGCTATACCGCGACCCTTGGCGTCCGCCGGCAGCTGCCCACCGGCACCAGCGTGGAGGCGGCGGTGGAGCAGAGCCGGAGCGACGACTTCAACGATCCGACGGAGCAGACGGCGCGGGCCGGCATCAGCATCACCCAGTCGCTGCTGCGCGGGCTGGGGCCGGCGGTGAACCTGGTCAACATCAGGCAGGCGGAACTGGAGACCGCCATCTCCGTCCATGAACTGCGCGGTGTCATCGAAGCCCTGCTGGCCGATACCGAAATCGCCTACTGGGAGTACGTGCTGGCCGGGCAGAAGATCGAAATCGTCGAACGATCCCTGGCCATTGCCCGGCAGCAGCTCGATGAGATCGAGCAGCGGATCGAGGTGGGAACCCTGCCGCGCATCGAGGCAGCCGCGGCCAATGCCCAGGTGGCCCTGCATGAGCAGGCGCTGATTGACGCCCACAGCGACCTGACGGCGAGCCGCCTGCGCCTGTTGCGGCTGATCAATGCCGATGAGGGCCGGGGACTGGATCTGGAGATCAGGGCGCTAAGCGGCCCGGCCATCAACCCCATGCCGATACATGATCTTGCCGACCGCCTGCAGCTGGCCGGGCAGGCCCGCTCCGATCTGGCCGAGGCGCGTCTCAGGCTGCGGCAGCACCGCCTGGAAACCATCGCCACCCGCAACGGGCTACTGCCCCGGCTCGATCTCTTTATCGCCCTGGGCAAGACCGGCTATGCCGAGTCCTTCTCCGATTCCTTCCGCAATCTGGATGACAGCACCGTCGACCTGACCGCCGGCATCCGGCTGAGCCAGCGGCTGGACAACCGGCAGGCCAGGGCCGTTGATCTGGCCGCCCGGGCCACCCGGCAGCAGGCGAGGGAGGCGGTGGCCAACCTGGAGCAGATCGTGGCCCTGGATGTGCGGCTGGCGGTTAATGAAGCGGAGCGCGCCCGCCAGCAGATCGACGCCACCAGGGCGACGCGCACCCTGCAGGAAAAGGTGCTGGAGGCGGAACAGGCCCGGTTTGAAGTCGGGGCCAGCACCGCCCTGCTGGTCGCCCAGGCCCAGCGTGATCTGGTGGCCAGTTCCATCGACGAGGTGGAGGCGGTGGTCAATTACCGGAAGGCGCTGGCCGCCCTCTATCTGGTGGAAGGCAGCCTGCCGGAACGGCGCGGCGTCGGTTTCGGGAAGTGAGAGTGAGGAGTGAGTACTGTTGGGGTGAGGAACGAACCCCAACATTGTGTCTGGTGAAAGAGCGGCATCCCTTCACCATCGACGCCATGGTGATTTTGCCCGCACACCTGCATGCGGTGAGCAGCTCGGCATCGTCAAGGGGCTGACCGCTCAGAAGCGTAACCGCCTATTCAGCTACGCGGACTATATCGAAATCATGAATCGCGGCGCGGAACTGCCGAGCAGGTAGACCAATTCGACTCCTGTTTCGGGAACCGGATCGGATGTACGGAGAAACAAGACCAGGGGTTGGGGTGTATCCTCTGGTATCTGATTTCGATTATTGCTCAGTTCCGGGTTCCTCGTGCTCACCATTTTGCATTGCATATTTCAGTGCGCATCGTCGAGGGGGGGGTGGGTCTGACGCCGTTCAAGGCGGTCAGGAAGTAATATAAAGTTGCGGTCTTGCGGGAACGGTTAATATTGCCGATGGTCATTTCTGAACCGAAAAGTTGGGAATAAACTATAGTTGTGTATGCGGTTGTGTATGTGCTATAATGGAAAAAAGGAGGGTTTTTATATGCAGACGGAAAATCTTGTACGAAAACAGTTTTTAATCACCCCCGGACAGGCGAGAAAGCTTGAACTTCTGGCGAAGCAACATAAAGGATCAGCCGCCCAGGTGGTGAGAGATGCGATTGACGCATATAACCCGGATGATCCCGCTGACATGAAGGAATCCGATTTACTGGAGTTGGTTTCTGCGAAGGTAAAGGAGGCTTTGGCAGATACGGTAGAAACACGAATCCGGTTACGAAAAACACTCACACAATTGGGTTTGGAAGGGGATTAACATGTCCAGTTGGAAAGATTTATTGATCGATATCTTGAAACTGACTGACGAAGTAAAACGGTTGAACAGCGAGATTGATCGCCTGCAGACCCATGTAGTTGATGTTGACAAAAGAGTAGTCCGGCTTGAAACACTAGTTGAAGTGGCTAAAGCGCAGACGCAATTGACGAAGAATAAAAAATGATGGGAAATCAGGAAACATCTAAAGTTCCTGATTCCTTTCAAAGCATTAGGTTGCCAATATTAACAGTTAATAAGTGCGTCAATTTGCCATATTTACAAATATGAAATTTCGTTATAGCGATTTGCTAGCATAGCACACAGATAAAGCCAACCTCACCCTAAGGTGAGGACGGAAAGCCACGGAGCTTCATGCGAGCCGGGTTGCCTGATTTATGAGGGTAGCTCGGCTTTTTTATTATAGTGGGCAGCACGATAAGAACCACAGGCTACGATCCACCGTCCGAACCAGAATACCGAGAAGCGTCCGAAGCCGGTTGTGAAAACGCCATGAAGCGTACAGAAAAATGACCAGCGCCGGACCTCCGTTTAAGGGGGAGTTTCACAATGAGCGGAAATGATTTAACAAAAGGAGGAATGATAATGAATGTGAAATCGGCAGGATGACTTGCGTTGTTGGTTATGGTGTTTCGTGTATTTCCGGCAAGCCTGTGTAGCCCGGAAATACACAAATTTACAAGCGTGGTGTAATTCTTGGAAATGATCCTGAAGTGAGCGGATGGCGGTTCGCTTGACATCAACAAGAAAATCAAAAAACAAAAATTAAAAGAATGGGGGAATACGATGAAAAAAAATCTTTTTTCCACAGCAGTTCTTGGCTTAATGCTCGCAGCCACAGATGTCAGTGCGTATACTGATATCAACCCAACAGAATCATACAACATGGTGGTAGCTGGGCAAGGTTACATCATAGATGTTCGCACCTTTGAAGAATTCGTCTGGGTTGGCCATCCAGGGAAGAATAAGGCCGGCGACGGCGCCGCATTGGAAGGCAAAGTTGTGAACGAATCTTGGATGAAGTACGGCAAGGGCGACGTGCTTGTTATCAATCCGAGTTTCGTCAGTGATATGGAGGAACTTTTCCCAGACAAAACGACACCCATCATCATGATGTGTCGTTCTGGCGTACGCTCTGTCGCCGCCGCCGTTGCTCTCGAAGCTGCGGGCTATACCACTGTGTATAATATGTTACAAGGGTTCGAAGGGGAGACCGACGCTAACGGTTATCGTACTGTCAATGGATGGAAGAATACCCTTCCATACAACTTCTCAAACGTGGGAGTCTATGGGGACTAAACACCCCCTCTGTTTTCCGAAGCAAGCCGCCACTTGTTTCGTGAGTGAAAACCTGTTGATGGGGACGCCCTTTAAATTATCAAATTATTCTTCGTGGGCCAAAGGTATTTATAATTCTATGGACGTCTCTATTTGCCTCCCGCGCAACTTGTGTCTCTCCCTCTGGTTGACCTTTCTTGCCGCCCTGTGACACGTTTTCAGGACTGTCATATTGCAAACGCTTCCTGCTGAATTCAGGAATAGTGTTAACTTGCTGCACCATTGTCAGGCATTTCCCTTGCCATGATAAATCTCAATTGAAGTAGGCCCCCAAAATACTTTTTAAACAGCCACAAAGCTGGATAAAAACAGGCTAGATCACTCGCAGTTATTCCTGCTTGTCACTTCTCAATAAAAGTGCTACTCCTTTTTGTTAACAAGAAAAGATCTGGATAAACTCCTTTATTAATGATGGGGTTACGATGCCTGCTTCGTTCAGTTCAACAAGGGTTTTTTCGTCGGCTTCGCGCCGTAAAAAGAAAACTTGAAATTAATTGTTGTGCGTGGAAATGGCTGACTAGGATTAAGATAGTTTACAGTTATTCAAAGGGAGAAAGCAGGGGCGATGTCACCATATCATTGACACAAAGTTGGGTAGGCCAGCAGTTCAGAAAATGTCCATCGATGTTTCGTTACGCCTGCTGCCATAGCCGGGGTCTTGGG